>JANXSM010000174.1 GCA_025352665.1 Rhodospirillales bacterium | reverse complement strand
CGACATCAGTCCACGTATCAACACCGCTCTCCTCAAAGAGGAGCGTTGAATCACGATTCACGCTGTTTCGGAATCCCGTTTGTCCACATCACCTAGTCAGAGTGTGAACAGAATGTCTCTGGACACTTAAAATATGTTGTTTACATATCAAAATATTGTCTGGGGTGTTTTAGGAAACTATTGAGACAATAAAATATAAATATTGATACGGATACAATTTTTATCGATGCGCTTGCCCTTTGAATCTTTTCGTTCGTGTGCCGATAGAATAGAAAGGGGGTGCTCCATGTCAGCTGGGGGCTGCCTTGACGAGGCTATAGCCCAAGGTCGCGCGTGTGATTCTTATAAGCGTGACCCCACTGGCTGCGAGCAATGCGGAGAATTGCCTCTCCGTCCGTTCTTGGGCGCCGAGCATGACGAGCATATTGTGTCCGTAAACTTCGATACTGGCAGTTCGCTAGGCGGCCCGATTACGGGCTCGACGGTTAGCAGCGTCGCGCCGGGCGCGATTGCCGCGCGGTAGACCCGAAGGATCGCTGTGGCATCCTTTGTATTCCAATCGTGCAGCACGGACTTTAGGACATAGGCGTGCCCACCCATCGGCACCGCCTTGAAGAAACCTCCAGCCGCGGACTGGTCGGCCAACCTGCAGCACCGCTCCGCCCATCACCTCGAATATAATTGTTGGTGGCAGGCGTATGGTTGAATGCGCCCTCCATCGGCGCGAAATAGACATCCGGGCCACCTTTTTGGGGCGTAATACGCCGCTGAATGCGACGCGCCATCGTCGCGTAGCCAGTCACGACCATGTCAACTGTCATGCCGACCCGGTGCAGCACGTCCGTGCCCGTTTGCGACAGCGCGGGGATGTAGCCCGACCCGGCTACGCCGAGGACGACGACCGGTTCGCCGCGATAGCCTGTTTCGGCGAGTTCACGGCGCGCCCGCGCCTCGTCCCGCGCCCTAGTCAACACCTCGATCCCGGCATCGTTGGCGAACGGCGTGCCGGGATGCAGCAGACCGACGCCGTCACGCCAGAATCGTCGGTCGGTGCCCGCGACGGCGGTCATGATGTCGTCCTGGCGCACCGCGCTCAACAATGCTCGGCGGGGAGGTTTACGCCGCCGTTCGACGTTTTGTGTTCCCGGAGGGTCGAAGCCTCCGTGAGGCGGCGCGTGTGTTCGGTCTGAGTCGTGAGACGGTGCAGACGATGTGCCGGTTTTTGATGCCGCCCGGCTACACGCGAACGCTGCCGATTACGAAGCCGAGCTTGGTGCGTTGCTGCCAGTGATCGATGCGATCCTCGAGGCCGACCAGAGCGCGCCAGTCAAGCAGCGGCATACGGCCAAGCGGATCTTTGAGCGGCTGTGCGACGAGCACGTCCCGCATCCGCCGGGGTATGCCCAGATAGATTTTGGCGAGGCGGTGGGTGTGATCGGCGGCCTGCGGTAGAAGATTCACTTTTGAAACATGGACCTGCCGCAGTTGGACGCCTGCTTCGTCAAGGCGTATCAATGCGAGACGACTGATACGTTCCTCGACGGCCACGTGGCAGAGTTTGCGTTTTTCCGCGGCGTGCCGCGGTCGAGGATCTCCCAGAATTCGGTGAACTCCGTCGTTGGCGCGCGTTCATAGGGCCTGAGCAGATGGTAGCCGTCGTCAGAGCCTCTGAGGGATAAGGGGCATGCCGGACATCCGGCCGCCCAGATCCTGTTCAAGCCCCCGTCACCCTCCAGATCACGTTGCCGACATCATCGGCCATCAACAGCGAGTTGTCCGGCCCGATCGTTACACCAACCGGACGGCCGTGCGAAACGCTCTCATCCGGCGACAGGAACCCCCACAGGATATCTCGCGACGGCCCAGACGGCCGGCCGCTTTCAAACGGCACAAACACGAGTTTGTAGCCACTCAGCTTGCTGCGGTTCCACGAACCATGCTGCCCGATCACCATGCCGTCCGGGAACCCCGGTAGCGTGCCGGCGGGCATCCAGCACAAGCCGAGCGAGGCGGTATGCCCGCCAAGCGCGTAGTCGGGTGTCAGCGACTTCGCCACCATCGCGGGATCCTGGGGCACCCGGTCATCGACGATACGATCCCAGTAGCAATACGGCCAACCGTAGAAACCGCCATCCACAACCGAGGTCAGATAGTCCGGTGGCGTTTCGTCGCCAAGCCCGTCGCGTTCGTTGACCACAGTCCACAGGACGTTGGTATTCGGCTCCCATGCCATGCCGACCGCATTGCGCAAACCTCCTGCGAAGATGCGGTCAGTGCCGGTGGCCAGGTCGATCAGATGGATCGCGGCGCGTCCCTCTTCGGCTTGCGCCCCATCATCGCTGATATTGGTGAGCGAGCCGACCCCGGCATAAAGCTGCGAGCCATCAAGGCTCGGCAGGAGGCTGCGCGTCCAGTGCCCACCGGGCTTGAATGTGGCAATCCGGCGGCCCGCCGCATCGATGCGGCGTGCACCGTCCACATAGGGGAAGGCCAATACCCCATCGGTGTTGCCGACATAGAATGTGTCACCGAGCAGCGCCATGCCGAAGGGTTGGTTCAACCCCTCCATGAACGGTTCCTGAATGTCCGCAACCCCGTCGCCGTCGAGATCACGAAGCCTCGTGATGCGGTTGGCACTGGCCACGATTGCGCCGGCACGCTGCATGGTGGCGCGCGCGGCAAGGCCGAACACGGTCTTCACCGGTTCGGATATGCTCGATGACTCGGCGATCAGCACATCGCCATTGGGCATCACGTAGATCCAGCGTGGATGGTTCAGGCCGCGCGCGAATGCGTTGACCTTGAGCCCTGGCGCCGCTTGCGGCAGCTGCCCCTCCGCCCACCCTTTGGCGGTCGGCATCTTCAGAGTGGGGATCGCCCCCTGCGGCTTGGCCGCCGGGATCGCCGGCATACTGCCCCAGGCGGGCTTCTGGGCCCCGTCCGTTCGATGCCGGATCATCACCGTCGCCTCGCCGACAACGGCCACCACGCGCGCCAAGACGCCTGAAAAGTTCATGATGTGTTGTCCCCTAATTGACGGAAGAATAGTCGGCAAGCCCGGACCGGTCCATTCTTCATGCTCCGATGCTCAATCCGATCGACACGCGATCCCTGACAGCAGTTCCGGCCAGCGCTCCAACAGGGCGGCACGCGCAGCTGCGACCGCGACCCCGTCGATATCACGCGGTTGGGTCACGGGGTTGGGCAGATCGAGCACGACTGTCCCGGGCCGCGGCGAAAGAAAGATCAACCGGTCGGCCAGGGTGAGAGCCTCGCGGAGATCATGCGTGAGGCACAGCACGGTCTGCCGCTCGCGACGCCAGACATCGACCAGCACTTCGCGCAGACCGATCGCCGTGGGAGCATCGAGTGAAACGAAGGGTTCGTCCAACAGGAGCAGCGCGCCCGGGTTTACGAGAGCGCGGGCAAGGGCTGCGCGGCGCTGCATGCCGCCCGACACGCGACCTGGTGTCGCGGCCTCAAACCCGGCCAGTCCGGCCTCCCGCAGTAGCGACGCGGGGCGCCCGGCAGCGCGGGAAGCCGCATCGGCAACGAGCTCGAGATTGGCCTCAAGACCGAGCCAGGGCATCAGCCGCGGCGTCTGAAACATGACGCCCTGGCGCGGGCGGGATCCTTTTTCGAAGGTCAGGGTGCCGTCGTACTGGGTGTCGAGCCCGGCGATGATGTGCAGTAGCGTGGTCTTGCCGCAGCCAGATGGGCCCAGCACGCAGACGAATTCACCCTCGGCCACGTGCAGACGCAGGTCCTGGAGCACCGCGATGGCGCCGTCAGGCCCCGGCCATCTCTTGCGTCTGATGTCGACTGTAAAGCCGCTCATAGGCGCCAGCCGGTCAGCCGTCGCTCCAGTGGTCTAAGCAGGGCTCCCTCGATCAGGGCGAACAGGCCAACGAACACGGCCGTATAGGCCAGCACGCTGGCGATGTCGAAGAACTGGAAGAAGCCACCGAGCTTGAAGCCGACCCCGCTGCTGCAGCCGATCAGCTCGGCCACGAGCACGATCTTCCAAATGATAGCGATGCCGTTGCGGGTGGCGGCCATCAGATACGGGGTCAGTTGTGGCAGATAGACTCGCAGGAAAGTCGTGCGCCGCGACAGCGCGAAGCTGCGGGCCACCTGCAGCAGTTCGCTGTCGACCGCCCGGGCGCCCTCGCGCACGCTGACCACCACGGAGGGAATTTTGTTGAGAGCGACTGCCAGCACCACCGCGAACTCGTTCAGCCCAGTCCAGACGAAGACAAGAATGATGATCACCAGCGCGGGCATGTTGAGGGCGATCAGCAGCGGTGCGTCGAGCAGCAGGTCCCAGCGCCGTCGCGCGCCCATGACGATCCCGATGGCTGTGCCCGCCAGCATCGCTACCACGAAGCTGGCGGCGACCCGGGCCAGCGTGATCGCGACCTGAATTTCCATTTCGCCAGAGCTGGCCTCGACCAACAGACGCCGCAGCACCGCGACAGGCGAGGGCAGAATACGGTCGTGCAACGCCATAGCGGCCACCTGCCACAGCAGCACAAGGATTGCGGCAGAGGCCAGGCGAAGCGGCGGGACGGTCGGGTGTCGCTCAGAAATTCACGCCATCCCAGAACGTGCCGGGGTTCATCGCCTGGGCGTCGCCCACCAGGTCTGCACCGCCGAACTCGGTCAGCAGGCGGAACAGCTCGGCCGCGGCGAGCGCCTCGGCGGCGGTGCTGTGCGCCACCTGGCCGGCGCGCCAGGCGTCGCGCAGGGCCAGGCGAGTGGCCAGATCCGCCTTACCCATGAGCGGGGCCAGCACGGCCCATTCGCCGTCGTCCTCGGTGAGCCGGCGGCCTGCGCCCAACGCCGCGCGAACGAAGCCTTCAGCGGCACCGGGATGTGTGACCGCCCATCTGGCCGAGAACGCCCAGCCGAGCAGCGGCGTGGTCGGTTGCATGCCGAGCGCCTGCATCATCTCGCGCACCGTGACCAGCTCGCGGTAACCCTGTGCCTTGAGCGGTGCGGTATAGTTCCAGAAGTTAAGCACTGCGGGGTATTCGCCGCGGCCCACCAACTCGTTGAGCAGCGGCGGCGCGCCGAAGGCTGGCCGCATGGCCTGCGCCGGATCGACACCGAGCAGCTTACGGCCGTAGGCACGGAAAACCAGCCAGCTCTTGTCGACAGCATTGCCGGCCACGCCCAAGCGCTGGCCGACCAGATCGCGCGGTGTGGCGATCGGCGCGTCGGGTCGCACCATGATAGCACCCGTGGCGGTGCTGTGGGGAACGAACACAGTGTCGGCCCCACCGTCGCGCTGGCGCGACACCCACAGGAAGTCGGTCAGGATCACGTCGACAGAGCCTGCCAACAGCGCGAGGGAGGAAGCGTCCTTGCCGACCAGCGGTGTCACGGCCACGACCACGCCTTCGGCGCTGTCCAGCCCATGGCGGCGGATCACGTCCATCTCCCACTGCACCGTGCCGGACTGCATAACGCCGACGCGCACGGTCTGTGGCTGGGCCGCCTCGGCCGATGAGCCAGTCCCTGCCACCAGTGAAATAAACGCGATCAGCAGCCAGCGTGGCGCAAGCATGATGAGACCTTCTGGTGCTGGGATCCTAAAGTTTCATCTTGACGCCGAACCGACCAGGCACAAACATTACGAGCGACATTAAAAAGAAGCAAGGTGTGCTCCGGCACGCCATCAACAATGCCAAGGGGATGGATCATGCCAGCGACAGCCTTGCGTTTTGTAGCCACGCTGCTGTGCGCGTCAGCGTTGATGCCGAATGGACTGATTCCAACGGCGCGCGCCGAGAGCCCTGCCGACATCGCCAAGGCGATGCGGCCGGTAACCGACGAGATGCTGCGCAACCCCGACGCCGCCGACTGGCTGATGTGGCGCCGCACCTATGACGGCTTCGGCTTCAGCCCGCTAAAGCAGATCGACAAGAGCAACGTCAAGAACCTCCAAGTGGCGTGGGCATGGTCGCTGTCCAACGGAGCGACCGAGACGACGCCGATCGTGCATGACGGCGTGCTTTATATTTGGAACTATGCCGACAAGGTGCAAGCGCTCAACGCGGCCACCGGCGACCTGATCTGGGAATACCGCCGCGACCTGCCGCAGGCCCTGCTTGACCAGGCCGGCAACAACCTCGCCAAGCGCAACATGGCGATCTACGGCAGCAGCCTGATCGTGGCGACGTCGGACGCGCATCTGGTGGCGCTCGACGCCAAAACCGGCGAGGTCACCTGGGACCACACCACGGCTGACTGGCGCAAGGGTTGGCGCTACACCTCGGGGCCCTTCGTGGTCAACGGCATGGTGATGCAGGGCATGACCGGATGTGGCAACGCCGAGCCCGGTGGCTGCTTCATTTCAGGCCACGACATGAAGTCCGGCGCCGAGGCGTGGCGCGTCTGGACGATCGCCCATCCCGACGATCCCAACTACAACTCCTGGAACGGCGTGCCACTCGAGAGCCGTTTCGGCGCGTCCGCCTGGGTTGCGGGCAGCTACGATCCGCAGCAGAACTTGGTGTTCTACGGCGTCGGCCAGCCCTATCCCTGGATCGCCGAGATGCGCGGCACGCTGCCCCAGAAGTCGATCCCCGGCGGGACCTCCAACGCGCTGTATTCCGACAGCACCCTGGCGATCGACCCCGGCACCGGCAAAGTGAAATGGTACCATCAGTATCTCGAGAACGACACCTGGGACCTCGACTATGCCTATGAGCAAATGCTGATCGACCTGCCGGTTGGTGGCACGACACGCAAGACGCTGGTCACCACGGGCAAGCTCGGCATTATCGAGGCGATCGACCGCACCAACGGCGAATGGCTCTGGGCCAAACAGACCGTGCCGCAGAACGTGGTGGCGTCGATCGATCAAAAGACCGGGGCCAAGACCATCAACCAGGCCGCCGTGCCGCATATCGGCCAGACCACGCTGAACTGCCCCGCCGATCCCGGTGGACGCGGCTGGCCTGCCACCGCATACAACCCGAACACGCAGACGCTCTTCCTGCCGCTGAACGAGTTCTGCTCCAACACGACGCCCACGCCGCTCGACCCCGGCCAGTCCTACACCGGCGGCGGGCGCGCGATTTTCGCGCGCACCCTGGTTCCTGGTAGCGACGGCAATGTCGGCAGGGTGGACGCGGTGAAGCTGTCCGACCAGACCACCACCTGGTCGTTCCGCCACCGTGCGCCGGCCACCGGCGGCGTGCTGCCCACGGCGGGCGGGCTGGTGTTCGCCGGTGCCTGGGACCGTATATTTCGCGCCTACGACGACGCGACCGGCAAGGTGCTGTGGCAGACCAAGACCAACAACGCCATCAACGGCTTCCCGGTCAGCTACAGCGTGGGCGGCAAGCAGTATGTGGCGGTCGCGGTCGGTAACGGGTCGAGTCAGGCGAAGTCGCTGGCGACCCTCACGCCTGAGTTAAGCGTGCCAGACGGCGGATCGGTGCTGTGGGTGTTCGCCCTGCCGGATCAAAACTGATCCGGCGCGCGCGCGGCCCCGGCCGGGCCGCACGCTGCCTCGCTGGCCTGCTGGCGGTTCTGTGGTCCGGCACTGCAAGCCGGGTGGCAGCACAGCCGTTCGTCGTCGATCCTTGGCGCTTTGGCACGCGTGACAACAACTCCGCCCTCGCATACTGCATCGACGCCCGCGATCCGGACCAGCCGGTCGCACGGTCGATCGGCCGGGCACTGGCCGAGGCGCTGCTGCTGCAGCCGCGCGAGTACCTCATGTCGGCCGATTTTCGAACGGCCGACATGTCCGGCGAGGACATGGACAATCTGTACCGGGTGCTGATCGAGCACTGCGACGTCGTGCTTGGCTTCAAGCTGGTGGCGAATGCCTACCCGGCCTGGCTCACCGTCACGCGCCCGTATTACCGCAGCCGCTATGTCTATTTGACTGCCACCCCGACCTGGAACCGCCTGTCGGATCTACCAGTGGACGCTGCGATCGGGGCCACGATCGGCACGGCAGCGGACATGCGACTGTCGCAATATCTGGTGGCGGTGGGGCCCGACCGGGCCTGGAGCAAGTACCCGATGTCGTCGGACGAGGCGGCGCTGGCGGCGGTCGTGGCGGGGACGACGGCGGCGGCACTGGTCTGGGCGCCAACTCTTTGGTCGCTGGCACAGACCGATACGCGGATCGCCTCCCTCACTCCCCTCGCACCCGATCCGCTGCCGGTGTCGTTCGCCGATGTTGGCGCCATCCTGCTGACCAAGCAGCCTTTTCTGCGCGCGAACCTGGACCAGGCGATCGCCTCCCTGACCGCGGATGGCACGCTTGCAGCGATACTGGCGCAGGCGAAATTCCCAGCCGAGGTGGTGCGGTGAGCCCGCCCGCCATCGCGGTTGCGGCCGTCAGCAAGCGCTACGGACGCACCCTGGCGCTGGACCACATCGACTTCACCGTGCCGCAGGGCGAAATGTTCGCGCTGCTCGGGCCGAACGGGGCGGGCAAGACCACCCTGCTACATATTATGTGCACCATCCTGGCACCCGATGCTGGCTCGGTTCACCTGTTCGGCACCGACATCGCGGCGCATGCGACACGCGCGCGGCGGCAAATGGGCGTAGTGTTCCAGGAGCCGAGCCTGGATGACCGGTTGACCGTGTGGGAGAACCTCGAGTTCCACGGCCTGGTATTCGGCGTGCCCGCAGCACTGCGCCGTCACCGGATCGCGCAGATGCTCGAACTTGTCGAGCTGTCCGATTGGCGCGAGCGCTTGGTGCGCACGCTGTCGTCTGGCATGAAGCGCCGGCTCGAGATCGCCCGCGCGCTGATCCATGATTCGCGGCTGCTGTTCCTCGACGAGCCGACGGTGGGGCTGGACGCGCAGTCGCGCGAGCGGATCTGGCAGTATCTTGCCCGACTTCGTGGCGAGCGTGAGCTGACGGTGCTGGTGACGACGCACTACATCGACGAAGTCGATGCCTGTGACCGAGTCTGCGTGATCGACCAAGGCAAAATCCTCGCACTCGACACGCCGGCCGCGCTTAAATCCGCGCGCGGCGAGCAGCTGCTGCGCGTGGTGGTGCGCACCGAGGCGGACGCCGAGGCGATTGCCGCAGCCTACCCCGAACAGACCACAAGGCGCGGCCAGGAGCTGGTGATCCGCTCGCCCGGCGACGTCTTCGCCGATAGCTTCCTCGCCCTCCATGGCGCCAAGCTGCGCCGGTTGACGGTCGAGGAGCCGAGCCTGGAGAGCGTGTTCCTGGCCCTGACCGGGCGCGGCTTGCGCGATCAGGAGGCCTCACCGCGCGACCGCACGCTGGCCTTCGGTAAACGCGGCGGGGAGCACACGCGATGAAGGCAGCCGTCATGCTCCAGATCGGCGGGCTCTACGCCATCTGGTTACGCGAGGTGAAGCGCGCCATTCGCGACCGCGGCCAACTGGTGGGCGGCGTCAGCCGGCCGCTGCTCTGGGTGCTGATCATGGGCATCGGCCTCAATCCGTATTTCCGCGGCGAGATCTATGGCGAGGTGCGCTTCGTGGTGCCCTACACCTATCTTCAGTTCATCTTCCCGGCCGTGATCGCGCTGAACATCATGTACACGGCCATCCAGTCCGCCGTGTCGGTGATCTGGGACCGCCAGTTCGGATTCCTGCGCGAGGTGCTCGTCTCGCCGCTGCCAAGGGCGACGATCCTGCTCGGTAAGGTGCTGGGCGGGGCGACGGTGGCTCTGTTCCACGGCAGCCTCGTGCTCGCGCTGGCACAGTTGGCCGATCTGTCGCTGTCGCTGTCAGACCTCGCGCACGGTCTGGCGCTGATGGCGCTGCTCGCCTTCGCGCTGACCTCGCTCGGTGTGGTCATTGCCGGACGGATCCGCAGCTTCGAGGGGTTCGGCGTGTTCTCCAACGCCGTCATCCTGCCGCTGTATTTCACTTCAAGCTCGGTCTTCCCGCTGGACCCGTCACTGACCGGGGCGCAAACGCGGGTGCTCTACCCGGAATGGTTGGTCGATGTGGTGCGGCTGAATCCGATGACCTACGCGGTCGATTCCCTCCGCGGCGCCTTCATCCATTTCCACCAGTTCGATCCACGCCTAGGCCCGGCGCTGATGCTGGGCATGGGGGTGCTGTTCTTCGGATTGGCACTTCGCGACTTCCACAAGGGCTGAGGCGGTGCGCATCCGCCTGCCTGGACGGCGCGACCTGGTCACCTTCGGCTGTGTGTTTGCCCTGCTGGCCGCTGTGACGCTGCTGCCTCCCGACACCTCGCTCCGCGAGATACGGGCGGGCGGCGTGTTGCGCGCCTGTGTACCGGAGCACTACCAGCCGCTGATCACCGATGATCCGGCCAGGCCTGGCCTCGACATCGAGCTGCTGAAGGCGCTTGCCGCTGCGCTGAATTTGCGGCTGGATCTGGTCGTGAACCCGATGATGGGCCGTGACTTCAATCCTCGCGCATGGCGGATCACCCGGGCCCAATGCGAGATGCTGGCAGGCGGCGTCGTGGCTTCGCCCGCCACGCGGGCGTTTCTGGAAACCACGGCACCCCACGCCCAAACCGGCTGGACCTGGCTCGGGCCGCGCGATCCGGGCGGATTCGAGGGGCTCCGAGTCGGCGTGCTGATCGGCGTCTCGGGCCTCGACCGGGTGGCCCTCGCGGCGTTCCTGCGTGCAGCCCACGCGCGCGTGACCATCGCCGAGGACGAGGGGCTGCTGGTGGCCGGCCTGCGGGACGGCGCATTCGATGTCGCCGTCACTGAACGGTTGCAGGGTGAAGTGCTCGCTGGCGCCTCCGGCTGGCGCCTGGGCTGGATGCCGGAGCCGCTGCCGCGGTTCGCCGTCGTGTTCGGCCTTTGGAAGGGAGATCTCACGCTCAAACATGCTGTGGCCGACGCGTGGAGTGGGCTGCAGCGCGACGGCACGGTTGCACGGATCGCCGGACGCTACGGGGTCAGCTCCAGAACGGACCCATGACAACCAGTCCCACGGCGTTGACCGCGCGGGCCAGGGGTGCTGCTGCGACGCCGCTGACCAGAAGTGCTGCAAGCGGCATCGGCGCGATGCGCCCCAGCCACGCCGCGGCCCGAGGCCAGCGGGCGGCCCAGATATGGCCGCCTGCAAGCGGCGGCAGCGGCAGCAGGGCGAGCAGGTTAGAAGTGATACCTATCCTGGCGATGGTGTCGACCAGGACAAAAAACGCGGCGGCGTCGGTGTCGCCGAGCAGGTTCAGCGCGGCAGGGCGCACGAGACGCAGCATCGTCACCAGGACAAGCGTCGCCACGACCGGTGCCAGCACCAGCGCCGGCGTCGCCAGCCGCCCGCCAGGCAGCAACGATCGGTCGACCGCAACGGGCCTGCTCCAGCCGGCGGTGCTCAAAACGGCGGCCAGTGCGCCCAGCAGGTCCAGATGGCGCAGCGGCCAAAGCGCGCACCGCCCGTCTTGCATCGGTCCAGGATCGCCCAACGCCACCGCCATGGCCGCGATCGCCCAGCCCTGCACCGTGCCGACCAGCAGCACGGCGGCAAGGCGCAGCACAACGTGCTGTAAGGTGAGATCGGACATCACGGCTGGTCGCTCGATTCATACAACGCCCTAGGGCCGCTTGAGGCTCATTTGTGCAAGCTTGTCGGGGTCGGGCTCAAGCTCCGCGTCACCTGGCTGGTAGCCATTGCTGGCCAACAGAAACGCCGTCAGGTCAGCGTAGGTCTGGGCGTTCAGCTTTCCGGGACGGTCGGGCGGCATCTTGCTGTGCATGTAGCCATACAGGCCCGCAGCACTGCCATCGCCCCAGTGCCTGGCGAAATATCCGCCCTTGAGCGGTGCCCCGCCGAACTCTCCGTCGTCGAGATGGGCGCCGTGGCAATCCTGGCAGTTGCGGCGAAACGCAGCGTGGCCGCGGTTGGCCTGATCCTGCGTGAAGCTGACGGCGATCTGGCCCACAACCACTGCGGCGGGGGCATCCTGGCGTAGCGCATAAACCTGATCGGCCGTCAGCCGCGTGGCGCGGGCGGCGGCGATCTCGGCGGCGGTGAACGGCACGAAGGAGGGGGGCAGAGCCGTCGCATTGCCCCATGCCATGAGCACATGGTCAAGGGCATCAGCGAGCTGCTGGTCGCTGCGAACATCGCCCCAGCCGGGCATCGCGCCGTTATAGCCGCGGCCGTCCACAGTGATTGGGCCATGCAGTCCATAGAGCACTAGCCGTGCCAGGTAGTCGCGCCCGCCCGGCCGTGCCAGCACCGTCGGCGCATGGCCGGCCAGCGGCGGGAACGCGCCAGGCACGCCAAGGCCGTTGCCTTGATGGCAGGCGGCACAGACGGTGGCGTAGGCGCCGGCGTCCTGTTGCTCCGGAGTCTGGCCGCGCGCAGTACCCACGGCCGCAAGCACGATGAGCGCGGCCAGAATCGGCTGCATTGCGGACTTTCGGCTTCTTGGCATCCGCACCTCCTGTGAGCTGAACATTTCGTAGCCGGCAGTGAAACATGCCGTCAATCCACGGGCAGATAGTGGTCTTGCTATCCCTCAGCATGCTGCTGGAAATGCCCTGCGCCGGTTGGGTGTTCAACCTTATACCAGCCCGGCTTGATGCTGGAGGAGTCAGCATCAAGCCGGGCTGGTATTATTCAATCACAATCATCGCGCGCGCGCGATGATTGTGATCTCAGCTACTTCGCCAGCCGCGTGTTGAAGAACAGTGCAATCTCCTTGAAAGCCTCTTGAGTTTCGGGAATTCGGTCGTCGCGCCCGTAATAGGCGTGTGACTGGCCTTCGTAGACCTGCAGGAACGAATCTATCCCGAGATTGCGCAGCTTGCGGTGTACTCGCACCGTATTGCTGAGCAGCAGATCACGCGTTCCCGATGTCAGGATGGTCGGCGGGAAGCCGCTCATGTCGCCATACACCGGCGAGATGAGCGGGTCTGCCAGTGGATGGCCCTTGGCATAGAATGCCGCAGCGGCGTCGCAGAACCCTTCCGTCGAGACCAGAACGTTATCTAGCATCGCGTTCGTCTGGAAGCTGTCCCCGGTTTTGGTGCTGTCAGACATCGGCGTGCCGGAGGCTATGGCACCGACCATCGGCAGGTTCTCCAGCTTCGCACGCAGGCCCATCTCCAGTACTAACGCTCCGCCGGCGGAGGTGCCGATCAGGCCCACCCGACCCGGGGCCTGCATCTTAATTGCAGCCTTGTACACCGTCATCGCGTCGTCTAGGGCTGCCGGGAAATAGGCTTCGGGCGGCATTCGATAGTCGACGGCGATCACCTTGTAGCCACCAATAGCCGCGATCAGCATCGCCTCCGGTAGCGCTGCCTCGGCGGGGTTGAGCACGTAGCACCCGCCATGGATCTGCACGAGAAGCCGGTTCTCGTTGCCGGCGGCGATCTTCTCGGGGGTCACGGTATAGACGCGCACTCCGTCGATCGTGCCCGCTTCTACCGTGACCTTCAGGCGGTCGCGCATGGCATTCACGTTGGGAAGTGCCGTCGCGCGGGTGGTCTCTGCCAGCTGCTTCCAGCCTTCCGGCGTGGTCGGCGGCGTGTTCCAGCCGGGGCGCAGGGGGGCCGCGATGATCAGCTGTAACTGCGGGCTTACGGTCGTGGGCACCGGGATGCTGCGAGCCGGCACATCGCGAGGGGCGAGCGGGGGTGTGACCGGGGAGGGGAGGGGTTGGGCGAGGGCCGGTGTTGCGAGCCACGCCGCGGCAACGAACGCCATGACCGGTTTTAATTTTACCATGGGTATTACTTTCAGAAACGGTTAAACAACTTGGCTGCCGCCCGCGACGCTTCGGCGAATACAAAACTGCATGGGCGGTTTACGTTGATGTGCTGACCTGCGGCGTCAGCCTACCTGTGGTTTCGCTGACCCTGAACGCCGCGGTGCTGTCGTGGCCACGGTTCAAGGGGTAGACGACGCTGTCAGACGGAACAACGGCGATCTCGGCGCCGGTGTTGTTGCCGGTGTAACTGGCCGGGGTGGGATGATCCGCCGCGCGATGCGGGTGTCTCCAGCAACGAATATCTTGTTCATTGCTGCCCGATCGTATTCGCGCCAGGTTTCGTAACAACGACTTCTGGCACGCGCCACACGCATGCGCGTGCCGCGATGCGAAATATGCCCCGAGATACCCGCAAGCTTTGTTCTGGCTTGCTCCAGCTTGCGCGGGTGCTGGCCACTGTCACCCGTTCGGGAAGTCGTAAAGCTCGGCTGGGTTATCCACCAGCACGAGCCTGCGATGATTCTCGTCCGGTACCCAATCGGAAAGCAGATCGAACAGCAGAGCGTCATCCGGCTTGTTGTCGAATTTTTCGGTCGGGTGCGGCCAATCGCTGCCCCAGACCACGCGGTTCGGTGCAGAGGCAGCAAAAGCGCGTGCGACAGTGCTGCTATCCGAATAGCTGGGTGGACCGACCTTCGTATCTGCGTAAGCGCCGGACAGTTTCACCCAAGTATTACCCTTATCCAGAAGCCGGCGAATCAGTTTGAACGTGTCGCCTTCAACTCCTGTCGGTTGCGGGCAATGGGCCAGGTGGTCAAAGACCAGCTTGCCAGGAATGCGGAGAAATATGTCGGCGGCTAACACGATCTTGTCGCCAGGCATGTTGATCTGGCAGTGCCAACCGAGCGCGTTCACGCGCGCTGACAGTGGCTCCAGCATATCGAGCGTGGTGGCGCCAGCCTGGGCTAAATTGAATCGGATCCCGCGCACGCCAAGAGTGTGCATTTGCTGCAGCTCGGCATCGGTGACGGAGGGGTTTATGACTGCGACCGCCCTGAAGGATGGTCCAAGCGCCGCCAAACCCTCCAGCGTCGGACGATTGTCCACGCCATATAAGGAGGGCTGGATGACGACCCCGCGCTTTGTGCCGATGCGCGCCTGGAGGGAGCGATAGTCTTCAGATGAGGCGTCCTGCGCCGGCAGGCCGCCTGGTGCCGGCGGAAAGCGATTATCGTAGATATGGAAATGGCAATCGGTCGCGCCAGGTGGCGCACGAAGCCCCGCTGGCTCGGTGCCGGTGGAGTGGCGCACCGCAGACTGCGCTGCGGCCGGCCCCCCGCTCATTCCGATTGACGTTCCGGCGGTGGCAGCAACCGCGCCACCCAGCATTTCGCGTCTGCCTGCGAACAGGTGACCCATCATTTCCTCCTCAACGCGCTTCTTTTGGGGCGTCGATCAAAGCGTAACCTAGCGGTAGGTCTGACCGCAATGCAGGACGGCTTTTCCCGACCATAAGATCAAAAAGGGATGCTCGAAAAATCCCGAGGTTTAGTCATTATTTTTTGGTGGCTGCACACTACTCGGTTGCTTGGGAACTGCGCTAGGCGCACTAACTGGCCCCTGCCCAGTAGTCGGTATATATCCGCCCTGAACCTGACCAAAGCCCCCCGCCGCTAGCATGAAGCCCTTTTGTATTGGCACATAACCATCATTAGTCATGTGGCCTTCGAGTGGTTTTTTAGCCATCATCTACTCCTGCAGTCACATTTTTGGGGATGAACTCAATCGTCCGGATTTCACCACTCGCGATATAGATGCTTTTCCGATTGTATCTATCTTCCAATTCCCATCCTTGTCCACACCATAAACCTGTTCAACGTATAAATCCCGGTCCTTCGGGTTAGATCCGATGAACGACGCGAGGCCACACCAGCCAGCAATCCAGGAACCATCCGTGAGGGTCAACATTACCAGCGACAGGGGAAAATTCGAAAACTTCCAGTCCCAAGCAGAATCTAAGACATGTGGTAAGTTCAGCCCGCAGCTTCTTAGAACCCATCTGGACCAGCCATACTTAGCGTTCAGGCCGAGTATGAAGCCAAAAACCATCGCTCCGAAGAGAGTTATCTCTTGCCAATAGCATGTCTGCTCGTAAAGCGGCGCGTCGGATCCACTAATAGACCTTGTTATTCGAATTATAAAAAAGTAAATAGAATGTAGATATAGTGAAATATGTTATAATTTCGTCTTTATGTGGCTTCAACTTTCCCGTGAGGAACTGCGCTCGCATCCAAATTATTATTAAGCCAGGGACGAGATATCCGAGTATTAAAGAGAGACGTTCAGGGGATTTCACTTATGTCATTGCGTTTCCGATAAGAGTGAGGTAAGTATGTTGTCGACGCCCTGGCTCGGGCTGTGGCTGCGATAACTTGATAAGATAACGAAGTTGTGTGCTCAAGGCCCTAGAGGGCGTTGACATTCATCGTATCCAGATGAATGCGCTGATGATTGATAACATGGATAGGAACGCACGAGGGGTTTGCTCGTAGCGCGTTGCGATCCGCCTGAAATGCTTGATCTTGAGAAAGAAACGCTCGACGAGGTTGCGCTCGCAATAAAGCGCGAAGTCACAAGGAACTTGTGGTGATGTTGTTCTTGGAGGAATGACCGCCATGGCGCCCTGGGCACTCATGGCGTCGCGGAGTGACTATGCGTCATATCCTTTGTCGCCAAAGGACATGGTCGGCTGGCAGCCCTTCAATCAACGCCTCGGCCTAGTTAATGTCGCTCGCCTGCCCCGGCGAGAGGATGAAGCGCAGTGGGTTTCCTAGAGCATCGACAACGGCATGGATTTTCGTGGTCAAGCCGCCCCGCGAACGGCCGATCGCACGAGCTTCAGACCCCCTTTTTTGCCCGCCGCATGTTGGTGCGCCCGGACAATAGTGGAGTCGATCATGATATATTCGAAGTCCGGATCATCGGCCATCGCTGCGAATAACCGATCCCAGACGCCATCCTTGGACCACCG
>JANXSM010000145.1 GCA_025352665.1 Rhodospirillales bacterium | reverse complement strand
CGCGCGCGCAGCACGCCGGCGTTACTCGCAATCGGCAGTTCGACCGGCGGGCCGCAGGCCCTGTTCACCCTCGTGCAGGCACTGGGTCGCTCGCTGCCCGTGCCCGTGGTCCTCACACAGCACATGCCCAAAAGTTTCACGCCGATCCTGGCGGAGCATCTCGGTAAATTAGGCGGCATGCCCTGCGCCGAGGCCAAGGATGGGGAAACTCTGGTGGCCGGCCGCATTTATCTGGCACCTGGCGACCAGCATCTGCTGATCGAAGGCAGCGTCGGCCAGTTTCGAGTCCGCCTTTCGAACGACAAGCAGGAAAACTTCTGCCGACCGTCGGTCGACCCGATGTTGCGCAGTGCAAACGCCGTGTGCGGCGGCAGGCTGCTGGTGGCGATGTTAACCGGCATGGGCCACGACGGCCTCGCCGGGACCAAGCTTGTGGTCGAAGCAGGTGGCAATGCGATCGCGCAGGATGAGGCCACCAGTGTCGTCTGGGGCATGCCAGGTGCGATCGCCCAGGCGGGGCTCTGCCACGCGATACTGCCGCTTGGGCAGATTGCGGCGAAGATTCTCGAAATATTGGAAGTGAGAGAGTCATGAAGCCCGGCAGCTTTGAGCGTCTCGCAGCCTTGCTGCGCAATGGCTCCGGTCTCGTGGTCGGGCTCGACAAGACATATCTTCTCGAAACGAGGCTGGGGCAAATCCTCAAGCGCCACAACCTCGACAGCCTTGACGTTTTAGCCGACCGCGTCAGATCTGGGCCGCCACCGTTCGGCGGTTATCCCGCAGGCTCGCTCGAGCAGGATGTCATCGAGGCGATGACCACCAACGAGAGCCTATTTTTTCGGGACGACAAGCCGTTCACCCATTTCCGAACCCACGCTCTGCCTCGGCTGCTCGCCGCACGCCCTCCCTCCACCACGCTACGGATCTGGTCGGCGGCGGCAAGCTCGGGGCAAGAGGCTTACTCCCTGGCCATGATACTGACGGATATGAAGGCGTCACTGGCCAACCGTTCGTTCGAGATCGTCGGCACCGATATCGCCCGCGAACAGCTTACCCGTGCCGAAGAAGGCGTCTACTCGCAGTTCGAAGTGCAACGCGGTCTGCCCATCCAAAACCTGGTAAAGTATTTCACCAAGGATGGCTCGAATTGGAAGGTCAATCCCGCCATTCGTGCCATGGCGCAGTTTCGAGTGTGGAATCTGCTGGCAGATCTCAGGCCGCTCGGCCAGTTCGACATCGTGTTCTGCCGCAATGTACTGATTTACTTCGACCAACCGACGAAGGCACGCGTACTGGAGGCGATCGCCAGGCAGATGGCGGCAGACGGGCTACTTTATCTCGGTGGTGCGGAAACGGTACTCGGCATCACCGACGCCTTCGCGTCGGTGGCGGGAGAGCGCGGTGTCTATGAGCGCACCAAGCCTCCGGCCGCAGTGCGCATGGCGTCACCCGCGACGGCCATCCACTCCTGATCGCACATAACTCCGATCAGTTGATGCCGCCGCGCGCCGCCACTGGCCAAAGGCATTCTACCCGTCCTCGGCGCAGGCCGACATACCAGTCGAACCGGTCCACCGTGGGATCGCAGTGCCCGGGGACCAGACGAAGCTTTTCGCCGATGCGAGGTGTCGCAGCGCCAGCGGTGATCGCCAGCGTGCCATGTTCGTCACTGGCACCGACATACGTCACGCCCGGGCGATTCCACACCTGCGGCAGACCGCTGTCGATCGCCACCGCCTTGTGGCCGACATCGAGCACCGCAACGCCTGGCCGGGCGGCACTCATGACGGTACTGAGCACGAACAGCGCGTGGCGGAACTGATGCACGGGGTGGCCATTGTCGGCAAGGTTGGCCGCGTAGTCGGCATCCATGAAGCAGTAGCTGCCGGCCTGGATTTCGGTGAAAATGCCCGAGGCCGCCTCCAACGCAAACGTGCCGGTGCCGGCCCCGCCGACGATGGCACATTCCAGCCCTTGCTGGCGGAGTTGTTCGACAGTACGGCGCGTGTCGTCAGCGGCCGCCTTGATAGCAAAATGCCGCTGTTCGTGGCGGCGCAGATGCTGGGCGCTGCCGTGATAGGCCTGTAATCCGCCGAACCGCAGATGGGGATGCGCCGCAATCTGTTGGGCCAGAACCACCGCCGGGGATCCCGGGCTCACCCCGCAGCGGCCGGCGCCAACATCGATCTCTACCAGAACCGACAGAGTGATACCTGCCTCCTGTGCCGCCCGGCCCAAGGCCGCCACCTGACCCGCGTCATCGGCACAGACCGCGATGTGTGTGATCCGAGCCAACGCGGCCAGGCGCGCGAGCTTGTCGGCGCCTACAACCTCATTGCTGACAAGGATGTCCGGCACGCCGGCCCAAGCCAGAATCTCCGCCTCTGCGACCTTTTGAACGCATTGGCCGACCGCGCCCCGGGCGATCTGCAGGTGCGCGATGACCGGACTCTTATGCGTTTTGGCATGGGCGCGCAGCCGAGTGCCAGTGCCTGCGAGGGCCGCGGCCATCGTGTCGAGGTTGAACTCGAGCGCGTCGAGATCGATCAGGAGTGCCGGTGTATCGACCTCGTCCTCGGTCATGCCCGGCCGTGCCGGCGGTGCCTGCAGCACGCTAAAGCACCCGCGCGGCGACGGCGTCGAGCTTGGCCATCAGGGCGGGATCGCGGTGTTCGGCATGAGTGATGATGGCGTGTTCCAGTGCCCGATCACAGCCCGCAGGGCAAGGTCCGCGGGCCGCTCCGATCGTCGGCATCGTCGCACGCACAAGGGCGCGGGCATTGTCGGCGTTGCCCAGGAGATATTTCACCACCTGCTCCACCGTCACCGCCTCATGGTCGGCATGCCAGCAATCATAGTCGGTCACCATCGCCACGGTCGCGTAACAGATCTCGGCTTCCCGGGCGAGCTTTGCCTCGGGCATGTTGGTCATCCCGATCACGCTGCAACCCCAGCTGCGGTAAAGCTCGCTCTCCGCCTTGGTCGAGAACTGCGGCCCTTCCATTACCATGTAGGTGCCACCACGGGTGACGGCGAGATCCAGCTCCACCGCCGCCGCATACAGCGCGTCGCCAAGCCGCGGGCAGACAGGGTGAGCCACCGAGACATGGGCCACGCAGCCAGGCCCGAAGAAGCTTTTTTCGCGGGCGAAGGTACGATCGATGAACTGGTCCACGATAACAAAATGGCCCGGCGGCAGTGATTCCTTAAGACTGCCGACGGCCGACAGGGAGAGGATATCGGTACACCCTGCCCGCTTCATAGCGTCGATGTTGGCGCGGTAGTTGAGCGCACTCGGCGGCAGCTTGTGGCCGCGGCCATGACGCGGAAGGAACACGCAGCGCACCCCGTCGAGCACACCTTCCATGAGCTCGTCCGACGGGTCACCCCAGGGCGTATTCACTTTGCGCCAGGCGCGGTGGGTCAGCCCGTCGATATCATACAGACCAGAGCCGCCAATTATGCCGATTACCGGCTGGACTGTAGCGCGGGTCTCGCTCGCCTGGGCTGCGCTCATGCGGGGCTCTCCGGGATTGGCAGTGGAAACGGCACCGCCGCGGCACCCCGTCCTACCCGAGGGGGAGACCACGGCGGCAGTTCGGCAGGCGTAATCGCTCAGTGGTCGACATCGGACCAGACCTGGCGTTTCACCACGTAGGTCAGGCCGGACAACATGGCCAGAAACAGCACCACGCGGATGCCCGTCCGCTTGCGCTCCTCCATTTCCGGATTAGCGACGTAAGCCAGGAACGTCGTCACGTCACGCGCCTCCTGCTCGAGTGTGGGCTTGGTACCGTCGATATAGTCGACGCGGCCGTCGGACAGCGGGGCCGCCATGGCGATCTGATGGCCGGGGAAGTATTTATTGTAGTTCATGCCGTCGCCCATCTTCACACCGGCCGGCGGATCGGTGTAGCCCGTCAGAAGGGCAAAGATGTAGTCCGCACCGCCTTCTCTGGCTTTTTCGATCACCGATTGGTCGGGGGGAAGTGCGCCGTTCTGCGCGGCGCGGGCGGCCCTCTCATTCGGATACGGCGACTTGAAGTGATCTGCCGGAAGCCCCTTGCGTTCGGTCGGCTGACCATCGTCGCCGATGGTCGGCACGTCCACCGTCGCCGCGATCGCCTTGATCTGGGCGTCGGACAGACCGATGCCGGAAAGGTTGCGGTAGTAGACCTGCTTCATTGAATGGCAGTTAGAGCAGACGTCCTTGTAGATCTGGAAGCCACGCTGGGCGGCTGCCTTGTCAAAAGTGCCGAACGGGCCGTCGAAGCTCCAATTCTGCTTGGGCAGTTCGATCTCCTGAGCAAAAGCCGGCGCCGCAGCAAAACCCGTAAGCAGTGCTGCCACGGCAGCCAGACGATGAACGGACATCAGACTTTCTCCATCGGCTTGGCAGCGTAACCGGCGGGCAGCGGCCCGCCTCCCGACGGCAGCACCGGACGGCTGATGCTCTCCGGCAGCGGCAGCGGATGCTCCATCTTGCCGACGACCGGCACCAGCACCAGGAAGTGGAGGAAGTAATAAAGCGTCGAGAGCTGGCCGACCACCACCCAGATGCCTTCCGGCGGACGGCCGCCGACTTCACCAAGCAGCACGCAGTCGACCACGAAAGCCACCATCATCCAGCGATAGATCGGGCGGAACCGGGCGCTGCGAACCGGCGAAGTGTCGAGCCAGGGCAGAACGAACAAGATGGCAATCGAGCTGAACATTAGAATCACGCCGCCCAGCTTGGAGGGCACCGAGCGCAGGATCGCGTAGAATGGCAGGAAGTACCATTCAGGCACGATATGCGTCGGCGTCACCAAAGGGTTGGCCGGAATGTAGTTGTCGGCGTGGCCGAGGTAGTTGGGTGCAAAGAACACCAGCGAGGCGAACACCAGTAGGTAGATGCACATGCCGAACAAGTCCTTCACCGTGTAGTACGGGTGAAAGGGCAGCGTATCCTGCGAGGACTTCACGTCGATGCCGAGCGGATTGTTCGAGCCGGTCACGTGCAGTGCTACGATGTGCAGGAACACCACGCCGATTATGACAAACGGCAGAAGGTAATGCAGGCTGAAGAAGCGGTTCAGTGTGGGGTTATCAACCGAGAAGCCGCCCCAGAGCAAGGTGACTATGCTGTCGCCGACCAGGGGGATGGCGGAGAACAGGTTGGTGATGACAGTGGCACCCCAGTAGGACATCTGGCCCCAGGGCAGCACGTAGCCCATAAACGCGGTTGCCATCATGAGCAGCAGGATGGCGACGCCAATCATCCACAAAAGCTCTCGCGGCTTCTTGTAGGAGCCGTAGTAGAGGCTGCGGAACATGTGGATGTAGACCACGATGAAGAACATCGAGGCGCCATTGGCGTGCACGTAGCGCAGCAGCCACCCGTAGTTCACGTCGCGCATGATGCGCTCGACGCTGTCGAACGCGCCAGCGGTGGACGCATTATAGTTCATCGCCAGGAAGATGCCCGTGACGATCATGATCATGAGGTTGACCATGGCCAACGCGCCGAAATTCCAGAAATAGTTAAAGTTTTTCGGCGTTGGGAAAACGCCGTATTCCTTCTGCATCATGGTGAAGATCGGCAAGCGGGTGTCGATCCAGTTGATCACCGGGTTCTTGATGTCGCTTGTGTGCAAGCCGACCATGGCAAAGCTCCGAATACTGCGTGGGGGTGACCGGGATCAGCCGATCTTGATCTTGGAGTCGGACACGAACCCGTACGGAGGGACCGCGAGATTCAGCGGCGCAGGGCCATGGCGCACGCGACCGGAGGTGTCGTACTGGCTGCCATGGCAGGGACAGAACCAGCCGCCCCACTCACCGCGCGGATCGGTCGGCTTGTTGCCAAGCGGCACGCAGCCGAGGTGCGTACATATGCCGATCACCACGAGCCACTGGTCATGGCCCGACTTCACCCGGCTCGCATCCGTCGCGGGATCGATGAGCTGGTTGAGCGACACGTCTTCGGCGCCCTTGATCTCCTCGGCGGTGCGATGGCGAACGAACACCGGCTTGCCACGCCAAACCACCGTCACCGCCGAGCCCAGGGCCACGGGGGCAAGCTCAAAATCAACCGAGGATAGCGCCAGCACATCGCTCGACGGGTTCATGCTGTCGATCAATGGCCACGCAAGCGCGCCGACGCCAATGAAAGCGGAGGCGGCGGTGACCATCTTCAGGAAATCACGCTTGCTGCCATCTTCGGGATGGCCATCGCCAGGCGTATGGCCAGTGGCATGAGCGGTCGCGGACATCAGACGGCATCCTCTACCTAGGTCCGCCGCAGCGGAACGTTTTCAAACGGGCCGGACGCCAGGCAGAAGTTGCACCCGCAACACCGCCGCCGCCCAGTAGCCACCGCAAATTCAAGTCTCAGGGTGCGAGCCCCAAAAGCCAACCCGGGGGCGCGCCCCCAAAACCTGTATCGCGTGAGCCACATACCTTATGCAGCGCGCTCGGCAACCCCTTTCTAGGTCGCGCACTTCGCCCCTGCAACATTGCCGCCGCAGGGCTTATCATCTGCTCGGTCAACTGGGGTCGTATCGCCATGCCGCAATCCTCTGTCCTGCCGCAAGTCTTGCTGCCACACGAGCATCTGAAACCACGGGCCCAGGCTTGGTTCGAATCGTTGCGCGACCAGGTATGCACGGCGTTTGAAGCGATCGAAGCCGAGGCGGGCAGCACCGCCCGTTTCGAACGCAAGCCCTGGGACCGGCCAAACGAGAGTGGCGGTGATACCGGTCTGGGGGGGGGCGGCGTGATCAGCCTGATGCGCGGCCGGATTTTCGAGAAGGTGGGCGTCAACGTTTCCACAGTTTGGGGCGAATTCAGCCCTGAATTCCGCGGCCAGATCCCCGGTGCCGCGGAAGACCCGCGGTTCTGGGCGAGCGGCATTTCGCTGGTCGCTCACATGGCCAGTCCACGGGTACCGGCGGTGCATTTCAATACCCGCATGCTGGTGACGACTAAGGGTTGGTTCGGCGGCGGCGGTGATTTGACGCCGATGCGCCTCGACGCGCCCGAGGCGCAAGCCGACGCGGCCGGATTTCACGCAGCGCTTCAGGCCGCCTGCGACCGGCACGATCCGACTTATTATCCCAAGTTCAAGGAATGGTGTGACCGCTACTTCTTTCTCCCCCATCGCAACGAACCACGGGGTGCCGGGGGGATTTTCTT
Organism: Rhodospirillales bacterium; assembly: GCA_025352665.1. Lineage (GTDB taxonomy): Bacteria > Pseudomonadota > Alphaproteobacteria > Acetobacterales > Acetobacteraceae > CAIQQQ01. The sequence goes on along the minus strand of JANXSM010000145.1, from coordinate 11,091 downwards.
CGACCATCTGTTCTCGGGCGATGTCGAGGCCGATTTTGGCTTCGTTCAGGACGTGGGACTCGCGTTTCTGGAATCCTACCCCGCCATCGTGCGGAACCGGCTGGGCGAGGCGTGGACGGCCGAGGAGCGGGCCCACCAACTGGAGCGCCGCGGTCGCTACGTGGAGTTCAACCTGATCCATGATCGGGGCACGCTGTTCGGCCTCAAGACCGGTGGCAATGTAGAGGCGATCCTCATGAGCCTCCCCCCCGAGGTCCGCTGGCCATAATCCTGCGGGCTCGATAGAAAGCGCGCGCGCCGAACGCGCAGCATCAGCAAGGGAGATTACCATGCCGACGATCCAACTCCAGGCCACCGACGGCACCGGCCGCTTCGCCATCTATCACGCACCCGCTACCGGCGTTCATGCCGAAGGTGCGGTGGGGGCCATTGTCCTCATCCAGGAAATCTTTGGCGTCAGCGCCTCGTTGCGCGAAATCGCCGACCAGGTTGCAGGGCTCGGCTTTCATGTGCTGGCCCCCGACCTGTTCTGGCGGCAGGAGGCGGGTGTCGATCTGTCTGACAAGACCAAGGCGGAGTGGGACAAGGCGTTCGCCCTGATGAACGGGTTCGACCAGGACAAGGGGATCGAGGACCTGAAGGCCACGCTTTCCCACGCCCGAACGCTGGCGGGCACCAATGGCCGCGCTGCGACCATGGGCTACTGCCTGGGAGGCCGGCTGGCGTTCATGATGGCCACGCGGTCGGATGCCGATGTCAACATCTCCTATTATGGCGTGGGCCTCGACGGGCTGATCCCAGAGATGTCGCGAATCAAGACGAAGCTGCTGGTCCATGTCGCGGGCAATGACGACTTCTTCCCAGCCGAGGGTCGCGACAAGCTCATCGCTGCCGCCCGGGATTATGCGCTGGTAGAAACCCATGTCTACCCTGGCGCAGACCATGCATTCGCCCGCGTGGGCGGCACGCATTGGGATACGAGGTCGGCCTGGATCGCTAACGGACTCAGCACACAGGTGCTGGTCGCCGCACTTTCGTAGCGCTGTTTCAGCTCGCCCTTCGCTATCGCGGGCGATCAATCCGGCCTCATGTCGGTTCAAACAAGGTTCCAGTCGGGCTGAATACAGCCCGACTGGAACCTTGAGCGCGTTGTCTCAGACGCTGAGGGCTGCCCGAGTCATCGGACGACGCTCGGCAACTGACTGTGATCGCTGCATGCGCAGCCCGTCGCTGATATTGCGGTTGACCTCGATTAGCGGCTGCAGCGGGATGTCCTTGGTGATGGCCATGTTCGAATAGGCCATCGACCAAAGGCCAAGCTGCAAAAGGTTGTCCTTCAGGTTGGCGGGCAGCAGGTTGGTGACCGAGCTTAAATCGCGCACCAGCGCCGACCATAGTTGATGGTTCTTGGCAAGCGCCTCGATACGGGTTCTGGCGTCGTGCGCTTTGGACAATCTGTCGTTGCAAAGGCCAAGTGCCAGAATTTCCGTCTCGGCCGGACTGGCGCCGCCGAGGTTGGAATTTCGTTGATAGGCCGTGGGTCTCTGCATGGATGCTCCGGTTCTGACTGATCGATAAACAAGGCGTCGTCAGGAAAGAAAACCGGCGGCCGGCACTTGCGCCCCGACCGCCGCGTGTTTCAGCGGAACAGGGACATCAGGGCCTGAGGCGCCTGATTGGCAATCGACAGCGACTGGATGCCCAACTGCTGCTTGGTCTGCAGCGATGTCAGCTTCGCACTTTCGGCGGCCATGTCAGCATCCGTCAGCGCGCCGACGCCCGAGGTCAACGCCGAACTTAGTGCAGAAGTGAAGCTCTGCAGCCCGGCCAACTGCTGCTGGCTCTGGCCTAGGGAGGAGACCTTGGTGTTGAGGCTCTGAATAGCGCTGTCCACCGTCTGGATGGCGGTGTTGGTCGACGTCACGCTGGTCTGTGTCAGGCTGCCGGCGGTGGCAATGCTGAAGGACGAGCCGGCGTTGGTGATGCCACTGCCGGTGACGACCAGATCACCCGCCGCCACAGCACCGGTGCCCGTGCCCACGGCCGCCGTTGCCACGTTGGCGCCATAGCCCGAGGAGCGCATGGCCGATGCAAGCTTGGAGAGCACCGTCGCCTGGCTGTCCGTGGCGCCAAAGTTCACGAAGGTGACGGAATTGTTCGAATCGGTCGCCACGGGTGCGGTCGGCGCCACACTGCCATCACTGAGCACGAAATAGTTGCTTTTGGTGCCGTTGCCCAGCTTGAGGTAGTCGTTCTGAGCAAAGGCGGTTGTGCTGTTGAGGCTGCCGAAATCGACGGCCGACGATCCCACCGTGAGACCGGTCAGGCTGAGCCCGGTCGCACTGATGTCCTTCTGGGCGACCGTGATCGTGTGGCCATCGGCATCCTGCGTCGTCGTCAGCGAGGTTTGAATGGCCGAGCCGGTGTTCGGATCGGTGCCGGTGCCGCCTGCGATGTTTACGCCGTTGAACGTGGCACTCTGAGCGAAGCTGTTTATGTTGGTCAGGATGGACGTGATCTGGTTGTTGATCGTCGTCGTGTCGATGCCGGTCTGTACACCGTTGGTGATGGTGTTCTTCAAGGTGCTGAGCTGCGAGGCGATCTGACTCGCGGCCGACTGCGCCACACCGATGACCGACTGCGAGAAGTTCAGGTTGTCCGACACCGCGGCCAGGCCGCTGATCTGCGCGTTCATCGAGTTGGAGATCGAATAGACCGCTGGATTGTCCTGGGAACTGCCGACTTTCTTGCCGGTAGAGATCGCCGACTGCGTCTGCTGCATCATCGTCGCGGTCGAGTTCAAGGACTGCAGTGCGTTCAGTGCGCTCTGGTTGGTGTTGATGGAGAACATGGGGGTAAGCCCTTTTTTGTGTCAGAAAAATCGAATGGCCGACGAGGTTTTTCGTCGTTAAGCCAAGTCTTGGGCTTGAATGATTAACCGGACGTTTAGGAGAACCGGCGAATATGCGACCGCCCGGTTGATTTTCGTCGGGTGGCTTTCGCCCCCGGAGGGATCTTGGCATGTCGGGCATCTCCAGCACCCTTTCGTCCTTGCAGGCGTACCTCAACGACTCGCGCAACGAGGCCGCGAGCGTGACCGGCTTCGAGACCAGCGACCCCAAAATAAAGGCAAATATCGCCTATTTCAAAAAGGTAGTACCGGGCCTGACCACGCCGGACGCATTGCTCAAGAACTATCGAGCGCTCTCGGTGGTTCTCGACGCGTTCGGATTGTCGTCCAGCATCAACTCCAAGGCCCTACTCAAACAGTTGATGACGCAGGACCATACGCTGACCACCTCGGTGGCCAGCCGCCTCGGCGATGCCAAGATGATCCGCTTCGCAACAGCGATGAACCAGTTCAACCCGCCGCCGTTCAGCGCGGCCAGCGGTGCCACATCAGATGTCATCGCCGCGGTCACCGCCAATGTGACGGCCACCATCACGGCGGCCGCGACCAACGATTACGAGACGGCACAGGACAACCTGGCGCCGGGCCTGCAGGCAGGATTATATTTTCAGCGCAACATTTCGAACGTCACTACGGTGAACAGCCTGATGTCCGATGTCTCGCTGCTTAAGGTTGCTGTCGTCTCATCCGGTCTGGACTACAATTCCTTCGTCAATCTCGACTTCGCCCAGCAGCAGACGGCGCTGAAAAGCGCCATCAAGTTTGCCAATTTCAAGGATACCAAAAAGGTGTCGCAGATGGTCGAGACCTATCTGATCCGGCAGAGCCAGGGCTTGGGCGCAGGTACATCCTCTGCCAGCATGGGACTGTCACTGCTCAACGGCTCCGCCGATGGCAGCAATATACTCGGCGCCGCCTATGGAAGCGGCATCACCTCGTCCAACTTTTTGTCAGCGTTGTACCCGAGTGCCAGCAGCTCCAGCAGCAACCCGCTGCTGCAACTGTTCGCATAGAGCGGGATGACGTCTGATAGGCGACGTTATCCCACTCAAGCTCTTTGTTTTATCGCGTTATTCAGACCTTTCGGTGATTCCACCTTCGATCATCACGCTCTAGCGGAGGCAATTAGTCGTCATAAGAGACCAGCGATTCGAACGGCACGCTCAGCCGCTGACGTCCGCCAAGGAATGTCAGTTCGATCAGCGCGACAGCGCCGCGAACATCGGCGCCGACGTCGCGCAGCAGGGAGATGCCAGCTTCCATTGTGCCTCCGGTGGCGAGCAGATCGTCAACCACCACCACCCGCTGCCCGGGTATGATTGCATCCGCCTGGATCTCGATGCGGTCGGTCCCGTATTCCAGCGCGTAGTTGAGCCCGATTGTGGCACCCGGCAACTTGCCGCGCTTGCGCAACATCACGAAACCACAGCCGAGCTTCAGCGCGAGCGGAGCGGCGAGCAGAAAACCGCGTGATTCGATGCCCGCAAGCAGGTCTGGCTGGTAGGCGCGCACGATGTTAGCGAGCCTTCCGCTGGCTACCTGCCAAGCGTCCGCATGCCGCAGCAGCGTGGAGATGTCGTAGAACCGGATCCCTGGCTTGGGGAAATCGGGGATATCGCGAATGTGGTCCTTGAGATCCATGATTGCGCGTCCCTGGTACATGAGCATGGGCGTGTATAACCGCCGTGATGCATCCGCAAGCTTCGCGCAATCGAAGTCCCGTCGACGTTGGGGGTTGCGGCGACGACAACAGCCACGCTGGCGGTTGCGGTGCAGGCACGCTACATCGCGGCCATGAAACGCACCCCCATCGCCGTTGTCGCCGGATTGGTCTTCTTCGTAGTCTATATCGCTATCGCCATGGTCCTGGCCGACGTGGTTTTACCAATGCACTGGTGGATCCAGATCATCTATTTTGTGATCGCCGGTGCTCTTTGGGTAATGCCGGTGCGTTGGCTGATGCTTTGGGCCGTCCACCAGCGCGGCTGACGCCAACCGCAATCTCATTGGTAAAATTAGGATTGGTCGGAGCGAGAGGATTCGAACCTCCGGCCCCTGCGTCCCGAACACAGTGCTCTACCAGGCTGAGCTACGCTCCGACCGAGGTGGGGCGTATAGCCCCGTGAGGACGGCAGGGCAAGCCGCCTCGCCATATCACTGAGCAGTTGTTTCATTGCCCCGCGCCGAGCCGTTCAAGCAGCGGAGGCACACCGTTGATCACTTCGTAGAGTTGGCGGATGTGCGGCTGGGCAAATCCCATGTCGACCGCAGCCTCGATCGCAGCCATCAACGGAGCGGCCGAGCCTTCGACGTTGCAGATCAGGATAGGTTTGTCGTGCAGGCCGAGTTGCTTCCAGGTGAGGATCTCGAATGTTTCGTCGAGCGTGCCGAGGCCGCCTGCGAAGGAGACGAAGGCATCCGACAAATCGAACATGCGCTGCTTGCGGTCATGCATCGTTTCGGTGATCTCAAATTTCGTGATGTCTTCCTCAGGTGCCTCACGCCGTATGAGAAAGCCTGGAATAACGCCGCTTATCGCGCCGCCCGCCTGCCGGGCGCCCTGCGCCACCGCGCCCATCAGGCCGAGGCTGCCGCCGCCATAGACCAGCCGGATGCCCCGCGCGGCCAGCCCCTCGCCAAGCGCCAGGGCGGCAGCGTGCCAAATTGGCCTACAGCCCATGCTGGCGCCGCAGAACACAGCGACCGCGCGAATATCCGTCATGTTGGCCTCTTTTCCTCGTCTCGCGGGGCGAAAGCATGGATAAATCCTCAATGCCACCAAATGTCCATGCTGCATTGCGGCGAAGCCCGCTTATGATGGGTCGCCGTAAAGATTATCGCCCCACCACGGCTACCACGATCGCCGCCGCAGCGATTAGTACCACCACCGCCTTAAATGGGCTTGCCATGCGTGGTGCAGGTGTGGCCGCCGGCAGACGTTTCTTGCCGGTGATCATGGCTCGCACCAGGTTCTGCCGCTTGAAGATCGCATAGGCCGCCACCGCCACGACGTGAAGGATCACCGCCGCAATCAGGATGTTGAAGCTGATGCCGTGCAGCTTGGACAACAGGTCGCTGGTGTCCTTGGAGATGTAGCGCACCAACGGACCTTCCGTGGAGCCGTCGTCGTTGGCACCGAGACCGGTTACGACTTGGAAGGCCAGCAGCAGCAGGAGCCCGATGACCATCCAGCCACCGGCCTCGTTGTGACCGACCTGGGTATCGGGCTCGCGACGGAAAAAGGACCGCAGATGGCGGAAGGCCGCGGCGGGACTATGCAGAAAATGGGCAAAACGGGCGGTGTCGCTACCGATGAATCCCCAGGCCAGGCGAAACAGAAGCAGGCCCAGCATGGTCTCGCCGCTCAGCATATGGATGCGCATCCATACACCGGCACTCGGTCCGTCGGCCAGCGATATGCTGACGTAACTGACCGCGATCAGTAGTACGATCAGCCAGTGGAACAGCCGGGTCGGCACGTCCCAGATGCGCATAGGGAGCAAAATACCAGTCATTTTCGCGCGCAGAGCCATGTCTGATCATTCCTGATGGGGCTGTCGCTGCGAAATTCGGCGATTTTGACAGTGTTTGGAAGAGCTCGCCCCCCCGCGATGATTGCGGTGCGGGCGTTGCAGTCCTAGTTTCAAATTCATGTCAGAGAATGTTCCGCCACGCCGTGTTTTTTCACTGCTGCGTCCACTGTTGCTCGCCGGTGCCGGATTGGCGGTGCTCGGTGTGTCGGTTTGGCTGGGTCGCAGCGGCGCGGACGATATTAAACCCGCCTTGCTTGCCAGCCTCTCGCCCACCGCGGCACTTCAATCAATGCCTGCTGTTGTCGCCCCAGCCCCTGCCACGCCAAACGCGGTGGCGAACAAAATACTCCCACCAGGTCCGGCGCCAGCACCCGCGGTCGCGCCGAGTTTCGATGTCGTGCGTGTCAGCCCTTCCGGCGATACCGTGGTGGCCGGCCGCGCGGCCCCAGGCTCAAACGTGACAGTGACCGACAATGGCCACGAGATCGGCCGCGCCGAGGCGGATGCCCAGGGTCAATTCGTGATCCTGCCCAAGGCGCCGCTGCCGGCGGGGGGGCAGCAACTCGCCCTGCGATCGAGCGGCACGGATGGCAAGGAGGTGGCGGGTGAGGCGCCTGTGGTCGTGATCGTGCCGGAACGCATAGCAAGTCTGCCCCCACGACCCACGCCTGCCCCATCCACTTCAGCGTCTGCCCCCCCTCCTGCGCCCCCGTCACCAACCGCCAATGCGGCCGCGCTGGCCGTCGCGCCCGCGCCGATACCGCCTGCAGCCACGCCACAGGGGCCAGTAACAACACCGTCGGCGGCGATTGTAGTGGTGACGCCGACCGATGGCCCCGCGCGGATTTTGCAGGGACCTGCCGGCATAGACGGTTCGCATCTCGGGCTCGATATGGTCGACTATGACTCGAAGGGCGCGATCCGCTTTGCCGGCAGTGCCCCGGCTAGAACCGTGGTTCGGCTCTATGTCGACAACGTGCTGATCGGCGAAGCGCAGGCGGATGGCCGCGGGCATTGGAGCCTATTGCCGGTGGCCAGCATCACCACCGGAGAACATCATCTGCGACTCGACGAGGTTTCGAGCACAGGCCAGGTGCATGCCCGTGTTGAAATGCCGTTCCAACGCGCCGCACTGACGGAAATGGAGGTTCCCGCCGACCGCATCGTGGTTCAGCCGCAGCAGAACCTGTGGCGCATCGCCAGACGGGTCTATGGGCGCGGCATTCTCTACACTGATATCTTTCAGGCGAACCGCGAACAGATCCGCGACCCCAATCTGATTTTCCCTGGTCAGGTCTTTGCCATACCAGCGGCGAAACTCACGCCCTCCTCGTCCAGCACATTGAGGTAGGGCGAAAGCGCCAACAGAAACAGGGTGACCTTTGTGATCAGCGACACCGCGCTAGTCGGCAGGTCAAGCGGTGTGGTGATGACGAGGATGACGCTGTGGTCCGGCGAGAGGTTTATCGCCCAACCTGGCGGCATCAGCGCCGGTAGCGTTCGCAGCACGCTAAGCGCGGAATCGCGCTGCTTCAGATGCGGCGGTGACTTGGCGGTGCTGGGTACGCGCCCGAGGATGCCGCTGAATTCCAGCCGTCCGACGGTTGCGGTGTCGGTGTCCTTCACCATCCGGGCATGCACCGTGCGCTCGCGCCAGCGCACTTTGAAACCGGGAAAGCTGTCCACCGTCGCGGGGGTCAGCAGCCCCTGGGCGTCGAGCTTGAACGGGCCAATCGGCATTCCTTCGGTGCTGTGCCTTAACCGTGGTAGCTCGCCCGCGGGAAATCGCGGCGACAGTGGCCAAGCCTGAGCATCGTTTGCCTCAGCCATAGGGTGATCCCGAGTCATGCGGTCCCTCGCGATTGGGTTGAACGGAGTGCGCCGGCAGTCTTGCCCGCGGGAGGTGAAGCATTCATAAAACCATCCCGCACTGAGCGGCTTTTTCGGAAAAACATGTCCCTCGTTGCCTCGCTTCGACTTGTAGTGGCCCCACCGCATCCGGCCGGTCGCCCGTTCATCATCGGCGGCGCTGTCGTCGCCGCGGCCGGGTGGCTGCTGACTCCCGTGCTGTCCGTGGTGGGCGTCGTTTTCGTGCTGTTCTGCCTGTATTTCTTCCGCGACCCAGGACGTGTGGCTCCGCTGCGACCCGGGTTGGTGCTGGCCCCGGCCGACGGTCATGTGGTCTCGGTCATGCACGCCGCGCCGCCCGAAGCGCTCGACCTCGGTCCGGCCGAGCGGGTGCGGGTGGCGATTTTCCTCTCGGTGCTCGACGTTCACGTGAACCGCATGCCCGTCGATGGCACGATCACCCGCATTGCCTACCGGCACGGCAAGTTCCTCAACGCCAGCCTCGACAAGGCCAGCGATGACAATGAGCGCAACGCGCTGGCAATCCGCCTGCCGGACGGGCGCGACCTCGCGGTTGTGCAGATCGCCGGACTCATCGCCCGGCGCATCCTGTGCCATGTGCACGAGGGCGAGAGCGTGGTCGCCGGCTCACGCTTTGGCATCATCCGCTTTGGCAGCCGCACGGATATCTATCTACCGGTCGGGGTCGCCTCGCTGGTTTCCGTCGGCCAAAGCATGATCGGCGGCGAGACCGTCATCGCGGAGTTGAACAGGTGAAGGAGCCGGCGCGCCCGCCGCTGCTCAACACGCCCATGCAACGGCTGCGCCACCGGCTGCGCACGCCGCAGCGCCCTCGGCTGCGGGCTGCGACGATCAATCGCATGATCCCCAACCTGCTGACAATGCTGGGGCTCTGCGCAGGGCTGACCGCGATGCGCTTCGCCCTCGAAGGCCGGTTCGGCGCCGCCGCCGTGTCGATCGCAGTGGCCGCCTGCATCGACGGGCTCGACGGCCGAATCGCCCGCCTGCTCAAGGCTACCTCACGCTTCGGGGCGGAATTCGACAGCCTGGCGGATTTCCTGTGCTTCGGCGTGGCCCCCGCCTTTGTACTCTATGTATGGTCGCTTCAGGTGGCGCGCGGCTTCGGGTTCATGCCCTGCCTGATGTTCGCCGTGTGCATGGCGCTACGCCTAGCCCGCTTCAACGCCTTGATCGACGCGGGACCACGGCCAGCCTACCAGTCGAACTTCTTCACCGGCGTCCCCGCCCCGGCCGGCGCCGGCCTGGCGCTGTTCCCGCTTTTCGTCGGGCTTGAGGCCCACTCGCTCGGCTTCACTGGGCTCGAGGCCGCGGTCCGCCACCCGCTGGTCAGTGCTGCCGTGCTGATGGGCACCGCCTTCCTGTTGGTCTCGACCCTACCGGTGTGGAGCGGCAAGAACTTCAAGCTGCCGCCGCACACCGTGCTGCCCGTGCTGCTCGGCACCGGCGCTTATGCGGCGTTGCTGGTCGCAGACCCTTGGGCGGCGTTTGCGGCGGCCGGCTTGATCTATCTCATTCTGCTGCCGTTCAGCCTGCGTGCTTACCGGCGGCTGCGGAGCGCTTCGGAGGGTTAATCGTTACTGGGTTAGAGATCATCTCGCCTGCGATCACGCAGCGTCTCTGTGCCACCGTCGAGACCGGGACCACGGACCATCCAGCCGAGATGTGACTTACATCCAAGGTCACGCCAGATGGAGCAGGCGCATGCGCGGGCATGGGGGGCGAGGCTGATATTCCAGCCTCCCTACCACAGCCCCGTTTTCAGTCCGATCAATCAGGCTTTTGCCAAATTCAAGACGCAGCCGCGAAAGGCCGATGATGCAAGCTCCGTCGAGCATACCTGGAACAGCATCAGCACACTCCTCGATGCTTTCTCAGAACAAGTGTGCGGCACCTACCTCGTCAACGTTGGGTATGGACCAACGTATAACAATCTAGTTATGGCGCGACGGATGGTGTGCGATCGCAAGACGAAGCGGGGGACGGAGCGCGCGACGGCGTCGCGTTGCTGTCGGCGACGCCGGCTTGCTACCCTGGCCAAGCGTTAAAGCTAAATTGTCAAAGCTGGAGCGCTGCCCTGTTTGTCGATTGGGAAGCCGTTTTGGCCGGTCCAGAGTGCATTAGAAGCAGCGTCGACGATCCAAATCATGGGATGGAAAAATCATTTTTATGAGCGCTGCCCGCATGACCTGCGCGAAGCTTGTATTGCCAAATGTACTTCGGTTGGCCCGAACAAATCTCTGAAAACCCGAGGTCCCAAAATGGTCAATGAGCAGGAATTACCCTCGGATGGAGGGGCTCTCCCAAAGGCTTCTCATCCCTATGATGCCGACTACTACGCGTCGCATTGCGGATCGATCCCATACGAGCGCAATGATCGCTGGCTCGGGATATTTGGCAAGGTCGCGGACGAACTGGTGCGTGCCTTTGCACCTCGCCGGATGTTCGATGCAGGATGCGCGCTTGGTACGATGGTGGAAAGCTTCTGGGATCACAGCGTCGAGGCATACGGACGAGACATATCCGAATTTGCGGTCTCCAGCATGCGGCTTGATGTGCGACCGTTCAGTTCAGTTGGCTCGATCTCGGATCCGATCGAAGGATCGTATGACCTTGAGAGGTGGTCGGCTTCGTCGAGACACCGTTTCGGTTTCTATAAGTGCAACCTCTGCCGGTTGATGTGGTCTCCGTGGGTGCCGGGGCGTTGCGGAGGGAGGCCGTAGCCCGACCGCAGCAACGCCCCGGCGCCCACACCGAAAT
>JANXSM010000117.1 GCA_025352665.1 Rhodospirillales bacterium | reverse complement strand
TCCAGCCATTCGAGGCGATCGGTCCAGAGCCTGACCGTTTTGGGGGTCGCAGGCCCTGGTGCCTGCTTCAACCGGTTCAAACCGGTCACGGCGCTCCCGGGCGGCTTGACCAGCAACGCATCCAGCGCAGCCGCGTGCTGGGCCGCGACGCGGGCAGCGACGCGGCCGTACATGCGCCCATGGACTTCGGCGCGCAGCCGGCTCACCAGCCGGTCAAGGGTGCTGAACGCTGGCAGGTCGGTTGCTGCGGCACCCAGCGCCTCGACGGCCCGGTTGATGAGGTCGGCCGGGTCGCTCATGGTTTCGGCAGCGCCGAGGACGATGCCGGTCACCATCTGCTCGGCTGTGGTCCTGTAGGCCACAACCGAAAGGTACGTCCGCACCGCGGCCTGATAGCGATAGAGCGACTTGGTGAGCCGCACCTCATCAGGCCATGCGGCTGCTTGCGTGACGCCAAGCTGCGCGGCCAGATGGGCCACCGTTCCGGCGTGAACTGCATTCGGCGCCGGGAAGTATCCCAGATCCCGGCGCGTTTTGAGCAGCGTGGCCAGCAGCAGACGCCCCGGACCGGTCCGCGCGGTCGCGTGGACTAAAGTCAGGTCAGCCTCGGTCATGTCGTAGCGGGCGCCGAGTTCGTCCCGGGTCAGCCGCGCGCCAGGGCGTGGGTAGGCCGTGCGATTGATGGCCGTCATGGGTGTCCAGAAAAGGGTGCGCCACAACGGCCGGTCAGGCTATGTGATTTGAAGGAGATAGGAGGTAGCGATCCGGTGTCCGCAAAGGAATACCTTTCTGGACGCAAGCGCCCAACGTCGAAACCGCGCCAGGGTACCCGTACCGCCCTTTACCTGCGGGTTTCGACCGCCGACCAGAAGCCAGACCTGCAGTATGATGGCTTGCGCGGGTATGCCGCGCGCGCCGGCCTCGAGGTCGTGCAGGACTACTGCGACGTCGCAGTATCAGGCCGTCGGGAAGGCCGGCCGCAGCTCAACGCGCTCATGGCGGCGGCCCGCAACCAAGAGATCGACTGTGTGCTGGTGTGGAAGTTCGACCGTTTCGCCCGCAGCACGCGCCACCTGCTCGTGGCGTTGGAGGAGTTCGACCACCTTGGCGTGCGATTCGTCAGCGTGCAGGACCAGATCGACACGGACAGCCCGATGGGCCGGGCGATGTTCACCATCATCGGCGCCATGGCCGAACTGGAGTCCTCGCTCATCAGCGAGCGCGTCACTGCCGGCATGCGGGCCGCCCAGGTGCGCGGCAGGCACCTGGGTCGACCTGCCACATCTCAGCGCATCGTCAGCGAGATCGAGGCGCTGGCCACGTCCACAGACCTGAGCATCCGCGCCATCCAGAAGAGGATCGCGAGCCGAGCCAGCCGCGGCATTGTCGGCGAGATCACCAAACGCGCCCGGGCCGCGCTGCCATCCGCCCTGTGACTACTTTTTACACGTATCCCGAACCTCCCCCTAGACCACCAGTTCCCCGCGCTCGCCCTTGTTGACATTGCCGCCCAACTCCTGGGCCTGCTTGTAGGTCAGCCACCGGGGGCAGGCGTAGCCCGCCACCACGGATGCGGACCACAGCATGATCACGTTGATGCCCCGGTAGGGCAGGCCGTTATGGCGTAGCTGTAGCGGCGCGCAATGATGTACGGCCCGACGCGCAATCAAGGTCACTTTCTGACGCACATTAGCTGAGACTGGAGCAGGTGTCCGACGCACGCTCTTTGAGAATGAACGCACGATCGGTGAGACGGACGCGAGATCATAAACCTCGACGCACAATGGTTGAGACTGAGCACGGCGGCGGTGGAGGCGATCGGGTGATGGTTCGCCAGGAAAACGGGCGGTTTTCTGACGATTGTCTCTGACCGTCCGATCATGGTCGCAATCCGCCAGAAAACCCGTTGCGGAAATGATCGCCAGCTTGCAGGGTGACGTTCATCTTTCCTGAGGGTTCCCAGTGTCCTCTCGTGCCGCAATGCTGATCGGCTACGTGCGGGTGTCCAAATCGGACGGGACCCAAACCCTGGCCCCTCAGCGGGACGCCATGCTGGCGGCCAGCGTCGATCCCGCTCGCATCTATGAAGACCTTGCGTCTGGCCGTCGTGATGACCGGCCGGGCCTCACCGCGTGCCTGAAGGCGATCCAGCCTGGCAACACCCTGGTGCTCTGGAAGCTCGATCGGCTCGGCCGCGACCTGCGTCACCTGGTCAACACGGTCGAGGACCTGCGCACCCGGGGCATTGGCTTGAAAGTGCTGACCGGCGCCGGCGCACAAATCGACACGACGACGGCCAACGGGCGTCTCGCCTTCGGCATTTTTGCCGCTTTCGCCGAGTTCGAGCGTGAGCTGATCGCCGAACGCACCATGGCCGGGCTGGCCGCCGCGCGAGCCCGCGGGCGCATGGGCGGGCGGCCACGCAAAATGGACCGCGCCACGCTGATGATGGCGATGTCGGCAATGGCGGACCGCAAAGCTGTTGCGGTCGAGGTGGCCGCGCGGCTCAGCCTGACCACCACCACGCTGTATGCCTACGTCAACGGAGACGGAACGCCGAAGGCCACAGGCCAGGCGATCCTCGATGGCACCTATCGCCCCGGTTCGCGAGCGAAGCCGCGGACCAAGCCACCGCAAGCGTCACGGCATCGCACCCACGCGACCGGCGCGTGATGCCCATGGGGAATGCATTACCTGTCGAGGCGCTTGCGGCCCTTCGTCGTCGTCTATCAACGCTGCCGGGGCGACATCCCGAGCGTGGCATTCTCATGCAATCCACGGCACAGCTTTACGCCATCAGCCGGGCCACGCTGTATCGCCTGCTGCGCGGCGAGCGCCGCGCGAAAGACGCGCACCGGACCGACCATGGCCGTCCACGATCGATGCCGCCACCCGAAATCCAGCGATGGTGTGAGATCGTCGCTGCCATGAAGGTCAGGACGACCAACAAGAAGGGCTGCCATCTGTCCACGGTGCGCATCTTGCAGTTGTTGACGGAGCACGGCGTCGACACGCCGGACGGTTTTCAAAAACTCACGCCGGGAAGGCTGACCGCCTCCACCGTCAATCGCCACCTCAAGCGCCTCGGCTATGACCACGAACGGATGATCCGCCAGCCGCCCGCGGTTCGCTACCAGGCCGAGCATTCGAACGCGCTATGGCACTTCGACATGAGCCCGTCGGACTTGAAGCAGTTGAAGGCGCCGGCATGGATCGACGCGGACCGGCAGGGTGCGCCGACTTTGATGCTGTTCTCCGTCGTCGATGACCGTTCGGGCGTCGCCTATCAGGAATACCGCTGCGTCTATGGCGAAGACGCCGAGACGGCGCTGCGCTTCCTGTTCAACGCCATGTCCCGCAAGACGGCTGAACAAAGCGAGGCCGATCCGTTCCAGGGCATCCCCATCGCGATCTATCTCGACAACGGGCCGGTCGCGAAATCGGCCGTGTTCAAGCGCGTTATGGAAAGCCTGGGCGTGGAGGTCATGACGCACATGCCCGCCGGGTCCGATGGCCGGCGCACGACGGCGCGCGCCAAGGGCAAGGTGGAGCGGCCGTTCCGCACCGTAAAGGACGCGCACGAGACGCTCTATCACTTCCATGAGCCCGCGACCGAAGAAGAGGCGAACCGCTGGCTGGCGCGCTTCATCGCCACCTACAACCGCGGCGACCATCGGTCTGAGCCGCATTCGCGCATCGACGACTGGCTGGCGCACCTGCCGGCTGATGGCGTCCAGCAGATGTGCGCCTGGGAGCGGTTTTGCGCCTTTGCGCGCGAACCGGAGCGACGCCTGGTCGGCATCGACTGCCGCCTGACCGTCGCGGGCGTCACCTATGAGGTCGATCCCGAATTCGCTGGCGAGACGGTCGTGGTCTGGTGGGGCCTGTTCGACCAGGAATTATGGGTCGAGCACGGCGAGGAGCGCAGCGGGCCGTTCCTGCCGGTCGGCGGCCCGATCCCGCTGCACCGCTACCGCAAGCACCGCAAGTCGCGGCGCGAGGTCCGTGCCGACGAGGTGGGCGCGCTTGCCGGCAAGCTCGCGCTGCCCCGTTCGGCGCTGTCGGGAGAGGACGGCGTGATCATGCTCGGCACCCGGCGGCAGGCGGGGCCTGCAAACGTCCCGGTGCGGCCGTTCCGTGATCCAGACCCATTCCACGAACTCGTCTTTGCCAGTCCGATCGCCGCCCGGCGCGCGATTGCCGACGAGGTCAGGCTGCCGCTTGGCAAACTATCCGACGACGACAGGGCTTTCATCGATGCGCTGCTGAGCGGGACCTTGGCGCGCCCCGAGATTCTCGCGGCGGTGCGCGAACGCTTCCCGCAGGGGCGCAGAGGAGGCGTTGGCTGATGCTCACCGAGGTCATGCGGCACTACGGCCTGGCCCGGCCGCCGATCGATGCCGGCTTCTTCGAGACCGAGCATCATGCCCAGGTGTCGCGCGACATCCGGGCGGCAATCATGGGCGGCCGGCTGATCGCGCTGACCGCCGTCATCGGGTCGGGCAAGACGATCCTGTCGCGTCGCCTGCGTGCAGACCTCGAACGGGACGGACGGGTCATCGTGTCGCGCTCGCTGTCGGTGGACAAGGCGAAGATCAGCGTGCCGCTGCTGCTGGCCGCCCTGTTCTACGATCTGACGCCCGAGAAGACGGTCAAGATATCCAGCCAGTCCGAACGGCGGGAGCGCGACCTGCAGGAGTTGTTCCGGCGCGCCAAGAAGCCCGTGGCGCTGTTCATCGACGATGCCCATGACCTGCATCCGAAGACGCTTACGGCGCTGAAGCGCCTCATTGAGCTTGTGGCCGAGGGTGGCGGGCAACTGTCGATCGTGCTGGTCGGGCACCCCAAGCTCAAGAACGACCTGCGCCGGCCGAAGATGGAGGAGATCGGCGACCGCACGACCGTGTTCGAGTTCGGCGGGCTGCGCGACCGGCAGCGCGATTACATCGACTGGGTGCTGAGGGCGTCGCTCGACGAAAGCGTGGCGCCCGACGACGTGCTGACCGACGAGGCGGCCACGCTGCTGGCCGCCAAGCTGAAGACCCCGTTGCAGATCGGCCAGCACCTGGTGCGCGCGTTCGAGGCCGGGTTCGAGATCGGCGCCAAGCCGATCGACGCCGGCGTCGTGGAGGCGGTCCTGTCCAGTCAGCTCAACGACCTCGAACCACAGCTGACCCGCAACGGCTACGATCTGCGCAGCCTCGTCGAGCAGTTCGACGCCAAGCCCGCCGAAATCCGTCGACTGCTCCGCGGCGACCTCGATGCAGGCCGCTCGCAGGAACTGATGGACGAAATGCGCGCCGCCGGGCTGCCGACATGAGTCTCAACCATTGTGCGTCGAGCCGGCCGATCTCGCGTCCATCTCACCGATCGTGCGTTCATTCTCAAAGAGCGTGCGTCGGACACCTGCTCCAGTCTCAGCTAATGTGCGTCAGAAAATGCCCTTGATTGCGCGTCGGGCCGTACATCATTGCGCGCCGCTACATCTAACGAGCGCGGCGATGAGGGCGCCAAGCAGGGCTTTGCCGCGCCGGCGCGCGTTGTGCACAAACTGGAAGAAGCCGAGATAAAGCGGCAACTTGTCCTGCGAGATGCCCCGGTGCGGTCGCAACCAGGAGCGCAACAACGACCAGAAGCCTTCCATGGTGTTGACGTGAACCTCGTAGAACTTATCCCCGTCCTCGTCGCGGGCATACTCGCCTCGGGCGTGGCAGACGGTCTTGTGCCCATAGCCCCAGGTCGGCAGGCGGGCGTAGATGCTATATTCGTCCGTGTGGACGAGGGTGCCCGGGGTGACGGCCGCCTTGATGATCGGCTCGATCGTCCTCTGCTGCACGTTGGCCAGCATGCGCAACACGACCTGGCCCCCGCGCTGGATCAGGCCGAGGGTCGGTGGCTTGTCCTTTTCCAGCGTGCCGCGTCCCGGCGCGCCTGCCAGCTTGCGGCAGCGCCCGAGCCGCCCCTTTTGGCAACAGCCGCCGGCTGGCCTTTGTGCCCGGCCACGACGTAGACCTCGTCGATCTCCACCTCACCTTTGAGCGTCACCGCCGGGGTCTTGGCGGCCAAGCCGCGGCGCAGCTGCTCCGTCATGGCCTGAACGTCAGACCCGCAAAGGCCCAACTCCTTGGCGATCTGCTGGTTGGAAAGGTTCAGCCCCATGAAGTAAAGGCACAAGACCCACATCCGCAAAGGCTGGTGGTGCCCGGCCAGCACCGTATCGGTGAGATCGTCGAAGCGGGATGCGCAGACCTTACACCGATACCGCTGCCGAGCCGGCTGCGTGTCGTCGCACCCGTCCCGGACCACCGCAGGGCTGCCGCAACCGGGGCAATGCACGCCCTCTGGCCAGCGCTGATGGCGCACGAAGGCGAAGCACTTGGCGTCGTCCATCAGGCCGGAGAGGTTGACCAAGTCAGGTGCAGCCATGAACGCCAGAGTTCCTCGAAGGAAAACGCGCGGTCGATCATCCCGCCGCTTTCACCACATCAGAAGCCGTCAGAACCACCAGCCACTCCCCTCCATGTCA
>JANXSM010000049.1 GCA_025352665.1 Rhodospirillales bacterium | reverse complement strand
CCCGCGGGTGGTCACAACCCGCGGGTATGACCCCCTCCTCACGCAGAGACATGCCTTAAACGATTGGTGTCCAGAGGCACTGCCTCTGGCGGGTGCAGGGCAGCGCCCTGCTCGGGCCGAAGGCCATTCCGGCGCAGCCGGACATCCGGGTCTCAGTGGGTCTGCAGCCTGAACTTCGCGACGTTGCGGTTATGTTCTTCGAGTGTGGCGGCGAAGACGTGGCCGCCGGTGCCGTCGGCGACGAAGTAGATGTCGTCCGAGACCAGGGGGCGGGCGACGGCTTGCAGGGAGGCGAGGCCGGGGCTGTCGATGGGGCCGGGGGGCAGGGCTGGGATGACGTAGGTGTTGTAGGGGTTATTGGTATCGAGGTCGGCTTTGGTGAGGCTTTTGTCTGCGGTGGCCTGGCCGTTGCTGACGGCGTAGGCGACGGTTGGGTCTGATTGCAGGCGCATCCTTTTGGCCAGTCGGTTGAGGAAGACGGCTGCTATGTGCGCGCGTTCCTCGGGGCGGGCGGTTTCGCGTTCGACGATGCTGGCCAGGGTAAGCATTTCGCGGGGGGTGGCCAGTGGCAGGTTTTCTGCGCGCGCGTCCCATGCCTGTGCCAGGGCGCGGTTCATCGCCGCTCGGGCGCGGTCGAGCATGGTCAGGCGGCTGGTGCCGAAGGTGTAGGCGTAGGTTTGGGGCAGGACCTCGCCCTCGCCGAGCTTGGGGATTTCACCGTCCAGCGCTGGGGCGCGTTCGAAGATGCGGGCGATCTGGAAGGCGGTGAGGCCTTCTGGGATGGTCAGCTTGTGCTGCACGGGTTTGCCGCTGCGTAGAATGACCAGCACGTCCGACAGGCTGGCGTGTTGCGGGAAGGTGTATTCGCCGGCGTGCAGCGGGCCCTTGCCGGACGTTACGAGAGTGGCCACTCGGAACGGCATGACTGCGTCGATCACGCCGGTTTCCGCCAGCTGGTCCGCCACCGCTTCCGGCGAGCCGTGCATAATGACGAGGGGCCTGGCGACGGCGAGCGGGCCTGGGGCGTTATAGCGGCTGATGCCGTACATGGCGCCGCCGGCCACGATCACCAGGAGGCCTGCGACGACGGCAAGAAAGGTGAGCACGCTGCGCATGGCGGCGGGCCCGGCTCTCAGGCCGCTTTCTTGAAGAGGATGGAGGCGTTGGTGCCACCGAAGCCGAAGCTGTTCGACAGCACGATGTCCACCTTGCGATCCTGGGCCACCAGCGGCACGCGGTCGATCACGCTTTCGGTCGACGGGTTTTCCAGGTTGAGCGTGGGCGGCACCACCTGGTCGCGCAGTGCCATGAGCGAGAACACCGCCTCGATCGCGCCGGCCGCCCCCAGTAGATGCCCGGTGGCGGACTTGGTGGAGGACATCGCGAGTTTTGAGGCATGGTCGCCGAAGAATCGCTCCACCGCCTGCAGCTCGAGATCGTCGCCGAGTGGCGTGGAGGTGCCGTGGGCGTTGATGTAGTCGACCTGCTCGGGGTTGATGCCGCCGTTGCGTAGGGCCGCCTTCATGGCGCGGAAGGCGCCGTCGTGGCCTTCGGCGGGGGCGGTGATGTGGTGCGCGTCGCCGGACATGCCGTAGCCGCAGACTTCACCGTAGATCTTGGCGCCGCGTTTGCGGGCGTGCTCGTATTCCTCGAGCACCACCACGCCGGCGCCTTCGCCCATGACGAAACCGTCGCGGTCGCGGTCCCACGGACGGGAAGCTTTCGCGGGTGTGTCGTTGAAGGCGGTGGAGAGCGCGCGGGAGGCGCAGAAGCCGGCGATGCCGATCTTGTTGACCGCCGCTTCGGCGCCGCCGGCGACCATCACGTCGGCATCACCCCACATGATGAGGCGGGCCGCGTCGCCGATTGCGTGCACGCCGGTGGCGCAGGCGGTGACAACAGCGTGGTTGGGGCCTTTGAAGCCATATTTGATCGAAACATGGCCCGACGCCAGGTTGATCAGCGCCGAGGGGATGAAGAACGGCGACAGGCGGCGCGTTTTGCCCTCGTGCATCAGCAGGGCGGCATCGTAGATGGTTTCGAGCCCGCCGATGCCGGAGCCGATCATCACGCCGGTGGCGCAACGATCGTCGTCGGTCTCGGGCGTCCAGCCACTGTCCTCGACCGCCTCGGAGGCGGCGACCATGGCGAACTGGATGAACTTATCCATCTTCTTGATGTCCTTGGAGGGGATCCAGTCGGCCATGTCGAGCCGACCATCCTCCTTGGCACCCTGCGGGATCTGTCCTGCGATCTTGGCCGTCATTTCCGTCGTATCGAATGACTGGATGGCGGAAATCCCGCTGTCGCCAGCGAGCAACCGCTTCCAGACGTAAGACACTCCGATGCCGAGCGGGCATGCGATGCCCATGCCGGTCACGACCACACGCCGCATCTGCACCATCTTCATCCCGTCCATAACCGCTGTTTATGCGGCTTTCTGCTTCTCGATGTAGTCGATCGCGTCCTTGACGGTGCCGATCTTTTCGGCGGCGTCTTCGGGGATTTCGACACTGAAGGCCTCTTCGAAGGCCATCACGAGTTCCACCGTGTCCAGGCTATCCGCGCCCAGGTCATCGATGAACGACGCCTCGGGGGTCACCTTGGCTTCTTCGACGCCGAGATGCTCGACAACGATCTTTTTAACGCGTTCAGCGATATCGCTCATGTCCACTCAACTCCTGGCTGCGTTCTGGGCTGGATTAATAAAAACTCACCAAGCCCACCGTTACGGACGGCGGTTAGCATGGTTTTATGACACGCGCCAATTCAGCTGGCGCGTTTAAGTTAGAGCATCGCCATCCCGCCGTTGACGTGCAGCGTGGCGCCGGTAACCCAGCCAGCCTCGTCGCTGGCAAGATACACCACTGCCGCTGCGATGTCCGCGGGCCGGCCGAGTCGGCCGAGCGGAATCGACTCGGTCAGCTTCACCTTTTGTGTCTCGTTCAGCACATCGGTCATCCGGGTCTGCACGAAACCGGGGGCGACCATGTTGACGGTGATGCCGCGGCTGCCGACTTCCTGCGCCAAGGCCTTGGTCATGCCGACCAGCCCGGCCTTGGCAGCGGCGTAGTTGGCTTGGCCCGGGTTGCCGGTGGCGCCGACGATGGAGCCGATGCCGATGATGCGGCCTGCTCGCCTGCGCAGCATGCCGCGCAGAGCGGCGCGGGCGAGGCGGAACGGCGCCGAGAGATCGACGTCGAGGACCGTCTGCCAATCCTCGTCCTTCATGCGCAGTGCCAGCATGTCGCGGGTGAGGCCTGCATTGTTGACCAGGATGGCGAGCGAGCCGGCGGCGGCTTCAGCGGCTGCGATCAGCGCGTCGGCTGCTTCGGGGGCTTTGAGATCGGCGGGGCAGACGAACGCACGCTCCGCCAGTTCGTGGGCGAGGGTTTCCAGCGCGTCGGCGCGGGTGCCGGACAGCACGACGGTGGCGCCCTGGGCGTGCAGCGCGCGGGCGATGCCGGCGCCGATGCCGCCGGAGGCGCCGGTGACCAGCGCGGTCTTGCCGTCGAGGCGGAACATGGCGCTCTCCCTAGACCAATGTTTTGAGCAAGGCTTCGATCTCGGCGGGTGTGCCGACCGAGGCGGTGGCAGCGTCGGGCAGGATGCGGCGGATCAGACCCGTGAGCACCTTGCCGGCACCGATTTCGATGAAGCTGTCGACTCCCATGGCGGCCATGGCGATCACGCTTTCGCGCCAGCGCACCGTGGCGGTGACCTGTTCGATCAACAGGCGGGTGATCTCGGCGGGGGCGGTTTCCTTGGCGGCGCTGACGTTGGCGACCAGGGGCACGCGGGGCGCCAGGGGGGGCGTGCGGCCGAGGGCGTCTTGCATGGCATGGGCGGCCGGCTGCATCAGGCTGCAATGGAAGGGGGCTGAGACCGGCAGCAGCAAAGCGCGCTTCACGCCGCGGCTTTTGGCGATCTCGATGGCGCGGTCGACCGCTGTCTTGTGGCCGGAGATGACCACCTGGCCGCCGCCGTTGTCGTTTGCAACGTCCACCACTTCGTTCTCGCGGGCGGCTTCGCAGATTTCGCGGACCAGGCCGATTTCGGCACCCAGCAGTGCGGCCATGGCACCTTCGCCAGGCGGCACTGCCTTTTGCATCGCCTCGCCTCGCAGGCGGAGCAGTCGAGCGGCAGCGGCGGGGGTGAAGCTGCCAGCTGCGGCCAGAGCGGTGTATTCGCCCAGCGAGTGGCCGGCCACCAGCACGGCTCTATCGGCGAGCTTGAAGCCGCCTTCGGTCTCCAGCACGCGCAGGGCCGCCATGGAATGGGCCATCAGCGCCGG
This sequence comes from Rhodospirillales bacterium, assembly GCA_025352665.1. Classification (GTDB taxonomy): domain Bacteria; phylum Pseudomonadota; class Alphaproteobacteria; order Acetobacterales; family Acetobacteraceae; genus CAIQQQ01. The sequence continues at coordinate 51,662 of JANXSM010000049.1, read as the reverse complement.
TTGGGTGTTCTCGGTGCGGGTCAGCTCCTCGGGCGGGCCTTCGAACATCAGCTTGGACAGTTTCTGCCCCAGCGTGTCGTCGACCTCCTGGAAAATCTCGCGCGCCCCGCCGAAGGCTGCGGCGAGATCGCGCCCCATTCCGACGATCTGGCTGCCCTGGCCGGGGAAGATGAAGGCGTGAACCGCCATGGCGCTGGTTTCCGTTACAAGAGGGCGGCGGTATCGAGCCCTGCCGCAATTCTGTCAATGTGTGAGGCAATGTCGAGGGCGATGTTTGGGGGTTTGCGCCGCAATCGGCATTATCTGGCGCTGCCGCCGGAGGTGGCGCCGGGGGTGCCTTGGATGAACGAGCAGGTTTTCGACATCGCCGTGATCGGCGGCGGGATCAACGGGTGCGGCATTGCGCGCGATGCGGTCGGCCGCGGCTGGAGCGTGGCGTTGTGCGAGCAGGGCGATCTCGGTTCCGGCACGTCCTCGGCCTCCACCAAGCTGGTGCATGGCGGGCTGCGCTACCTGGAGCACTTCGAGTTCCGCCTGGTGCGCGAGGCGCTGCAGGAGCGCGAGGTGCTGTGGGGCATCGCACCGCATATCATCTGGCCGCTGCGCTTCGTGCTGCCGCATCACCGCGGCCTGCGTCCGGCCTGGCTGCTGCGGCTTGGGCTGTTCCTTTACGACCATATCGGCGGCCGCAAGCTGCTGCCCGCCACCATCACCCGCAGGCTCGATGACGGCGTGCTGAAGCCTGAGTTCACCAAGGGGTTCGAATATTCCGACTGCTGGGTAGAGGACAGCCGGTTGGTGGTGCTGAATGCGCGTGATGCCGCCGACCGGGGTGCGGTGATCGCGCCGCGCACCCGCTGCGTTTCAGCGAGCCGGGAAGCGGGGCTGTGGCATCTGGTGCTGCAGGCGGAGGACGGCTTTGAGAGCCATGTGCATGCGCGAGCGCTGGTGAACGCCGCCGGGCCCTGGGTGGCGCGGGTGTTGGGTCAGGTGTTGCGAGCTAACACGAATGCGAAGGTGCGCATGGTCCAGGGCAGCCATATCGTGGTGCCGCGGCTGTATTCGCACGACCGCTGCTACATCTTCCAGAATGCTGACAACCGCATCTTTTTTGCCATTCCCTATGAGCGGGACTTCACGCTGATCGGCACCACCGACCAGGACTACCAAGGTGACCCCGCCGATGTGCATGCGAGCGAGGGTGAGATCGCCTATCTCTGTGCCGGCGCAAGCGAATATTTCCGGGTGCCGGTGACGCGCGAGCAGGTGGTGTGGACCTATTCCGGCGTGCGGCCTCTGTATGACGACGGCGCCAGTGCGGCCCAGGAGGCCACGCGCGACTATGTGCTGACGCTGGATGCGCCGGAGGGGGAGGCCACCGCGCTGAGCGTGTTCGGCGGCAAGATCACGACCTATCGCAGGCTTGCCGAAGCGGCGCTCGAACGGCTGGCCCCGCATCTGCCCAAACCGCACGGCCTTGCAGCCGGTTGGACCGCGGGCGCGGCGTTGCCTGGCGGCGATTTTCCGCGCGAAGGATTTGTCGCCCTGGTGGCACGCCTGCAAGCGGACCACCCGTGGCTGGCGCCCGCCACCGCCACGCGGCTGGCGCGCGCCTATGGCACCAAGGCCTGGCTGCTGCTGGACGGTGCCACCTGCGTGGCAGATCTCGGGGAGTGCCACGGGGCAGACTTGACCGACGCCGAGCTGCGCTACTTGGCCGCCTACGAATGGGCCAGCCGGGCCGAGGACGTGGTGTGGCGTCGTACCAAACTGGGTCTGCGGCTCACGCCGCCGCAGATCGCCGCCATCGATAGAGCCATGGCATGACGGATGAAATCGTGGGGCCGATCCCGTCGCAGCGGCATCGGTTCTCGATCCCGGCGGGGGTTTGTTACCTCAACTGTGCGTCCAACGCGCCGCAACTGAACAGCTCGATCGCCCGGGCCGCGGCGCTGAGGATTTCTTTGCCGACGCCGACCGCATCCGCGGGCTTGCCGCCGAGCGGTTCGGAGGCGACGCGGATGGCTATACGGTTATCCCCGCGGCGAGCTACGGCCTCAGCACCGCGGCCCGGGCGATCGAGCCGCAGTTGCGCGCGGGCGATGCCATCCTGGTGATCGACGCGGAATTTCCCAGCAACGTGCTGCCCTGGCAGCGCACCGCGGCCACAACCGGCGCAGTTCTGAGAACCGCGCCAACTCCTGCCGATGGGGACTGGACCCGCGCCATCCTGGCGGCGATCGCCGAGCGGCCGAAAATTGTGGCGGTGTCGACTGCCCCGCTGGAAACGAGTTCCACACCCCCGCTGCTGATCACTTTGCCGGTCGCTGTCCCGCCCGACGACACCGTCAGCGTCCCGCCATTCAACACGGTGCCGGTGACCGATCCGCCGCTGGTCACGCTCAGCGTGTCGCCCGCCTACAGCACAAGCCCGCTGCTGGAATGGCCGGCGGCTACCAGGATGGTAGTCATACGTTCGCGTGCTCCGGGGTGGGTCTTGCCGCCGGCGGGCCGGTCAGCCCTCCTCGCCCTCGACGATGGCGACGTCGAGCAGGCGTTCGATCACCTCCGGCTCCTGGGCGCCGGCGATGGCGTGGCGGCCGGCGATAACGAAGCAGGGAACGCCGTTGATGCCGAGGCGGTGGGCGCGCAGATTCTCGGCGTGGATGATGTCGGCCTCCGCGTCGCTGTGCAGGAAGGCGGCGGCGGAGGAGGGGTCGAGCCCGCATTCGCCGGCGATGGTGGCCAGCACCTGGTGGTCACCGATGTCGCGCCCCTCGGTGAAATGGGCGGAGAACAGGGCTTCCACCAGCGCCGCGCCGCGACCCATGCCGGCGCCGAAGCGGACCAAGCGGTGCGCGTCGATCGAGGAGGGGGTGCGGCGGATGCGGTCGAAGCGGAAGGCCAGTCCCTCGGCGCGGCCGATTTCGGAGATCGAGCCGTACAGGCGGCGGGCGCGTTCCTCGCCGCCGAATTTTCGCATCACATAGTCGGCCCGCGCCATGCCGGCGCGGGGCATGTCGGGGTTCAGCAGGAAGGGGCGCCAGACTAGGTCGAAGCCGATGTCTGGGCGGTTGGTCAAGGTGCGCATCAGGCGGCGAAGGCCCAGGAAACACCAGGGGCATACTAGGTCGTGCACCACATCGATCGACAGCCGCAGCCGCTGACCGCCCCGCGAAGGGTCGCCGTCGAGCGGGTCATACCTTGGGACCAGCATGTTCATCGCGGTGTTATCGCGGTTTCGGGAACATATATGCAAGTAAACCTATGTCGACCTGGCGCTGGGCCTTACGGGCTCAGGCAGGGCCGCGAATTTCGTCCAGCAAACCTAGCTCGAACGTGTCGGGCAGCCCGGCCTGCCGGGTTCGTCCGGCGGGCTGTGCCAGTTCCCAGGCGAGCGTGTCGGCCAGCGTGGCCTCGAGTGGGCGCAGCTTCAGGCCCTCGGCGCGGGCGGCTGTGGCAGGCCGCGCCATGAAGCCCGCGAATTTCGGCAGCGCCAGCCACAGCGGCAGGGAGTTTGGCCCGGACCAATGGGCGACCCCGCGGGTTGTGAGCCAGTCCGGCGACCGGGGTATGACCGGGCCGGTGTGGCCGGCGACCGCGCGGGCCAGGGCCAGGTGATCCGGCAGGCTGCACCGGCTGCCCACGGCATCGAACACGCCGGACAGGCGACGCTCCACGCTGGTCGCGATCCAGCCGGCGAAGTCGCGCACGTCGATCATCTGGGTGGGCAGCTCTGGGGCATCAGGCACCAGCACGCGGCCGTCGTTGGCCGCGGGGTGGGCAAACCGCCAGGGCCAGTAGCCGGTACGGTCGGAGGGATCGCCTGGGCCGGCGATCAGCCCTGGCCGCAGCACCAGGGCACGGGCGGGGCCGAATGCTGCCAGGACATGGTCCTCGCAGGCGACCTTGGCGGCGCCGTAGTCCTCGGCACCGGCCATCGCGTCCCGTGCGAGGGCTTCGAGGCGGGGGGCTTGCTCGTCCTGGCCGGGGGTGGCTTGGTCGGCGTAGACGCTGACCGAGGAGATGAACACGTAGCGGTCGGCGCGGGCTGAGAGCGCTGCCGTCGCCTGGCGGACATGGCCGGGTTGGCGGGCCAGGTCGATCACCGCGTCCCAGTGTTGGCCGGCGATTGCTGTATAGGCGTCCGGCGTGTCGCGGTCCGCTGAAACGAAGGTGACGCCGCTTGCCGCAGGGCCGGAGCGGGCGCGGGCGAGGCAGGTCACCTCATGGGCGCCGGCGAGCGCTGCCTCGACGATGGCGCGGCCCAGCCACGCTGTGCCGCCGAGAACGAGGAGCTTCATGATCGGAAGCCTTCAAAGGTTGATCAGCTCGTCTCGCCTGCGGGCGAGAGGTCGTGCATCAGCTCGTCTCGCCTATGGGCGAGGGGTCATGCATCAGCTCGTCTCGCCTCCGGGCGAGACGATGGGATCAACATGGAACTCCTCGACCAGGAAGTCGATCACGGCGCGGGTGCGCGGCGCCAGGAAGCGGCGTGAGGGGTAAACGACGAAGATCGGCCGCCGGCGGGGTTGCCAACTGGTCAGGATCGGGCGGAGGCGGTGACGGGTGGCGGAATCGCGCAGCATCCAGGTTGGCACCATCGCAACGCCGAGGCCGCCGAGGGCCGCCTCCACCACCGCCTCGATGTCGTTGGTGCGCATGCGGCCGGACACGCGCACCGTCATCGGGCCCTCGGCGCCGACGAAATGCCATTGGTCGGCGTTGGGCAGCCGGTTGAACAGGATGCACTCGTGGTGGGAGAGCTCGCTCGGGTGCTGCGGCTCGGGATGGCGGGACAGATATTCATGGCTGGCCACGGGAATAGCCGAGGTTACGCCGATGCGCCTTGTGATCAGCGTCGGGTCCGACACGTCGCCCACGCGGATCGACAGGTCGAGACCTTCCTGGACCATGTCCACCACCGAGTCGGACATCGCGAGATCGATCGACATCTGCGGATAGCGTTCCAACAGGCGCGGCAGGCGGGGGGCGACATAGAGCCTGCCGAACACGCCCGGACAGCCGAGGTGCACCAGGCCTGCGGGTGCGGCGCGGCCGCGGCCGACGGCTGCCTCGCTCTCCTCGACCGCCTCCACCACCAGCCTTGCGTGCGGCAGCAGTTCGCGGCCGTCCTCCGTCAGCGTCAGGCCGCGGGTGCTGCGCTGGAGCAGGCGGGCGGACAGATGGTCTTCCAGGGCCGCGATCTGGCGGGAGACGGCGGGCTGGGTGGTGCCGGCCTCGCGCGCCACGGCCGAAAAGCTGCCGGTCTCGGAGATGCGGATGAAGACGCGGAAGGCCGCCAGCAGATCCATACGTTGCTTTCCTATGGGTTTGCGGAGGCGACGCGGCGTTGTACACCGGTGCCATGCCCCAGCCCATGCTTCGTCTGACAGAGATACGGCTTCCGCTCGACCACGACGAGGCGGCCTTGCGGGCGGCCGTGTGCGAGCGGCTTGGTGCGGACGCCGGACTGCTCGCCGACATGCGCGTGTTTCGCCGCGCCGTGGACGCGCGCAAGCGAAGTGCCATCCGCTTCACCTATAGCGTGGACGTGACGCTGTCGGATGCGGCGTCCACCGCCCGGCTGGCGGCGCGGCCAGGCGTGCGGCCGGCGCCTGACATCGCCTATCGCTTCGTGGCCCAGGCGCCCGACCATCTCGCCCATCGGCCCGTGGTGATCGGCACCGGGCCTTGCGGCCTGTTTGCGGGGCTGCTGCTGGCGCAGATGGGGTTCCGCCCGCTGATCCTGGAGCGCGGCCGCGTGGTGCGCGAACGCACTCAGGACACCTGGGCCCTGTGGCGGCGCGGCGTGCTGGACCCTGCCAGCAACGTGCAGTTCGGCGAGGGCGGCGCCGGCACGTTCAGCGACGGCAAGCTGTGGAGCCAGATCAAGGACCCGGATCATCTTGGCCGCAAAGTGTTGGAGGAATTCGTCCGCGCCGGAGCGCCGGAGGAGATCCTGACCGCAGCACACCCGCATATCGGCACGTTCCGCCTGGTCACGATGGTGGAGCGACTGCGGGCGACGATCGAGGGGCTGGGGGGCGAATACCGCTTCGGCGCCGAGGTGGTCGACCTGCTGATCGAGCGAGATGAGCTTGGAGCCGGGCAAATGCAAGGCGTGGTGCTGGCGAGCGGCGAGACGATCGCGGCCGACCATGTGGTGCTCGCCATCGGCCACAGCGCGCGGGACACATTCGCGATGCTGGAACGCCAGGGTGTGCATGTGGAGGCCAAGCCGTTCTCGATCGGTGTGCGCATTGAGCACCCGCAATCGCTGATCGACCGCAACCGATGGGGCGATTTCGCCGGTAACCCGAAGCTGGGGGCAGCCGAATACAAGCTGGTGCATCACTGCGTCGGCACCGGCGCCGAACAAGGCCGCACAGTCTACAGTTTCTGTATGTGCCCGGGCGGCACGGTGGTGGCGGCAACTTCCGAACTTGGCCGCGTCGTCACCAACGGGATGAGCCAGTATTCGCGCAACGAGCGCAATGCGAACTCGGGGCTGGTGGTGGGGATCGCACCGGATGATTTCCCCGGCGGTGTGATGGCCGGCGTCGCCTTCCAGCGGCATTGGGAAGAGCGGGCGTTCGCGGCCGGAGGCGGCACCTATGCCGCACCGGTGCAACTGGTGGGAGATTTCCTGGCAGGCCGCCCCAGCACGGCGATCGGCAGCGTGACGCCTTCGTATCGCCCCGGGGTGAAACCAACCGACCTGTCATTGTGCCTGCCGGATTTCGCGGTCGCCGCGATCCGCGAGGCGTTGCCCGCATTCGCGCGGCAGATCGAAGGCTATGCGATGGACGATGCCGTGATGACCGCCGTGGAGACTCGCACCTCAGCACCTGTGCGGACCACCCGCGGTGCCGATTTTCAGAGCCTCAATACCAAGGGGCTCTATCCCGCCGGGGAGGGTGCGGGGTATGCCGGCGGAATTCTGTCCGCCGGCGTGGATGGGATCAAGGTTGCGGAAGCGGTGGCGCTCGATCTGGTCAGCCCGGCCGCTTGATGTCCTCGGGCAGGAACGAGGCCTTCCAGCTTTTGTAATCGGGCGAGGCAGGGGCAGGCTGCAGTAAATATTGCGCGTCGCGCAGTGCATCGCGAACACCCGGCACCGAGGCGTCGCGACGGATGGAGATGATGGCGGCGGCAAGCGTGGCGACAGCCTGGTCGCCGGACGTGTCGGACATTGCGGATCTCCTTCGTTCAGCAAAATATTAATGCCGCGTTAGAAAACTTCCAACAACTCTTCGCGTCCGCACAATAAATTTCATTTGCTCTCGGACCGGCTGCTCCCTGCGGCCTGTCGCGGGCGATTTGGCATGAGTTATATTCTGCGCGCCGCCGCCGGCCAGCCCGGCGCGCGATACCAGCCCACCTTGACGCTGGAAGAGTCAGCATCAAGGTGGGCTGGTATCAGTGCAGCTTCACTTCCGGATCGGCGCGCTGTGAAAACAGGCTCGCGAGCGTTCGCCAGAACACCGGGCCGTGGCCGTGCAGGGCGGATTGGTGCATCTTGTAGAGGCTGCGATACATCAGTCTGGCGAAATAACCTTCGATGAACAGGCTTTTGCCGACCACGAAACCCATCAGGCTGCCGACGGTGGAATAGCGGCCGAGTGAGACCAGGGAGCCGAAGTCTCGGTAGACGAACGGCTCCGGCGGCCTGGCGTCCATCACCCGTTCGATCTGGCGCAGCATATGGCTTGCCTGCTGGTGCGCCGCCTGGGCGCGCGGCGGCACCGGGGCGGCAAAGCCGGGCCGCGGGCAGGCGGCGCAGTCGCCGATGGCGAAGATGGTGGGGTCGCGCGTGGTCTGCAGGGTTTGCTCCACCACCAGCTGGTTGATGCGGTTGGTCTCGAGGCCTGCGATCTCGTGCAGGAAATCGGGTGCCTTCACACCAGCCGACCACACCACGAGTTCGGCGGGGATAACCTCGCCGCCTTCCAGTACCACACCGTCGGCGCGCACCTCCGCGACCTTGGTTCCAGTGCGGATCTCGACCCCCATCTTTTGCAAAAGACCCGCCGTGGTCGCCGAGATACGGTCGGGCAGGGCGGGCAGGATGCGCGGGGCGGCCTCGACCAGCACGATGCGGATGTCGCGCGCCGGATCGATGCGGTCGAGCCCGTAGGCCACCACGGAGCGGATGGTCCGGTGCAGTTCGGCTGCAAGCTCGGTGCCGGTGGCGCCGGCGCCGATGATGGCGATGTGCAGCTGCCCCGGCCGGATCGGGTCCTGCTGCGCGTTGGCACGCAGGCAGGCGTTGACGAGGCGGCGGTTGAAGCGTGAGGCCTGGGCTGCGGTTTCCAGCGGCACGGCGAATTCCGCAGCACCAGGGGTGCCGAAGTCGTTGGTGACACTGCCGACCGCGATCACCAGCGTGTCGTAGGGCAGTTCCGAGGGCTTCGTGATCTCGCGGCCTTCCTCATCCACCGTGGCGTCGAGCAGGACCATCTTGCGCGCCCGGTCCAGCCCGCGCATCGCGCCGAAGCGATAGGTGAAATGATGCCAATGCGCCTGCGCCAGATAGTTCAGCTCGTGCTGCGCGCGGTCCAGGCTGCCGGCTGCCACGGAATGCAGCAGCGGCTTCCACAGATGGGTGCGCGCTTTCTCCACCAAGGTGACCTGCGCCCGCCTGCCGCCCTTGAAGCGGTTGCCCAGCGCGGTCGCAAGCTCGAGCCCCGCAGCGCCTCCGCCCACCACGACAATCCGGTGTTGCGCGCCCGCCGCGATCTGCTCGTTCGCCATGGCCATCGTCCCGCCCGTTGGTTCACCCCAATATAGGACGAACGCGGCAAGGGGTTGGGGAAAATCAGTTGCTGGGGGTGTCCTTCAGCACCGGCAGGAACACCTCGGAATAGCTGGCCGGAACCCGCCTGAGACCACCGATGCGGCCCATGAAGTCGGCGAGCTGCTTGACCCCCGACACCTCGATACCGAAATCGTCATGCTGCGCCTTCAGCATGGTCTCGACCCGCGCCTGATCGAGGTATTTGGAGGGTTCCACCTTGAGATAGATCTCGGCGGCCCGCTTGGGGTCGGCACGGATGATGTCGCCTGCCTCCTGCAAGGCGGCCACCATCACGGCGGCCATGGCGGGATTGGCGTCGAGATAGCGCTTGGTGGCGCCGAGTGCCAGGAAGGTGGCGCGGCCGCCGAACGCGTCGTTCGAGGAGGCGATGGCGTGCACGCGGCCGCTGTCGAGCAGGATCTGGGTGAACGGCGGCGTGGAGAAATAGGCCTTCACCTCGGTGCCGCCGGACAGCAGGGCGTTGACCGATTCTGGATGCGGCAGCGCTGCCACCTGGGTGCGGAAGTGGTCGTAGTTGGCGGCGCCGAAGCGCTTCTCCGCCAGCATCTGCAAAGCATACATCTGCGGCGAGATCAGCGCGGGCATGGCGATCCTGTCGGTGGGCGTGAGCTCGGTGATGTCCTTCACCGCCGGCTGGTTGGTGACCAGGATCAGCGGCGTGGAATTCACGCCGGCGATCCCGAACACCTGGCTGCCCGTGCCGCGCGCCTTGTCCCAGGCAATCAGCATGGCGGCGACGCCGTACACGCCCATGTCGACCGAGCCCGACAGCACCGCGTCCTGCATGGCCGAGGAGCCGGAGAAGCGGATGTAGCTGGCGGTGAGGTTCAGCCCGGCGGCCTTGCCGTGTTTTTCCACCAGCTTGAGCTCGTCGGCGATGAACATCGGCAGGAAACCGACACCAAAGCCGGTGCCGATCTTGACCGGTGTCTGCGCCATGGCGGGAAGCACCATGGCAGGGAGGGACACGGCGAACATCAGGGCTGCGAGCAACAGGCGGCGCATGGGGTCAGCCTTTCGGGTTGAAGATGATCCGATCGCGGGAGGAGCCGAGCACCATGCGATAGGCCGCGGCTGCATCGGCGAGCGGAAAGATGGCGTCGGGTTGGATGGGAAATGGCCTGAGGCTGCCATCGGCGAACCCCGGCACCAGTTCGCGCAGCACATCGCCAGTCTCGGCGCTCGACAGGGCCAGGGTGTCGATGCCGACATAGGTGTGCCGGCCACGGTAGAACTCGAAGATATTGAACGAAACGATCTTGTCGACCGCCGAGATCAGGATCTGTCGGCCGAGCACGGCGGTGGATTTATGCGCGTCCTGGTAATAGGGATCGCCCACCGTGTTGAACACGATGGTGCAGCCGCGGCCTTCGGTCAGCGTCCGTACGGCGGTTGCCACGTCGCCGGCCGAGCTGTCGACCACGGTGATTTCGGCCGACGCGTGGCCCGCGTAGGGTTCGGCGCGGCGCACCACCCCGATCACCCGTGCGCCGCGCCAGGTCGCGATTTGGGCTGCGGCCTGGCCGACCTTGCCGTTGAGACCCATGATCAGAACGGTGTCGCCCTGGTTCGGCAAACCGGCGCGGCGGAAGCCTTCCAGTGCGGTGACGAAAGGAACCCCGATGCCCGCCGCTTCGTCGAGGCTGATGCCGGCCGGTTTGACCACCACCGCCTCGGCCTCCACCACCAGATGCGTCGCGTGCGTGCCGTCGCGCCTGATGCCGAGGTCGCCGGACGAGCCGAACACCTGGGTGCCGAGCATGTGCGCGGGGCCGTCGATCACCACGCCCGCGTAATCCCGCCCCGGCGTGCGCGGGAACACCGCGTAAGGCATCATACCGATGGCCGCCTTCACGTCGGACGGATTGACGGCGGCTGCATGGATCTCGACCAGAACGTCGGCTGGCCCCGGCGTGAGTTCGCGCATCTCGATGGCGGGTTTGACGCTGGCGGCGTCTGCGGCTTTTGCGTTGAGCCGCAGGGAAATGGCGGTGATGGTCATACCTTGAGCCCGATGATCTCGCGGGCTTCGCGCGGTGTTGCGATCTGGGCGCCGAGGTCTTCCACGATCCGCCGGGCCTTCTCGACCATCAGCGCGTTGGTTTCGGCCAGCACGCCGCGCGAGAGGTACACGCCGTCCTCGATCCCAACCCGCACGTGGCCGCCGGACAAATAGGAGAGCGCTGCATAGGGAAACGCGTTGCGCCCGATGGCGATCGCGGTGAACTGCGCGTCCATCGGCAGCAGGTTGCGGGCGTAGATCACTGATTCGGGGCTGGGCTGGAACCCATAGGGCACGCCCATCACGAAGCTGGTCAGCAGCGGCCCTTTGAGCGTGCCGTCCGTGACGAGATCGAGCATCAGCGCGATGTCGCCGCTGTCGAACAGCTCGATTTCGGGCTTCACCCCGGCGTCGTTGATGACCTTGGCCATGCGGCGGACATTGCCGGGCGTGTTGATCACCACCTGCTTGCCAGAATTCATGGTGTTGAGGTCGAGCGTGCAGATCTCGGGTTTCAACGCCGTGATATGGGCGGCGCGCGCTTCGGGGTTCATCAGCGTGGTGCCGGGGCCGAACCGCTTGGGCTCGTCATGATCGGGCACGAAACGACCGCCGGGACCGGTGGTGATGTTCAAGATGAGATCGCTGTTCTTGGCGCGAATGCGGGCGACGACGTCCTGGTAATACTCCAGCTCCATGCTCGGGTGGCCGGTTTTCGGGTCGCGCACATGGATATGGGTGATGGCGGCCCCCATTTCGGCAGCCCCCAGGCAGGCGTCGGCGATCTGTTCCGGGGTAATCGGCAGATGCGGCGTCTGGTCCGGCGTGGTCAGGTTGCCGGTGACGGCGCAGGTGATGAAGATCTTGGGAAGCGGGGAACGCATGCTGATTTCCTTGGAGCGAATGTCAGGCGCTACAGAACCCGGCCGCCGTCGACCACGATGGTGGTGCCGGTCGAATAGGTGAGATGGGTGGCGCAGGCGAGGATGGCCTCGGCGATGTCCTCGGCCGTTGCGACGCGGCGGAGCGGGGTGGCGGCGGCGGCCGTGGCGTAAAACGCAGCACCGCGGCCGGGTACGAAATCGGTTTCCACGGCACCGGGCGACACGCCCATCACCCGCACTTCGGGGGCCAGTGCGCGGCCGAGCGATTTGGTCATCACATCGATGCCTGCCTTGGTGGCGGCATAGGCGATCGACGAGCCGGTGCCGTTGATCGCGGCGATGGATGAGATCGAGATGATCAGGCCGTCGCCCGACGCCTTCAGCATGGGCGCGAAGCAACGAATGGCCGCGAACTGGCCGCGCCAATTGACCTGGAACATCCGGTCGATCAGTTCGTCGTCGAGCGCTTCGAGATCGCCGTGGGCGACGGCCTTGGTGAAGCCTGACGTGTTGATCAGGATATCGGCGCGGCCATAGGCATTCTCCACCTCGTCGCGCAGCGTCACCAGTGTTGCGGTCTGCGTGACATCGACGGGGTAGGCTGCGTGCGGCCCGCCCGGCAGCGCGTGAATAATGGCGGCGGCCGCGGCGTGCTTGTCGTCGCCGAAACGATGGGTGATCACGACAGATGCGCCGGCCTCGGCGAACAGCCGCGCTGCCGCAGCCCCGATGCCACCGGCGCCCCCGATGATGACGGCGACTTTGCCCTTGAGCGATTTCATGGATGCGGACTCACTTCACGGGGGGAGCGGGCAGGCTGGCTTCGCCAGGTTCCATCACCAGGCGATGCTGCAGGCTGAACCAGGGCGTGGTCACGTCCGGCGCCGGCGGCGCATCGTCGCGGCGGACGTAGTCACCGAGCAGCGGCTTGGTGACGCCGAACACCACATCACTCTCGATATGCGGGTCGTCGGCGACGAACACCTGTGAGATCAGGGTTTTGTGGCCGGTTTTGTAGCACAGGAAGTGTAGATGCGCGGGCCGCAGCGGATGGCGCAGCTGGGCGCGCAGCAACTCGCCGGACGGGCCGTGCGTGGGGATCGGGTAGCCGGCCGGCTTGACCGAGCGGAACCAGAACCAGCCGTCGGCGTCGGTGATGAACTTGCCGCGCATGTTCATTGCGACCTGGGCATCGTCCTGAATGTCGTACATGCCGACCGGGGAGGCGTGCCAGACGTCAACTTCCACGCCTGCGATCGGGGCCCCGACGGGGTCGACCACCTGCACGCGGGCGAACAGCGCCGGGCCAGGTGTTTCCGACCGCACGATGGACCCGCCGTTCTCGGTAGGCGGTGAATGCATCCGCCAGAACGGGCCAAGCAGGGCCGCAGCCGTTTCGGTGGCGCCCGCGTCGCCGTTGTTGATCAGGCACACCAGGGTGGACAGGCCGGTGATGTCGCCGAACAGCACGCCCTCGTTATGGCTGTCGTTGGTGGCCTGGCCGATGCGGTTGAGGAAGTCGATGCCCTGCTCGAACTCGCCCTCACTCAGCCGTGTCTCGCGGGCGAAGGCATGCAGATGGCGGATGAAACTATCCATTATTTCACGCAGGCGGGCGTCCGGCGCCCGTGCCATCACGTCCAGGACGGCCGGGGTGACCGATTTTTCACTGTCGATCATGTTCTTGATTGTCCCACCCTGTCTTTGTTCCCGATCGTGTCGTGCGATCCGGCCATAGTGGCAGGGAGGGTGTTCGCCGTTCCCGCCGGTGTCAACCGGCCGCCAATGGCTCCGGCCGGCGGCTTGCGGCACAGGTCCAAGAACTGTCCGTGTCGGCTTTGCACCCAACCCGCAGTCGCCAAGTGTTGCGCCGAAAAACGATGCTTGCGGTCGATCACACTTTCGCGAAAGAGAAGTATTGGCAGAATCGGAATTGTGACTATTATACGTGGTCTCTTTTCCGCAGGATCACATGAGCAACTCGCCCGACCGTTCCGAACTGATGAGCCTAACCGCCGATATCGTGGCGGCGCATGTCTCGCATAACTCAGTTACGCCTGAAACATTGCTGGCGATGATCTCGTCCGTTTACACGACGCTCAGTACAGTTGGCACGGTCCCGGAAGTCGCCGAACGCCCGGTGCCCGCGGTTCCTGTGAAGCGCTCGGTGTTCCCAGACCACATCGTCTGCCTCGAAGACGGCAAGAAGCTGAAAATGCTGAAGCGGCATCTACAGACGGCGTACAACTTGACCCCGGACCAGTATCGCGAGCGTTGGGGCCTCGGCCCAGAATATCCGATGGTCGCCCCCGACTATGCCGCCAAGCGCTCGTCACTGGCCAAGTCGATCGGTCTCGGCCGCAAGGCGGGCCCCGCCGTGATGCGCGAGCCGGAGCCGGAGATGCAGGTGGCGCCCAAGGTTAAGGGCACCCGCGGCCGCAAGAAGGCCACCGCCTGAACCCACGGTACGCTAGAACGACTTCGGCAAGGCCAGGGTCTGTACCCTGGCCTTGTGCGTTTTGGAATGGCCGTGCGCCGGTGCCGGGTTATCGATGCAACAGCACACAAGACGGGGATCGACGCAGTGATCAGGCCGGCGGCGTTGGACGAGATGGTGGACGGCAAGGGGGGATTGCGACCCCATTGGCGTAGCCTGATCGGTGCGTTCTCAGCCCTCGGCGACGGCGGGCTGCGCGAGCGCGGCACCCGCCTTGATCGCGCCTTCGAGGAGGAGGGCGTCACCTCCGTACTGCCCGGCGCCACGGCGGCCGCCCATGCCTGGCGCTGCGACCCGGTGCCGCTGCCCATCCCCGCCCGTGAATTCGCCGATCTGGCCGCGGGCCTGGCCCAACGCGCCCGCCTGCTCGAAGCGATCCTGGAGGATCTCTATGGTCCGCAGAGTTTGCTCGCCGACGGCACGCTGCCGCCGGCACTGGTGTTCGCCAACCCCGCCTTCCTGCGCGCCGGCCGTTTCATGCAGACCCCGTCGCGCCTGCAGTTCTATGCGGCCGACCTGCTGCGGGGCCCCGACGGCGCCTGGCGGGTGCTGGCCGATCGCACCGCCGGCGCCTCCGGCGTGGGGCTCGCCCGCGAAAATCGTCGCCTGCTGGCCCGGGTGATGCCAGAAGCCTTCCGCCCCGTGCAGGTGCGTCAGCTGCGCCCGTTCTTCGACATTTGGCAGGACAGCCTGCGCCGCATGGCACCGGAGGCCAGTGCCGCACGCGGCCATGCGACGGTGGCCCTGCTCACGCCCGGCACCAGCAATCCGCAGTGGTTCGAGCATATGTATCTCTCGCGCGAATTGTCCTGCGCGCTGGTCGAGGGCGGCGACCTTACGGTGCGCGGCGGCGCCGTGTTCCTGAAAACCCTGCGCGGCCTTCAGCAGGTGGACGTGCTGCTGCGCCGGATCGATGGACGGATGATCGACCCGTTGGAGCTGGAGCCCGGCAGCCTGCTCGGCGTGCCCGGCCTGATCGACGCCGCCCGCACCGGCGCCGTGCGCATCAGTAACGACCCGGGCTCGGGTGCAGTCGAGGCCCCGGCGTTGAGCGCCTTCCTGCCCGGCCTGTGCATGCGCCTGCTCGATGAGCGGTTGCTGCTGCAATCCGTGCCGACCATGTGGCTGGGTGAGGCCCGCGCCCGCTCCCTGGTGCAGCAGGACCCGGCCCGCTGGCTGATCCGCCCGGCGCTGGATGGCAGTGCCCAGGCGATCGCGCCGGCGAACTTGGACGAGTCCGAGCGTGCCGCATTGCTGCGCCGGATCGACGCCCGCCCGTGGGACTGGGCCGCCTCTGCCGCCATCACCGCTTCGGTCGCCCCCAGCCTGGAGGGTGACGCGCTAGTCCCCAAACCGGTGGTGATGCGGCTGTTCCTGGTGCACGACGGCAGTCGCTGGCGCACGATGCAGGGCGGCTTGGCCCGGGTGGTGGACGAGCACGACCCGCTGGCCGGCAATCTTCCGCGCGGCGGGCTCGCCAAGGATGTCTGGGTGCTGAACGAAGACCGCGGCGACATCGTCGGCCCGCCAATGATGCAGGTGCAGGCGCTGACCATCCGCCGTGCCACCGGCGATCTGCCGAGCCGGGTCGCCGATAACCTGTTCTGGCTGGGCCGCTACGTGGAGCGGCTGGAACGCTCGGCGCGGCTGGTGCGCGCGGCCGTGACCAGGCTGGCCCGCGGGGCCACGCTGCTGCCGCGCGAGGTCACCGAATTGCAGTCGCTGGCCCGCTGCCTGGCCCAGGCCGGTTGCATCCGCGCCGAAGCCGCCAGCCCCACCGCCGGCTCGACGCTGGCCGATGCTCTGCTGGCCAGCGTGCGCGACGGCGGCGCCATTCATGATTACTTCGCCGATGTCGCGCGACTGACCGAAAGCGTTCGCGACCGGCTGACCGGGGACATGTACGCCACCTTCACCCAGGCGCTGCGCACCGCCCGCGCCGATGCTGGGGCCGCCGGCCGCAGCCTGGATGGGCTGAGCCATGCCATGGTGAGCGTGATGCGCTACTCCACCGCGGGGGCCGGCGTGGCCGCGGAAAGCATGGTGCGTGGTGGCGGCTGGCTGTTCCTCGAACTCGGCCGTCGGGTGGAACGGGCACAGGAAGTGGCCGGCGAGGTCGCCATCGCCATCGACCAGACCCCACCGCGCATCGAGACCGGATTGCGCCTGGTGCTGGAACTCTGCGATAGCGCCATCACTTATCGCGCGCGCTACCTCAATGTGCTGCAGCCCGCACCGGTGCTCGATCTCGTGTTGGCCGACCAGGGCAACCCGCGCGGCCTGGCGTTCCAGCTGGTGGCGATCCACGGATTGCTCGACGAACTGACCGCCGCCGACACGGGCCGCGAGCGCCTGGCCGGCACCGCCGCGGGCCTGCTCGCCGAGGTCGAGGCGCTGGTCGACGACGTTCTGGCGGCCGCTGACCAGCAGGTCGCGGCATCCGCCATGCCACGGCGCCTGGAGGCGATCGGCGCTGGGATCGCCGCCTTGTCCGACCGCATCACGCGCCGTTACTTCGCCCTCCTGCCGGTGGCGCAGACATTGGGGTTGTCCGCCGAGGTCGAGGCGCCTATCGCGCTGCGGGGTGTTGCGTGAAGTATCGCGTCGGCCACACGACCACCTACACCTATGCCGACAAGGTGGATCTCGCCAGCCACATGCTGCATCTGGCGCCGCGCAGCCTGCCCGGCCAGATCGTGCTGGACGCCAAGCTGCTGGCGACACCGCTGCCGACGCGCAGCCATGCCGCCCGCGATCATTTCGGCAACCACGTCGCCTGGATGTTCCTCGACAAGCCGCACGACCGTTTCGTGGTGACCGTGACCGCGGAGGTCGACGTGGAGTTCGCAGCACCGCCGCCAGCGGCTGAAACCATGCCGTGGGAGCAGGTGGCCGAGGCCGCGCGCATTGGGGGAGGCGACAGCTGGGCGGCCGCCGAGTTCGTGTTCGACAGCCCGATGATCCCGAGCGAGCCCAATGCCGGCGCCTATGCCGCCCCATCGTTTCCGCCAGGCCGGCCGATCCTGGAATGCCTGCTCGACCTCAACGCCCGCATCCGGCGGGAATTCGCGTTCAAATCCGGCGTCACCACGATCAACACGCCGGTCGCACGCGTGCTGGCCCAGCGCGCCGGCGTGTGCCAGGACTTCACCCACCTGATGATCGCGGCTTTGCGCGCGCTTGGGCTGCCGGCGCGCTATGTGTCTGGCTACCTGCGCACAAAGCCGCCGCCGGGCACCATCGCCAGGCGCGGGGCCGATCAGTCGCACGCCTGGGTGGGGGCCTGGATGGGGCCGGCACATGGTTGGGTGGACCTGGACCCGACCAACAATCTGGTGGTGCGCGACGAGCATGTTGTGCTGGCATGGGGCCGCGACTACGGCGACATCAGCCCGGTGCGCGGCGTGATTCTGGGCGGCGGGCGGCACAGTGTTGTCGTCGGTGTTGACCTCGAGGCGCTTTAACGGGTCGTTCATTTCTTGACCGCAAACTCCCCTGGCCAATCGATCTCGGGGGCAGGTGAGTGTCGCAGGAAATTATCCCGGTTTTGTCCGCGTCTCTTGAACCCCCACTCATCCGCGGTGCGGAACCGCTGACCGCTGCGTTGCTCGCGGGCGCCTCGGTTCAGTCGCTGGTGGACCAGTTGACCGGACCGTTTGTGAACGAGGCGGCGCTATGTGGCGCACTGTATGACACGGCGGTGCTGGCCATGCTGATGAACCAGCGTGAGCTCGGTCTCGGCCTGCAGCGGGACCTGTTGACGCGGTGCCGGCTGTTCCGCTTTGTCGCAGGTAGCGGCGCGCATGCCCCCCTGCGTGTGCTTGCGATCGCGGCACCCGGCGACCTGCAGATGAACATGCCGATCGAGTTCATCGCCGCCCACCTCGATGTGCGCCTGGATCTGCTGTTCCTGGTTCCCGGGGAGGCCTTGCCCGCGCAACTGCCGGAGCATGATGTGGCGTTCTGCGTCATCAGCGACTCGGACCCGGCTGCCCTGCACCGAGCGGCCGCCTTGCTGGGTTCCTGGCCGCGGCCAGTGCTGAACGATCCCGGCCATTTCCCGAAAGGTGGGATCGACGAGCTGACCCGCGACGGCATCGCCGCGATGTTCGCAAACAGCGCCTGCCTGCACGCACCCGCCACTCGGAGCATCGCGCGGGAGGAGCTGATCGCAATGATCGAAAACCCGGCGCTGTCGGCGGCGGGACTGCCGAAGGGCGGTTGGCCCCTGTTGATCCGACCGCATTTCTCCCACGCCGGCGCCAAACTCGCCCGGTTGGAGGATCTTCCAGCCCTTGCCGGCTATCTGGCGACTGTGCCGGACGCTGGGTTTCATTTGTCGCATTTCATCGATTACCGCGACCCTGACGGTTTCTTTCGTAAAATGCGCGTGGCCATAGTCCAGGGGCAACCGCTCCTATGCCATGTCGGCGTGTCCGAGCACTGGATGATCCACTACCTCAACGCGGGTATGGAGCAGAGTGCCGCCAAACGGGCGGACGAGGCGGCGCATATGGAGGATTTCTCGCTCGGGTGCGCTTTGCGTCACGCCGCAGCCTTTGCGGAAATCCACGCGGCCCTTGGGCGCGACTACGTGGTGATCGACTGCGCGGAGGGGCCG
Source organism: Rhodospirillales bacterium (assembly GCA_025352665.1). GTDB lineage: Bacteria > Pseudomonadota > Alphaproteobacteria > Acetobacterales > Acetobacteraceae > CAIQQQ01. The sequence goes on along the minus strand of JANXSM010000049.1, from coordinate 32,837 downwards.
GACGGGCGATTGGTGCTGTTCGAAGTCGAAATGGCGGCCATCGTGCATCTGCTCGATTCCGTCATACTGTTTCCCTACAAGCCAGCCCAGATGCGACGTGTGTTCGATGCCTTTGATGCGATGCTGCGTCAGTCGGCGCGGGCGATAGAGCCAAAACCTGCGGCTGTCGCCGCTTGATTTGGACGGCTTAGAGAGAAATGACGTCTGATAGGCGACATGATCCCGCTTAAGCTCTTTGTTTCATCGCGTGATTCAGACCTTCCGGTGATTCCACCCTCGGTCATCACGCGCTAGAGCTTGATCGCTTCTGGTAGGCGAAGCGATCAAGCTCTAGCCTTTTGTTTAACGAGCAATTTTATCGCACGGTTGGTTCAACCTCAGGCGATATTGCTCTAGGCAGCGACGGCGACCGAGTCGGCCTGCCAAATTGGATAGGTGCTCGCGTCTTCGTTGACCAGGCGCCAATTGGCGTCATCGGCAAACAACACGCGCAACAGGCGATTGTTCAACGCGTGGCCGGTACGATGGGCGATGAAGCGGCCGTGCAGTTCACTGCCGGCCAGGGCCAGGTCGCCCACGGCATCGAGCATCTTGTGGCGGACGAATTCGTCGGGGCTGCGTAGGCCGGTCGGGTTCAGCACGCGGCTACCATCGACCACGATGGCATTGTCGAGACTGCCGCCAAGTGCCAGTCCGGCGGCGCGCAGCGCCTCGATCTCATTGGCCATGGTGAAGGTCCGACTGCAGGCGAGCTCGCGGCGAAAGCTGTCCGGGCTGAGGCGGAGGTTGAGTGCCTGGCGGCCGATCAGGGCGGCGTTGAAGTCGATTGTCAGCGACATGTCGAAGCCGAACATCGCCGGCCGCAGCTCAGCGAACGCTGCACCGTGCTCGACCCGCACACTGCGGAGTACCTCGATACGGTTGATGCTGCTGGCCTGCTCTGTGATCCCGGCGCAATCGATCAGGAACACAAAACTGGCCGCGGAGCCATCGAGGATTGGTACTTCCGGCCCGTCGACTTCGACCAGCACATTGTGAACGCCGCAACCGGCGAGGGCGGCCATTACATGTTCGACGGTGCCCACCCGCAGGTCCCGGCGGGCGGTGTCGCCCAGCACAGTGCAAAGGCGGGTGTCGATGACATGGTCGTGCCGGGCGGGAATGTCGGTAAAACCATCAAGGTCGGTTCGCCGGAAGATAATACCGGTGCCGGCCGGCATGGGCCGCAGGGTTAGCTCGATGCGGTTGCCACTGTGCAGACCGACGCCGACGCAGGAGATGGCGTTCTTGATGGTCCGCTGGACCGACTGGGCTGTATTCGGACCGATCGTGTGAGGCAGTCCGTCCATCGCGTCGTCTTCCCTGCTGTCACGGCCCGAGCCTTGCCAATTGTGATGTGCAATTGTGGCTGTCAGGCGGTGGCGTTTCCGTGGAAGCAGCGGCGCGAACCTCCACGAGCAGGAAGTTATGCGAAGGCGTAGGCGCTGGCCAGTCAATCATTATTTCGAAATATTTCTGTCCAACCCGTTGAAAAGACAGAAATTTGCGCGGTGCAACAAGTTACATATTGCTACAAACTTGTCGCACCGCACCAATCGGTATCAGAACGACATCAGGACTGCCGGCGCAGGAAGGCGGGAATTTCGATCCCCATCTCCTCGCTGCCGCTCGCCCGCGGTGCGGTGCCCGTAGGCTCGGCGTAGACCTGCTCGCGCGGCTGGGCCTCGGGTGCGGGCGCCGAAGCGGCTTCGTAGGCGTGGCCACGGATGGCTCCGGTCACGATGCCGAACAGGCTTTTGCGCGGGGCCGCGGGCTCGGCGCGTGGCGTGTCGTTGAACAGGCCAGACTTCGGCTGCAGCGGCCGTGGCTCGGCCGCGCGGGCCGCCGGGCGAGCGGGCGCCTGCGGGCGCAGCGGCTGCTGCAGATGCGGCGGTATCTGGCGCGGCGGAGCCGGCTCGTCCAACTCGGCCTCGTAGCCCTGCGTCGACATCGGCTCCTGGCGCTGCTCGTAGCGTGGCTCGACCTGCCGCATTTCGGTCGGGCGTTGCTGCTGGATCGGTGTCACCTGGCGTGGCGAGGACGGCAGGACGGCCGCCTGCGGCATCGGTCGGCTGGTCGGCAGCGGCATGCGGGCAACGCCCGTGCGCGGTGCCGGCATCATCGCGGGAGCCACCGCCTGGGCGGTCGGCGCGGGGGCCGATTGCGTCAACTGCTGAGGCTGCACGGGAGCACCGCTGGCGTGGTGCTGGGCCACGGCCTGCGCCATCGGCATCACGCTGCCGCCACCAACGGCGATCAGATGCGGGCGCTCGGCCTGCCTCTGCTGCATCGTCTCGATCCCGGTTGCAACCACCGACACGCGGATGCGCCCGTTGAGGCTTTCGTCGATCGCCGAGCCGAAGATGATGTTGGCGTCTTCGTCCACTTCCTCGCGGATGCGGTTGGCGGCCTGGTCCACTTCGAACAGCGTCAGATCGTCGCCGCCGGTGATGTTGATCAGCAGGCCGCGGGCGCCGGACATCGAGGTGTCCTCCAGCAGCGGGTTGCTGATGGCGAGTTCGGCGGCGCGCAGCGCGCGGCCCTCGCCATCGGCTTCGCCGGTGCCCATCATCGCCTTGCCCATTTCAGCCATGACGGTGCGGATATCGGCGAAGTCGAGATTGACCATACCGGGGGCGACCATCAGGTCGGTAACACCGCGCACGCCCATGTACAGCACGTTGTCGGCCATCTTGAACGCTTCCTTGAAGCCGGTGCGTTCGTTGGACAGTCGGAACAGGTTCTGGTTGGGGATGACGATCAGCGTGTCGACCCATTGCTGCAGCTCTTCGATGCCCTGGTCGGCGGCGCGGGCGCGACGCGCGCCTTCGAAGGTGAACGGCTTGGTGACAACGCCAACGGTCAGGATGCCGCGCTCGCGCGCCATGCGCGCGATGACGGGTGCCGCCCCGGTGCCGGTGCCGCCGCCCATGCCCGCGGTGATGAACACCATGTGGGCGCCGTCAAGATGCCGATAGACCTCGTCTGTGGCTTCTTCGGCTGCAGCACGTCCGATCTCGGGCTTGGCGCCGGCGCCGAGCCCTTGGGTCAGATGCGGCCCGAGTTGGATGCGGCGGTCGGCCTTGGAGTTGAGCAGAGACTGCGCATCTGTGTTCGCCACGACGAAGTCGACGCCCTGCAGATTAAGCGAGATCATCGTGTTGACGGCGTTGGTGCCGCCGCCGCCGACACCGATAACGGTGATGCGCGGCGTGAAGTCAGTATGCATCTGCTGCGGAATGGTCAGGTTAAGAGTCACGGGCATGCCCCCCAAAGATGGATTGCTTGTAAGACGCGTTTGCGAGTCGTGTGCGGCTCACGTGCGGTCGCGCAAAAAATTGACGATGCGCCGAAGCAGACCTCCGGAATGCTCGGCGTCGAGATCGATATCGACCAGCGCGCGACCTTCGCCGCCGGCCCAGGCAAGCAGTCCGACGGCGGTGGCGAAGGCAGCACCGGAGGCGCTGGCCGGTAGGCCACGAACCTGCATCGGCTTGCCCACACGCACCTGGCGCTCGAGGATGGCTGCTGCCATCTCACGCACGCCGGACATCTGGCTGGCACCGCCGGTCAGCACCACGCGGGCGCCGGCGGAGGTGCCGAAACTGTCGAGTCTTTCACGCACCATCTCGAACGTCTCTTCGAGTCGCGGCGTGATGATACCCACCACCGCGGTGCGCGGCACCTTGGCGATCTGGTGTTCGGCTTCGCCCACGAGTTTGACCGGCAGCATCTCGCGCTCGTCGTCGGGGATGGAGCGGGCGCTGCCGTACAGCGTTTTGAGCCGTTCCGCATGCGTCAGCGGTGTGGACAGCAGGCGGGCGATGTCGTTGGTCACATGCACCCCGCCGATCGGGATCTGGCAGGTGTGCAGCAACTGGCCTTCGTGAAACACCGCCATGCCCGTGGTGCCGCCGCCCATGTCGAGCACCGTGGCGCCGAGCTGCTTTTCATCCTCCACCAACGTTGCAATGCCGGCCGCCATCGGCGACGAGACCAGCTCGGCGATACCGAGGTCGCAGCGCTGCAGGCAGGCTGTCAGCGTGCGCAGCGAGGTGCCCAGCGCATCGACGACATGCAGGCGGGCACTGAGGGTATCGCAGAACAGCCCGCGCGGATCGGTGACATCCATGGTCTCGTCGCAGGCGAAACTCAGCGGCAGGGCGTGGATGATGTGCCGGCCTTCGGAGGCGGCGCGGGCGCGGCCTTCGAGGATGACGCGGCGCACGTCGTTCTCGGTCACGGCGCGGCCGCCAACCGGCCAGCGCACGTTGAACAGCCGACTTTCCGGCTGCCCGCAGGAGAGGTTGACGGTGACGCTGCGCAGCCGCGTGTCGGCCATTTCCTCAGCAGCCCCAACGGCTGCGCGGATCGCCTTCTCGGCCTGCTCGATATCGATGATGCCGCCAGCGCGCACGCCCTGGCCGCGCTGCCAGCCGAAGCCCAGCACCCGCGGGGTACCGTCCGACTCGACGCGTCCGATCAGGCAGGCGATCTTGGTGGTGCCGATGTCGAGAACGCCGAAAGGTCCTGATTGGCGCGGCGGATGTTTCGGCCGCTGCGGGGGGTCTGGCCCATCGAGCAAAAGGTCGGGCACGTTGCGCGGCGTACGTTCAGAGCGTTTGGGCGAGCCGGGTGCGATGGCGTTCATGTGGCCCTCTTCGGCATGACGGTGGCGGTTTGTCCCGGGCGTTGGCCGCAGGGTCCCTCGGTCATCGGTCGCAGGCGCAGGCGGTCCGGCAGACGCAGGTCGATTTCCTGCAGCGGACGGTCGAGCAGAGCCTTGGTCAATTGCAGCTCGGCAAGTTTGGCAAGCGCCTGGGGTTCGGCTCCTTCCGGCAGCAGCACGTCTGCCCCCGAGGTCATGCACAGATTCCAGCGCCGGTCGCCGACCCGTACCGCGGCGACGAGGCGGGGCATCAGGTCTGGTACCGCATTGATGCTGTCGATCAGGGGAGCGGCCGCGGCTTCCGCACCGGCGCCGACCACCAGTGGAAGCTTGTCGCGGAAGGCTGCGATGTCGCTGTCGGTGACGACCTTGCCGGCGCGGTCGATCAAGGTGAACCGGCCGTCGATCTGCCACACGGCAAACGGCGTGCGCTCGTTGAGCACAACGTGGATGGTGTCCGGCAACTGCCGTTCGACCACGGCCGAGCGCACCCAGGTGAGGCCTTCGAGGCGGTTGCGGGCGGCGCTCACGGAGAACCCCAGGATCGGATCGCCCGGGCCCATGCCGATGGCGGCGCGCACGGCGGCCTCGGGGGTTTTCTGGCGGCCCTCGATGGTGATGTGCTGCACGTCCAGCCCCATGCCGGCGGTGGCGCGGCCGAGGCGTTCGCGCAGCGGCGCACCGCGGCCGATCATGTTGACACCGACTGCGAGCAAGATGAGCACGGTCACCACGGTCGAGGCGATGGCAGTCGGCCGCAGCAGGCGGCGCTGGCGGCGCCACAGCAGCTTCCACCGGCCGGGACGATCCGGCAGCGGCGGCGGCACGGCGCGGATTTTCACGCGCGGCATTTTGCGTGCTCCACCATCCAGCGGCAGAGTGCCGGAAAGTCGATGCCGAGATAGGCGGCCTGCTCGGGCAGCAGCGATGTGGGTGTGAGGCCGGGTTGCGTGTTCACTTCCAGCAGCACCAGACGGCCGGGTTCGCCGTTCGTGTCGTCATAGCGAAAATCCGCGCGGCTGGCGCCAGAGCAGCCCAGCGCCCGGTGGGCCGCGAGTGCTATCTCCAAGGCGCGCGCTGTGGCCTCGGGATGGATCTGCGCCGGCACCACATGGCGCGAGCCGCCCTCGGCATATTTCGCTTCGTAGTCGTAGAATCTCTGCGTCGCGATGATGTCGGTGACCGCGAGCGCCCGGTCGTCCATCACACCCACCGTCAATTCTCGTCCCGGAATGAACTCCTCGACCATCGCGGTGCTGCCGAAGCGCCAGCCGCTGGCGACCGCGGCGCGGCGGTTGTCGCCCTCGCGCATGATCTCGACGCCGACCGAGGATCCTTCGTTGAGCGGCTTGATGACATAGGGCAGCGGCCGCGGATCGGCATCGATCAGATTGGCCACATCCATCACGCCACCGGCGGCCACGGGCAGACCGGCTGCGATGAAGATCGCCTTGGCGGCCGACTTGTCCATGGCGAGTGCCGAGGCGCGCACGCCGGAATGTGTGTAGGGGATGTTCAGCCAGTCGAGCACACCCTGGATGGCGCCGTCTTCGCCGAAGCGGCCGTGCAAGGCGTTGAACACCGCATCGGGCCTGGGCGTGAGCAGGGCGATGGTGCGGGCGATATCGCCGTCCACCTCGATCGGCGTGACTTCGTAGCCGGCCGCGCGCAAGGCTACGATGACCTGTTTGCCCGAGATGAGGCTGACCTCGCGCTCGGCGGAGATGCCACCGAACAGAACCGCGACGCGGGTCATGCTGCCTGATCCAATGCGCGTGGAACGCCGATGCGGCGAATTTCCCAGTGCAGGTCGATCCCGCTGCTGGCGTTCACGCGTGCGCGCACTTCCTCGCCGAGCATCTCCAGATCGGCTGCGGTGGCATCGCCGGTGTTGAGCAGAAAGTTGCAGTGCAGCTCAGAAACCTGGGCACCGCCATGGACCAGGCCGCGGCAGCCGGCGCCGTCGATCAATTCCCATGCCTTCTGGCCATCCGGGTTGCGAAAGGTGGAGCCACCGGTGCGGGCACGCACCGGCTGGGTGGCCTGCCGGGAGGTGCGAATCTCGGCCATGCGGGTTGCGATCATGGCGGGGTCGCCGGTGTGCGCGCGGAAGCGGGCGCGCACCACGACGCAATCGGGCGGCAGCGAGGCATGCCGATAGGCAAAGGCGAGTTTCGCATTGGGCAGGCGTACCAGCGCTCCGTCGCGCGTGACGATCTCGACCCAGTCGAGGTTATGGGCGACATCGCCGCCGTAGGCACCCGCGTTCATGGCGACTGCGCCGCCGATCGTGCCGGGGATGCCGGACAGGAAGGCCAGACCGTCGAGCCCGGCCGCGGCGGCATTTTCAGACACGGTCACATCGAGTGCGGCGGCACCGGCGACGATCCCGTCCGCCTCCACGGTGATTTCGTTGAAGCCGCGTGCGAGCCGGATCACGACGCCATGCACGCCGCCATCGCGGATGATGAGGTTGGAGGCGGCGCCGATCACGGTGACCGGAATTTCGTAGGGGAGCGCCTTGAGGAAATCACAGAGATCCTCGACATCGGCCGGCCGCACCAGGGCCTCTGCCGGGCCGCCGACGCGAAACCATGTTGTTGGGCCGAGCACGACGCTCTCCTGCATCCGTCCGCGCAGCGGGGGGAGCAATGCGATCATCGCCGCTGGCCCTGCAGTTCCGCGAGCTGCGCCGGCAGCGCATTCGCCCATTGCGTGATGTTGCCGGCGCCGAGGCACACCACGAAATCACCAGGCTTGGCGATGGCATGGACCATTTCCGCCAGATGGGTGGGACCCGACAGCGGCACCACGCTGCGATGGCCGCGCGCGCGCAAACCCTCGATCAAGGCGTCGCGATTGATGCCGGGGATCGGCGTTTCGCCGGCGGCATAGACGTCGGCGATGATGACAGTGCCTGCATCGTTCATGCAGGCGCAGAATTCTTCGAACAATGAGGCCAGCCGCGTGTAACGATGCGGCTGCACCACGGCGATCACGTCGCGCGCGCCGGCCTGCCGGGCGGCCTTCAGCACGGCTGCGATTTCCACGGGGTGGTGGCCGTAGTCGTCGATGATGGTGATGCCGGCGGCCTCGCCGGTCTTGGTGAAGCGCCTTTGCACGCCACGAAAGTTGAGGAAGGCGCTGCGCAGGGTGGCGTCGTCGATCTCCATCTCGATGCCGATGGTGATGGCGGCGAGCGCGTTGGACACGTTGTGCGAGCCGAGCATGGGCAGGCGAAACGGTCCCATGCGGCGGGTGCGGCCGCGCGCGCGATCGGCGACCTCGACTTCGAACGTGGCGCCCATGCGGTCCATCACCAGCCGGTCGGCGCGCACATCGGCCTGCGGCGAGAAGCCGTAGGTGATCACACGGCGATCAGACAGGCGCGGGATCATCTGCTGCACCTGGGGATGGTCGATGCACAGCACGGCGAAACCGTAGAACGGGATGTTCTGCACGAACTGGTCGTAGCCGGCGAACATCGCCTCCGCCGTGCCCCAGTGGTCGAGATGCTCGGGGTCGATGTTGGTGACGACGGCAATGGTTGCGGGCAGACGCAGGAAACTGCCGTCGCTCTCGTCGGCTTCCACCACCATCCATTCGCCGGCACCCATGCGGGTGTTGGAGCCATAGGCGTTGATGATGCCGCCATTGATGACGGTGGGATCAAGATGGGCGGTTTCCAGCACGGCGGCCACCAGGCTTGTGGTGGTGGTTTTGCCATGCGTGCCGCCGACCGCAATGGCCCAGCGCAGGCGCATCAGCTCGCCCAGCATCTCGGCACGGCGCACCACGGGGATCAGGCGGGCGCGGGCGGCGCGCACTTCGGGGTTGTCGGGTTTGACGGCGGTGGACACGACGACGACGCGGGCCTCGCCGATATTGGCTTCGTCGTGGCCGATGGCGACGGGAATGCCGGCCGCCCGCAGCCGCTGCACGTTGGCGCTGTCGGAGATATCGCTGCCTTGTACGGCGTATCCGAGCGTGCTCAGCACTTCGGCAATGCCCGACATGCCGATGCCGCCGATCCCCACGAAGTGGATCGCACCGATGGAAAGCGGGAGCGCCCTCATGCGTGGGTCTCCACGAGATCGGCCATGCGCGCGGCAGCATCGGCGATCCCGCAGGAGGCCGCGGCCTGGGCTGCGGTCGCGAGCGCCTGCGGATCAGATAGCAGGTTTGCCAGCTTGTCGGCGAGGATGGCGGGCGTGAGCTCGCGCTGTTGCAGGATCCAGGCGCCGCCGACATCGGCGAGGGTACGGGCGTTGAAGGTCTGGTCGTCGTCGATCGCAATCGGCAGGGGCACCAGGATGGAGGGTCGTCCGGCCACGGCAAGCTCTGCCACCGTGGTGGCGCCGGAGCGGGCGATCACCAGGTGGGCGGCTTCGAGCAGGCCTGCCATGTCGGTGAAGAAATGCGAGAGCACGGCGGGGATGCCGGCGGTGCGGTAGGCGGCGCGCACACGGTCGATATCCTCCTTGCGGCATTGCTGGGTGATGCGCAGGCGCGCCTGGATCGCGGCCGGCAGCAGGGCCACGGCCGGTGGCAGCATGTCGCTGAACACCCGGGCGCCGAGCGAGCCGCCGAGCACCAGAAGCTGAATGGTGGCGGATGGCGCCACATAGGGCCGTCCCGCCAATGCCGCGATGGCCGGGCGGACGGGGTTGCCGATCATGCGGCTGTGCACTCCTTCGGGGATTTTGCGCACATTGGGGTGGCTGACCAGCAACGTGTCGGACAGGCGGGCGAGCAGGCGGTTGGCGCGGCCCAGCACGGCATTCTGATCGTGCAACAGAATACGCGGGCGGCGGAACAGCAGCCGGGCGCCGACGACGGGGGCGAAGGAGGGATAGCCGCCGAACGCCACGATCACCGGGGGGGCGAGCTTGCCGAGAATGGCGCGCGCCTTGAGGGCGGCTCGGCACAGAGTGAACAGCGCGCGGGCGGCGTGCAGCGGGCCGCGGCCGAACACGCCGAAACCGGGCAGCACGAAGCGCTGGCAACCCTCGAACACGGTGGATTTCAGATTGGCCGAACGCGTGTCGCTCATCAGCACGAAGTCGCGGCCGCGCGCCAACAGCTCGGCGGCCAAGGCTTCGGCCGGGAAGAAATGGCCGCCGGTGCCGCCGGCAGCGATCACGATGGGGCCGCCTGCCGTGGTTGGGACAATCACGCCGCTCATGCGAGTTCCGCCGTGTGGCCGCGTCGGGTCAAGGCCAACAGCATGCCCATACCGAAGGCCACTGCCATCACCGACGAGCCGCCATAGGAGACGAAGGGAAGCGTCATGCCCTTGGTGGGGATCAAGTGCAAAGTGGAGGCCATGTTGACGAAAGCCTGCAGCCCGAAGCTGGACACCAGGCCGGTCGCTGCCAGCACCACGAACAAATCTGCCTCGCCAAGCAGGCGCAGCAGGCCGCGCAGCACGATGAACATGAAGATGCCGATCAGCACGAGGCACAACACGAAACCAAATTCCTCGCCCATCACGGCGAACACGAAGTCGGCATGCGCGTCGGGCAGCTTGTCCTTCACAAAGCCTTCGCCGGGGCCGGTGCCGAGCAGGCCGCCATTGCCGAATGCCTCCAGCGCGCGGCGGATCTGGTAACAGTCGGTGGCATCCGTAGCCGTTGCGGCGTCGAGCTTGTTGGCGACATCGGCGGTGCGAAAGCACAGAAAGCCCTGCACGCGGCGATGAAAATGCTCGATCACGAAATACGCGGTCACGCCCGCGGCACCGATCAGGCTGGTGAAGATGCCGATCAGCCACAGCGGTAACCCGACCAGGAACAGCTGGATTAACAGCACCGCCGTCAGCACGGCGAGCATGCCCATATCCGGCTGGAACTTCAGCAGCACGGCGATGATGCCGAACAGACCGAACGTGATCAGCATGCCGGGGAAATTGCCCGGCCGTTTGCCTTCGGCCATCAGCCAGGCGGTGGTGACGGCAAAACACGGCTTGAGGAACTCGCTCGGCTGCACGGACAGGCCGGGCAGTGCAATCCAGCGCGTGGCGCCCTTGATATGCGGCCCGATGACGAGGGTCGCGGCGGTCATGATGAGAGCCATTGCACAGCCGGCCAGCGCCAGCCGCCGCACGCCGCGTGGCGACAGCAGCGACACCGCGACCACGATCAGACCGGCGATGCTGAGGAACACCACTTGCTTGAGGATGAACATGTCGCGCGAGGCGCCGATGCGCTCGGCCACGGCCGGCGAGGCCGCGAGCATCATGACGTAGCCGAAGCCGATCAGCGTCGCGATGGCGATCAGCGTCCAGCGGTCGACTGACCACCACCAGCGGCCGAACAGCGAGGTATCTGCACGAGACAATGCGGGCATCAGACTGGTTCCGCCAAGGTTTGGACCAATTCGCGGAAGCGGTCGCCGCGCTGGTCGAAGCCGGTGAACTGGTCCCAGCTGGCGCAGGCCGGTGAGAGCAACACGACCTCGGCAACGCCTGGGGCCATGCGCGCGGCGATGGCCACCGCTGCTTCGAGCGTTCCCACATCCTGGAATGCGACGCCCTGCCGGCGCAGCGTGGCCGCCAGGATGGGCGCGTCGCGGCCGATCAGCAGGGCGTGCACGATGTGCTGCGCAAACCCTGCCAGGCTGTCGATGCCGCCTGCCTTGGCGGTGCCACCGGCGATCCACACGATGCGCTCGTAGCAGGCCAGCGCACAGGCGGTGCTGTCGGCGTTGGTCGCCTTGCTGTCGTTGATCCAGGCCACGCCGTCGATGGTCGCCACGTGTTCCTGGCGATGCGGCAGGCCGGGATAGCTGTGGATGGCCTCGGCGATCGCGGCATCGGCCACGCCGAGTGCCTGGGCCAGTGCTGTGGCGGCTGCGATGTTCTGCACATTGTGGGCGCCGGGCAGGGCAGGGCCGGTCGCGATCGGCAGATCGTTCTGACTGATGCGCACGACGCTTGCGGGCAGCAGATCCAACCGGTTTGCCATCTCCCGCGACAGTGTGTCGTCGGTGCCGATCACCGCGGTGTCGGCCTCGGTCTGGCGGGCGTAGATCTGGCTTTTCGCCATGGCGTAGCCTGCCATGTCGCCGTGACGGTCGAGGTGGTCGGCGCTGAGGTTGAGCATGGCGGCGGCAGAGAACCGCAGGGTGGCGAGTCGTTCCAACATGTAGCTCGACATTTCCAGCACGTAGACGCCGTCATGGCCGAGCAGCGGCAAGGCGAGAGCGGCGGTTCCGAGGTTGGCGCCGGCCTGGTTGGGGATGCCCGCCGTGGTCAACACATGGGCGAGCAGCGCTGTGGTGGTGGATTTGCCGTTGGTGCCGGTGATGCCCACGAAGCGGGCCTGCGAACCCGCGGCGCGGACTGCGCGGAACAGCAGTTCGGCGTCGGTCAGGATCGGCACGCCGGCAGCGATCGCGGCGGCGGCGAAGGGATGCGCGTGGGGCAGGCGGTGGGGAATGCCGGGTGAGAGAATCAACCCATCGAGGCCGCCGGGTACAGGCTCGGCGACCGTGAGGTCGGTTGCCGCGGCGCGTGCCTCGGGTTTGTCGTCCCACACCGTCACGGTGGCGCCCATCGCGACAAGCGCACGCGCGGCCGGCAGGCCGGCGCGACCGAGGCCGAGGACGGCGAAGCGTTGGCCTGCGAAAATATCGGCGGGAAAGTTCATCGGATCTTCAGCGTCGCGAGGCCAACCAGCGCCAGGATCATGGAGACGATCCAGAAGCGGATGACGATGGTGGGTTCGGCCCAGCCTTTTTTCTCGAAATGATGGTGTAGCGGCGCCATCAGGAACACGCGCTTGCCGGTCCGCTTGAACCAGAACACCTGCACGATGACGCTCACGGTCTCGACCACGAACAGCCCGCCGACGATGGCGAGCACGATCTCATGCTTGGTCACCACGGCCACGGCGCCGAGTGCTCCGCCGAGGGCCAGGCTGCCGGTGTCGCCCATGAACACGCGGGCGGGGGGTGCGTTGAACCACAGGAAACCGAGGCCGGCGCCGATCAGCGCCGAGCAGAACACGCCGAGTTCACCGGTGCCGGGAACCTCGCGGATGCGCAGGTAGTCGGCGAAGATGTGGTTGCCCACAAGCCAGGCGATCAGCCCGAACACGCCGGCCGCGATGATTGTCGGCACGATCGCCAGGCCGTCCAGCCCGTCGGTGAGGTTCACGGCATTGGAGGCGCCGACCATGACGAACACCGAAACCAGCGGGAAAAAGATGCCCAGCGGGATCAGCAGGTCCTTGAAGAACGGCACGGACAGGCCGCTGCCGAGCGAACCGCCGGTGACCATCATGATCCAGATCGAGGCGATCAGGCCGATCGCAACCTGCACGATCAGCTTGCCGCGGCCGGACAGGCCACGGAACGACGCCTTCGACAGCTTGATATAGTCGTCGACGAAGCCGATCGCGCCGAAGCCCAGCGTGACCAGCAGCACCGCCCACACATACTGGTTGCGCAGGTCCGCCCACAGCAGGGTGGAGACGGTCAGCGTGGACAGGATCAGCACGCCGCCCATGGTGGGCGTGCCCTTCTTGGTCACGAGATGGCTCTCAGGACCGTCTGGCCGGATCGGCTGGCCCTGGCGCTGCAGGGATTTCAGCAGGCGGATCAGCCCCGGACCCAGCAACAGGCTCAGCACCAGCGCCGTCATGCAGGCGGCGCCGGAACGGAAGGTGAGGTAGCGCAGCAGATTCGCCAGGACCACCTGATCAGCGAACGGGCGCGCCAGGTTAAACAGCATCAGACCTTGTCCTTGGTGACATCAGATGCTGCAACTTCAATGGCATCGACGACGAGTTTCATGCGGCTTCCGAGGCTGCCCTTGACCAGCACGGCATCACCTGGGCGCAGGGCCGCGGCGATGATCGGTGCCAGCTGGGCGGAACCCTCGGCATGGGCGCCGCGCCGAGTGGGCGGGATGGCAGCATACAGGCCATGCATCAATGGGCCGCAGGTGAACACCAGGTCGGCGCTTTCAAGGACGGCAGCTGCCAGACCGAGATGTTCCGCAGGGCCTGCGTCGCCAAGTTCCAGCATGTCACCCAGCACAGCCAGGCGGCGGACAGCAGAGGTGAGCGCCAGCACCGCGAGCGCTGCGCGCACCGCAGCGGAGGACGCGTTGTAGCTTTCGTCGAGCAATATCGCTGAGCCTCCGGCAACATCGATGTCGCGGCGCAATCCACGGCCGGCGCCGGGCCTGAACATTTCCAGCGCCAAGGCACCTTGAGCGGGGTCCGCGCCCAACGCTGTGGCTGCGGCCAGCGCGGTAACCGCGTTCGTGGCCATGTGTCGGCCAGGCGTGCCGAGGGTAAACGACAGGTGAACACCGCCGATGCTCGCCTGCACATCGCTGCCATCGGCGTGCAGCTGCACGGACAACAGGCGGTGATCGGCTGCACCGACACCCACGCTTTGCACTGTCGCGCCGGAGGCTGCAGCCATCCGCGCGAACTGGTCGCTGTCAACGGGCAGCAGCAGCACACCGCCGGGTTCCAGGCCTTCGGCAATGCTGACCTTCTCGTCCGCGATCGCCTCGATGCTGCCGAGATGGCCGATATGCGCCGAGGCGACGTTGGTGACCACCGCCACATGTGGCTGCGCGAGACGCGCCAGGGGCGCGATCTCGCCGGCATGGTTCATGCCGATTTCGACCACGGCGTAATCAGCGTCGGGCGGCATGCGTGCCAGCGTGAGCGGCACGCCCCAATGGTTGTTGTGCGACGCCTCGGCCGCCCAGGTCTTGCCCTGCGCCGACAGGATCATGCGCAGCATCTCTTTTGTCGTGGTCTTGCCGACGCTGCCGGTGACGGCGACCAATCGGCCGGTGAAGCGCGCGCGGGCATAACGCGCCATGTCGTGCAGCGCCTGGAATGTGTCCTCCACTTGCAGCAGCGGCGCATCGTCGGCGACGTCATCGGGTAGGCGGTGCACCACGGCGCCCGCGGCACCTCGGGCCAGAGCCGCTGCCACATGGGCGTGGCCATCTCCGTTCTCGCCGACCAGGGCGATGAACAGCTGGCCGGTGCGGATGCTGCGGCTGTCGATCGACACGCCATGCGCGCGGATCGGCACGCGAGTCAGCCCCCGTGTGGCGGCTCGCAGGGATTGTGGGTCCCACAGGCTCATGGCGTGCCTGTAAGCTGGCGCACCACGGAGGCATCGTCGAACGGCAGCGTCTGATCGCCGATCGTCTGCCCCTGTTCATGCCCCTTGCCGGCGATCACCAGCACATCGCCGGACGCCAGGCCCTCGAGTGCTGCTGCAATCGCTATGTCGCGGCCGCCGATGTCGATCCCGCCCGGGCATCCCGCCAGAACCGCCGCGCGGATCGCGGCGGGGTCTTCGCTGCGCGGATTGTCGTCGGTGATGATGACCCGATCGGCCGCCTGGGCTGCTACTCCCATCAGCGGGCGCTTGCCGGGGTCGCGATCGCCGCCGGCGCCGAACACCAGGTGCAGGCGCCCCTTTGTGTGCGGGCGCAAGGCCGCGATCAGCCGGCTGAGCGCATCTGGCGTATGGGCGAAATCGACATAGACGGCGGCTCCATTCGGCTGGGCCACCAGTTCCATCCGCCCGCGCACGCCCACCAGGCGGCTGAGCAACGCGGGTGCTTCGGGCACGCCAGTTGCCTGCGCCAGCACCGCGGCCAGCACCGCGTTATCTGCCTGGAAGCGCCCCACCAGCGGCAAAATCACGGTGTGCCCGGCGAAGGTCACTTCCTGTCCGTCGGCACGGGGCAGGCAGCGATCTGGCCCCGCGATGATAAGGTTCAGCCGCCGGGCGGACGCAATCGCCTTGAGAGCGGCCATTGTGTCCGCATCCATGGTTGCACTGGCGACGCAGGGGGCACCGGGCGGCAGCAGGTCTTGAAACATCCGCAACTTGGCCGCGCGATAGGCTGCCATGCTGCCGTGGTAGTCCAGATGATCGCGGGTGAGATTGGTGAAGGCCGCCGCCGCGAGCGTGATGCCATCGAGACGATACTGGTCGAGCCCGTGCGACGATGCCTCCATCGCCGCATGGTCGATCCCGGCATCGGCCAGGTGCGCCAGTGTGTCGGCAAGCGTCACCGGATCGGGCGTGGTGAGGCCAGGCCCCGCGGCAAAGCCCGGCGCCACCAGGCCGAGTGTGCCAAGACTTGCGGCGGGATGGCCGGCAAGGCTCCAGATCTGGCGCAGGAATTCAGCGGTGCTGGTCTTGCCGTTGGTGCCAGTGATCGCGACGACATGGCCCGGCTGCCGGCCGGCGAGCCGGGCTGCGATACAGGCCAGGCTGCGCCGCGGCTCGGCATCTGTGATCAGCGGCCGTGGCGGCACCCCCGGCGGCCATTCCGTGCCGACCGGGGCGAGCACCGCGGCGGCTCCGCGCGCGACGGCGTCCCCGATGAAGGCCCGCCCATCCATGCGCGCGCCGGGCAGGGCTGCGAACAACATGCCGGGGCCGGCCTTGCGGCTGTCGGCCGTGATGCCGCGCAGGTCGAGCTGGCGTACCGCGCGCCACGCAGCGGGGTCCACCGAAGGCAATGAGCGCATCAGATCAGCGCCCAACATCGACCAGCGCCGCCTGCACCGGTCGGGCCGCGGCTTCGCGTCGCAGGTCATGCGCAGGGGTGGCGACGGGCGGGACCACCGACGGCGCTCGCACCGGAACACTCGGCGTGGTCACCGGAGTACTGCCGCCGGCGCGGTTCGGGGCAACCGGCGGCGCGGTTTTGGCAACCGGCGCGCTCGCGCGCGGCACCGGCGTTGCGGCGGCGCCGGGCGGGCGGGCGGGCTGCATCGGTATGGCGAGCGAGGCCTGGATCGCAGCGGCGTTGTCGGTCTCGGGCAGCAGGCCCAGCATCGGCCCGATGCGCGCGATCACGCGGCCGGCCGCCGGCGCCGACACCCAGCCGGCGGTGGCGTAGCCATGCGTGCTGGCGTTCGCATGCGGCTCGTCCAGCATCATATAGACGGCGTAATGCGGCGCGTTCATGGGGAATACGCTCATGAACGCCGACACGTTGGAATGCTTGTTGTAGCCGTGGCCGCTGATTTTCTCGGCCGTGCCGGTCTTGCCGCCGACGAAATAGCCGGGAACCTCGGCGGGCTTGCCGTAGCCGTCCGTCACCACCAGGCGCATCAGCTTGCGAATGGTGTCGGAGGTGGTCTGCTGCATGATGCGCGTGCCGGTGGGGGCGGGAGCACCTGGGTCGACCGCCACCAGCGTCGGGCGCATCAGCACACCGCCGTTGGACACGGCGCCCGTCGCCATCACCACATGCAGGGGTGTGACGGCGATGCCGTGGCCGAACCCAATGGTCAGCGTCGCGGCCTCCTTCCAGTTCGCCGCGGGCGGTGCGAGCGGCAGGGCGGAATCGGACAGCTCGATGCCGGTGCGGGTCAGCAAGCCCAGCTTTTCCATCCACGCCCGCTGTGTTGCGGTACCGGCGGCCTCGGCCATGCGAGCTGCACCGATGTTGGATGAATAGGCGATGATTTCAGGCACCGCGAGCCAGCGGTGCTTGCCCTCGAAATCATTGATGCTGAAGCGGCCGATCCTGATCGGGTTGGTCGCGTCGAACCCGTTCCAGATATGCACGATCCCGCTGTCGAGCGCGAACGAGGCGGTCTGCAGCTTGAATGTGCTGCCGGGCTCGTAAACCCTGCCAACGGCGCGGTTGGAGCGATCGTCATCGGTTGCGGTGCGCGTGTCGTTCAGGTCGAAATCCGGCAGCGACACCATGGCGATGACCTCGCCGGTGCGCACGTCCATCACGATTCCGCAGGCGCCGATCGCCTGGAACTCGGTCATCGCGGCCAGCAGCTCCTCGCGCACCACGGCCTGCACCCGCACGTCGAGCGACAGGCGCAGCGGGGGCGACTCCTCGGACAGGCGCGTTTCGAAATGCCGCTCGGCGCCGGCGATGCCATGGCCATCGACATCCACGCCGCCCAGCACCTGGGCTGCCACCCGGCCCAGCGGGTAGCGCCGTCGCTCGCTGCGCTCGAAATCCACGCCGGGGATGCCAAGGTCGTTGATCGCCATTTGCTCGCGGGGCGAAATCTGGCGGGCGAGATAGACGAAGGACTTGGTCTGGTCCGACAGCTTCTCGCGCACCTGGGCCTCGTCGAGGCGCTTCAGCACGGATTTCAGCTTGTGGGCGGCATCCTCAGGATCGATCAGCGCGCGCGGATTGGCGGTCACGGCCGCGGTAGGCAGCGAAATCGCCAGCACCTCGCCGTTGCGGTCGGTGATCATCGCGCGCCGGGCGCGTGGCATTTCGAACGCCTTCACCGAAGCCGGCGCGATCGTCGTCGCCACATCGCTGGCCTTTGGCGCGACCGCCACATGCGGCTGATCGGACGGGCGCAGCGGCATGGGGATGAAGATGGTCGCGAGGGCCAGCTTCACGCTGACGGCTGCGAACAAGGCGGTGAAGATGGACGCTGCGATGACGATGCGTCCGCGCGTGCGCTCCATCGTGACGCGTCGCGCGAGGTCGGGGGCGGTGACCCGGACGTCCTCCATGCGCGGCACCACCGCGTCGCGCGGGGCGCCGAACCGACGCGCCAGCGTGCCCGGACCCGGCGCGTTACCTGGCAAAGGCTCGTTCGAACGGCGCTCCGTCACCGACGAACCTGTGGCATGATTGCAGAGATCGGCTGGGCCCGCGTGTCCGCGAACGGCTTGGACTGGCTGTCAGAATACGGCTTCGCCTGGGCGCTGCCGATGGCGCTGGGGGGCGCCATGAGCGTGCGCGCCATGCCAAGTGCTGAGGCATAGACTGGCACCGAGGTGTCAACCGCACCACCGCGCACCACCCGCGCGATCGCCTCGGCCGGCGTCGTGGGGGGCAGATACGGATCGGACACCGGCGTTGCCGCGGGACGCCGTTGCGGCGTGACCTGCGCCAGAACCGGGGGAACCACCTGTTGCGGGGACGGCGCCAGACGGGTCGGCGGCATTGCATCGGCAGGCGATGGCCGCGGCGGCCGCGGCGCCAGCACCGAGGCGGTGGGCGGGCTCGCGTTGGCCATAGCCTGTGGTGGCGGTGGGGGTGGAGCGGGAACCGGACGTGGAGGGGGACGTGCCGCGGCGGGCTGGGCCGCCATGACCGGCCGCTCGATCAGCCTGTCCGCCATACGCTCGACGGGTTTTTCAGCTGGCTTCTCGGCAATCCGCTCAGCGGTTGGCTGCGGCGCGACGGCGCCCGGCTGCAACGGGCCGATCAGACCGATCGCGGGCGCCTCCGGCAGCGCCGGCAAAGGCCCGGGAGGCGGCAGGCGACGATCCAACTCGGCGAAGGTGGTGAACTGGGTCGGCGCCGTCGGTTGCAGGGTCAGCACCTGGCTCGACAATTCGCGCAGCCGTTCGGGATCGCCGAGCAGGTCGTATTCGGCATGCAACATGGCGGCGCGCGAGCGGCTGTCCTGCGCGCTGCGGACGAGCTTGGCGATCTCGCGGTCCTGCAGCTGCACGGCATGCTTGGCGCTGTAGAGATAAAGGCCGGAACCCGCGGCCAGCAACAGGGTGAAACAGGTGAACGGGCGGATCATGGGCGCGCCTCCGCTGTCTCAAGGCGCTGCATGCAGCGCAGCTTGGCGCTGCGGGCACGGGGATTGATGGCGCATTCCGCATCGCCTGGCCGCAAGGCGCGCGGTGTCAGCAGCCGGAATGCTGCCTCCTCGCGCGCCAGCAGCCCGCGCGGATCGTAGCGCGACGGGCCTGGCGTGCGGCCGCTGGCCTCGGTCATGAAACGCTTTACCAGCCGGTCCTCCAACGAATGGAACGACACCACGACCAGGCGACCCAGCGGCGCCAGCAAAGCTGCCGCCTGCACCAGGGCGCGTTCGATTTGACCCAGTTCGTCGTTCACCCGAATGCGCAGCGCCTGGAAGCTGCGGGTCGCCGGATCGATTCCGGATTTGTCCTTCGGCACCACCGCACGGATGACCTCGGCCAGCTGGCGCGTGGTCGTGATCGGACCCTGGGCGCGGGCGATCACCACGGCACGCGCGATCCGGCGCGACAGGCGCTCCTCGCCGAGTTGATAGAGCGTGTCGGCAAGTTCCGCCTCTCCGAGGGTTGCCACCAGATCGGCCGCAGTCGGACCGTCGCGGCCCATTCGCATGTCGAGGGGGCCGTCGTTGCGGAAGCTGAAGCCGCGCGTTGCGTCATCGATCTGAAACGAAGACATGCCAAGATCAAGCACTACGCCGTCGAGCCGTGTCACGCCTCTTGCTGCCAAAAGCGCCAGCATCTCACCGAAACCGCCCTCGATCATATGCAGTTTACCGGGATTGCGCGTTGCCAGCGCCGCACCGCGAAGGATCGCGTCTGGATCGCGATCGATGGCGTACAGAGTGGCGCCGCAAGCAAGGATCGCCGCCGCGTAGCCGCCGCCGCCGAACGTGCCGTCCAGATAGGTTCCGGATGCCTCCGGTTCCAGCTGCGCCAGGACTTCGGCGAGCATCACGGGGACATGCTGAAGGGGAGCTGCTTGCATCATGCCCGCCCCGGCAGGGTGAAGCCGCGGTTGCGCGCGGCCTCGAGCGCCTGGGCCCGGCGTTGGGCGAGTGCCTCGGGCTCCCAGATCTGGAAATGCGTGCCCAGGCCGACGAACACCATCGGGCCGGCCACAGCCGCGTGGGCCGCCAGGCTGTCCGGCAGCACGATGCGACCTTCCTTGTCGGGCGTCAGCTCGGCGGCGTCGGCATAAAGTGCAAATGCCAGATCGTCCTGCGCTTCGCTGAACACGTCCAGCTTCTGCATGGACGTGCCGAGTTGGTGAAAGTCGGCCGCGGGCCATCCCTCCACGCAGGGATGCTTGTGCGAAGGGCGCAGAATCAGCGTGGCAGCGCCTTCCTGGGCCGCGCGCAGAGCCCCCCGAAACGGCGCGGGAATGGATACGCGGCCCTTGGCGTCCAGCCTGTTCTGATGAGTGCCCATGAATTGGGTCATCCGGCCGGAGGGACCTTCTTGCCTGCGTTGTGTGAACCGGCCCGAGGTGGCCGGGTGGACGGCGTCCCCGAGCGGGAATGCAGGTGAGCACCACCTACATGGGATGCCGTGGGATATCATGGGCAGGGCTGGGCGTCAAAGGGAATCGACCCTTTGCACTTGGGAAAGTCCGCAGATTTCAGCCATTCGCGCCGTTGTGAGAGTCAATCGGGCGCGGCCTCGTGGCAGGCCAATGAAACGACATCGGGTGCGGGAGTAATGGTTGCGATCCTGGTCGCATTAACCAATTATTCGCATTTTGTTCTTGTGGATGGTTTCGTGGATAAACCTGGGGGCAACTTGGATATAATTACGGCACCTGGGCCGCGCCAAGACGATCCGTATCTGTGGATCATCCTGCTGCGCGGCGCCGGGAAAGTGCCAGACGGCCTGTAAGCCGGGTTCTGTTCGCGCTTTGGACGCGAGACGACCATTCCTCTGGGACGCGCATTGCTGCGCGCCTCACGCGACCAACCCGGGCGACAGGGCGGAAATGCCCCCGCGTCACCAAGTCGAACTCGCATTCGCCTTGGCCGCCGGCCGCCCCTATTCGGTCTTGCTCCCGGTGGGGTTTACCCTGCCGCCCCTGTCACCAGGGGCGCGGTGCGCTTTTACCGCACCGTTTCACCCTTGCCTGCAGCGGTTGCCCGATGCCGGCGGTTTGTTTTCTGTGGCACTGTCCCTGGGGTCGCCCCCGCCGGCCGTTAGCCGGCACCGTATTCCCGTGGAGCCCGGACTTTCCTACACCGACGTCCCCCGAAGGTTGCGTCGGCAGCGGTCGTCCAGCCGTCTGGCTACGGGGTGATGCGCCTCTACGCCGCCCGGGTCAACGCAGGGGCGTGACGCGCGTGGTGCCGACGCACTGCAGGCCTACGGAAACGCCCGGGCTGCGACGCGGACGGGTGCCGCGCGGTAGGCATCGAGGCCGCGCCCCGCGCCGGGATTGATCTGGGGTAGGATGTGGGCGGCAGCGGCATGGTTGGAGAGCATGATCGCGCCCGCACCCGAGGCAGCTCCCGGCACGATACCTGCAACCCGCGTCGGCAGGATGCCGCGGCCGGCAAATGCCGTATCGGTCGCGGTCTCCTCCGCCAGCACGGATGCGACCTTCAGCTGATAGGCGGCGCCGAGTTCGGGGGTCGCCGAATGATACATGCCCGTCGCCTTCGGCCAGGATCCGGTCTGGGCATACAACTGGGACAGAAACCTGGCCGCGTAGGCCGCGTTCGCCGCCGGATCGAACGCCAGATCCAGGGAGGCGAAGGCTTCGGGATGGTACATCAGGTTCACCTGCATGCATCCCACGTCGATCGAGCGCGTGCCTTGCGCCTGCAACGCGTGCACGGCGGAGATCGCCTGCTCCCGTGTATCGAACACATGATCGATACCCTCTACATTGATACTCCAGGGCCAGGGATGCACCAGGCCGTCCGGACCGCGTCTGCCGCTTTCCACGCGACCGATGGCAGACATCAGATGCTCTGGGATGCCGGCTGCGCGCCCGGCCATCTGGATGGCGCGCCGGCATAGCAGGCCAGCATGCACCGCGGCCAGTGGCGCGGCGGCAGACGGTGCCGTGGCAGGCAGTACGGTCGGGGGCTGGCCGCCAACCAGCGGTTGCGGCTTGCCGGCCAGCGCGCTGGCCGCTTCGGGCGATGCGCCGAACAGGGTCATGCGCGGCCCACCCACTATCGGTCCTGGCACGACAGGCGCCGTGATCAGCGACCCCAAGCGACCGGGCGAGGCCTGGCCGGGCCCGGAAGGGGTGCGCACGTCGGCCAGCGCAGCGGTGGCGTTGAGACATGAAATGAGGCCGGCAAGGCCTGCAACGCGCCAGCGCTTTCCGGTGAAGGTTCGGAAAATTTTTTGAAAATATGGGTAAAACCGGAGGAAACGCATGGCCCAGCATGGCCTTACAAAGATTAACAAAGAGTTATGCAAGCCGCTGAAAACGCCTGCCAATTTGAAAATGCTGCAATGCAAAATAGCGCTTGCAATCAACTACGCGTCTGGGTAATTTGTGCATCGCAGCACGGTGCTTCGGCCTGTGCTGCTTTCTTGGACGTTTCCTCCCTAAACTTGGCGGTGTCGTAAGACACCGCCGTTTTTTTTGGCCGCCTGCGTCTGGCCGTGGATGAAGCGGCCTTCCGATCAGCCGGGGTCGATAAATCCGGCGTGCACGCTCAGTGTCGCGATCAACTGAGCGATCCTGTCCTGCATCACCGAAAAACCTGCCGACCGCTCGATCCGCTTTTCGTCCATGTACAACGAACGGCAGATTTCGATTTGCAGCGCATGCATGCCCTCGCGCGGGCGCCCATAGTGACGGGTGATGTAGCCGCCGGCGTAGGGGTCGTTGCGGCGCACGCGAAACCCCAACGCGGTCAGGCACTCCTCCACCCGCCGGATCACCCGGGGGGCGCATGCGGTGCCATGTGCATCGCCCAATATGATGTCGGCGCGCTCCCGACTGGCCTGGCTCAGCCCCGGCATCGAATGGCAATCGATCAGCAGGCACCGATCGAACCGGGCCTGGGTTTCGTCCAGGGTTTCGCGCAGCGTGGCGTGAAACGGACGCCAGAACCGTTCGATGCGAGTCTGTGCCTCGGCGAAATCGAGCTTGCCGCGATAGATCGTTTCGCCGGAGGCCACGATCCGAGCGATGGTGCCCAGGCCGGCCCCGACGCGGGCACTGGTGGTGTTCACCCAGGCCGGCAGCGGGCCCAGGAACATCGCAGGGTCCAGCTCCCAGGCTTCACGATTGGCATCGCAGAACGCGCGCGGGAACAGCGCGGTCACCAGCGGCGCGCCGTTGGCCGGGGCGGCGGCGAACAGTTCATCGACGAAACTATCCTCGCTCCGGCGCAGGCTTTGCAGATCAAGCCGCGCGGCCGCCACGAAGGCATCGGGATAGTCGCGCCCGGAATGCGGCGAGGCAAACACCAGGGGCGATGTCTGAAGTTGGGGACGATGCACCAGGACGGGCAAAGCCACTTCGGGGGTGTTCAGGTCCGGCTCGCTGGGCGGCGCACAAGGTTGCAAATGCATGGCTCATTCAAGCTGCAACGCGAACGCATCGCAATGCCGCATTGGCGGCATGTCCGGCGAGGCTTGCGAAGCCGTCGGACGCGCGATAGAAGCGGGTTCGGATGGGCGCATAGCTCAGCGGGAGAGCACCACCTTGACACGGTGGGGGTCACAGGTTCAATCCCTGTTGCGCCCACCATCCGAGCCAATTATTTCAACGGCTTGAACGTTATTGCCAGCCGGTCAAACCCGACCGCGCTTGGACAACTGGGCAATTCTGGCCAGAACGGGTCGTGAACCGTTGGTGGGCAACGGGCAAAATCTGGGCAGACGGTTCTGATCCTGTTCACGCCAGCCGGCAGATCGCGTCGGCCAAGTGGTCGGCCGACAGCGCCGCACATTTCTGCACCATCCGCGGCGTCGACCAGCCGCCGAGCCGACGCACGGTCTCTATGTCTGCACCGGACATCACCATCCAGGAGGCCCAATGGTGACGCCAGTCGTGCACCCTGAACCCGGTGATTTTGGCACGGCGGCCTGCGGTGGCGCTCGGCGAGCAGGTCGCGATCGAGGCAGAGCACCAGATCGTGAGTGACATGTAATGCCATTCGGGGCTCTCTCCGTCCGGAGTTTCTGTGCTGACCGGAATGCCCTGCTTTCGCAGGAAGTCGCGCTACAACGAGCAACAGGAGATGCGTTTTGGCCTACACCGTGCATGAGATGTTTCTAACCGTGCAGGGCGAGGGCGCGAACCTGGGGCGGGTGGCGGTGTTCGTCCGGTTCGCTGGCTGCAACCTATGGTCAGGCCGGGAGGAAGACCGCGCGACGGCAGTTTGCCGATTCTGCGACACGTCGTTTGTCGGCGGCGTGAAATATGCCAGCGCCGTCGAATTGGCCGACGCCGTGGCAGCACTGTTCCCCGGTGAAGTGTGCCGGTTCTGCGTCCTGACCGGGGGTGAGCCGCTACTTCAGGTCGATGCGCTTCTTGTTGCCGCCTTGCGATCACGCGGCTTTCGAGTGGCGGTTGAGACGAACGGAACGCAAGCGCTGCCATGCCGGGTTGATTGGGTGTGCATAAGCCCGAAGGCTGGGGCGCGTGTGGTTCTGACGGACGCGGACGAACTGAAGTTGGTGTTTCCGCAGGAGGGCGTCAGTCCAGAACAGTTCCATGGGTTTTCGGCCAACCACTATTGGCTCTCCCCAATGGATGGCCCCGACCTTGCCAAGAACATTGCCAAAACTGCGGCCTACTGCCTCGCTCATCCAGAATGGCGCCTGAATATCCAGGCCCATAAGACCTGGGGAATTGCATGACGCACCGTCCAGAAACCACGGCCACCCTGCCTCGCCGGCGGGCAATATCTGGGCAATGCGTTTCGGTGATGTCTGAATATTTAGTGGCATCAACGCGCTAGAGTGCGTTGACATTTGGGATTCCGGACTTCGAATATATCATGGTCAACTCCACTATTGTCCGGGCGCACCACCATGCGGCGGGCAAAAAAGGGGGCCTGAAGCTCGTGCGATCGGCCGTTCGCGGGGCAGCTTGACCACGAAAATCCATGCCGTTGCCGATGCTCTAGGAAACCCACTGCGCTTCATCCTCTCGCCGGGGCAAGCGAGCGACATTAACCAAGCCGAGGCGCTGATTGAAGGGCTGTCAGCCGCCCATGTCCTTGGCGACAAAGGATATGACGCAAAGTCACTCCGCGACGCCATTACTGCCCAGGGCGCCATGGCGGTCATTCCTCCAAGAACAACATCACCACAAGTTCCTTGCGACTTCGCACTTTATTGCGAGCGCAACCTCGTCGAGCGTTTCTTTCTCAAGGTCAAGCATTTCAGGCGGATCGCAACGCGCTCTAGTCTGTTGTTTTAAAAAGAATTTTTATCGCACGGTTGGTTCAACCTCAGGCGATATTGCTCTAGAGATTACCCTGCAGGGCGGGGTTGCTCGCACGTTCGACGCCGATCGTCGAACCTGGGCCATGCCCGCACACGAATTCCATGTCGTCGCCCAGCGGCATCAGCTTGTCGCGGATGGCCGTAATCAAGGCGTCGTAGTCGCCATAGCCGAAGTCGGTGCGGCCGATGCCGCCGTGGAACAGCGTGTCGCCCACGAACGACAGCCGGATCTGGCGTTCCACGAACACCACATGGCCGGGAGTGTGGCCGGGTGTGTGCAGCACCTCGAAGCGCAGCTGGCCCAGCTCGATCACCTCGCCTTCGACCAGGAAGCGGTCGGGGTGGACGTTGCGCAGGCCGGTCATGCCGAAATGCGACGCCTGCGCCTCGATCGTGTCGAGCAGGAACAGGTCTCGCACATCGGGTCCGAGCAGCGGCACGGGCTCCTGACCTGCGGCCAGGCGGGCCGCGTCCACCACGCCTTTGAGCGCCTTGGCGCCGCCGGCGTGGTCGAGATGGCCGTGGGTCAGAAGGATCAGTTCCACCTTCAGGTTGAGCCGGTTGATCGCGTCGATGATGCGGCCAGGCTCGCCGCCGGGATCGATGATGGCGGCTTGGCGGCTGCCGGGCTCCCAGATCAGCGAGCAGTTCTGGTTGAACACCGTCACGGGGATGGTGGCGGTCTGGTAGGGGATCATCGCGGCTCCTGGCGGGTGGAAGCCACCAACCTAGAGCTTTAGTTCTTCAGGCGCACCCCGGCGGGACGGATGATGCCGTCCGGCATCGGCCTTACACCCTCGACTCGCTCGTTCAGGCCCCACAGCCAGGTGAAGTGGAACAGCACCATGTTCGAGAGATCCTTGGCTTCGATGTCCGACGCCCGCCGATAATAGGGCACCCGCTGGTCGGCATCGGTGATGGCGGCCCCGGCCTGCAGGGCTGCATCCAGGTCCTTGTTGCAATAGCGGCCCCAGTTGAGGAAGCCGTCGCAGGAGAACCAGATGCTGGCATTGCCGTCAGGGTCCGGCCGGCCGCTCCAGATGCCCATCGCCGCCTGGAACGCACCACGCTTTTCCGCCTCCAGCGCCGACAGGCCGTCCATCGCCTGCAGTTTCACATCGATCCCGGCCTCGGCCGCCATTGACTGCAGCACCTGGCCGATCTGCGCGTTCACGGCGTCGGTGCCGATGAACAGGGTAAAGGAGGTTCGCGTGACCCCGGCCTGTTTGAGCAGCGCCTTGGCGCCGGCGAGATCGCGATCGGGCACGGGAAGGGCTGGGTTCCAGTAGCGGGTGCCAGGCGGCTCGGTCTGGTTGCTGGGAACGTATTTGCCTTCGAAGACCACGTCGTTGAGGGCCTTGCGGTCGATCGATTTCTCGAACGCCTGTCGCACCAGAGCGCTCTTGCCGATCGGGGTGTCCGCGGAGGCGCCGTTGTTGAGGTTGAATGACAGGATCTGGAATCCGAGCCCGGGAATGGACACAAGCCTGAGCTTGGGGTTCGCCTGCAAGGCTGCGACATCGGTCGACGCCACGCGGTTGTGGATGTCGATCTGGCCGGCCTGCAGGTTCACCTCGCGGATGGTGCTGTCGACCATGGACAGGAAGATCACGCGGTCCGGGCCCATGGCGGCGGCGTTCCAGTGGCCGGCGAACTTGTCGAGCACGATGCGGTCTTGCGCCACGCGCTCGACGAATTTGTAGGGGCCGGAGCATACCGGGTTGGCGATGATCTCATCCGGCGTTTTGATGAGGATGCGTGGTGAGAGCATGGTGCCCGGCCGGTTGGCCAAAAGCGAGAGCAGCGGCGCGTAGGGGCGGGAGAGGATGAACTTCACCGTCATCGGGTCGGGCGCTTCGACGCCCACCACGGGCTTGAGTTCTGCTTTGCGCAGGCTGACCGGATCGGTCTGGTAGCGCTTGAAATTGGCGAGCACGGCGCTGGCGTCGAATTTCTCGCCGTCCTGGAACACCACGCCGGGCCGCAGATGCAGGGTCAGCGAGAGATTGTCCGCAGCCCAGGCCCAGGAAGTCGCGAGCCCCGGCACATAGTCGAGCTTGTCGTTCACATCGAGCAGCTGGTCGCACATCCAGTTGGTGACGATGCGGTCGCCGTAGCTGCCGCTGCGGGCGGTGTCGAGGAGGTCGGGGTCCTGGTCCAACGCCCAACGCAGCGTGCCCGCCGCCTGGGCGGCCCCGCAGCCGAGGCCGATTGAAACCAGTGCTGCCGCCAGCGTTCCCTGTAGCCGCATGCCATGCACTCCCTGCGATGCAGGCAGCGTAACACCGGTGTTGCGGTTGGAAACCGGTTGCGTGGCGAATTCGTGAACTATCGCGCGCTGATCGCGACGTCCTCTGCCGCATCGTGGGAGGCTGCGGTCCACAGCGCATCCACCCAGGCGCGGCCGCCGGAGCTGACGCCATCGTAGCCGACCAACGGGATAGGTCCGGTCGGCACGCAGCCGAGGCTCTCCACGCCGTTGGCGTATCGCCGCAGGGCCGAGGCGATATGCCGTGCCTGCTGTTCCTGCGGCAAACCATCGTCGATCGGCAGATCGATGCGGAGCTTGAACATGGCGAATTCCAATTGGTTAACGCACCGACACTAGGCGGCCGACGGCGCGTTCACCAATTCATACTGCGTCAAATCGTGGCCGATCCGCGCGTTACCTCAACCGTTAACGCGCTGCTGTCGGATCAAAGCCCGGCGAACAACGGCGTCGAGAGATAGCGTTCGGCAAACGATGGCGCGATGCTGACGATCAGGCGCCCCTCGTGTTCGGGCAAGGCCGCGAGGTCCATTGCGGCCTTGAGCGCGGCGCCGGACGAAATGCCGATCGGGATCCCCTCCACCTGCGCGCAGCGACGCGCCATGGCGATCGCCTCGCGCTCGGAGACGCGGATCACTCGGTTCATCAGCGCCATGTCGAGGACTGCCGGTTGAAACCCAGGACCGATGCCCTGCAGCCCGTGCGGCCCCGGCTCATCCCCCGAAAGCACCGCACTTTCGGTGGGTTCGATGACGACCATTAACAGGCCGGGGCGGCGCGGCTTGAGCCTTCGCGCGATTCCGGTCAGCGTGCCGCCGGTTCCCGCACCGCCCACCACGATGTCCACCATACCGGCGGTGTCCTGCCAGATCTCTTC
The DNA here is from genome assembly GCA_025352665.1 of Rhodospirillales bacterium. GTDB lineage: Bacteria > Pseudomonadota > Alphaproteobacteria > Acetobacterales > Acetobacteraceae > CAIQQQ01. The sequence continues at coordinate 4,076 of JANXSM010000049.1, read as the reverse complement.
GGCCGTGGTTTCCTCGTGGATCTGCGGGTTAGCGTGATTGTCGAACTGGCGGGGCATCCAGGCGTTTGCGGTTTCGGCCACGATCGCCTCGGCGCGCGAGATCGCACCGGCCATTCCGGCGCGCGCCGGCGTGAGCTGCACGTCCACCCCCATCAGCCGCATTATTTTGCGGCGTTCCACGGAGGCCCCTTCAGGCATGGTCACGATCAGCCGATAACCGCGAGCGGCGGCTACGAAACCGAGGGCGATGCCGGTGTTCCCCGAGGTCGGCTCGACCAGGGTGGAACGGCCCGGCGCGATCAGGCCCTCGTCCTCTGCCTGCAGGATCATCGCGAGTCCGATGCGATCCTTCACGGATCCCAACGGATTGAAGAATTCGAGTTTCAGCGCGATGTCGGCCCGCAAGCCATCGGCTGCGATCAGGCGCGGCACGCGTACCAGCGGTGTGCCGCCGATCGTCTCCAGAATGGAGTCGTGGATTCGCCCGCGCGGCGGCGTGCGATAAGGCTGTGCTGCGCGAATTGGTGCATCGGTCATTGCTTCACTGTAGCACATTTGTCTCACGCTGGATCGCCGTGGTTTACTGACGCAACAGGACCGAGGTGGGAAAGCGCGCATGTTGATCCGCAAGGACCGGGCGATGGTGGCCGTGACGATCATGCTCGATGTCGCATTCCATGCCGGGCGCGCCGCCACTGTCAGTGCTCCCGATATGGCGGAGCGGCTTGGCATGGCGCGGCGCGGCATGGAGCCTGTGTTGCAGACGCTGTCTCGCGCCGGCCTGCTCGACAGCGTGCGAGGCCCCCGCGGCGGCTACCGGCTTGGGCGTCCGCGGCGCGATATCCGGCTTTCGGAGATTGTCGCGGCGGTTCTGGAGGATGCCGCCGACACGCGGCCGGCGGGGGATGGCCCGTTCGGACGGCTGCAATCCGAGGTGATCGATCCGTTATGGACGCAGCTCGACGCCGCGGCGCTGGCGCCTTTGGCCGTTTTGACTCTGGAGGATCTGTTGAAGCGGGCTGCAGCCGCCGGGCTTCGTCGCCCCACGGCGGAGCCGATCAGCTTCGCAATTTAACGCTTCTGATACGTGATTAGCTGGCGAGCGCAACGCCTAGAGCTGTCACGGCCAGCGCCACCAGCGTTGCCCACAGCACGCCGCGTGCGTCGGTGCGGGCTTCGCCGCGCTCTGCGCAGATCGCCTCATCCGTTTCGCTGCCGCGGAAATCCCGGCTGTCTTCCCGGAAATAGGTCGGATTGAGCGTGTTCACGGTTCAATTCCTTAATTCGCGTTTGAAAACGTATAATACGTTCAATACCGGCATTTGCAAGCGTTGAATATTCCATCACCCACTGGCTCGGCGTGGGTATTTCCGGGCGTGTTGCCTGGCGCTGCTTGATGTCCGGGGGGTTGCAGACTATTTGTCCGGTAACCACGCTTTTCTGCCGGGGAATATGGACCGGCCATCGAGGAACCTTCTGCACATGCCGCTGCACGTCGTAACCGCCAGCCGCCTGCGTGATGGGGCCATCATGTGGCGTGCCAGCGCGGGTGGCTGGACCGAGCATTTCCCGCAGGCGGCGCCATTTCCCGGCGACGCGATCGACGCCGCGCTCGAAGCCGGCCAGGCCGACGTCCGCACCCAGCAGGTGATCGGCGTCTATAAGGTCGCCGTCACCGAGACCCGGTCCGGCCTCGCCCCTGAAAGCGTGCGTGAGCGCATCCGCGCCCGGGGCCCGAGCGTTCGGCCGGACTTCATGTATCCCGGAGCCTGATGATGGATCTGATCGACATTGCGCGGCCTGCCGCCGGCGGCGCTGAAACCGGCATCTACCACTATGACAATTTGGACCGCGCCTATTTGGCGCGACGGGTGGAGGAGTTCCGCGAGCAGGTCGGCCGTCGCCTGTCCGGCGCGCTGACCGAGGACGAGTTCAAACCGCTGCGCCTTATGAACGGGCTGTATTTGCAGCTGCACGCTTACATGCTGCGTGTGGCCATTCCCTATGGCGTGCTGTCCGGCCGGCAGATGCGCAAGCTGGCCGAGATTGGGCGGAAATACGACCGCGACTACGGCCATTTCACCACGCGGCAGAACATCCAGTTCAACTGGATCAAACTGGAGCAGACGCCGGATATTCTGGCCGAGCTGGCCGAGGTCGATATCCACGCCATCCAGACCAGCGGCAACTGCATTCGCAACGTCACAACCGACCAGTTCGCAGGGGCTGCGGCCGACGAGATCATCGACCCCAGAGTCTATGCCGAAATCCTGCGACAATGGTCGACCGATCACCCGGAATTCGCCTTTCTGCCGCGCAAGTTCAAGATCGCCTTGACCGGCAGCGAACAGGACCGTGCCGCCATCAAGCTGCATGACATCGGCGTGCTGACCAAGCGGAACGCGGATGGCGTGCCTGGCTTCACCATCTATGTCGGCGGTGGCCTCGGCCGCACGCCTGTCATCGGCGTGAAGATCCGCGACTGGCTGCCGGTCAGCGATCTGCTGCGCTACATGGAAGCCATTCTTCGCGTCTATAACGCCCAGGGCCGGCGCGACAATCTTTACAAGGCTCGTATCAAGATCCTGGTGCGAGAGACCGGCGCCGAGAAGTTCGCAGCCTTGGTGGAGGAGGAATTCGCCAGCCTGTCCGGCGACCGCTTCAACCTCGCCCCCGCCGTGGTGGCGGTGATCCAGGCCCGTTTCGGTGCCCCGCAGTTCGCCACGCTGCCGGAGGTGTCGACCATTTTCGACAGCGCCGTTGCCGCCGATCCGGATTTCGCGCAATGGACGCGCACCAACCTGCACCCGCACCGCGTGCCTGGTTACGCCAGCGCCGTCATCTCGCTCAAGCCGATCGGCGGTATTCCCGGCGATGCGACCTCGGACCAGATGGACCTCGTGGCCGACCTCGCCGATCGCCACTCGTTCGGCGAGATCCGTGTCGCTCATGAGCAGAACCTGGTGCTTCCCCATGTTCGCCGCGATGATCTCTACCCACTTTGGCAGCAGCTGCGTCGCCCGGGGATCGAGACGGCGAACATCGGCTTGGTCACCGACATCATCGCCTGCCCGGGGCTCGACTACTGCGATCTCGCCAATGCGCGGTCGATCCCGGTAGCCCAGGCGATCAGCAACCGCTTCGCCGACCTCGCCCGCCAGCACGACATCGGCGAGCTGCACGTCAACATCTCCGGCTGCATCAATGCCTGCGCCCATCATCATATCGGCCACATCGGTATTCTCGGGGTCGATAAGCACGGTCAGGAGGCCTACCAGATCACCCTCGGCGGGGCTGCCGACGAGAATGCGGCGCTCGGTCAGCTGCTCGGCTCCGCCATTCCGGCCGAGCAGGTGCCAGATCTGATCGAGGCGGTGATCGGTCACTATCTCGCCCGGCGCACCCCTGGCGAGCGCTTCATCGACACATTCCGCCGCGTCGGCATGGCGACATTCAAGGAGGCGCTGCGTGCCGAACGATAAGCAGGTCATCGACCGGCAGGGCAGGCTGATCGTCGATGCCTGGTCAACGCTTGCTGAGGGCGCCGCTTGGCCCGCTTCAGGCCGCGTGATTGCGCCGGTGGCCCGCTTGCCCGAGGCGCCTGCGGGCGTGGAGCCCGGCGCGCTGCTGACGCCGGACGAGACGCTCGACGATTTGCTGCCCTGGCTGCCCCGACTGGGTCTGATCGCAGTCAGTTTCCCCAAGTTTCGCGATGGCCGCGGCTTCAGCCAGGCCCGCGCGCTGCGCGAACATCATGGCTACACCGGCGACATTCGGGCCGTTGGGCATCCTTTGCCCGACCAGTATCTTGCCTTGATCCGCTGTGGTGTCAGTACAGTGGAGCTCCCCGAGCAGGATGACCCCAGGATCTGGGCCGAGGTGCTCGCGCTGCGCGGCGGTCTTGACGCGCTTCCCCTGGCCGAGCGCCCTGTGCCCTTGCTGCGCCGGCTGGCTGCCCGCATCGACGTGTAGTCCGGCAGAGCGCCGGATGGCCTTCGGCCCGACCAGGGCGCCGCCCTGGACCTGCCAGAGGCATGGCCTCTGGACTCCATTCGTTTAAGGCTTGCCTCTGCGTG
>JANXSM010000046.1 GCA_025352665.1 Rhodospirillales bacterium | reverse complement strand
GGTTGATGCGACCCGCGGGTATGACCCCCCTCTCCACGCTCAAACTTTCTTATCGAATGGTGTCCAGAGGCCCCTGCCTCTGGCGGGGTCCAGGGGCAGAGCCCCTGGCCTTCCTTCCCTCAACACAAGACTGAACCCAGTCCCATGGACAGCACGATCCTGGTGGTTCTGGTTCAGGATGGGGTGGTGAACGGGGCGATTTATGCCTTGTTGGCGTTGTCGCTGGTTCTGGTGTTTGCGGTGACCAGGGTGATTTTCATTCCGCAGGGCGAGTTTGTGTCGTTTGCGGCCTTGACCTATGCGGCGTTGGACCACGGGGTGGTGCCGGGCAGCGTCTATCTTTTGCTGGCACTGGGGGGTGCTGCATTTGTTCGCTCGGTGTGGGGTCTGCGGGGGCGGGCGCGGGTTTGGCTGGCGGTTGAGACCTTGGTTTTGCCGGCCATCGTGACAGCGCTTGCCTTCGTGCTGGCGCCTTTGAAACCGGGCGTTGCGGTCGAGGCGGTGCTGGCCCTGCTGATCGTGGCGCCGATGGGCCCGTATTTGTATCGGCTGGCGTTTCAGCCGATGGCAGAAGCGTCGGTTCTGGTGCTGCTGATCGCAGCGGTCGGGCTGCATCTGGCGCTGAGCGGCGTTGGGCTGCTGATGTTCGGCCCCGAGGGCACCCGCGGACCGGCCTTTTCGTCGGCGATGCTGAGCTATGGCGATGTCATCGTCACGGGCCAGTCGCTGTGGATTTTGGGCCTGGCCGGCCTGTCGATGGCGGGGCTCTATCTGTTCTTCGGCCACACGCTGCTGGGGGCCGCGCTGCGGGCGACGGCGGTGAACCGGCTGGGCGCACGGCTGGTCGGCATCTCCACGGAGCGTTCGGGCGTGATCGCGTTTGCGCTGGCGGGGTTGCTGGGGGCTGCCTCCGGCGTGCTGATCGCGCCACTCACCACAATCTATTACGACAGCGGCTTTCTGATCGGCCTGAAAGGCTTCGTTGCCGCCATCGTCGGTGCCCTCGCCAGCTACCCGCTCGCGGTGGCGGCCGCCCTGGGCGTGGGAATCGTGGAAAGCTTCTCGTCGTTCTGGGCCAGCGCCTTCAAGGAGGTGATCGTCTTCACCGTCATCATCCCCGTACTGCTCTGGCGCTCCTGGCGGCACGAGCCGGTGGAGGACGAGGAATGAGGCGTTGGTGGTGGCTGCCCGCGTTGCTGGTCGCAGGGTTATTGCCCTGGCTGCCCGGACTTCCGCTGTTCTGGGTGAGTTTGGCCAACACCATCGGCATATCCGCCATCATCGCCGTGGGGCTGGTGGTGCTGACTGGCGTCGGCTGCATGACCAGCTTCGCCCAGGCCAGCTTCATGGGCTTCGGCGCCTACGCCACCGCCATCCTGTCCGCCCGCTACGGACTTTCGCCCTGGCTCGGCCTGCCCGCAGCCCTCGCTTTCGCCGCTTTGGGGGCGGCTGCCATCGGCGCCGTCACGCTGCGCCTGTCCGGCCATTATCTGGCGCTCGGCACCATCGCCTGGGGCGTGTCACTGTATTTCCTGTTCGGCAATCTCGACCTGCTCGGCCGCAACGACGGCATTTCCGACATCCCGCCACTGTCCGTATTTAGCCTGAAGCTGGTCGACGTGCGCTGGTCGGCGGGGCTGATCTGGGGCTGCGTGGTCGGCGTCGTCGTCACCACCAACCATCTGCTCGACAGTCGCTGGGGCCGCGCCATCCGCGCGCTGCGCGGCGGCACCTTGGCTGCGGCAAGTTTCGGGGTGAACACCGCCCGCGCCCGCATGCTGTCCTTCGTCTATGCAGCCATGCTCGCGGGCCTCGCGGGCTGGCTCTACGCCCATCTGCAGCGCGCCGTGAACCCCACGCCGTTCGGCCTGGCCGCGGGCATCCAGTATTTGCTGATGACGGTGGTCGGCGGCGCCGCCTTCGTGCCCGGTGCCCTGCTCGGCGCAGGCCTGGTCGCCATCGTCAACGACCGTCTGCAGGAATGGCTGCCGCTGCTGCTCGGCACCGGCGGCAGTTACGAGACCATCGTGTTCGGCATCATCCTGGTCGCCGTGCTGCAGCTCGCCCCCGAAGGCCTGTGGCCGCACCTGATGCGTCCCCGCCTGCGAAAACGCCTGATCGTGGAGGCCGAACCGCTGGCCCGACGCGCCCGCGCCACCGGCGAAATCCTGCGCGCTGACCGGCTGCGCAAGAATTTCGGCGGCCTGCTTGCGGTCAACGACCTATCCTTCACCGTCGCCGCCGGCGAGATCCTCGGCCTGATCGGCCCCAACGGCGCCGGCAAAAGCACCAGCTTCAACCTGCTCACCGGCGTCGCCGACCCCTCGGGCGGCACGGTGACCGTCTCCGGCTGCGACGTCACAACCTGGCCCGCCCGCCGGATCGCAACCCTGGGCGTGGCCCGCAGCTTCCAGCACGTGAAGCTGGTCGCCGCCATGAGCGTCATCGAGAACGTCGCCATCGGCGCCCACCTGCGCGGCAGCGCCTCGCCGATCGCAGCCGTCCTGCGGCTGGACCGTGCCGAGGAAGCCCGCCTGTTCGCCGAAGCCGCCCGGCAGCTGGCCCGCGTCGGGCTTGCCGAATACGCCGACCAACCCGCCACCAGTCTCGCCCTCGGCCAGCAGCGCATTGTGGAAATCGCCCGCGCTCTGTGCCTCGACCCCGCCCTGCTTCTGCTGGACGAACCGGCTGCGGGCCTGCGCCATGCCGAAAAACAGGCCCTGGCCACCTTGCTGCGCCGCCTGCGAGCAGACGGCATGGCGATCCTTCTGGTCGAGCACGACATGGATTTCGTCATGAACCTGGCCGACCGGCTCGTGGTGATGGATTTCGGCACCGTCATCGCACAAGGCCAGCCCGCCGCCGTGCGCAGCGACCCCGCCGTCATCGAGGCCTATCTCGGCGGTGTCGCATGAGCCTGCTCGCGGTCACCGACCTCAGCATTGCCTATGGCGGCATCCAGGCCGTCCACGGCGTGTCGCTCACCGTCGCCCCCGGCCGGATCGCAACCGTCATCGGCCCGAACGGTGCCGGCAAAACCACGCTGCTCGGCGCCATCATGGGCGTGCTGCCCTCGCGCGGCGCCATCCACTTCGACGGCACGTCCCTGTCCGGCACGGATATCGAAACCCGGGTCGACCGCGGGCTCTCTCTGGTGCCGGAAAAGCGCGAGCTGTTCACCACCATGACAGTTCTGGAGAACCTGCGCCTCGGCGGCTGGCGGCATCGCGCCGAAGGGGCTGAAGCACGGCACCGGGGGCTCGACGAAGCCTTCGCCCTGTTCCCCCGCCTCGCCGAACGTCGCAGCCAGCGGGCCGGCACCCTGTCCGGCGGCGAGCGCCAGATGCTCGCCATGGCCCGCGCGCTGATGGCCCGCCCCCGCCTGCTGATGCTCGACGAACCCAGCCTCGGTCTCGCCCCCCTCATCGTGCGCGACATCTTCCGCACCATCGTCCGCCTGCGCGACCAGGGCGTCGCCGTGCTGCTGGTCGAACAAAACGCCCGCGCGGCCCTGGACATCGCAGACGAGGCCTATGTGCTGGAAATGGGCCGCATCACCCTGTCCGGAAATGCCGCCACCCTGGCCGCCGATCCACGCATCGTCGAAATGTACCTAGGCGCCCTGCCCAAAGCCTAGGTGGCTGATGAAAAAGCAAGGCAAGGGGGCGCCGCCCCCTTGACCCCTGCCAGAGGCCGAGCCTCTGGACACCATTCG
>JANXSM010000026.1 GCA_025352665.1 Rhodospirillales bacterium | reverse complement strand
CCGATCGAGCGGTTGAACGGCGAGATCAAGCGCCGCAGTGACGCTATCGGCATATTTCCGAACGAAGCCGCCGTCACCAGACTGATCGGTGCGATCTTGCTGGAGCAAAACGACGAGTGGGCCGTACAGCGCGCTCGCTACGTAACGCTGGAAACGATTGCTCCGTTGAGCGATGATCTCGCCGTCAGCCTGCCGTCACTGGCAGCCTGAATGGGCAGCCAGATCTGCTCAGCAGCGCCGTTGCTACACCACGACTTGGGACACGACGATCGAAAACATGACCGAGCTGCCACTTATTCGTCGCGTGGCGGATTAAACCTTGTTTGAAGCCCGGCTTTGCACCTTCAGCCAGGAGAAGACGTGGTGCCATCTTCGGAACCTACCAACTGTCTCCGTTGGGTACTCAATATACTCTGCGCGTCTCTGCCGCCGGGGGAGACGATGTCCCTGACCGACCCCCCGGCGGCAGAGACGCGCAGAGTGTCGAGATCGTCGGCATGCGGGTGCGAAGAATGTCGCCAAGATCGTGGATGATACGGCTCTGGTCGCGCCGATCGGCAATGCGGGCGGCAATTGGGCCGGTGAGCCCCAGCCGCTGTCACGCTTGCGCCGGCAGCAGCATGCCACCGTCAGAGGTCAGCCGCCCACCATCCGCCTGGCTTGCCCTTCGCCGACACAGACACGCCCGACAGCGGGTCATCGGGTTCCGCCCAGTCCATCCGCCCAGTCCAATAGGGCGCAGACCTCGTCTAGCGACGTGCCGCCTTGCGGTGTCGTCTTGACCGCCCAGAGCCACTCCTGCTCAATCTGACGCCGCGCCATCGATGCCTCCGTTATCGGTCAGTACGGCACAGGATCGGCCCATACCGCGTTGGATCAAGCCACCCTCGCACAGGTCTCATCTGATATTTCGACAGACTGGTGCAATTCTGGCCGGCAATACCCACTCTGTAGCAGGCTGGATAAGCTGCTGGGTGCTCAGGTCGGGTATTCTTGGCGTCCTGCTTGTGTCGTAGTTGCCGCAAGCGGATCAACCGATTGGGAGGAGCCGATGCGGGTAAACGGACGTCTTCAGAGTTGCCTCAATTACCTCGTCGCGGACCCAGTCCAAGTAGGTGGCGCCGATCGCCTGAACGCAAACGCGCGGAAGCGTTGTCGGCCTCGCGGCATGCCGCAGCATTACGGACGCAACCGGGGCGCCGGTATGGCAGCTGAATGGGCGCGTCACGCACTGACAGGCCCTGACCGAATCCCAATGAAGTGAAGTTTACCTGTCCGGCAAGGAACGGCCGACGGGGCGAACGCCGCAAACTTCCGCCGCTGCGAATGGCTTGCGAACGAACCGGGATCATCAACAAAAATCCATGTTTTGAGGCCCTGGTATTCGTCTCAAGTCAGTGTCAGAAGCCACGTGCGAATGTCTTTCAGAAGCGGGCTGGTTCCAGGCCCGACGCACCACCGACGATTTCTAATCGGCGTCCAACCGGCAATCCCATCAGGACATCATCATGAACGACAAGACCAACACCGACAGCTTCGAAATGACGGGAAAATGCCCCTTCGGCGGTGATCGCATCGGCGGCGCGCTGGGCACCCCGCCGGCTCTGTCCGACTGGTATCCCGATCGGCTGAAGGTGGAGCTGCTCCACCAAAACGGGCCGCGTGCTAATCCGCTGGGCGAAGAGTTCGATTATGCCAGCGCGTTCAACGGCCTCGACTACGCCGCGCTGAAGCAGGACATCAAGGGCTTCCTGACCTCGTCGGTGGCCTGGTGGCCGTCAGACTATGGTAATTATGGTCCGCAGATGGTCCGCATGGCCTGGCACGCGGCCGGCACTTACCGCATCGCCGACGGCCGCGGCGGTGCCGGGGAAGCGATGCAGCGCTTCGCCCCGCTCAGCAGCTGGTGGGACAACGGCAACACCGACAAGTCGCGCCGGCTGATCTGGCCGATCAAGCAGAAATATGGCAGCGCGCTGTCCTGGGGTGACCTGATGGTCCTGACGGGTAATTGCGCGCTCGAGATCATGGGATTTCCCACCTACGGCTTCGGCGGCGGTCGCCGCGACGCCTGGGAGGCGGACAACAGCACGTACTGGGGGGCGGAGGTGTGGGATCCCAAACACCTGAACTCGTCCGACGGCATGGTGACGCGCGACAAGCGTTGGCGGGGCAAGAACGGTGACGCCGACTATGATCTTGAGAATCCGCTGGGAGCTTCGCACCAGGCACTGATCTACGTGAACCCCGAGGGTCCTTACTCCAACGGCGACCCGATGGGCTCGGCTCGCGACATCCGCATTACCTTCACCCGCATGGCCATGAATGACGAGGAGACTGTCGCACTGATCGCCGGCGGCCACGCCTTCGGCAAGAGCCACGGCATGGTCAAGGCAGCTGATGTCGGCCCGCCGCCCGAGATTGCGCCCATCGAGGCAATGGGCCTTGGTTGGCAAAACCCTGAGGGCACCGGCTTTGCTGAATTCACAATGACCAACGGGATCGAGGGAAGCTGGACGCAGAACCCGACCCAGTGGGACAACAGCTACCTGGAAAACCTGTTCAAATTCGAATGGGAGCAGACCCGGAGCCCGGCTGGTGCGATGCAATGGACACCGACCGACCCGAACGCACCGAAAACCCCAGATGCACACACGCCGGGCAAGATGGCTCCGCTGATGATGATGACGAGCGACCTCGCGCTGAAGGTTGATCCCAGCTATCGCCTCGTGTGCGAGAAGTTCCTCGCCGATTTCGACGCGTTCACCAAAGCGTTCTCCAAGGCCTGGTACAAGCTAACCCATCGCGATATGGGACCGCGTGAGCGCTACCTCGGCCCAGAGAAGCGGAACGACGACGATCTGCTGTGGCAGGATCCCATCCCGGCTCGCGACCACGAGATGATCGACGAGGCTGACATCACGGCCCTGAAGCAATCGGTCCTGGCTGCGGGTGTTTCAGCGTCCGATCTGGTGTTTACAGCCTTTTCCGCAGCCGTCACGCATCGGAGCAGCGACAAACGGGGCGGGGCGAACGGCGGGCGGTTGGCACTGTCTCCGCAAAAGGATTGGTCGATCAACCACCGGACCGTGCCAGTGATCGCAGCCCTCCGCGAGGTGATGGAGGCATTCAACGGCAAGCGGGCGGATGGCAGAAAAGTATCTCTTGCCGATCTCATCGTGCTCGGCGGCTGCGCAGCGCTCGAAAAAGCGGCGGCTGATGCGGGGGTAAAGATCGCAGTTCCCTTCACGCCGGGCCGCCGCGACACGACGCAGGAGCTCACCGATATCGAGATGTTCCGGTGGCTGAAGCCCGTGGCCGACGGGTTCCGCAACTATCTCGACGAGGGGTTTGAGGAAATTTCACAGGGCGTTTCGCCTGAGGAAATGTTCCTTGATAAGGCGCAGCTTCTGTCGCTCACGGCACCAGAGTGGGTGGCACTGGTGGGTGGCCTCAGAGTCATGAACGCCAATTGCGACGGCTCCAGCCATGGCGTCTTCACGGATCGCGTCGGCGTACTCACCAACGACTTCTTCACCGTGCTGACGAGCATGGACTACGAGTGGAAGAAGACCGACGCGGCGGGCATGACCTTCGCGCTAGACGATCGCACGACGGGAAAACAGCGCTTCACGGCAACACGATGTGACCTCGTCTTCGGCTCCAACAGCCAGTTGCGTGCGGTGGCCGAAGTCTATGGCAGCAGTGACGGCCACGCGCGTTTCGTGAAGGACTTCGTGAAGGCGTGGGACAAGGTGATGATGCTCGACCGCTACGACGTGAAACTCTGAGACCTGCGTAGCCGATCCTTTACAAGGAGCTCGTCCGAGGCGAGCTCCTTGCACGTCGATCCGGCCTGAATGCGCCTCGTAAGTGTGTTGGCAAGAGCCTGATCGCTTCTGATAGGCGAAGTGATCAGGCTCTGGAACGATATTGAACCAGAGCGGGATGACGTCTGATAAGCAACGTCATCCCGCTCTGGGTCTTTGTTTTATCGCGTGATTCAGACCTTTCAGTGATTCCACCTTCGATCATCACGCTCCAAGGGCGCGTCCGCTTTCGGGAGGTTCTCGATTTCAATTGAACGTCGTGAATGGGCGCGAAGCGGAAGGCGGGATCTGGCTGAGAACGAAATTGCTTTGGCCCAGAAGTCGATCGGAAGCGATGCGAGTCGGTCGAGGCGCAACGGCAATAACCAGGCCCCCGGCGGGATTTGCCAGTGCCACGGGAGCCACGAGCATGTCGAGCTCAATGTCGTCATGCAAACCATCACAAGTTCACCCATTTCCGGCTCACGCTTCGCCAGCTTCGAGGCGTTGAGTGCGTGGGTGGCGACGCGGTGCCGGGAACTGGCTCGGCGCGAGCATCCAAGGTATCCATCCGGCGAAGGCCGCGGGTCTCAATGCGGTTGCAAGAGTCCGTTGCTGCTGATGGCGTTGAGTGCAGATTTCAGCGAAAGGTTCTGATGGACGCGAAACCATTGTCCGGTATGGCGATGCCACTGGATATCAAA
>JANXSM010000013.1 GCA_025352665.1 Rhodospirillales bacterium | reverse complement strand
GAAGCCTCTGGCCTGCTTGATGTGTCCGAAGACCGGTTCAACCACCTGCTTGCGCAACCGGTATCGACTTCGCCGCCCGGCCCTGCGGATCGTCTCGGCCATCGCCTGCATCAGCGGTTTGCGCTTGAGCACACGGCCGGCGGTGGGATCGGTCTCACCATGGCGGATGCGGCCGGGCGACAAGAATGCCCTGATCTTGCGATCAGCCATGGCCTGGAGGTTTGCCTCGGTGGCGAACCCGGTGTCGCCCGAAACCTCACGCAGCTTGCGGCCCAGGTTCGCCCTGGCCTGGTCCACCAGCGGGATCAGGCCGGCGAAGTCAGCCGGATTGGTAGCCAGGCGCTGGGCGACGATGATCTGATGGGCGGCATCGACCGCGATCTGGCCGTTGTAGCCGGCGATGAACCCGCCCTGGCTCGGCATGATGCGGCTGTCGGGATCGGTGAAGTTGCGCTGCGCCCGATCAGGAGGAGTGGGGCCCGGCGTCGTGTCGGAAGGCCGGTCTTTGCGCGCGCCGCGTTCCTGCATGCCGGATGACGGCCCGGGGCCATCTGGGTCCGCGCTATCCGGCCCGGCCTTGGCTTCTGCCTCCAGTTGCGCCTTTGCCGCACGGATGCGCTCGAGGCGGCGCTGCTTGTCGGCCATCCAGTCCGGCGTCTCGTCGCCGCGCTGGCCTGCGCCATGCTGGGCGTCCTCGGCCGTGTCGGCGGCATCGGCCTGGTCCAGCCACAACGCCACCTCGGCCGCGAGCTTGGGCTCCTGGCTCACCATATGCTTGTAGCTCATCGCCTTGTGCTTGCTGGCGTTGGCCCGCAGCTTGGTGCCGTCGATCGCCACGTGGCCCAGCTTGACCAGGCCTGCTCGCTGGCACAGACGCAGCACCTGCACGAACAAGCCCCGAAGCGCCGGCAGGTGCCGTTTGCGGAAGTCACTGATGGTGCGAAAGTCCGGCCGGTTCAGCCCGGTGACGGCCATCATGTCCACCCGCTCCTCGCAGGCCCGGGCCAACTGGCGGCTGGAGTAGATGCCACGGCTGTAGCCATACAGCAGCAGCGCGACGAGCATGCCGGGATGATATGGCGGCTGACCCTGCTCGCCCTTGTAGACGCCCGTGATCGCCGACAGGTCCAGCGCTTCGCGCACTGTGTCCCGCACGAAATGCGCCAGGTGCCCAGGTGGCACGAACTGATGCACCGACGCAGGCAAAAGCCAGGCTTGATCCACGTCCCACGCTCGAAAGGTCTTGCTCATGAACAGCAGTGAATCAAACTTAAACCACGTCGGATAGAGAATTCTCGGACGGGCTCCTAGAAGTAATCCCGCGCCTGCTCTTCCGTCGAGAAGCGGCGGGTGATTTCAATGAGGGTCAGTTCGGCGGCGCTGGACATGCCTCCGGGCAGCCACCCCGAGCGGTGTCGTCAAGTGCATAATCGCCCGATGACGAGGCTGGAGTAGAATGGTCATTCTTTGGAAGGAGGTATAGTCGCCAATGTGGCGGCACGTGAATACTCCACCGGGTGGCCGGCGTCCGTGCGAGGCGCACTCCGCTCCCGGGCAAATCAGCGCCGCCCGGCCTCCCCACGAGGAAAAGAGAGAAGGCCAGGCCGTTTTTCCTTGATGTATGTTCCCTTAGTGTTCTATGATGCCTCCATGCTTCTCCCCCCGCTTCCCCCCAACCCGACCCTCGCCGACCGGCTGTTCCATGTCCTGACCCGCGCCATCTATGGGGTGGGGGACCGGGAGCGGTCCGACCGGTCCTGCATCCCGCTCATCTGGGTGGTGCAGATGCGGCTTCAGAGGGTGCGCAACCGGCTGGTGGCCATGCTGGGGCGGTTCGCCGCAGGCACGCTGACGCCGGCGGTGCCCCGTGCCGGGGCGGCATCGGCCGTCATTCGCGTGGAGCAGCCTCCCAGGCTGACGCGGCTGGGGGCGGAAAGCTACGATCTTTCCAAGGTGAGGGTGCCTTCGGGCGCGGCCTGGCTGTGCCGGAACTTTCCCGGGTTGGGCCGGTTGCACGACGAAATCCGGGTGATGATCGAGGGGCCGGAAATTCTGGCGATGGCGGCCCAGGCCCCGCAGGCGGGGCGGCTGCTGCGGCCGTTGTGCGGGATGTTCGGGA
>JANXSM010000155.1 GCA_025352665.1 Rhodospirillales bacterium | reverse complement strand
CTGGTGGGGGTCGAGGGGGCAAAGCCCCTCGCCTTGCCTGCTCCTCAACCCTCACGAGGCCTCCAGCTAATGTGGCAGGTGCTGGTGAGGCGGGTGGTGACTTTGGTGCCCATGCTTTTGTTGGTTTCGATGGTTGTGTTTGTGGTGTTGCGGGCAATTCCGGCGGATCCGATTGCGATGATGTTGCCGCCAGGGGCGAGTGCTGCGGATGCCGATGCGCTGCGTGCGGTGTATGGTTTGAATTTGCCGTTGCCGGAACAGTATTGGCTGTGGCTGCGCCATGCTGTGGTGGGCGATTTGGGACAGTCGATCTTTTACCGTGAGCCGGTTGCTGGTCTGTTGGCAAAGGCGGTCCCTGCGACGGCAGAGTTGGCGGTTTCGAGCTTGCTGCTGGCATTGTTGTTCAGCATTCCCGGCGGGTTGGGCCTGTATGCCGTGCGCTCGCGGGTTGGACGGATTTTCGGTGAGTTGACGGTGGTGACGTCGCTGTCGATACCTTCGTTCTTGTGGGCGATCTTTTTTATCCTGTTGTTCGGCGTGGCATTTCCTGTGCTGCCGTTCACGGGGCGCGTGTCGGGCGACACCAATTTGCCAGATATCACCGGCTTCGCAATGATCGATCTGCTGGTGGTGGGACGGTTTGGCGATTGGGTGGATGCCGGGCTGCATCTGCTGCTGCCGGCCTTGTCATTGGCGCTGAGCTTCGCGCCCTCCGTCATCCGCGTGCTGCGGTCCAGCCTGGTGGATGCGGCGCATGAGCCTTACGTCACCTACGCCCGCCAGCGCGGCGCGTCCGAAGGGCGCGTTCTGGTGGGCCACATGCTGCGCAACGCGGCGCTGCCCACGATCACCTTGGTGGGCGTGCAGTTCGGCTTTCTGTTCGGCGGCACGCTTTTGGTGGAACTGATCTTTTCGTTTCCTGGTCTGGGAAGTCTGACGGTGCAGGCCGTTCGCAACCACGACCTGCCGCTGCTGCAGGGCGCCGCGCTGGTATTCTGTGTGGTGGTGTTGCTGACCAACACGATTGTGGACGCGCTGTATGTCGTGCTCGATCCACGGCTGAGAAAACGCGCATGATCGGCGATGGCTGGAAGCTTTGGGTCGGCGGCGTGCTGCTGGCAGTCCTGCTGGCGGTTGCCGTGTTCGCACCGCTCCTGGCGCCGCACGCGCCAGGTGACCAGGACATGCTGAACACGCTGCTCCCACCGGCATGGCTGTCGGGTGGCAGCGCCGACTATCCATTGGGCACCAACAGCCTTGGCGAATGCATCCTGTCGAACCTGATCTTCGGCGCCCGTACCGCCCTGATCGTGGCATTCGCCGCTGCCACCGGCTGCATGCTTCTGGGCACCACGCTCGCGCTGGCGTCGGGCTATCTGGGCGGGCGCACGGACTGGCTGGTTTCGCACCTGGTCGATCTCTGGATGTCGTTTCCCCCAGTCGTGCTGTCGTTGCTTCTCATGGTCGGGCTCGGCACCGGCGTCCGCAACGTGATCCTCGCCATCGTGCTGGTGGACTGGACACGGTTCTGCCGCGTGATCCGCTCCAATGTGATCCAAACCCGCAGACGGGACTACGTCACCGCTGCCCGCCTGCTCCACCTGTCGCACCTGCGCATCGTGTGGCGCGACATTCTGCCCGCGGCGGCTCCCTTGATCGCCACCTTGTTCAGCCTGCAACTCGGCATCGCCGTCATCGTCGAAGCCACACTGAGCTTCGTCGGCCTCAGCGTCGGCGCCGACGTACCGGCCTGGGGCATCATGATCGCCGATGGCCGCGGCTACGTGCACCAGGCGCCCTGGGGCCTGATCGCACCGATGATCGCAATCTTCGCAGCCGTGCTCACCTTCAACCTGCTCGGCGACGGCTTGCGCGCCACGCTGGACCCACGCCTGCGGCTCTCACGCACATGAACCCGGTTCTCGAATTCGATCACCTCACCCTGAACGCCACCGTGCAAGGCCGCCAGATCGCCTTGCTGCGAGACATCACCTTCACGGTTCACCCCGGCCGCACCTTCGGCCTGGTCGGCGAATCCGGCGCCGGCAAAAGCATGATCGGCCGGCTGATCTCAGGCCTGCTACCACCGGGGTTTACGACTGGCTCCGGCCGCGCCCTGTTCGAAGGCACCGATCTCAGCACCCTCACCCCCCGCGCCAGGCGCGCGCAGATGGGCGATCGCATCGCCTTCGTGCCGCAGGAGCCGCTTTCGGCACTCGATCCGGTGATGACCATCGAACACCAGTTCGCCGAGCACTTCGCCCATCGCGGCATCCGTGGCCGCGGCGTGCGCAAACGCATACTGGAATGGCTGCACGCGGTGCACCTGCCAGACCCGCCCACGCTTCTGCACCGCTACCCGCACGAACTCTCCGGCGGCCAATGCCAGCGCGTGCTGATCGCCATGGCGTTCTCCAGCGAACCCCGGCTGATCGTGGCGGACGAGCCGACCACAGCACTGGATGTCGTCACCCAGGCCACCATCATGGCCCTGCTGCGCGAGCAGCAACGCCTGCATGGTGCGGCCGTCGTGCTCATCACCCATGATCTGCATCTTGCAGCCCAGATCTGCGACGAAGTCGGCGTGATGTATGCCGGAGACCTCGTGGAACAGGGCCCCGCCCATGCCGTGCTGCGCGACCCGTTGCACCCCTACACCGTCGGTCTCCGCAACAGCGTGCCCAACATCGAAGGCCCCCGTCGCCCGCTGCCCACCCTGCCGGATCAGATGCCCGGCATGCTGGCGTTGGGCGATCTGCCCGGCTGCCGCTTTGCCCCACGCTGCCCGGTGGCCGACCGGATCTGCGCCGCGAAATTGCCCGACTGGTCCGAAGCCGAGCCGGTGCATCACGTCCGCAGCGCCCCGGCATGCCGCCGCACCGCCCATCCCGCCCCAGCCGACATCGCCCACAACGTCGCCCGCGACGGCACTCCCGTACTGGAACTGGCCAGTGTGTGCCTCGACTATTCCAGCCGCGTGGGTTTCCGAAGGCACCGTGTGGCGGCCGTGCGCAACGTTTCGCTCACCGTCGGCCCCGGCGAATTCGTCGGCCTCGTCGGCGAAAGCGGCAGCGGCAAAAGCTCCGTCGCCCGCCTCATCATGGGCCTCGAACAGCCGACATCCGGGCGGATCATGCTCGAAGATCGCGACCCCAGCCGCCTTCAGTTCGTCTTCCAGGACCCGCAGTCTGCCCTCAACCCACGTCGCTCGGTGCTCAGCCTCATCACCCAGGCCTTCGAGGCCCCCGGCCGCCACGTCACCGACGAAGCCCGCAACGCGCGCGCCCTCGAACTCATCCGTGAAACCGGCCTGCCGCAGGACTGTCTCCCCCGTGTGCCCTCCCAGCTCTCCGGCGGCCAGAAGCAACGCGTCAACATCGCCCGCTCGCTGTGCATCACGCCCCGCCTGCTGATCGCCGACGAGATCGTGTCCGGTCTCGATGTTTCCGTGCAGGCACAGATCCTGAACCTGCTGCTGCGCATCGGCCATGAGCTCGGCATCAGCCTGCTGCTGATCTCCCACGATCTCGGCGTGGTCCGCTACATCTGCGCCCGCGTCGCGGTGATGCACCGCGGCGCCATCGTCGAAACGGGACCGACAGAGCAGGTGTTTGCCAACCCGTCCCATCCCTACACCAAAACCCTGCTGAACGCCGCCAGGGTGCAACTCCAATAAGCCAGTGCCAAGCTGGCCTGCGCAGGCAAGGCTTTGCCTTGCCTGTCATTCATTGAAGCGGGTCTCAAAATGAAACGGGGATCGTACTCGCCGGTTGAAAACAATCAGGCCCTCGGCGAACCACCGCCTGGTTTGCAGGTACGGCCAGACGGTGCCTAACTGCCTCGACCACGGTTAGGAACGGGTCTGTTTGAGCACGATCACAATCAGTCTGCTGGTGGCCGCTTGCGTCTTTTCGGGCGGCATCATCGGCCTCCATCTCCATCGCGCCCTCCCCAAGGGCTACATGACAAAGGAAACGCAGGAGGTCGTGCGCCTCAGCATCGGCATGCTCTCTATTTTATCTTCCCTGGTCCTTGGCCTGCTGATCGCCACTGCGAAAAGCTCATATGATACCTCGCAACAAACCGTGCGCCGCTACGGCGCGGAGCTGGCGCTGCTGAACGAAACCCTGCGCGACTACGGCGGCAAAGCCTCCGTGCCCCGCGACCTGCTGCGCGACTACACTGAAACCCTGCTGCGCGACATATGGCCGCAGAACGGCGAGGCCCGGCAGCCGAACGACGATCGCGCCTGGGTGCTGCTGGAACATGTGCGAGAGCAGGTCCGCGCGCTCCAGCCGGGGGATGACGGCCAAAAATGGCTGCACGATCAGGCGCTGAACATCAACGTGAACCTGCTGCGCGATCGCTGGCTGCTGATCGGCGAACAGGGCCCCGGCGTATCCACCAGCGTGCTGGTGATCCTGGTCTCATGGATCACCGTCATCTTCATGAGCTTCGGCCTGAACGCCCCGCGCAACGGCCTGGTGATGGGCGCCTTCTTCGTCTGCGCGCTGGCCATCGGCGGCTCCGTGTTCATGATCCTGGAAATGGACCGCCCGCTGGAAGGGCTGATGCAGATCTCCGGCACCCCGCTCTCCAACGTGCTGGCCCGCATGAACTGGTAGGATGCCTGCAAACACCCGCTTGACCCGGCCCCTAGAGCGTGGGGACCGAAGGCGGAATCACCGAAAAGTCTGAATCACGCGATCAAACAAAGAGCTAGAGCGGAATGACGTCGCCTATCAGACGTCATCACGCTCTAAGGCCACCTCGACAAGACAGCGGTCAGCCACAACGAGGTGATCCAGGGCAGAACAGATCATCAGCAGACGATGCTGCTGTCCATCATTGTCTTAGAACCCTCACGGCCGGATGCGGCGATCGGCGACACTCGGCGATAAGTCACGCGCCCATTCAGGCTCTAAGTCTGCCGCCATGGGGCACAGAGCTTCAGCAGTGCCGCATCATCATTCGTTGAAATCGCATATTCTCCTAAAACTTTTGACAAAATCTAATAATGAATGATGCATAAGCAGTTAAAATTTTGGGAATAAAATTCAATGAAAATCTTTGAATTGGTATTTCGGATATACGGAAAGAGTTTCCTAGTTTCTTGGACTATTCATCATAAATGATAGAACAATTTCTACAGAGTTCTTAATCTGTATTGATTTATTGATCTTACTCCGGATTCTCTGAATGGATAAAGGCACTGAGTAGAACACGAGTCCGCGCCCACTCGTCTGGCTGAACTGGCCGTCCATCCACCAGAGCCGCGGAGACCACCATGGCAATCGACCCATTGCGCGCGTGCTAACCGCTATCAGTATCGGGATGCAGCAGGAGAGGGGGCGTTGCAATTCGGGGGTCAACTCCGCGACCTTTCCGCAATCATACATTTGGATCGGCGCCAATATTCTCGGTAAGGTCCATTTCTCAACCGAACCAATATGGTATCCACCGCCGCGATGGTGCCGTGCGGGCTATGATTCTGCGGAGATGGTTGATCGGAGGAGACGGACCCTCCGCCTCCGACGAATGCCTGACCCAAATCGCGACAACGCTCAGCCATGCGCCGACGCGTGTTTGATACTGCCGACGTTATGCCTAGCATAATCGGTAACAAAGGGGACGCCAGATGGGATCAGATTTTCATGGCGTGATGCCCTATCTGGTCTCGCCTATCGACGCTGACGGTGTGGTGATGGATACGGTGCTGGCGCGTTTGGTCGAACATCTCGTTCAGAGCGGCGTGCACGGCTTGGTGCCGCTCGGTAGCACTGGCGAGTTCGCCTATCTTAACGAAAGCCAGCGTCTGCGCATCGTGCAGGTTGTGATCGAAGCTGCCGCTGGCAGGGTGCCTGTCATCGCCGGGGTTGCCGCTACCACCATAGCCGATGCCACGGCACAGACACGGCGCTACGCACGTGCCGGCGTCGATGGCGTTCTAGCCATCCTCGAGGCCTATTTCCCCTTGGCCGAGCCGCAGATCGAGTCGTATTTCACCGCCATCGCCCAAGCGTCAGACCTGCCAGTGGTGCTGTACACCAATCCCAATTTTCAGCGCTCCGACCTATCGATCCGCTCCATCGAACGCCTCGCGGAGCGGCCGACAATTCGCTACCTCAAGGACGCCTCCTCCAATACCGGGCGGCTGTTATCCATCATGAATGCGGTGGGCGATCGGATGCAGATCTTCTCAGCCTCCGCCCATATTCCGGCCTGCGTCATGCTGCTCGGCGGCGTCGGCTGGATGGCGGGGCCAGCGTGCGTCGTGCCGCGCCCCAGCCTGAAGCTTTACGAACTGTGCCGTAACGGCGATTGGGCGGGGGCGATAGCGCTGCAGCGCCGGCTCTGGAGCATTAACGAGCTGTTTGCCCGCCACAGTCTGGCCGCCTGCATCAAATCAGGCCTGGAATCCCAGGGCTTTCCCGTCGGAGCGCCACTGCCGCCGCAGACGTCGCTGGGGCTGGCGGCGCGCAAAGAGATCGAGCAGGTGCTCACAGCGGCCAATGAAGGATTTTCGCCGTGAAGAAGATTGCCGCCGTTGCCCTCGCCATAGTGCTCGGCGGTAGCGCTGCCCAGGCCAGGGATCTGCGCATCGGCCTATCGCAGGCGCCGACCTCCCTGGACCCGCTTTTCTATGTAGCCGGCTCCAACACCGAGATTGCGCTAAACATCTTCGAACAGCTGGTGCAGCAAGATGCGCACCAACAGCTGACGCCTGGCCTCGCCATTGCTTGGCGGGCGATCGACGACACAACCTGGGAGTTCCAGCTTCTCCCCGACGTAACCTTCCATGACGGCACAAAGTTTGGCCCGCAGGATGTCATTGCCTCCGTGCACCACATCGCCGGCATCACAAACAGCCCCAGCTCGATGCGCCCTTACATCGCTGCCATCGCCGACATGCAGGAAATGGCGCCCACGGTGCTGCGCATCACCACCAAAGGGCCGCGGCCGCTGCTGCCCAACGATCTCAGCCGCGTCGCCATCATCCCCCGCGCCATGGCGGATGCGCAGCCCAGCGAATTCGACGGCGGCAAGGTCGCCGGCACTGGACCGTTCCGCTTTGTGAAATGGACGCCGGGTGCCAGCATTAGCCTGGAGGCCAACCCTGCCTATCGCGACGGACGACCGGCCTGGGACCACGCCGAACTTCGCTTCATCCCCAATGACGGCGCCCGCGTTGCCGCCCTGCTGGCCGGCGATATCGACATCATCGACGCCGTCCCCCCGGAATCGGCAACTGCTGTGAGCGATTCCGGGAAGGCGCGACTGGTCACTACGCCGGGCAATCGGCTGATCTACCTGCATATCGATAGCGCCCGCGACGTAACGCCGTTCGCCCGCCCGGCGGCCGTTCAGACCGCCGGACCGGCCCCGTCGCGCAGCCCGTTGCGCGACGTCCGCGTGCGCCGCGCGATGTCTGAGGCGATCAACCGCGCCGCTTTGGTCGACCGGATCATGAACGGCCAAGGCATCGCCGCCGGGCAATACGTGCCGGAGGGCTATCCCGGCTACAACCCCGGCATTGCGGTGCCGAAATATGACCCTGCCGACGCCCGCAGGCTGCTGAACGAAGCCGGCTATCCCAACGGCTTTGGCCTCACAATACACGGCCCCAACGACCGCTACCCCAACGACAGCAAGCTGCTGCAGGCCATCGCCCAGCAATTCACCCGGGTCGGCATCGCCACCGCGGTGGATCTGCAGCCTGGAAGCGTATTCTTCACCCGCGCCTCCAAGCTGGAATTCTCCGTCATTCTCGGGGGCGCTGCGGTCGAAACCGGCGAGGCGACCGGAATCCTCAATCCGCTGATGGCGACCTACAACTCCGCCGCTGGCGCCGGCACCGGCAACCGCGGCCGCTGGACCAACACGCAATTCGATGCCCTGCTGGACGGCGCCTACCACACATTCGACAACTCCAAGCGCGACACCATGCTGCAGCAGGCGGCGATGATCGCGTCGGACGATGTCGCGGTCATTCCCGTGCTGTGGTTGGCGCAGATCTGGGGCGTCCGCCCCGGCTTCGACTACGCTCCACGCACCGACGGCTACACCATCGCCGCCGCGGTGAAAGGACCCACGAAGTGACACCGCGCAGCCTGGTCATCGACACCGATCCCGGCATTGACGACGCCATCGCCATCTTGCTTGCGTTGTGCAGCCCGGAGTTGGATCTGCAGGCAGTGCACACCGTGGCCGGCAACTGTCCGCTGTCCGAAGCCACGCCCAACGCCGTGAGTATCTTGGAGCTTGCCGGGAGGACGGACATCCCTGTCTTTGCCGGCTGCCCGCGCCCTCTCATTCGCGACCAGCAATACGGCAAATTCCATGGCCGCGGGGGCATGGGCGGCGACGTGCTGCCGCCTGCTGTCGGCAGAGCGGCTGAGGGCCACGCCGTGGTCAGGCTTATCGAACGCTCCCTCTCCGCGCGGGCGCGTGACGAAAAACTCAGCATCTGCGCCATCGGCCCGCTGACCAACATCGCCGCCGCCCTGTCGCTGGACCCGAGCATCGCGCAGGACTGGCAGGAGCTGGTGATCATGGGCGGTGGCCTGCGCGTGGCCGGCAACCGCACGCCCTATGCCGAATACAATTTCCTGGCAGACCCACATGCAGTGCGCATCGTGCTCAACAGCGGCGCCGAGATCGTGCTTATGCCATTGGACCTCACGCACCAGGCCATGGCCACGCCCGCCCGCATCGAGACCCTGCGCGCGGCCGGCGGGCGGTTGAGCGATATCGTGGTGCGGCTGCTGACCTATTGGGACCGAGGCGACATCGCCCGCTTCGGCGAGCCGGGCGGCCCACTGCACGACCCAACCACAGTGGCCTATCTGATCGCGCCCGAGCTGTTCACCGGCCAGAAGATGTATGTGGAGGTCGATTGCGAAACTCCGTTACGTTACGGCCATCTGGTTGCCGACTGGTATGGGCAGACCGACAACCCGCCCAATGCCACTGTCATGACCGGTCTCGACGCCGCCGGATTCTTTGCCCTGCTGACGGAGCGACTATCTGGCTGAGACACGATGAGAGGGAGGAAACGCAATGACAAAAATAACATCAATCGACGTGTTCCAGATGGCCTGGGCGCCCGAGGACCCGCCAACGAAGCGCAGCGCCTTCGTCGAGATCCACACCGACGACGGGATTACTGGGCTGGGCGAGGCCTCGCCCATGCACGGCGGCCTCGCCTCGCTGTGCATTATGCAGCAGCACATGGCCCCTTCCCTCATCGGCCAGGATCCGCTGGACCATGCAGTTCTGCTGGAACGGCTCGCCCATGTCTGCGTGAAGCTGGGCGACGGCGCCATGACTGGGGCGCTGGCCGCACTCGACATCGCGCTGTGGGATATCAAGGGCAAGCTGTTCGGCCAACCCGTGCACAAACTGCTCGGCGGCGCCTGGCGTGCCCGCGTGCCGCTGTATGCCTCCATCGGCCACAACGCCTTCCGCACTGTCGACGAAGTGGTCAGCGTGGTCGAAGGCCGCGTGGAGCGGGAAAAGCCGGCCGCGGTGAAGATCCGCTGGGACGGCGACCGCACCGTGCTGGACCACGACATCAACGGCGACATCGCCAAGGCCAAAGCCGTCCGCCGCGCACTTGGCGACGACTTCCCGCTCGGGTTCGACGCCAATAACGGCTACTCGGTCGGCGGCGCAATCCGCGTCGGCCGCGCGCTGGAGGAACTCGGCTATGTGTGGTTCGAGGAGCCGGTGCAGCACTATCATGTGAAGGCCATGGGCGAGGTGGCGCAGCGGCTCGACATCACCGTGTCAGCCGGCGAGCAGAGCTACACGCTGCAGGCGGTGGCCGATCTGATCTCGGCCGGCGTGCGCATGGTGCAGCCGGATATCGTCAAGATGGGCGGTATCACTGGGCTGATGCAGTGTGTCGCCTTGTGCCACGCCCACGGGGTGGAACTGGTGCCACACCAGACACAGCCCTCGATCGGCCACGCCGCCAATCTGCATGTGCTGGCCAGCATCATGCATCTGACCAAACCCGCCGAATACGCCGAGCCGTCCGGACGCATGATGCCCGCCTTCCGCCAGATGCCGACGCCGGTGGACGGGTTCTTCGACATCCCCTCCACCCCCGGAATCGGCGTGGAGATCGAACCCGCCGCCTTTGCGGAGCGCCGCCGTCCATTCGCTTGAAATCCAGATCCTGACAAGGGACACACAGAATGAACATCGCAAGGCGTAGCATCCTTGGCGGCCTGCCGATGGCCGCCGCCGGCCTCCTCGGCGGCACCGCGCGGGCGGCCGAGGGCGGTATGAGCATCGCGCTGTCGGCCCGCGCGGTTGGCACGCTGGACCCCACCAAGACCGTGCTCGGGGCAGACAACTGGGCCTGCCGGCAGATCTTCGACACGCTGGTGGTGCCGCAGGACGGCACCTTCGCCATCACCCCCGCAGAATTCAAGCCGAGCCTGGCACAAAGCTGGGACAGCTCGGCGGACGCCCGAACCTGGACCTTCCATCTGCGTCAAAACGTGCTCTGGCAGAAGGACCAGGGCGAAATGACGTCGGAGGACGTGGCGTTCAGCTTCGGCCGGCTGATCGATCCCAAGGTGGTCGTGTCCAACAAGGTGCTTTACGCCAACATTGCCACGGTGGAGGCAGTGGACAAATACACCGTGCGCTTCACGCTGAATCGCCCGGACCCGCTGTTCTGCGGCAGCAGCGTCTACACCATGTCCGCCAACATCGTGCCCAAGCGCGCCTATACCGAGCGCGGCGACGCCTTCGGCCAGGACCCTGTCGGCAGCGGCGCGTATCAGACGGAAAAACTGGAGCTGAACAAGGGCGTCACCCTGCGCGGCTTCGACAAGCACTTCGCCGGCGCCCCCGTGGTGAAGCAGCTCCAGGTCCTCTACGTGCTGGACACCACGGCCCGCACCCTAGCGTTCCTCTCTGGCCAGGTCGACATGATCGAGGGCGCGCGCACGCCGGGCTGGATGCAGTCCATGCAAAGCCGCAAACCCGGGATCAAATTCGACGCCACCAAACCCGGCAGCATCAACACCCTGCATCTCAACCTGACGCGTAAGCCGCTGGACGATCTGCGCGTGCGCCAGGCCATACGCTGCGCCATCGACAGCCAGTCCCTCGCCAACGCCTATGGCGCGATGGGCGCGCCGATGTGGGGTGTCAGCCCGACGGATTTCGCCGGCTCCGTGTCGACGGACAGCCTACCGCCAGAGCTGCGCTATCCCTACGACCCCGAGCGGGCCAAGAAGCTCTTGGCCGATGCCGGCTATCCCACCGGTGTCGCCATCAGCGCCTTCACAAGCCAGCGCGAGGACTACAGCGCCATCATGCTCATGGTGCAGGAGCAGCTGCGCAAGGCAAACATCAACCTCAACCTCAAGATCATCGACCACACCTCGATGCAGAACGACAACCGGCGCGACCTCAACAGCATGGCGATGGAATCTTCCAGCTACCCGCCGGTGCCGACCCAGGCGCTGTTGCAGCAGCTCTCCTCCGGCGCCGTGGTGAAGTCGGACAGCACCGGCGGCGGCAATTACAGCCATTACGGCGTGGCCATGCCCGGTGTGGACACGCTACTGGAAAAGGCCCTGGACGAGCCGGACTTCACCAAACGCGCCGCATTGTGCCAGGACGTGGAACGCCAGGTGCTGCGCGACCTTCCGGATATCGGGCTACTCACGTTGTCCTATGTCATCGCCCGTAATCCGCGCATCGATGTCGGCTATCCCGTGCAATCGGGCTATGCTTACTGGCCGCTGCGCCGGGCGAAGATTGTCGCCTGATGCTGCGCACCATCGGTCAGCGTCTCGCCGATTCGGTGCCCACCCTGCTGCTGGTGGTAACACTGGTGTTCCTCGCTCTGCGCCTGCTGCCGGGCGACCCGGCACTGGTTGCGTTGGGCGAAAACGCCACGCCGGACCAGCTCGATCTGTTCCGCCATCGCATGGGTCTGGATATCCCGCTCTGGCGCCAGTACCTCGTGTTCTTGAAGGACCTCGCCACACTGAACTTCGGCACGTCCTTCATGAACCAAATTCCGATCCTGGATCTGCTGGCGGCCAGCCTGCCCTACACGCTGGCGCTGACCGCGGCGGCGACGGCCGTGGGCGTGGCCCTCGGCGTGCCGCTCGGCGTGCTTGCCGCAACTCGGCGCGGCCGTACGGCCGACACAGTGGCGCGGCTGCTGGCGCTGCTGGGCTTCACCGTGCCGGATTTCTATCTGGCGGCGCTGCTGCTGATCTGGCTGGCGCTGGGCTGGGGCTGGTTTCCCATCAACGGCCTCGGCGAGAGTCTGCCAGACCAGCTCTACCATCTCGTGCTTCCGGCGGTGACCCTGGGCGTGGTCAAGGCCGCCTTCATCAGCCGCCTGACCCGCTCCGCCCTGCTCGACGTGCTCGGGCGCGACTATGTGCGCACCGCCTGGGCCAAGGGCGCGCAAGCGGGCCGGGTGATCTATCGCCACGCCTTACGCAACGCGCTGCTTCCGGTGGCGACCGGGCTCAGCGTGAGCATCCTGTCCACGTTGTCCGGTTCCGTTGCGATTGAGCTGATCTTCGGCCGACCCGGCCTGGGCAGCCTGCTGATCGGCGCCATCGAGACGCGCGACTATCCGGTTATCCAGGCGGATCTGGTGGTGTTCGCAGTGCTCGTCGTGGCAGTCAATCTGGCGATGGATCTGCTGGCGGTGGCGATCGATCCCAGGCTGCGCACATGACCGCCACCGCGGTCCTGCTGCGCCGCCCGGTCGGCACGCTCGCGGCCATCGTGCTGGTTCTGCTGGTGCTGGTGGCGATCTTCGCCCCAGCCCTCTCCCCCTACGATCCCCTGACACAGAGCGTGATGCAGGCCAATCTCGCACCTTCCGCCGCGCACTGGTTCGGCACCGACCAGTTCGGGCGCGATGTGTTCTCCCGCGTCCTCACCGGCACACGATCGTCACTGTTGCTTGGTACCATCTCCCCAGCGATCGCTGCCATCGCCGGCTGCGCCCTGGGCATTCTCGGCGGCTATTTCGGCGGCGTCACCGACCGGGTGGTGGGCCGTGCCATCGATCTGCTGCTGTGCTTCCCCGAACTTCTGCTGGGCATTCTCGTCTCAGCCGCCCTCGGGCCGGGCTTCTGGGAACTGGTGGCCGCACTGGGCTTGGCCTTCCTGCCACGCTTCGCCCGCATCGCCCGCGCCTCCACGCTCTCGGTCCGGCGCGAGCCATATATCGAGGCCTCGCTCTCGGTCGGCTGCCGGCATGCGCTGGTGATCTGGCGTCATGTGCTGCCCAACGTGTCCGGCCCGATCATGGTGGTGCTGACGCTGTGGGTGGCCACCGCCATCCGGCTGGAGGCGACCCTAAGCTTCCTCGGCCTGGGCACCCAGGCGCCGGCGCCGAGCTGGGGCAACATCATCCGCGACGGGCTGAACAATCTGTTCGGCTCGCCCTGGCCGATCATTTCAGCCGGTATCGCCATTTCAGTCACCGTGCTGGCCTTCAACCTGTTCGGCGATGCGGTACGCGATCTGCTTGATGTGGAGCTAGACGAATGACCCCACTTCTGCAGGTGCGAGATCTCGTCGTGGAATTCCGCTTCCGCCGTGCCACCATCCGCGCGGTGGACGGGCTGGACCTCGACCTCGATGCCAGCGGCACGCTTGGCATCGTGGGCGAATCGGGCTCCGGCAAAAGCATGGCCTCGCTGGCGATCATGCGCCTGCTGCCGCAGCCGGCCGGGCGGGTCGCGCAAGGCAGCATCATCTTCGAAGGCCGCGACCTGCTGGCGCTCAAGGCCAGTGCAATGCCAGCGATCCGCGGCCGCGACATCGCAATGATCTTCCAGGAGCCGATGAGCGCCCTGAACCCGGTCATGCGTGTCGGCGACCAGATCACCGAGGCGCTGCATCTGCACGAACGGATCGGCAGCGCCCAGGCCCACGCGCGGGTGATGGAGATGCTCGAGCTGGTAGGCATTCCAGCCCCCGCCGAGCGGGCTTACGCCTATAGCCACCAACTGTCCGGTGGCATGCGCCAGCGGGTGATGATCGCCATGGCGCTGATCTGCCGGCCGAAGCTACTAATCGCAGACGAGCCGACCACGGCGCTGGACGTGACGATCCAGTCGCAGGTGCTGGACCTGCTGAAGCGGCTGCGACGCACGCTGGGCACCGCCACCCTGATCATCTCGCACGACATGGGGGTGATCGCCGATGTCGCAGAGCGCGTGGTGGTGATGTATGGCGGACGAGTGATGGAAACGGCCGACCGCGCCACGCTGTTCCGCGATCCGCGCCATCCCTACACGCGGGGCCTGCTGGCGGCCATTCCACGGCTGCGCGACCACCGCAGGCGGCTGCATCAAATACCAGGCAGCGTGCGCCCTGCCGGACCGCCCCGCCCCGGCTGCCCCTTCGCGCCGCGATGCGACCTGGCAAGGCCCGTCTGCGCCGAACAGGACCCGCCGCGCATTGTGCTGGGCGAGGGCCACATAGCCGCATGCTGGGCCGTGGCGGAGGCGGTGTCATGAGCGCGGCTCCGGTGCTCAGCGCCCGCCATATCGGCAAGGATTTCAAGAGCGAGCGTGGCCGGGTGGTCCGCGCGGTGGACGATGTGTCGTTCGACATCGCACCCGGCGAGACCTTGGCGCTGGTGGGCGAATCGGGTTGCGGCAAATCCACCACCGGGCGGATGCTGCTGCGGCTGATCGAGCCAAGCACGGGGCAAATATTCTACCAGGACACCGACATCACCACGCTTTCCGCCGGGCACATGCGCGCGATGCGCCGGCACATGCAGATGGTGTTCCAGGACCCAATGGGCTCGTTGAGCCCACGCCGCACCATCGGCCAGACCCTCACCGAGCCGTTCGAGGTGCATGGCGTGGCCAAGGCCGCCGATTGCCGGGACCGCGTGGCGGCTCTGCTGCACCAGGTCGGCCTCTCACCCGAGCATGCCGATCGCTATCCGCGCGAATTCTCCGGCGGCCAGCGCCAGCGCATCGGCATCGCCCGCGCCATCGCGCTGAACCCCAAGCTGATCGTGGCGGACGAGCCGGTCTCCGCGCTGGATGTCTCGGTGCAGGCGCAGATCGTCAACCTGCTCCAGGACCTGCAGGAGCAGACCCGGGTTTCCTACTTGTTCATTGCCCACGACCTCGCGGTGGTACGCCACATCGCCGACCGGGTGGCGGTGATGTATCTCGGCCGCATCGTCGAGATCGGCGGCAAGCATCAGGTCTACAACACTCCGCGCCACCCCTACACCAAGGCGCTGCTCTCAGCGGTGCTGGAACCAGAGCCTGAGCACACCGCCTCCCGCATCATTCTGCGCGGCGACGTGCCGAGCCCAAGCGCCGTGCCGTCCGGTTGCGCCTTCCACACACGCTGCCCGATCGCCGAGGCGCGTTGCCGGGTGGAACGGCCGGAATTGCGGGAGATGGATAAGGGCCAGGAAATCGCGTGCCATCTGGCTTAAAGCGGAAACGATCCGGTCTGAATCATTAGGGATTCCCCCGACGCGGGTTAGGTGTGATTCATCATGCATGCTGAGCAGGAGCGCCCTCCGCTGGCCATCGCAGCCCGGCGCCGGGCCTGGTTCGCAGCCCAGCCTAACCTCGACTCGCAGCGCCTGGTCTTCATCGACGAGACCGGGGCATCGACCAAAATGGCCCGGCTGCGAGGTCGAGCCTTGCGAGGCGATCGGTGCCGGGCCGCGGTTCCGCGCGGGCACTGGAAGACGACGACCTTCACGGGGGCACTGCGCGTGGACGGCATGACCGCGCCCAGGGTTCTCGACGGCCCCATGAACCATGTGGCTTTCCAGTCCTACATCGAACAGGCTGGTGCGACCCTGCGCTACCTGCCGCCATACTCGCCCGACTTCAATCCGATCGAGAACGCCTTTTCCAAGCTCAAGGTGTTCCTGGGGAAAGCTGCCGCACGCACCATCGACGACCTTTGGGACGTTATCCGCGACGCCTTGCCACGCGCCTCACCGCAGGACTGTGCAAACCACTTCACCGCTGCTGGATATGAGCTAGAGCATCATCCGACCAAACAGAATCACCGTTCGGATAAAGATGCTCGCTAAAACAAAAGGCTAGAGCATGATCCGCGCGCCTATCAGCGCGGATCATGCTCTAGCGTTGAACAATG
>JANXSM010000153.1 GCA_025352665.1 Rhodospirillales bacterium | reverse complement strand
TGATATCCAGTGGCATCGCCATACCGGACAATGGTTTCGCGTCCATCAGAACCTTTCGCTGAAATCTGCACTCAACGCCATCAGCAGCAACGGACTCTTGCAACCGCATTGAGACCCGCGGCCTTCGCCGGATGGATACGGTGGTCGTGCCCCCCGTCGCGTTGCCACCGGTTATGTGGGTCGCCGAAGCGCCATGAGCCTATCGTGCTGTCCGTCCCCGAACCGCGCGCGGCGGCGTGATGGTTTGTGGCGACGTCGCCTTCAATGGCGCGTTCGCCTTTGCTTTGGTGGTCCGCCGTACAGCCGGCGCAGGCTTGGCCGCCGGCTTCGGCGCAGCGACCTTCCCAGTCCTGCTGCCGCTTGGCGCTGGGCGGATCGGGATGGAAGCGGGCGATGACGGAATGTTCCAGACCTTCGTCGCGATCTTTGCCGACATGGTCCCTGGCCCGGCCGGTGTTTTCGACCGCGCGTTACCCGACTTTGCCGGCGCGACCGCATGGCCGGGCACCTTCTTTCGCTCCGTGGTCAGGATCTGCCGGTCGATCTTTGGGGCCCTTTTCGGAACCATGGGTGGCGACATGATCGGGCCATCTTCAACCGCCATGTCCAACCCAAACAGTGCTGATATATCATGGTCCACCAGCACCTTTCTGGCATCCGGCCGAGTCTTTGAAAGAGGCAGAGCGTTATCCAGGTTCGCTATCAACTCTTGCTGATCCACAGCACGCAATTGGAACAGTAAGTCCGGCTTTTCATCGAGGCGCGCACCCACGCCGTACAGCACCGCCGCGACATGCTTGCACATGAAAGCGTAGTCCGGGCAGCTGCAGGTGAACTTGATTTCCGAGGGTTTTGGGAACAATCCGGTCCCTTGTTGGCATATCCGTGCCATCACCGCTTTGGAAAAGCGGCCTTGCAAAAGCTCCACCAGCGAGTCGATGCCGCCTGCGCAATCCTTGCAGGCCGACTGCCACACCGCTTTGGGCAAGGCGCCGATGCGGACGGATACATGGTAGAGCGATGAGCCGCTGACCAATGCCCGGATCTCGCAGGTACCGATCTGCAAATCCAATACGGACCCGTTGCGCACATAGGTCCGGCCGCGTACGAGGCGGTTTTCGAAATCCCGATAGCTCTCCAGGTTGTCGCACCACGCCGCGCCCCAGAAGGTGTTGGCGATCCGCTTACCAGAAATTTTCACCGGCAAGATGGCTCGCCCGTTCTTCGCCAGTTCAATCACCTCGCGTTCAGCCTGCCTGCGCCTCTCGGCGACCGGCACATAGGATGCCCAGCTGCCATAATATCCTGACATCGGCCTCAGTCCTTCATCGCGGCATTCAAATCCAGCGCAACCAGGCGCATCAGGTCATCGTCTCGCATTTCAGTGAGGTTGATTTCACCAGACCCCGACTCGGCCAACAGCTCGTCCGACAGAGCTTTCTTGGACTCGATCAGGGCGTCAATCTTTTCCTCCACGGTGCCTTGGCAGATGAATTTGTGCACCAACACGTTCCTCTTTTGGCCGATGCGGAAAGCACGGTCGGTGGCCTGGTTCTCCACCGCCGGGTTCCACCAGCGATCGAAATGCACGACATGGGATGCCGCGGTCAGGTTCAGGCCTGCGCCACCGGCTTTCAACGACAGCACGAAAAACGGAACCGTCTCGTCCTCCTGGAAGCTGCGCACGAGGGATTGGCGATTGCGGACCGCGGTTTCACCGTGCAGCACCAGGCCAGGCCGACCAAAGATGCCCCCCAGGAAAGCGGCCAGCGGGCCAGTCATCTCGCGGAACTGGGTGAACACCAGCAGCTTCTCCTGCCGGGACGCCACGACCTCGGCAATCTCGCGCAGTCGCGTCCATTTGCCGCTGTCTTGCTCCGCCCAGACCCCGTCGTTCAACCATTGCGAAGGATGGTTGCAGATCTGCTTCAGTCGCATCAAGGTTGCCAGAACGATACCCTTGCGCTGGATCCCATCCGATCGCTCCAGCGCCTCGGCGAGGTCAGACACCGTCTGTCCATACAACGCCGCCTGTTTGCGGCTGAGGTTGCAGTGCGCCTTGATCTCCGTCTTGTCCGGCAGATCGGCAATGACGGTTTTGTCCGTCTTCATGCGGCGCAGAATGTAGGGGCGCACCAACGCGCGCAGCGGGCCGTATGGGTTCGTTGCGCGATCCGTCAGGCCCTTGGTGTAGTTGGTGAACTGCTTGGCCGTTCCCAGCAGGCCGGGGTTGATGAAGTCGAAGATGGACCACAGATCGCCCAGATGGTTTTCCACCGGCGTGCCGGTCAACGCGATGCGCGCCTGGGCTTTCAGCGCCTTGGCAGCTTTGGTCTGCTTGGCATTCGGGTTCTTGATCGCCTGGGCCTCGTCCAGTACGACGAGGTGCCAATGCGTCTGCGCCAGCACCGGCAGCCGCAGCAAGGACCCGTAGCTGGCGATCACCAAATCGCTCGACGCGAGGTCATCGGTGACGAACTGTTTCACCTGCTCCGCTGTCATCGCCGACGGGTGCACAATCCGCGCCGTCAGACTGGGTGTGAACCGCTCGATTTCGGCGGACCAGTTGGCCAGCAAAGATGCCGGCGCCACCAGCAGGCTCGGTTTCCCGTCCCGACGCGCGTTCGCCTTCACCAGCAGCAGAGCCAGGATCTGAATGGTCTTGCCGAGGCCCATATCATCGGCGAGGCAGGCCCCAAGGCCAAGGCCCGACAGCAATCGCAGCCATGCCACCCCGGCCCTCTGGTAAGGGCGCAAAATGCCTTCAAATGCCGGTCCGGGGTCAGCGCTGCCAGCTTCGGGGGCACGCATCGCCTGCAATGTCGCGTCCAGCCAGGGCCCCGCGGTCACCTGCGCCCAATCGGCGGCAACCGGGTCATCCGCAACCTCCGCCAAGGTGGCACCGGACAACAGACGCATGGCTTCCGCGAAGCTCAGGCCATCCCTTGCGGCAAGCTCTTCCGCCGCACCGAACTGCTCCATGGCCCGTCGCAGGCGCTCACGGTCAACCTCCACCCATCGCCCGCGCAGCAGGACCAAGCCGTCTGTGCCAGCCAGCAGGTCGCGAACCTCCTGGTCCGTCAGCGTCTCCCCCGCCAGAGTCACCGCCATTCGGAAATCCATCACCGCGTCCAGCCCCATGGTCGACGGCGCACGCGCGCCCACGGTCGCCGTCACCTGCGGACGGTCCGGGCGGTTCGCCCGCCAGGCCGCGGGCATACGCAAGACGATCCCGGCGCTTTCCAGTTCTGGCACGCTGTCAAGGAAGCGGACGGCGTCGGCGGCGCCCCAACGCAGAGGGTGGAAAATCTCCCCCGCATCGACCATGGATTTCAGCCAGGCGCAGGTCTCTGCGGCCCGCTGCACCGGCAGCAGCAGGGACAGCAGTTTGTCGCGATTATCCGCCCCGGCATATTCCCGCAGCGCCTGGCCGAGAGGCACGTGCTGCGTACGGGCCTGCGCGGAGAGCCGTGTCGTATAGGTCGCCATAAAGGCGAAGGGCTGCTCCGGATCGCGCTTGTTCTCCGCCAGATTGAAATTCACCCGCCCGACCAGGTTCCAGGCGGGGTTCAGGATCTTGAGAAAGCTCTGCAGATCGGTTTTCGAGGCGATGAGAGAATGGCTGAAGGCCTGGCCAATTTGGTGCCAAAGCTGCAGCAACAGATCGGCGCTGATGTATTCCGCGCCCGGCATCATCGGCGCAGTCAAAACCAGCAAGGCCAGTTCGGCCTCGATCGGCGCCGGCACTGTCGGCACCGCTGCGTCGCCGGCGGTGCCGGGTGACAGCAGGCACAGAGCGCCGACATATTGTGCCGAGAATCCGCGCCACCAGACGAACGCGGGCGGCAAAAATTGCCCGATCTCGCCAGCGCCAAGTTGCAACAATCCCCGCCCCGTGCTTTCGGCGAACGCCTTGGTCAACCTGCCAACGGTCCTCTCGTCCAGGCCGGGCACATCTGCCGCTTCCTCCAGCACAAGACGACCTTGCGGCGTGAGCCGTAGTCCGACGCATGTCATGATGGCTGGGTTCCGCAACATGCCAGAGACTACCATCATAATGCGCTCGCATCCCGCATGGACGGATTTGCCGGCGGTGGGATTGGTATTGACCCGGTTTGGTGGACACCCTGAAGCTTTCACCAAAGATGCTCACCACGCCCAAATCACGGCCGCCATGATATCGTCCGGATCTTCCGGTTCGTGAGCGCGAACCGGGCCTGTTTCCCGGTTTCTGTCATGGCGCGCGTGCTCGGCGTGTCGAAGGCGAGTTTCGATGTGTGGCAGCAGCGCCCACCGTCTGCTCATCCCGTTGCTGATACTGCTTCGTGAAGTGGGTCAGGACCGTGCATGTCAGTTCGCGGCCGACATATGGGGCGCCGCGTGTTCATGCCGAGCTGCGGGCGCGTGGGGAGCGGCACGGCCGCAAGGCTGCAGCGAATCACGGCACGCGCCGGTCTGGTACAGCACGAGGGCTGGGACTTCCTCCCGCGGCATACTCATCTCGCGCCGCCCAAATGTTGCCAATCAGGCAGGCTGGAATGCGCGCCGATGGCGATTCCCTGGCGCAAGGAGCCTGTCTGAGTAATCAAGGCGGTAACGAAAGATGAAAGAGACTCTGCTTCAGAGGGGTCGGGTTGATTTTAAAAATAATGAGCGCCGTCTCGGTTGCGAATCAATGTTGCGTGGTGTGCTTACGGAGGCGATTACTCCAACAGGCTCCTAGTCAATGTTTGCGTGAGTAACGTAGGGCATCACCGTCTCATCGTTGCCAAAACCGTAAATGCCGAAGGCCTTGCCCATGCTGCAGTTCATCGTCACTTCGGTTATTACGCGATTCCCCGCCGTCTTATCTCAAGTCGCCAGCGCCGTTTCGAGATGGGCGAGCCTGGCCTTCTCGTCCTTTCGGGCCGCGAGCGCCTGCTCCATGGTAACCTCCTCGAAGCGGACGCCCTGATGCGGCTGGAGTTGCCCGATGAGGTCCATGTCGGCCGAGATTACGGTGCCAAGCATGAAATAGCCGCCGCCTGAGACGGCATCTCGGTGCAGTATGATCGGCTCGGTGCCCCCCGGGACTTGGATGGAGCCGTAGGGATAGCAGCTGTCGACGATGTTGGACGGGTCCGAACCGGCGCCGAAAGGCTGCTCGCGCGGCACGAAATCCAGCTTCTTGCCGCCGCGAAAACGATAGCCGACGCGGTCCGCCTCAGGCGCGACTTTCCAGGTATCCTCGAAGAAAGTCTGTTGGGCACCTTCGGTGATCCGGTGCCAATAGAGGCCGGGCAAGACGCGCAGACTGGCACCCTGCACGCCAACGGCACGGCGGATCTCCGCTGGCACACTCATACCCTCGCGCCCGCCGCCGGCAGCGGTGCCGATCATCACAGTGTCGCCGGCCTTTAGGGCGCGTCCTTCGAAGCCGCCGAGCGTGCCGAGCGTATAGGTGGAGCGCGATCCCAGCACTTCCGGTACGGCGATGCCGCCGGCGATGGCGATGTAGGCGCGCGCGCCGCCCTTCAGGAAACCGAAGGACAGCAGCTGCCCCGCCGCCACCTTGAACGCTGTCCACCCGGGTTGCTCGACGCCGTCGACCTTCGGCGGCATGTCCGCCCCGGTGACGGCGATGAGGCAGTCGCTGGCGAAGCGCAGCTCCGGGCCCATGAACACGGCTTCCAGCCCGGCGTCACCGTCGTTGTTGCCGACGAGGCGGTTGGCGGCGATCAGGGCAAAACGGTCCATCGCGCCCGAAATCGGCAGGCCGAGATGGTAGTAGCCCGGGCGGCCCAGGTCCTGCACCGTGGTCGCAAGGCCGGGTTTCACGACGTCGAACATGCGGATTGCCTCAGCCATCCAGGGCCTCCAGGAGCTTGGCGTTGGTGCCTTCGGGGTCGGCGGTGAAGGCGTCGAGCGAGAAGCTGACCGGGACAATCTTCGGCTCAAAATGTCCCGCCTCCACAGCTTCCACCGCGGCATCGTAGGCGGCGCGATCGATCGGCTTAAACTTGATGATGTCGCCGGGTCGGAAGATCATCAGCTCCCTCAGATAGCTGATTTCGCCCTTCGGATCGTAGATCGGCATCGGCGTCACGCCGAACATCTGGTAACCGCCGGCGCCGCGCACCGAATAGATGCAGCCGAAGCAGCCGCCATGACCGATCGTCAGCTTTGGCGTGTCGGTGCGGGGGCGGAGATACTTGGGCACCTCGATCTGCCGCTGGCGCTCAACCAGCTGATAGATGAAAGGCAGGCCGGCGACGAAGCCGACCATTGAGACGAACCAGGGCGCCCCGGCATGCGCGGTGATGAACGCGTCAACGCTGTCGAAATCGTTAATCCGGGCTGCATACTCGAGATCCGTGGTATTCGGGTCCTGGTGGCGCTCGCGAAAGCGCATCAGCGTCTCGTGCGTCCAGGGATCGCCATAGAGCACGGGGATTTCGATAATGCGCGTATCGATCCGCTTGTCCGACGTTTCCGCCGCCGCCTCGAAAA
Organism: Rhodospirillales bacterium; assembly: GCA_025352665.1. Classification (GTDB taxonomy): domain Bacteria; phylum Pseudomonadota; class Alphaproteobacteria; order Acetobacterales; family Acetobacteraceae; genus CAIQQQ01. Next base: position 26,765 of record JANXSM010000153.1, on the reverse strand, counting down.
TCTTGAGTTTTGCCATCAGCTCGTTCGGTGCGATCACGTCGGGGTCGAACTTGATCTGAAACGAGGCATTGGCCGGGCAGATCTCGGTAATGCCGGCAATGCCGCTGTCGCGGACGGCATTGGTCATTGAGAGACTCTTGAAGAAGGCCTCCAGGGACATTTCCTCGTCGACCTCGACGAAGATGTGCTCGTCGCCGCCATAGGAATAGCGTACCGTCATCGGCTGGTATCCGCTTCATTGGGTGTCTGGGAGCCGAGAGGATGGGCTGCCAGCCAATCCTCCAGCCAGCGTGTGTGGAAAACCCCCGCCCGCACGTCGGGGTCAGCTGCCAGCGCCTGGTGCAGGGGCGCCGTGGTCGGCAGCCCTTCGACGCGAAGCTCCCTCAGCGCCCGTGCCATGCGGGTGATGGCGGCCTCGCGCGTCTCGTCGTGGGCGACGAGCTTGCCGAGCAGAGAATCGTAGAAAGGCGGCACGGCATATCCGGGATAGAGCATGGTATCGAAGCGTATGCCCATGCCGCCCGGAACTTCCAGCGCGGTCACGGTGCCCGGCGATGGGCGGAACCCGAGGGCCGGGTCCTCGGCGCAGATCCGTGCTTCCACGGCGTGGCCGTTCAGGCGCACGTCGCCCTGGTGGATCGTCAGCGGCTCGCCATTGGCGATGCGCATCATCCAGCGGACCAGGTCGATCCCGGTAATCATCTCAGTGACCGGATGCTCGACCTGGATACGGGTGTTCATCTCGATGAAGAAAAATTCGCCGGTGGTCTCGTCGAAAAGATATTCCAGTGTGCCGGCGCCGCGATAGCCAACCCGCTCTGCCAGGCGCACGGCGGAAGTGCAAAGCGCTTCGCGCTGGTCCGGCCGCAGGCAGGCAGCCGGCGCTTCCTCCCAAACTTTCTGGCGGCGGCGTTGCAGCGAGCATTCGCGCTCGAACAGATGGATGGCGTGGGTGCCGTCGCCGAGGATCTGCACCTCGATATGACGGGCCTTGCCGATGAAGCGCTCAAGATAGAGCCCGCCATCGCCGAAGGCCGCCTTCGCCTCGCCGGTTGCCTGTGGGATCAGTGTCGCCAACTCGGCCGCGTCGCGCGCGACGCGGATGCCGCGCCCGCCGCCACCGGCGGAAGCTTTGATCATCACGGGATAGCCGATCTCGCGTGCGGCAAGGATGGCTGCCGCAACGTCCTCCACCAAGCCCGCGCTGCCCGGCACCGTCGGGACGCCTGCGGCCATCGCCTCCTGGCGCGCGCGGGCCTTGTCGCCCATCTTGCGGATCGTGTCCGGAGTCGGCCCGATGAAGACGAGGCCGGCCGCCTCGACCATCTCGGCGAATTCGGCATTCTCTGACAGGAAGCCATAGCCGGGATGCACTGCGTCGCAGCCGCTGTCGATGGCGGCCTGCACCATCACTTGCTTGTTCAGGTAGGATTTCGTCGCATGCGCCGGGCCGACCGATACGGTCTCGTCGGCGAGCCTTGCAGCCAGCATTGTGCCATCGGCCGCACTCACGGCCTGGACGGTGGCGAAGCCAAGCTCGCGAGCGGCGCGGATGATGCGGACGGCGATCTCGCCGCGGTTGGCGACGAAGACCTTGGAAATCGCCATCGCGTCAGGCGTCGATGTCGCAGAGCGGCTGGCCCGCCATCACCGCGTCCTCATTTTCGACGTGGAAGGCGACGAGCGTACCGGCTTCCTCGGCGATCACCGACGTGAACGACTTCATCACCTCGATCAGGCCGATCGTGTCCCCGACCGCGACCGCGTCGCCAACCGACTTGAACACCGGCTCGCCTGGGGAGGCCGAACGGTAGAAGGTGCCCGGAAGAGGGGCCTGGATCGTCTTGACGGTCATGCGCGCTCGAATCCTCTGTGCGTCGGATCGGTGCGCAGAAGATTTGCAAAAGTCGGACAGTGCGTAAAATCGCAAAATACAATTCAGGCCATCAGAAAATCCAATATGGTGCCGCCGGACCCTCCAACGGAGACACACGGCATGTCCGTTTCGTTCAAACAGATACGCTACTTCGTCGCCGCGGCGGAGTTGGGACGAATTGGCCAGGCGGCGGTAGCCCTCAACGTCTCGCAGTCGGCGGTGACGGCAGCGATCCAGCAGCTCGAGGCGCTGTTCGGTGCCCGTCTGCTCGAACGCACGCCGTCTGGTGTCACCGTCACGCTGGAGGGAAGCCGCTTCCTGTCGCAGGGACGGCAGATCCTCGCAGCCGTTGCGGAGGCAGTGCACAGCCCGCATGTTTCCGGCGATTCGATCCTCGGCACGGTGCGCGTCGGGGTCACCTACACCGTCGCCGGCTATTTTCTGCCGCGCCACCAGATGCGGTTCCAGGCGAATTTCCCCGGCGTCACGCTCGAACTGTTCGAAGCCCCGCGCGACGTGCTGGAGCAGGCGCTGGTCGACGGCGTGCTGGATATCGCCGTTCTTCTCGCGTCCAACCTGCGTGACGAAGCCCGGATTGCCAGCGAAATCCTCACCCGTTCACCACGCCGCCTTTGGCTGGCGCCGGGCCACCCGCTGACCTCGGCCAATCGCGTGCGGCTCGCCGACATTGCGAAACATCCCTACGTGATGCTTACGGTCGACGAGGCGGAACTTACAGCGTTGCGCTACTGGAGGGCGGCGGAACTGGACCCACGGACCATCTTCCGCACCTCCTCGGTGGAGGCGGTGCGCTCCATGGTGGCCGGCGGGATGGGGATCAGTGTGTTGTCGGACCTGATCTACCGACCGTGGTCGCTGGATGGGCAACGGATCGAGACCCGGATTATCGAAGACGACGTGCCGAGCATGGATGTCGGCCTTGCCTGGCGTCGTGAGGCGGCGCTTGGCAGCGCCACGGAAGCCTTCCGGAACTTCATGCGCTTCGCCGTAACCGGTGTGGGGGTGGGGCGCGCGGCATCGGCAGGTGAGGGGACAGGTGCCGCAGGGAAGCCATCGGTTTTTCAGATGCCGCCGCCCGTTTAATAAGATTTGACGGGCGCGCCCGGTGTTATCCACGCTCCGGCTCGGATGACCGGTCCAGACCCGGCGAGGGGAGTGCGGCATGGCGGTGACAATCAACTGCGACATGGGCGAGGGTTTTGGCCTGTACCGTTGTGGCGATGATGCCGGCATCATGCCGTATATCCACATCGCCAACGTCGCCTGCGGTTTCCATGCCGCTGACCCGTCGGTGATGCGCGCCACGGTCAAGCTTGCGGCCGAGCACGGCGTGGCCGTCGGCGCGCATCCCTCCTTCCCCGATCTCCAGGGATTTGGCCGGCGGGAGATGACGATGGGCCGGGACGAGCTCTCCGCCTGCATCCTCTACCAGATTGGCGCGCTGAAGGCTTTTCTTGACGAGGCCGGCATGCCGCTCAACCACATCAAGCCGCATGGCGCCCTGTACGGCGCCGCGATTCGCAACGAGGACGTGGCGCATGCGATCGCGGACGCCGCCGAACTTTTCGGCGTGCCCCTGCTCGGCATGGCCGGCACGCTGCAGGAAACCATCTACGGCCAGCGCAAAATTCCCTTTATCGCCGAATACTATGCCGATCTCGATTACGACGCCGACGGCAAGCTGATCATCACCCGCCAGCACCACGCGATGGATTCGACGGAAGCCGCGCGCCGCGCCGTGCGGGTGATGAGCGAGGGCTTGGCGACGAACATCGATGGCGGCGATTTGCCGATGCGCGCCGAGACAGTCTGCATCCATTCCGATACGCCCGGAGCCGACCACCTTGCGCGCGCCGTCAACGAAGCACTGCGTCCGTGGTTCGGTTGACCGGGAGCGCGGGGGGCGTTTCGATATCGGCCTAGAAATTGCACTTCCAGGCAACAGCGGTAGCGGTTGTCCTGCCGCATGAAGCCTGCCCTACCGGTTGGGACGTTTAACGGGATCGGAGTTGCGTGCCATGCGAGCCACCTTCTCGACCAGCGACAGTCCCCCGGCTGCCAAGAAGCACTTCTGGCAGCGAGCGGTGTCCAAGACCTACTTCCCACTTGACCTTAAGTTTCAATCGGCCGGCGATTTCGAGGGAACGCTGGACGCCTGGACGATGGGGTCGATCGCGGTGTCGCGCAATTGTTGCGATGGCCTGCTGTACCGGCGGCATGAGCGCCACCTTCTCAACGAGCGCGAGGAGAGCTTTCTTATCACTGTGCCGGAAGTGGCGGAAATCCGCTTCGTTCAGGACGGCAAGGAGGTGCATTGCCGGCCCGGCCAGTTCCTGATCGAGCGCAGCCATCTGCCCTACGAATTCAGTCATCGCAACCGCGCGGCTCTGTGGGTGTTAAAAATCCCCAGCGACGTGCTCCGGGCACGCATCCCTCGACCTGAGCGGCTGGCGACGCTGCAGTTCGATGCAAGTCGGGGCGTCGGCGGGCTGTTCGTCGACATGCTGCGCATGACCGCTGCCCGGCTCGACGAAATGGAGGAGGCGGAACGCGCTCTCATGGGCCGCCACCTTGTCGATTTGCTGGCCATGGCGATCGAGGCCGACCAGCGTGTGCTGGTTGGCCGGTCGTCCTCGGTGCGCAACGCACATCTCCACCGGGCCGACCATTTCATCGGGGCACATTTAAGCGATGTTCGCCTGACGCCGCAAAGCATTGCCAAAGGGTGCGGCATCTCGCTGCGCTATCTGCATCAGCTGTTCGAGGCCGAGGGCACGACGGTCTGCGCCCATATCCGGACACAGCGGCTGCTGATGTGCGAGGCCGCTCTCAAGGATCCGTATTGTCGCAAGGCCATTTCGGACATCGCCTACGACCGGGGCTTCGGCGACCAGGCCCAATTCAGCCGCAACTATCGCGCCCATTTTGGGTGCACGCCGAGCGAGGTTCGTGCCGCCGCGCGCCAGTCGATGGCAAATTCCTGCTGACCGTTGCCGTGGCATCACGCAACGCGCGTGCATGTTTGCCGCGATGCGATGATCGCGAAACGGGCAGAGCGGGCCATCGGCTCAAATTTTGTGCCGGAATGCCTTTAGCGACAAAGTTTGATGCACCGTAGATAAAGAGCAACGATTGGAAACCTCGTTTAATCCAGCCGTCACCTTTGACATTCGCCGTTGGGCCCCGTGGGCGGGACCCGCCTGAAGACGACAAAAGGAATCGCGAACCGTGCAGAATCTTCGCGTGGCCGTCGATGTGGGCGGCACTTTCACTGACATCTGCATCATGGACGAGGACACTGGTCTGATCCGGATCGAGAAGACCGCCTCGACGCTCGATCCGATCGACGGGATCATGGGCGGCGTCGCCAAGGCGGGTATCGATCTGACCAAGGTCGCGCTGTTCTCGCACGGCACCACGGTTGCAACCAATGCGCTGATCACCCGCCGCCTGCCACGCACAGCCATGGTGTCCACCCAGGGATTCCGCGACGTGATCGAGATCCGCCGCGCCAACAAGGAAGACCTGTGGGACGTCTACAAGGACGTCGTGAAGCCTTACATCCCGCGCCGCGACCGGCTGACCGTGCCCGAGCGCATCGATAGCGCCGGCAAGGTCGTCGAGACGCTGGACGAGGCCAAGGCCCGCGAAGTCGCCCGCATCCTGAAAAAGCGCGGCGTCGAGGCGATCGCCGTCTGCTTCATGAACGCCTATCTGAACGGCGAGAACGAGCGGCGTATGCGGGAAATCCTGCTGGAGGCGATGCCGGACATTCCGGTGTCGATCTCCTCGCAGGTTTTGCCGGAAATTTTCGAGCACGAGCGGTTCTCGACCACGGTCGTCAACGCGGCGCTGAGCCCTGTGGTGGTCAGTTATACCACCCGGCTCGGCGACCGCCTCGCGGCCGAGGGCTATACCCGCGACCTGCTGCTGCTGCACACCGGCGGCGGCGTGATGACGCCGGCCAGCGTCAAGGATTTCGCCGCACGCCTCGCCGGTTCGGGCATTGCCGCCGGTGCCATTGCCAGCCGCCATATTGCCGGCCTCTGCGGCTACCCGAATTCGATCGGCCTCGACATGGGCGGCACGTCGACCGACGTCTCGCTCGCCTATGAGGGCCAGTCACGGGTCACCAAGGACTGGTATATCGAATTCGGCTATCCCATCCGCTTCTCGTCCATCGAAGTGCTGACGATCGGCGCCGGCGGCGGCTCGCTGGCCTGGACCGACGATGCCGGCTCGCTCCGCAATGGTCCGCAATCGGCCGGCGCGTTTCCGGGCCCCGCCTGCTACGGCAACGGCAATCCGCAACCGACCAACACCGACGCCAACGTCACGCTCGGCCGCCTCGGTACCAGCCTTGCCGGCGGCAAGGTCACGCTCGACCCGGCTCTTGCCCGCACCGCCGTCGAGGAGGGCGTCGCCAAGGGCTTTAAGCTCTCGACCGAGCAAGCGGCCGACGCGATCTTGCGCGTTGCCAATGCCAACATGTCCGACGCGGTGCGGCTGATCTCGATCAGCCGCGGCTACGACCCGCGCGACTTTGCCCTCGTCGCCTTCGGCGGTGCGGGCGGGCTGCACGGCGTCGCCATCGCCCGCGAGCTCTCAATACCCGTCGTGATCGTGCCGCCGAACCCGGGCGTCACCTCGGCACTGGGCTGCCTGCTCGTCGACATGCAACATGATTTCTCGGAAAACTGCATGGTCGATGCCGACGTGGCCGAGCCGATCGGCATCGAGGCGCAGTTCGCCCGGATCGAGCGCGAGGCGCTGGACCGGCTGACCCATGAAGGCGTCGCCGAGCGCGACATCGTCCTGCAGCGGACGATCGACATGATGTATCGCGGCCAGTGGCGTTCGCTGGCCGTGTCGACGCCGAGCCCGATCGGCTCGATCGCCGACCTCGTCGCCGATTTCCACCGCGAGCATCACCGCGAATATAATTTCCGCCGCGACGATGCGCCGGTGAGCTTCTTCCGCGTCAACGTCAAGGCGATCGGCGTCGTGCCAAAGGCGGAGCTGGCCGTGCATGCGCCTACCGGCGTGCGCCCGGATCCCGTCGCGCGGCGCGAGGTCTGGTTCGACAACCAGGCGCACGACACGCCGCTGTACCAGCGCGACGACCTTCCCTGCGGCTTCACCTTCGCAGGTCCTGCGATCGTCGAGCAGGTCGACAGCACCACTGTGGTGCCGCCCGGCGCCACCGCCGCGGTCGACAAGTATCTGAACATCATCATCCGCGTGAAGGGCTGACACAGATGGCCGGTGAACAGACACTCGATCCCGTGACCTTCGAGGTCCTCAAGAACTCCTTCATCACCAGCGTCGACCAGATGGGCGAGCAGATCCTCAGGACCTGCTATTCCTTCGTGATCTATAACCATGACTTCTCCAGCGGCCTGCATGACGCCCACGGCGAATGTGCCGCCCAGGGCAACCAGGACATCGCTGTCCACGTCGGCACGCTGCATTTCACCTGCAAGGACGTGATGCGCGCCTTCGAGGGTGACATGCACGAGGGCGACGTCTTCGCCATCAACGATCCCTATGCCGGCGGAACCCATTTTTCCGACGTGCGCCTGGTGCGGCCGATCTTCTCCGAGGGCAAGATCATCGCCTTCGCCCAGTCGAACGGCCACTGGTCGGATGTCGGCGGCAGCGTGCCCGGCTCGTTCGACGTCTCGGCCAAGGACATGTTCCGCGAGGGCCTGCGCATCACGCCGGTGCGGCTGTTCGACAAGGGCGTGTTCCGTAAGGACGTTGCCAATCTAATCGCCTCGAACACGCGTGATCCTGCCTCGATCATCGGCGATATCCATGCCCAGGCCCAGGCGACGCAGGTCTGCGAGCGCGAGATCCTGCGCCTCGTTGGCAAGTATGGTCGCGACACGGTCGAGACCGGGTTGTCCGAGGTGCAGGACTATGTCGAACGGGCGGTGCGCCAGCGCATCGCGGCGCTGCCGGACGGCGAGTGGGAGACCGTCGACTTCATCGACCGCGACCCGGGGGGCGGCGAAGGTATGATCCCGATCCGCATCAAGATGACCATCAAGGGTGACAAGGCGATCTACGACTTCACTGGCAGCCACCCGGTGATCGGCACGATTTACAACTCGGCCTTCGGCACCACCTTCTCGGCCGTCGCGGCTGGCATGAAGACGTTCTTCCCCGACCTGCCGTTGAATTCCGGTTTCTACCGCTCTTTCGAGATCATTGTGCCGGAAGGCTCGATCGTGGATGCCAAATGGCCGGTTGCGGTGACCGGCTTCCTGATGCCGTTCGAGAAGATCATGAACTCGATCTACGAGATGTGGTCGCAACTGATGCCGGAACGGGCGTTGGCCTGTGCCTTCAACCTCGAGTACCTGCTCACCGGCGGCCGCGACGTGCGCAGCGACGACAAGCCGATCTTCATGTTCTACGACTGGCTGCCCGGCGGCTGGGGCGGGCGCAACGGCAAGGACGGCGCCAACGTCACCACTGCCTGCTTCGGTACCGGCATGATGGCTCAGCCGGTCGAGGGGCAGGAGCGCGCCAACCCGATCCTCACGACCGAATACGAGATTCTGCAGGACTCGGCCGGTCCCGGCAAATGGCGCGGCGGCGTTGGCGTGCGCAAGACTTCGCTGATGCTGGCGGCCGAGGACGCCGTGATTTCCTACATCTGTGACCGCGAATGCGCGATCGTCTGGGGCATCGAGGGTGGGCTTCCCTCCAGCCCGCACGGTCTGACGCTGACCCGCGCCGGCGCTGATCACGAGGAGCGGCTCGGCACGATCTTCTCCGACGTCAAGATCGGTGAAGGCGACCTGTTCTCGCGGCCGACCGCCGGCGGTGGCGGCTTCGGCGACCCGCTGGACCGCTGTCCGGCGCACGTCCTGGAAGACGTCATCGACGACTACGTTTCGGTGCAGCGCGCCGCCAAGGACTACGGCGTCGTCATCCGCGCCATCGATGTCGAACTCTGCGAATACGAGTGCGACGCGATTGCGACGCAGGCCCTGCGCGCGGACATCCGCCAGCAGCGCGTCGCCTGGGCCCGCACCGATCCGGAGGGCGTTGCTGCAAGATTCCGGAGCGGCGAGATCGACGCGCTCGACGCGATCCGCCAGCATGCGGTGATCCTCGACTGGGGAACCGGAAAGCTTCTTCCGGAATCCACGCGGCAGTTCCGCGAGACCTTCGAACGGCGATCCGTCGCCAATTGGGCTGCCGTCTAGGCACTGCAAAGCAGTGCCGCCGAAGCAAGAGCCTACTGGACCAAGCCTCTCCTCACTTCCCACCAAATAATAAGGATTGAAGCCATGTCATCTCGCAAGCGCCTTCGTCACAGCCTCGCGGCCGCTACATGTCTCGGTTTCGTCGTCGGCGCAGTGTCGCCGAGCTTTGCCGCGGACGCTTCCTGGTGGCCGATGAAAATCTACGACTCGTCCTCGGGCACGCCGAAAGATGCCGAGTACATGCCGCTGCAAAAGGCTGAGAAGCCTTATAATCTTTGCGTCCTGTTCCCGCACATGAAGGACAGCTTCTGGGTCGCGGTCGCATACGGCATCGTCAAGCAGGCCGAGGCGATGAACGTGAACATGACGCTCTATGAGGCCGGCGGTTACGAAAACCTGCCCAAGCAGCTCTCGCAGTTCGACGACTGCCTGGCGAGTGGAGCAAACGCGATCATCGTCGGTGCAATCTCAGGCGCGGGCCTCGAGCAGAAGTTCAAGGAAGCGGCGGCCAAGAACATTCCGGTCGTCGGCGTCACCAATCCGATCCCGGCCCATGCGACACCTGCCGCCGTGGCCGTCGACTTCGTCGCCATGGGTGCTGTGACCGGCAAAGGTCTTTTGGCGCAGCTGCCGGCCGGCAAGAAGGCCAATGTCGTCACCTTTCCGGGACCGGCGGGCTCCGGCTGGGCCGAGTCCTTCAACGACGGCTTCAAGAGCGCGGTCAGCAAGAATCCGAACGTCAAGATCCTCGACGAGAAGTTCGGCGACAGCGGCGTCGCCGTGCAGTTGCAGCTCATCCAGGATGCGTTGCAGGCCCATCCCGACATGAACGTGATCTGGGGTTCGGCCCCGACGGCGGAGGCAGCGATCGGCGCCGTGGCCGAAGCCGGCCGCACCGACATCAAGATCATGTCGTCCTACGAGAACCAGGCCATGCTCGACGCGCTGAACCGCGGTGACATCCTGGCCTTCGCGACGCAGTATCCGGTCGGAGAGGGCGCGATCGCCATCGACCAGGCGGTTCGCCTGCTTGAGAAGAAGCCGGTGATGAGCCTCGTTCAGCCGGTCGCTGCGGTCGTTGACAAGACCACCGTGCCGAACCTGAAGATGGACCTTATCCTGGCCCCCGGCGCCTGGAAGCCCGTCTATACCGTCAAGGCCAAGTAAGCCCGGGCGGGAACGCGAAGCGAAGGAGACAACATGGAGCGAGCCGGCGCAGTCGGAACGCCCGACCAGGAGACGGAGCCCCTGCTCCAACTGGTGGGCATCTCGAAGCGGTTCACGGGCGCCCTCGCCCTGGACCGTGTCGATCTCGACGTGCGCGCGGGCGAGCTCCATGTTCTCTTTGGCGAGAACGGGGCGGGCAAGTCGACACTGATCAACGTCATCTCCGGAACCTTCCTGCCCGACGTCGGCAGTTTTCGCTTCGGCGGCGAGGATATCCGCCACCTGACGCCGCAACGCGCCCGCGCCATCGGCATCAGCCCGGTTTTCCAGGAATTCTCGCTGGTGCCGACGCTGACCGTCGAGGAAAACCTCTTCCTCGGCCGCGAACTCTCCACCGGCGGCGTCCTGCGCGCCGGCGATATGCGCAAGCGGGCGAGGGCGTTGATCGATGAACTCGGCTTCGACCTTGAGCCCGCCGCGCGCGTTGACAACCTTTCACGGGCGCACCAGCAAATGGCCGAGATCGCCAAGGCGCTGCTCGGCAAGGTTCGGCTGCTGATCCTCGACGAACCGACGGCCTCGCTGACCGAACGCGAGACCGGCCGGCTGTTCGAGCTGATCGCCAAGCTGAAGCAGCAGGGCGTCGGGATCATCTACGTCTCGCACCGCATGCGGGAGATCCGGGCGCTGGCCGACCGCGTCACCGTGCTGCGCGACGGCCGTTATATCCGAACGCTCGATGCGGCGCTCGTCACAGACCTCGAATTGGTCGAACTGATGACCGGCCGCAAGATCGACGTGCTGTTCCCCACCATCCCCCACGCGCCCGGCAAGGTGGCCGTGGCCGTTGAGAATCTTTCCGTCGGGGAGGGGATTGTTTCTGACGTCAATTTCCATGCCCGTGCCGGCGAGATCACCGGGATCGCAGGACTGGTCGGCTGCGGCAAGTCCGAGTTGGTGCGGGCGATCTATGGGCTCGAACCGGTGACCGGGGGCTCCATCCGCCTGCACGGCATGCCATACGAAGCGACCAGTCCACGCGCCAGCCTGCGCAAGGGCGTCGCCTACTTCCCGGCCAACCGCGCCGCCGAGGGCCTCGCGCTGACGCGGCCGATCCGCGAGAACGTCTCGATGACGGCGCTCGACCTCAAGCGCTTCGTCAGCTTCGGCATGCTGCGCCAGGGCGCCGAACGCCTGCTGATCAACCCGATCATGAAACAGCTGAACCTGCGCCCGCCCAACATCGAGCGCCCCGTCGGCAACCTCTCCGGCGGCAACCGCCAGAAGGTGATGCTCGGCCGGGCGCTCACGCGCGATCTGACGATCTTCCTGTTCGACGAGCCGAGCGTCGGTATCGACGTTGGCGCCAAGGTCGAGGTGTATGAATTCATGAAGCGGCTCGTCGAGGCGGGGGCGGCGGTGATCGTTGTCTCGTCGGAACTCCCGGAGGTGCTGGCCCTTTCGAACCGTCTCTACGTCATGCACAACGGCAAGATTGCTGCCGAGCTCGAGGGCGCGGCCAAGACCGAACAGAACGTTCTATCGAAGTTTTTTACGGACCACCTGGCGGAGGCTGCCGCATGAGCACTGCCGCCGTCACGCTCCGGCCTGGCACACCGGGCAGAACCGGCTTCTCGATCCAGTTCGCCTTCCTGCCGGTTCTCTTGATCGCCGTCGTGGTCGGCATGTCGCTGGCCTCGCCGCAGTTCTACGGCCCGATCAACATCCTCAACATCCTGCGCAACGCCTCGCTGCTCACCATCGTCGCCTGCGGCCAGGCGATCGTTATCATCGCCGGCGGCTTCGACCTGTCGGTCGGCGCGGTGATCGCGCTGGCGAGCGTCGTCACCGCCAAGGTCATGGGCATGGCCGCCGCGGCCTTTCCCGGCAACGACGCGGCGATTATTGCCTGCGGCGTGCTGGCTGGCCTTTGTTCGGGGCTGGCGGTCGGGCTGGTCAATGGCATCTGCGTCGCCAAGCTGAAGGTCTCGGGCTTCGTCGTCACGCTCGGCACCATGTCGGCGGCGGCCGGCGTCGGCTTGATGATTACCAGCGGCATTCCGGTCTACGGCATGCCGGAGAGCTTCGTGAAGGGCTTTGGCCGCGCTCAGTTCTTCGGCCTGCCGACGGCAATCTACGTGGCCATCGCGGTCGTGCTGGTGATGGTTCTCGTGCAGCGGCGGACGTTGTTCGGGCGCTATGTTTTCGCCATCGGCGGCAATGCCGAGGCGACGACGAACTCCGGCGTGTCAATCAACCGTTATGTCATCGGCACCTACGTCCTGTCCGGCGTGCTTGCCGCCACCACCGGCATTCTCCTCACAGCACAGGTCGGCTCCGGCCAGGCGAGCTTCGGCGGTGACCGTATGATGCTGCAGTCGATCGCCGCGGCGGTGATCGGCGGCGTCAGCCTCCGTGGCGGCATCGGCAGGGTGGAGATCGTCACGGTCAGCGCGCTGTTTCTGACCATCCTCGGCAATGCCCTCAACCTTCTGCGGATCGACTCGCGGCTGCAGCCGGTTTTTCTCGGCATCATCATGGTGGCAGCCGTGGCGGCCGAGGAACTCAGCCGCAGGAGAAAGACCCGTGGCTGACCTAGCACCTGCCCTGGCGCTCGCCGAGACGAGCGCGAGATCCCGCTGGCGTGAACAACTCTGGCAATGGGCCTTACCGATCGCCCTGGTCGTGCTGTTCCTTGCCTTCGCCACCGCCGACAGCCGCGTTTTCTCGCCTGCGAACCTTCTCAACATCGCCCAGCAGACGAGCTACGTCGCGCTGTTCGCCATGGCGCAGGCGGTGGTGATCATCACCCGCGGCTTCGACCTCTCGCTCGGCCCTGCAGTGTCGATGGTCAGTGTCGGCGCGGCGGTGGCGATGACGGCGGCTGTCACCAATGGCAGCGATCCGGTCTCGGTGCTCTTCATCGGCCTCATCGCCGGCCTCGCGTTGGGTGCTGCCACCGGCCTGTTCAACGGCGTCGTGATCGCGCTTCTCGGCGTCAGTCCCTTCGTCGCGACACTTGGCAGCTACAACATCGCCATCGGCATCGCGACAACGCTGTCGGCTGGCAAGCCGGTGCAGGGCATGCCGGACCTTTTCTCGACGCTGCTGTATCGCGGCAACGTCTTTGGCGTCCCGGCGGCGATCGTTATCACCGTCATTGTCGGCGTGATCCTGCACGTTGCGCTGACGCGCACCGTGTTCGGGCGCTCGCTGTACATCGTCGGCACGAATCCCCGGGCAGCCGCCGTCGCCGGCATTCCGGTGAGGCGCGTCCTCGTCTGCGCTTACGCGCTCTGCTCTTCGCTCGCCGCGCTCGGCGCGCTGATGCTCACCGCCCGCACCGGCTCAGGCGAGCCCAATCTCGGTGGCTCGCTCTCGCTCCAGGCCATCGCGGCCGCCGTGGTTGGCGGTACGAGCCTTGCCGGCGGTCGTGGTGGCGTCGGCACGGCGGTGCTCGGCGCGCTGTTCGTCACCGTCCTGTCCAACGGCATGAACCTGACGCGCATCGATGGCTATGTGCAGATGGTCGTGCTGGGGGCCATCATCATCGTCGGCGTCGTCCTCGACCGGGCACGCCTCGGGACGCGATGAAGGCATCAAGTCCGGATAGCCGTGGCGGATATCCGCCGCTCCCGTCAACCTGCGAAATCCGCTTCGCCTCCTGCAACGACGCCGTCCACAGCGACAGGGTGTCCTCAATCGATGCGCCACCAGTCATCAGGTTCTGAATCATGGTAGAGGCTCCACACCAAGCCTAAGCCACAATGTATGGTCATTTTAGTGCATCCTAGACAGTGCCCTTGTTCGAAACCTACATGCGTCGGGTTCTGCCCAACTGGGATTGAAGATTCCCAGACATTGAAACCAAAACACCGCCGGCCGGTCACGGCAAGTTTTGCGCCCCATGACGCCCGCGAAAGCCGCTCGACAACATAAGCCAACTGGGCGTCGTGGTTACGCCGCGCCCCCCGCAGCCACCTCCCCATGCGGCACCCGTGCCACACCGAAGTCGTCGGCCTAGCGCATGCCTGGCTCGGCCTGCGCCCGAAACCGGGCACGGTGCTCCGAAAGCTGCCGGGCGATACGGCCGCGCGTGGTCAGAACGTCACCACGCCCCGTATGCTCTCGCCCTTGCGCATCAGCTCAAACCCCTCGTTGATCTTTTCGAACGGCATCACGTGCGTGATCAAATCGTCGATGTTGATCTTGCCGTCCATGTACCAGTCAACGATGCGCGGCACATCGGTGCGCCCGCGCGCGCCGCCGAACGCCGAGCCCATCCACACGCGCCCGGTCACCAGCTGGAACGGGCGGGTCGAAATCTCCTGCCCGGCCGCGGCCACCCCGATCACCACCGACTTGCCCCAGCCCTTGTGCGCGCATTCCAAAGCCTGGCGCATCACCTTCACATTGCCGATGCACTCGAACGAATAATCCGCACCGCCCTTGGTCAAATCGACCAGATACGGCACCAGATCGCCCTCGACCTCGGCCGGGTTGACGAAATCCGTCATGCCGAAACGGGTCGCCATCTCGCGGCGGCCCGGGTTGAGATCGACCCCCACGATCTGCTCGGCGCCCACCATGCGCAGCGCCTGCACCACGTTCAGCCCAATGCCGCCGAGGCCGAATACCACGCAGCGCGCGCCAGGCTCCACCTTGGCGGTGTTGATGACGGCGCCGACCCCGGTGGTCACCCCGCAGCCGATGTAGCAAACCTTGTCGAACGGCGCGTCCTCGCGGATCTTCGCCAGTGCAATCTCGGGCACCACGGTAAAATTAGAAAACGTCGAAGTGCCCATGTAGTGATGGATCGGCGCACCGTCGCAGGAGAACCGGCTGGTGCCATCCGGCATTTGCCCGCGCCCCTGGGTAATGCGGATCTTCTGGCAAAGATTGGTCTTGCGGCTGAGGCAGTAGTCGCACTCGCGGCATTCCGGCGTGTACAGCGGAATGACATGGTCGCCCTTCCTCAGGCTGGTCACGCCCTTGCCGATATCGACCACGATCCCAGCTCCCTCATGGCCGAGAATGGCCGGAAACATCCCCTCGGGATCGGCGCCGGAAAGCGTGTACTCGTCGGTGTGGCAAATGCCTGTGGCCTTGATCTCAACAAGAACCTCGCCCTCGCGCGGTCCTTCGAGGTCAACGGTCTCGAGGCTGAGCATATGGCCAGCCTGGCGGGCGACGGCGGCGCGGGTCTTCATGGGGCGGTTCTCCTTCGTGTAATGACCGGAGGCGGCGTCGCCGGAGGCCTGAATCGCACGGGCAGATGTGGCGCGAAACCTGCACGAGGCAATGCCATGTCGCAACCAAGGAATATGTGATGGAAGACGTTTGGCTTTACCCGCGACCGCCCGCCCTGCAACCGGTGGCGCTGCCGGTGCGCATCGACTTCGCCGGCCGCACCGTGGCCGCGACCACGGCCGCGTATCGCGTGCTCGAGACCTCGCACCCGCCGGTCTACTACCTGCCGCCGGAAGCCTTCACCGGCTGCCTGCTGGACCCCGCACCCGGACGCAGCCTGTGCGAATTCAAGGGGATGGCCCGCTATTGGTCCGTGCGCGTCGGCGACCGCGTCGCCCTGCGCGCCGGCTGGAGCTACCCGGACCCGGAGCCCGCCTACGCCGACATGGCCGATTACGTGGCCATCTACGCCGCCATGATGGACGCATGCTTCGTGGGTGACGAACAGGTGATCCCCCAGCCCGGCGGCTTCTACGGCGGCTGGATCACCAAGGATCTGAAGGGTCCATTCAAGGGCGTGCCAGGCAGCACAGGCTGGTGACCTCTCGGCTTACGCCATCGCAAGCAGGACGCATTTACGCATCACCGACGGCAACGCCTCGCCATCCAGTTCCGCCGAGGGGCGCAAAAATCCATCGGCGACGATGGCAGGAACCGCGGCCACACGAACGCGCAGGCGCAGCTCGAAATGGGTCAGCCCATGGCGAACCTCGCCGATGTCCCGCCACACGGCCGGCATCGGGGCCACCGCCTCCGCCTCCGCCGCAGTCCAGGGATCGCTGCGCCACACGGTGCCGGGCAGTTCGGTCATGCCGCCGAGCAGCCCGCTCGGCGGGCGGCGGCGCAGCAGCACGCGGCCTTGCGCATCGGTCAGCCAGAAATGCACGCCGTGACGTACTGGGCGTACCGCCTTGGGCGATTTGCGCGGCAACTCGCCGGCAATCCCCAGCCGCTGCGCCGCACACTCGCCCCGCCACGGGCACAGCGCGCAGGCAGGGCGAGTCGGCGTGCAGATCGTCGCCCCCAGGTCGAACAGCGCCTGCGCGAAATCGGAAGGCCGCGCCTGTGCGTCCGCATCGGCACCCAGCCGCGCGGCCCCTTCCGCGATCGCCGCCTTGGCGCCTGGCAGCGGATCGGTCACCGCGAAAACCCGGCTCACCACCCGCTCCACATTGCCGTCGATCGGCACCACCGGCAGCCCGAAGGCGATCGCACCCACGGCGGCTGCGGTGTACGGCCCGATGCCAGGCAGCGACCGCAACCCCGCCAGAGTATCCGGAAAGCCCCCGGCCGCGGCGACCGCCTTGGCGCAGGCGTGCAGATTGCGGGCCCGGGCGTAATAGCCCAGCCCCGCCCAGGCCTGCATCACAGCCTCGCTCTCAGCCGCCGCCAGCGCCTCCACTGTGGGGAAACGCGTGAGGAATTTCTGGTAGTACGGTATCACCGCGGCAACGGTGGTCTGCTGCAGCATGATTTCGCTGAGCCAGACCCGATACGGATCGGCGGTCTCGCCCGCCGCCGCCCGCCAGGGCATCGCACGGCGGCTGCGGTCGTACCAGTAGAGCAGGGAAGCGGCCTGGAGCATGCGTTCGGTATGACGACACCACCAAAGCTCGACAAGGGCGACACGCGGCACGTGTTCGGCCCCCGCCCGCTGGGAGCGCTCATCCCGCCCCTCGTGCGCCCCGCTTTCAAGAAGCGCGCGCCCGCCACGGCGCAGGTGCTGGCGGATTGGGAGGTCATCGTCGGCCCCGCCATCGCCGCCGTCACCACGCCGCGCAAACTGTTCCAGGCCACGCTCGCCATCGCCTGCAACGGCCCCATCGCTATGGAACTGCAGCATTTGGCCCCCACCCTGATCGGCCGCATCAACGCCCATATGGGACAGATCGTGGTGACCCGCCTGCGCTTCGTGCAGGACTTCACCGCCCCCAAACCTCTCCCACCAGGCCGCAAACCCGCCACACAGGCAGCCCAGGCTGCCGTCGCCGGCCTGCCGGAAGGCCCGCTGCGGGATGCGCTCGAAAGCCTCGGTCGTATGGTGCTGTCGACGTCGCCGCCCACGCGGGGTTAAATAGGTCGAACTCTGGAGGCTCCGATGATCCTGTCCCGCCGCGCCCTGATCGCCGCCACTGCCCTGGCCCTGCCGACCACGCTGGCGCTGGGCACACCCGCTCGTGCCGACAGCAAACTCACCGAACGCGCCATCGGCAAGGCAGAGGCGCCGGTCACCGTGATGGAGTTCTTCTCCCTCACCTGCCCGCATTGCGCCGCCTTCTCGCGCGACACGCTGCCCCAGGTCATCGAGCAGCTCGTGAACACCGGCAAGCTGCGCTACGTGTTCCGCGACTTCCCGCTCGACCAGGTGGCCCTCACCGCCGCCGTGGTCGCCCGCAGCCTGCCGCCGGAGCGCTACGAACCGTTCGTCTCGGCCCTGCTCGCCTCACAGAACCGCTGGGCATTCGCGAGAGGCGTGAACACCACCGAGGAGCTGGCCAAGATGTCCGGCCTCGCCGGCCTGTCCCGCAAGGCGTTCGACACCACCATCGCCGACACCAGCCTGCGCGACGCCATCCTGGCCGATCAGGAGGACGCCGAAAAAACCCTGAAGATCGACTCGACTCCCACGTTCATCTTCAACGGGCCCAACGCCAAGGACCGACGCGCCCCCGGCGAGCTCAGCTACAACGAGTTCGCCAAACTGGTCAGCGAGGCCACCGGCACTTAAACAACAGGATGCCCCTTTGCCCGCCAGCTTCACCCGCCTCCGCATCGCCGGCTTCAAAAGCTTCGCCGAACCGGTCTCCGTGGAGATCCTCCCCGGCCTGACCGGCATCGTCGGGCCGAACGGATGCGGCAAGTCCAACGTGGTGGAGGCGCTGCGTTGGGCGATGGGCGAAAGCTCGGCGAAGTCCCTGCGCGGCACGGACATGGACGACGTCATCTTCGCCGGCACCGCCCATCGTGCCGCACGCAACCTGGCCGATGTCACGCTGGTGCTGGAGGATACCCGTAGCCTGGCGCCCCCGCCGCTGCACGAGGCAGACAGCCTGGAGATCTCGCGCCGCATCGAACGCGGCGGCGGCAGCGTCTATCGCGTGAACGGCCGCGAGTCTCGCGCGCGGGACGTGCAAACCCTGTTCGCCGACCTCGCCAGTGGCGCCCGCGCCTCCGCCATGGTCAGCCAGGGCAAGGTCGGCGCCCTGGTCTCGGCGCGGCCCGAGGAACGCCGCGCCCTGCTCGAGGAAGCGGCTGGGATCACCGGCCTGCACGCTCGCCGGCACGAGGCCGAGCTGAAACTGCGCGCCGCCGAGGCCAACCTGTCCCGCGCCGAAGATCTGCGCGGCCAACTCGAGGCCCAGCTCGAAGGATTGAAGCGCCAGGCCCGCCAGGCCGCGCGCTACCGCACCATTTCGGCCAGCATCCGCGGCGCCGAGGCCGAGCTGCTGTCGTTGCAGCGTGCGCGGGCCGAAGCCGGGCGCAGCGCCACCCAGGCTTTGCTTCTCCAATCCCACGCAGCCGTCGCGCAGGCCACCGCCGCGTCCTTTGAAGCCACCGCCCAGGCCGAGACCGCCACCACCCTCCTTCCAGCACTGCGCGAGGCGGAAGCGGTCGCCCGCACCGCGCTGGAGCGTCATCGCCTCGCCGGCGAGCAGGTCACCGCCGAAATCGCCCGCGCCCGCGCGGCCCTTGGCACCGCAGAACAGCAGTCCCGCCAGATCGACGCGGACCTCGGCCACGCCCGTCGTCAGCTGGAGGAAGCGCAGGCCGCGGTGCAACGCCTGGCGCAGGAACAGGCCCGCCTGGAAGCCGAACAATCCGGGCATCCCCCCCGCGAAGCCGCCGCCACCGAGGCCGCCATCGCCGCCACCGACGCGGTGCGCGAGCGCGATGCTGAAGCGACACGCGCCACCGAGCACGCCGCCGAACTCGCGGCCAGCCATCGCACGGCGGCGGAGGCCCTGGCCGCCGCGGAGCCCCGCGCCCGTCGCCTGCGTGAGCAGCACGCCCGCCTGCGTGAGGAAATGGGCAGGCTTTCCGCCAGCCTGGTCGCTCCGGCGCGCCTCGCCGCCGCCGGCGAGGCGTCGTCTGCCGCCGCCCTGCGCGCCGAAACCGCCAAATCCGCACTTTATGAAAAAGAAGCCGCACGCACGACGGCCTTCGCCACCGCGGGTGCAACGCGCGAGGCCGGCCAGCAGAACGCCACGCGCCTGCGCGCCGAAAGCCGCGCCACCGCCGAACAGCAACGCAGCCAGGCCGCCGCCGCCGTCACCGCCGCACGCGCCGCAGCCAGCGCCGCCGAAACCGCCCGCGCCCGCCTTGCCGCCGAGCGCCAGGCGCTGGCCGAGGTGCTGGGCGTGAAGGACCGCGAAAAATGGCCACGCATGGTCGACCAGCTGGTCGTCCCCGCAGGCCTCGAAGCCGCCCTCGGCGCCGCCCTGGGCGAGGAGCTCGACTCCGCCGCCGACACCGAGGCTGCACGCCACTGGCGCGCCCTGCCGCCGCTCGACCCGCCGCCGGCACTGCCCGCCGGCACGCAACCGCTGTCCGACATCGTCCAGGCGCCGCCGGCCCTGTCGCGCGCGCTGTCGCAGATCGGGCTGGTCACCGAAGGCAGCAGCGCCGACGCGCTGGCGCCCGGCCAGATGCTGGTCTCCGCGGAAGGCGCCCTGTGGCGGTGGGACGGCTACACCGTGCGTGCCGGCACCACCACGGCCGCCGCGATCCGCCTGCAGCAGCGCAACCGGCTGGCCGCCCTCACCGCCGATCTGACCCGCGCCCTGGAGCGCGCGCGCGCCGCAGCCGCCGCACTCTCCGAGGCTGAGGCCGCCGAACGCCGCATCCGCGGCGAGGCCGATGCCACCGAGCAGGCCCAGCGCCGCGCCGCCGACCAGAGCGAGACCGAGGCCCGCGCTTCCGCCAAGGCTTGCGAAGAAGCCGCCACCCTCGCTGAACGACAGGCCCGCACCGCGCGCGACACCGCCGAGCAGGAGCTGACTCGCCTGCGCGCCGAGCAGGTGCTTCTCGAGACCCAATCCGCCGCCGCCGCCGCCCGCGCGGCGGGTCTTGCCGAGCAGAACCTGCGCCTCACCGCCGAGCTCGAGGAAGCCGAGGCGACATTCTCGGCCGCCCGTGCCGCCCTCACCGCCCTGCCCGAACAGGCCACCGCCCGCGCAGCCCTTGATCGGGCGCGTGCGGCCTTGTCGACCGCCCGCACGCTGGAGAAATCTACAACCGACGCCCGCGACGCGCTCGCCCGCGGCGCCGCCAGCCGTGCCGGTCGCCTGCGCTTCATCGGCCCCGAGCGAGCCGACTGGACCACCCGCGCCCGCGAGGCCGAAGGCCGCGTGAGCGACCTCGCAGCCCGCGGCGAGCAGGCCGCGGCCACATTGGCGGTGCTGCGCGAGGCGCCCCACAAACTTGCCGACCAGTCCCGCGTGGCCACGGAAACGCTGCAAGGCGCCCAGGCCGTGCACCGCGCCGCCGCGGCCGGGCTCACCGCCGCCGAGGGCCAGGCGGACACCGGCACCCGCGCCGCCCGCACCGCCGAGATCACCCTGGCTTCCGCCCGCGAGGCCGCGGTGCGGGCCGAGGGCGAGGCCACCCAGGCCAACCATGGCTGGGGCACGGTCGCGGAACGCATCCTGGAAAAGCTGGGCGCAGAGGCCGTGCTGCCGGCCCCACCCTCCGATGTCAGCGAAGCCGCCGAAGACCGCCATCGCCGCCGCCACGAGCGCATGCTGAAGGAGCGTGAGGAGATGGGCCCGGTCAATCTGCGCGCCGACATCGAGGCGGAGGCGATCGAGACCCAGATCGGCGTGATCACCCGCGAGCGCGAGGAGCTGGAGGCGGCGATCGCCAAGCTGCGCGGTTCGATCGGCCATCTCAACCGCGAAGGGCGCGAGCGTTTGTCGGCGGTGTTCGCCCAGGTCGACCAGCATTTTCAGCAGCTGTTCAGCCGCATGTTCGGCGGCGGCCGCGCCCATCTCGCCCTGGTCGGTTCAGACGACCCGCTGACAGCGGGCCTCGAAATCTACGCCCAGCCCCCCGGCAAGAAGCTGGCCGCCCTCAGCCTGCTGTCCGGCGGCGAGCAGGCGCTGACCGCGCTGTCGCTCATCTTCGCGGTATTCCGTTGCAACCCAGCTCCCATCTGCGTGCTCGACGAGGTGGACGCACCGCTGGACGACGCCAACGTCGCCCGCTTCTGCACCCTGCTCGACGACATGGTCCGCGACACCGGCACTCGCTTCCTGGTCGTCACCCACCATGCCCACACGATGGCGCGGATGGACCGGCTGTACGGCGTGACCATGCAGGAACGCGGCGTCTCGCGCGTGCTGTCGGTCGATCTGCAGAGCGCCGCCGAGATGATCGAACCGGGCGCCATCGCCGCCGAATAGGTCCGGGGGCCTGGTATCAGGCCCCCGGCAACTCATGGATGCGCACGCCGGGCACGATCTGGCGGGCGATGTCGCATAGATGGCGATGGTGGGTGAGGTAGATGACCTGCCCGACCCGCGCCATGTCGCCGAAGATGCGAAACGTTTCCTCCGCGCGGAAATCGTCGAACGTCTCCATGATGTCGTCGGCGATGAACGGCACCGGTGGCTGCGACGCCGCGAATTCGTGGTAGCCCGCGGCCCGCAACGCCAGATACAGCTGGAAGCGCGTGCCCTTCGACAGGGCAGCCGCCATCTTGGCGCCGCTGGTGCTGCCGACGGCGATCAGCTCGTCTCCGTCTTTCCCCGGTTGCGTGGCCAAGCCGCTGTAGGCGCCGCGGCTGATGACGGCAAACGCGTCCGAGGCGCGAGACATCATCGAACTGCGATGTCTGTCGCGATAGAGCCGCAACGCCCGGTCGGCGGCAGCGATCCCCGCTCGCAGCCGAAGATAGCCGAGTGCTTGTTCCTCCAGGTCGAGCAGCACCGTCCGCCGCCGCTCCTCGATGCGCGCAACGGCGTCATCGCCGCCCACGGCTTCGAGCGCGTGCGACGCTGACTGCCAGTCGGCATAGAGTTCGCGCGTGCGGTGCATTTGCCCGTCCAGTCGCAGTTTCTGCGTCGACAGTTCCGCCAGCAACGCATCGCGGTCGGCATTCGCCAACCCCGCCTGCGCCTCCGCGATGGATGCGGCGTTCAGCGCCGCCACAATCTCCTGCTCGAGCCGGAGCACCTCACGGGTCAGCTCGGCCCGCCGCGCAACCTGCTGCAGCCCCTCCGCCACCTCGCGCAGCGTCTCGACGGTGAACAGCCCGGTCATCTCGGCCTTTCGCAGCTGATGGATCGCCATCTGCCGCGCAAGGCTCTCATGGCGCTGGCGCGCGTTGCCCAGCGCGGCGGTGGCCCTTTGCAGATCGGCCGCGGCCTGGCGCGCCGCCTGCACGCGCTGGTCGATCGCTGCAAACAGCGTCATGGCCGGAATGGCGTCGCCTGCCAGATCAAGCGTGCGGGCCACGCTGCGAGTCTGGCTTTCGAATTCTTGTTGGTCTGCCGCCATGTCGGCGATCCGGCGGGCAAGTGTTGCGCGCGATTCCAGCAGCGGCCCGAGATCGCCGAGCACCAGCAGAATCTCGCCGGCCTCGGCAGGCGTCGGCAGCCGCTCCCGCTGGCTGAGCCAGCACGCCGAACAGGCCTCCTGCCAGGCCTGCACCCAGGCAAGCTCAGCGGCCTCTGCGTCCTGCAGACCGATCCGCCGGCCGGCTGCGTCGCGCTCACGATCGACGAGCGCCTGGCGCAAGGATCGCAGCTCCCCCGCGCGATCCAGCACGGCCTGGGCTGCCGCCAGCAAACTCTCCCAGGCGGCATCGGATGGGAATGCCACGCCAGCGTCCGCCATGGCTGGCAGCAGCGCCGTCCGCGCGGCCGCGGCGTCGGCATCGGCCGCTGCCTTGGCCCGCTCCGCCGCGATCACGCTCTCCCAGCCTGTCAGCGCCTCCGCCCGGCGCAGCAGCCAGGCCTTGAGTTCCGCCGCGACGATGGTGTCCGGACGGTCCAGACCGATCGCGCGGGCGCTTTCGGCCAGCATCGCCTGGGTGGCCCCCTTCGCGTCATGGGCCTTCTCGATCAGACCTCGCACACGGTCGCTATCGGCCTGGA
Source organism: Rhodospirillales bacterium (assembly GCA_025352665.1). Taxonomy (GTDB): domain Bacteria; phylum Pseudomonadota; class Alphaproteobacteria; order Acetobacterales; family Acetobacteraceae; genus CAIQQQ01. The sequence continues at coordinate 3,135 of JANXSM010000153.1, read as the reverse complement.
TGGACGCCAAGGCCGTGCGCATTTCGTGCAGCTTCGCCAGATCCGCCTGGTGCCGCACCCTTGCGTCCATCACCACGTCGTCGCGCCGCAGCACCTGGTCGAAGCGCTCCGCCGAGGGCTGATCGAGGCGGCGGCGATGCTCCGCCCAGGCGGCCTCGCGCAGCCCGCGGATTTCCGCTGCGGCATGCTCGTCGACCACGCCCGCCATCTGGCGCATCGCATCGATCTCCGCCTGCAACCGCGTCTGCCGTCCGACCAGCCCCTCCAGCTCGGCATCGAGGCGCGCCAGATCGCCCTCCTGGCGCGCCTGGGCGCTGTGCCACAGCTCGCAGCGCTCGAGGCCGACGACTGCGAGTGCTGCCAATGCGTCGGCTTCGCCGATCCATGGCCGCACTGCGGCAAGCTTGCGTTGCAGCTCCGCGCGCGCGTTCGCAAGTGCCCGCTCGGCCAGACGTTGCTGCACGGCATGATCGCTGGCACGAGCTATGGTCATGGCCGAGAGCAGGCGAGACATGCCGGCCGCATGGTCCGAACCGCCGATTGCTGGCGGGCTGGCGCGTTCCAGTTCCGCCCGCACTTCCGCGCAGCGCCGCTCGGCTTCGCGCAGTTCTAGGGTCGCGGTGCGCAGCTCCGCGTCGATCGCCGGCCGCGCCTTGATGCCTTCGCGCAAGGCTGCGAGCGGCCGCGGCAGCAAGATCAGCTCCGCCGGTTCCGAAGCATCTGGCTGGCCCAGCAGCACGAGAAGCGCTGCGATGGCGGGGCCGGACGCCTCCTGTTCGCGGCGGCGCAGCGGGAGGTCGAACTCGGCGGTCACATGCCGCGGCCGCAACCCCTCCAGTCGCTCCAAATCACCAACGGCTCTGCTGGCGAGATGATCGACGACGATGCCCCCGGCCAGGGTTTCGGCCGTGCCGATCTCGGCCGCCAAATCCGCGAGCTGGGTTGCGAGCGTGATCTCCACGCGCTGCAGATCGGGCAGCTCGGCGAGCCAGCCATTGGGCGCATCGGGCAACTCGGCCAATGGCTCCAACTGCCGGCGGATATCGCGCAGCAAGGCCCACGACGGCAAGATGTTGAGGCGGCGTTGGACAGCCTCGATCTGGGCCTGCAGCTGCCCCTGCTCGGTGACGGCGGTGTCATACAGCGCGGATGCGGCGTCGCGTGCCGTGGTCAGCGTCGCGTATTTCGACGCGAGCGTGTCGATGCGATCGCGCTCCTCCTTCAGCCCCGCCAGGTCGGCCTTGAGCTGGTTCAACCTGGTGCCGTGGGCACGCGGCCGGTAAAACCCGTCCGCCGTCTGGCGCAGCTGCACCAGGGTCCGGCTCAACTCCGCGAGGCCTGTCGTGGCCGAAAACAGCAGCTCGCCGATATTGCCCTGGCTGGCCAGAATGCTCTCGCCGCCCTCCTCCAGCGTGTCGTCGTCCAGCGAGAACATCGCCCGGTAGGCGGATCGGTCGAGCCCGCCGAGCCCCGCCAAAACAGCAGTTTCCGCCACCGGCTGATCGTCCGGCCCCAGCAGGCTGTTCTGCGGCCGTTTGATGCGCGCGAAGCTGGCCGGACCGGCGGCCAGATCCAGCGTCGCCGTCACCCGCATGGTTGGATAGGGATGCAGAAACCCGTAGCGGCTGCTGCGCTCGATGCCGAACAGCAAATCCAGGAACGCCGCCGTCATGGTGGATTTGCCCGCCTCGTTCGGACCATAAACGATATGCAGATCGGCCTGCCCCACGACCGCTGGGCCGAAATCGATGACATGGTCGGTGAACTTGCCGTAGCGCGTGAGGCCCAGTTGGGACAGGCGCATCAGGCTTCCTCCGCCCGGTCCGGCGCGTGCAGCCGCGCCAACACGTCCTCCACCCCACCGCGAACGATCTCGGCAATGCGCGCCGCGGAATCGGCCGCGTCGGCGCCGAACATCCGGCGAAACTCTGGCATCTGGGCGCTCAGCTCCTCCACGATCGCCGCCATTTCGGTCTGAAATCCCGCAGCTCCGATGATCTCGGTCTGGATCAACTGCCGCAGCTCCAGCAGCGGATCGGCCGATGTCACGGAGGCAACGACTGCCGGTGGCGCATCGCACGCCAGCTCCACGCGCTCGATCCAGCAGGTGCCGGCGCCCGCTGCGCGATTGTCGGCCTCCGCCTTCAACAGGTCGAGATCGCGCCGCAGCCGCCAGGCCAAGGGCGTCACACCGGTCAGCCGCAGCCGCACGATCATGTGGTCGGAGGCAACGCCCGGCCGCGCCTTGTGCAGCGCAGCCCCGATTGCTGCCACCGCAGCACCCCAACCGTCGATGCCGGTCATGTCGACGCTCACGCGCTCGAACTGCGCAAGCCCGGTCCGGCGCTCCTCCACCGCAATGGTCCGGTCGTCGGAGACCGTGACCAGGCATACCGATTTCATGCCCGCCTCGTTGATGTCACGCCCCTGCGGCATGCCGGGCATTACAATGGTGCAGTCGCCCTCGATCACCGCCCGGCGGTGGATGTGGCCCAGCGCCCAGTAACGGAACCCCGAGTTGCGCAAATCGGAAACCTTGCAGGGCGCATAAGGATCATGCCCCGGCGAGCCGTCCAGGCTGGTGTGCATGAGCCCGATGTTGACCGCCCCCTCCACCGGCTGCCTGTAACGAGGCAGCAGGCTTTCCGGCGCCTCAGGTCGCGCAAAGCTCAGCCCGTGAATGGCCAAAGGCAGGCCGCTGCCATGCTCCCAGGGCACAACCTCGCCACGCCCGGAAAACAGCGTCACCGACGGCGGCAAGGTCAGCTCCTTGGTGATGCGCGACAGCGCATCGTGATTGCCGCGGATCACAAAAACCCGAATGCCGGCCTCATCCAGCCGACGCAGCTGCTCGGCCAGAAAACGCGCGGTCTTCATCGAGGTCTGCTCGCCATCGTACAGATCGCCCGCCAGCAGCAAAGCATCCACCTGCTCGTCCAGGCACAGGTCGATGATCGCCACAAACGCGCGGCGCGTGGCATTGCCGATCAGCTCGGCAAGCTCAGGATCCCGAAGCACCAACGAGCGCAACGGCGAATCAAGATGAACGTCCGCCGCATGCACAAACCGAAAAGCCAAGCAGACCTCCTGCCGAAAAAGCAAGGCGAGGGGCGTTGCCCCCTCGACCCCCACCAG
>JANXSM010000127.1 GCA_025352665.1 Rhodospirillales bacterium | reverse complement strand
AATGCCGCCGGACTGCCGATCTCACGCTCGCGGGCGGTCCATCGGATGGCCGTCGATACTGCAACGCAAAAATGCGTTGCCGCCTTACGACGGCTCATGCCGGAGCGAACAGCAGCGACAACCCGCTCCCGCAAATCTATCAAATATGGACGACCCATAGATGCTGGCCTCCATCCCAGCCAGCATCTTGAATCAGAAATCACGCCGAGCCGGAATCCACAATCGAGTCAGCCTCAGGCGATCACGCTCTAATCCAGCTCGGCAGTCTCGCAGGCGGCCGGGACCTCAAGGTCGAATGCGGCCGACATGAGCGCCTTCGTGTAGTCATGCGTGGGCGCGTCGAACAGTTGGTCGGCCGGCCCCTGCTCCACCACACGGCCATGCCGCATCACGATGACCCGGTGTGCGAGGGTTCGCACCACTTTCAGGTCGTGGCTGATGAACAGATAACCGAGGTTGTGGTCGCATTGCAGGCGACGCAGCAAATCCACGATCTGTCCTTGCACGGACATGTCGAGCGCGCTGGTGGGCTCGTCCAGCACCACGAAGTGAGGCGACAGCACCATGGCGCGGGCGATGGCGATGCGCTGGCGTTGGCCGCCGCTGAACTCGTGCGGGTAGCGGGTGCTGGAGGAGGTCGGCAAATCGACCTCCTCCAGCACGCCTGCCACGAGTTTCTCGCGGTCCAGCCGACGCAGGCCAGGTTTGTGAACCTTCAGGCCCTCGGCGATGATGTCGCCCACCGTGAGTCGGGGCGACAGGCTGCCGAACGGGTCCTGGAACACGATCTGCATCCGGCTGCGCAGGGCCCGCAGTGCCTTGGCGTCCAGGGTTGCGAGGTCCTGGCCTTCGAACTTCACCACGCCGACGAATTGGTCCAGCCGCAACAGAGCCGCTCCCATGGTGGATTTGCCGGAGCCGCTTTCGCCGACCAGCCCGACCGTCTCGCCGGCATGGACGGTGACGCTGACCCCGTCCACCGCGCGCACGGCGCTGACCACGCGCCGCATCAGCCCGGCCCGGATCGGGAAGATCACACGCACGTCCTGTGCCTCGACCAGAACCGGGGCACCGAGCTTGAGGGGCTGCGGTCTTCCGCGAGGCTCGGCGTGCAGCAGCTTGCGGGTGTAGGGATGCGCCGGCTGGGCGAACACCTGGTCGACCGTGCCGGTTTCGACCACCATGCCGTCCTTCATGACGCACACCCGGTCCGCGTAGCGCCGCACCACCGCGAGATCATGGCTGATCAGCAGCAGAGCGAGGCCGCGCGCCGCCTTCTGTTCCATGAGCAGGCGAAGGATCTGCGCCTGGATCGTGACGTCGAGTGCCGTGGTCGGCTCGTCGGCGATCAGCAGGGCGGGGTCGTTCGCGAGCGCCATGGCGATCATCACCCGCTGGCGCTGCCCGCCCGAGAGCTGGTGCGGGAACGCGCCCAACCGATGCTCGGCGTCGGCAAAGCCGCATTGGGCCAGAAGCGCGATCACCCGCGCCTTCAAGGCGGCCTTGTGCATCGGCGAGTGCAGCATCACGGCTTCGGCGATCTGCCGGCCGATGCGCCCGAGCGGGTTGAGGCTGGTCATCGGTTCCTGGAACACCATGCCGGCGACGCCGCCGCGCAGCCGGCGCAAGGTGGGGTTGGACGCGCCGATAACACTTTGACCGTCGAGCGTCGCCTTGCCCGAACTGATCGCGCCGTCTGGCAGAAGCTGCAGCAGCGACAGGGCGGTGAGCGACTTGCCCGAACCGCTTTCCCCCACCAGCGCCAAGGTCTCGCCGCGGTCGAGCTTGAACGACACGCCGCCGACCACGCATCGGTCGTGGAACGAGACCTTAAGGTTCTCGACTTCGACCAGGCTCATCGCTTGCCGACCGGACCGCGGCGCGGGTCGAACGCATCGCGCACCGCCTCGCCGACGAAGGTCAGCAATGTCAGTGTCCCGCCCAGCACGAGGAAGGCGGTGATGCCCAACCATGGCGCCTGCAGGTTCTCCTTGCCCTGGGAGACCAGCTCGCCCAGCGAGGGCGAGCCGACCGGCAAGCCGAAGCCCAGGAAGTCCAGGCTCGCCAGAATGGTGACCGAGCCGGACAGCGTGAACGGCAGGAAGGTCAGCGTCGCCACCATCGCGTTGGGCAGGATGTGTCTTACCATCACCGATACATTGGACACCCCGAGCGCCTTTGCAGCCCGGACGTATTCCAGATTGCGGCCACGCAGGAATTCCGCCCTGACCACGCCGGTCAGCGCCATCCAGCTGAACAGCAGCAGGAACACCAGCAGGATCCAGAAGCTCGGCGTGATGATGCTGGCCAGGATGATCAGCAGATACAGCTGCGGCATGCCTGACCATACCTCGATGAACCGCTGGAACAGCAGGTCCACCAGCCCGCCGTAGAACCCCTGCACGGCGCCGGCGGCAACCCCGATCGCCGACGAGATCGCTGTCAGCGTGAAGCCGAACAGCACCGAAACGCGAAACCCGTAGATCACTCGCGCCAGCACGTCGCGCGCCTGGTCGTCGGTGCCGAGCAGGTTGCGCCAGCTGGGATGCGCCGGCGCCGGCTCGTCGAGGTTCTTGATGACGGTGGCGTAGCCGAACGGGATCGGTGGCCACAGCATCCAGCCGTGGTCGTTGATGCGCTTGGCCAGGCCGGGATCGGTGTAGTCGGCGGCCAGCGGCATCATGTCGTCGCCGAATGCGTCCTCGGCATAGTCCTTCATGACCGGGACATACCAGTTGCCGTCGTAGCGGATCAGCAGGGGACGGTCGTTGGCGATGAATTCGGCGAACAGGCTGACCAGAAACAGCACCATGAAGATGCGAAACGACCACAGACCGCGCGAGTGGCTGCGAAAGATCGCGAGCCTGCGGCGATTGAGCGGCGAAATCCTCATGCGCGGCGTCGTCGCGGAATCACGACTGCCGCGCCGAGAAATCGATCCGTGGGTCCACCACCGTGTACAGCATGTCGCCCACGATCTGCATCACCAGACCGAACAATGTGAAGATGTACAAGGTTCCGAACATCACCGGATAATCCCTGCGGATCGCGCTTTCGAACCCGAGCAGCCCCAATCCGTCGAGCGAGAACACGATCTCGACCAGCAGCGACGATGAAAACAGAATGCCGATGAAAGCCGCCGGAAACCCCGCGATGATGAGCAGCATCGCGTTGCGGAAAATATGGCGGTACAGGATCCGCTGCTCGCTGGCACCCTTCGCCCGGGCGGTGACGGTGTACTGCTTGCGGATCTCGTCGAGAAAACAGTTCTTGGTCAACATGGTCAGGCCGGCAAAGCCGCTGACCACCAAGGCGGCCGTCGGCAGCACCATGTGCCAGGCGTAGTCCACGATCCGGTCCCACCAGTGCCAGTTCTCCGCCCCCGAGCTCGACAGACCGCGCAACGGGAAGATCGACAGGAAACTGCCGCCGGCAAACAACACCACCAGCAGGATGGCGAACAGAAACCCCGGGATGGCATAACCGATCAGAACCACTGCGGACGTTGCGATATCGAACCGGCTTCCATCGCGCACCGCCTTGGCGATGCCCAATGGAATCGACACCAGGTAGACCAGCAAGGTCGACCATAACCCGATCGACACGCTGACCGGCATCTTCTGCGCGATCAGATGCAGCACCGTCTCGTTGCGAAAGAAACTACGGCCGAAATCGAACCGCACATACGACGACAACATCTTGCCAAACCGCTCCAGAGGCGGCTTGTCAAACCCGAACATCTTCTTGATATCGGCCAGAACCACCGGGTCTAATCCTCGCGCCCCCCGATACACGCCGCTTTGGTCGCCGGTCCGCTGGCCCGAAGCCTCCGGACCCGACCCACCGGTGATGCGCTGCGTCGTGTCGCCCTTGCCGCGCAGCTCCGCAATCATCTGTTCCACCGGACCACCCGGCGCCAACTGGATGACCGCGAAATTGACCGTGATGATCCCAAACAACGTCGGTATCACCAACAACAACCGCCGCAGCAGATAGCCAGTCATGGGTGCGCCGCCATCACTGGCCCATCCGCCGCGCGGCGTCGGTGGCGGCGGCAAGGGTTGGGTCGAGCCACCAGGCGTCGAAGACCACGCCGACTTTGACGGGGGTGGTTGGTTTGCCGAAGCGGTTCCAGTAGGCGACGTTGACCGATTCGCTATGCCACTGGGGGACGACGTAGTGGCCGTTGAGGAGCACCCGGTCGAGCGCGTGGACAACGGTGATCTGTTGTTTGTTGTCGGTGGTTTTGAGGAGTTGGGCGACGAGGGCTTCGACCACGGGGTCGCACACGCCCATGAGATTGCCACTGCCTTCGGTTTTGGCGGCAGTGCACCCCCAGAACTCGGATTGTTCGTTGCCAGGCGAGCCGGACTCGCCGAACACCACGTCGGTCATGTCGAAGTCAAACTGGTCGGTGCGGAGCTGGTATTGCGCGGGGTCGACCGTACGGACCTGCACATCCATGCCGAGGCGTTCGAGGGATTGGACGTAGGGGTTGGCAACGCGTTCGAAGGTGGGGTTGTCGAGCAGGATCTGGAAGGCGAAGCGGTCGCCGTTGCTGTTGACCAGTTTGCGATCCTTGATGGTCCAGCCGGCCTGTTCGAGCAGGGTGAGGGCGCGGCGCAGGCCCGCGCGGTTGTTGCCGGAGCCGTCGGTGATGGGAAGGGTGTAGGGTTTGGTGAAGACCTCGGGCGGCAGTTTGTCGCGGAAGGGTTCGAGTAATTTGAGTTCGGCGCCGCTGGGCAGGCCGCTGGAGGCGAAGTCGCTGTTGCCGAAGTAGGACAGGCTGCGTTTGTAGCTGTTGTAGAACAGGTTCCGGTTCATCCATTCGAAGTCGAACACCTGGGCCATGGCCTCGCGCACGCGGCGGTCGGCGAAGATCGGCCGGCGGGTGTTCATGCCGAAGCCTTGCATGCCGGAGGGCAGGTTGCGCGCCAGGCTTTCCTTTTTCACGAGGCCCTTTTCGACGGCAGGAAAGTCGTAGGCAGTGGCCCATTGCTTGGCGGTGTTTTCGACCCGCCAGTCGACCTGGCCGGCCTTGAAGGCTTCCATGGCGACGCTGGGGTCGCGGTAGTATTCGGTGCGGATGCGATCGAAGTTGGCGAGGCCTTTCGAGGTGGGCAGATCGGCCCCCCAATAATCCTTCACCCGTTCCAGCACGACGGTGCGGCCCATTTCGAAGCTTGCGATCCTGTACGGGCCAGACCCGAGCGGGGCGACGCCTATGGGCGTTGCGAAGTCGCGCCCTTCCCACCAGTGCTTGGGCATCACCGGCATTTCGCCGAGGATCTGGGCAAGTTCGCGGTTCTGGTTGTTGGTGAAATGGAACACCACGCGCAGCGGGCCGTCGGCCTGCACGGAGGCGACGTCTGCATAATATTGCCGATAGAACGGCCGGCCTTTTTCGCGCAGCGTGTTGAAGCTCCACACCACGTCCTCGGACGTGATGGGATGGCCGTCGTGGAAGCGGGCTTCGGGGCGCAGGTCGAAGGCGACGCCCATGCGATCGGCCGGCAGTTCGATGGTTTTGGCGAGATGGGCATAGGCCGATTCAGGCTCGTCGTCCGAGCGTTTGGTCAGCGTGTCGTAGATGCGGGCGGCGGCGGCGGCGGGGGTGCCGCGCACGATGAAGGGGTTGAAGCTGTCGAAGCTGCCGATCGCCGCGGTGGCCACTTCGCCGCCTTTGGGGGCGTTGGGGAACACGTAGGGAAAGTTCTTGAAGTCTTTCGGCAGTTTGAGTTCGCCGACCAGGGCAAGGCCGTAGGTTCGCACCACGTCATCGTCGTCGGCCCGGGCGGTGGACAGCGTGGCGCACAGGGTGGCGGCGGCGAATGCGAGACAGAGCAGTTTCGGACGCTGACGCACTGAGTTCCTCCTGATCGAACGCGGATAGGGAGGCATCGTGACACTGAAACGGTCAAGCGGCCAATGCGCGAGAGGCCTGATCGAACAGGCTGGGATCGCCCAGCGCCAGGATCCGGCCATCGCCGTCGGGGTGCAGTTTTCGGCCGTTCCAGTCGGTCACGCTGCCGCCGGCGCCCTCGATGATGGGAACAAGGGCGGCCCAGTCCCAAAGGTTCATCGTGGCTTCGGCGATGACGTCGATCTGCCCCAGCGCGAGCAGGCCGTAGGCGTAGCAGTCGCCCCCGAAGGTGAGGCGGCGGGCCTGCCTCGAAAGATTCTGCCAGCGCTGTACGTCGGCGCCTTCGAAGATCTGGGGGCTGGTGGCGGAGAGTTCGGCCTGGTCAAGGCTTTTGCAAGGCCGGCAGCCGGCCCGGCCGTAGGCGCCGCGGAACTGGGTGGGCCTGCCGACGGCGCCGATCCAGCGTTCCCCGGTGATGGGCTGGTCGATAATCCCCAGGATGGGGGTGTCGCCGTCGAGCAGCGCAATGAGGGTGCCGAACTGCGGGCGGCCGGTGATGAAGGCGCGGGTGCCGTCGATCGGGTCGAGCACCCAGCGGTAGCGGGCACCGGGGTTATGGGCGGGGAATTCCTCGCCGGAGACGGTGTGATCGGGGAAGGCCTGGCTCAGCACGGCGCGCATAGCGAGTTCGGCGGTGCGGTCGGCGATGGTGATGGGGCTTTCGTCCGCCTTGTCGTCGGCGCCCACCCCGGAGCGGAAGTGCGGGCGGATGACGGTTGCGGCGACATCGGCTGCGGCATGGGCTGCGGTCAGGAAGATGTCGATCACGCGCGGGTTCCTTTGGTTCACACCCTCTTTGCCGCAAAACGTGGCGGGGACATAGTGACGGGATGAATCCGATCATCGTCATTCCCTCGCGTCTCGCCTCCAGCCGGCTGCCTGGCAAGCCGCTGGCCGACATTCATGGCCGCGCCATGATCCTGCATGTGATCGACCGCGCCATGGAGGCCGACATCGGCCCGGTGGCGGTCGCCTGCGGGGATGTGGAGATCGCCGAGGCGGTGCGGGCGGCAGGTGCTGTGGCTGTGATGACCGACCCGTCGCTGCCCTCGGGGTCTGACCGGGTGCAGGCGGCGCTGGCGGTGCTGGACCCACAGGGGCGACACGATGTGGTTGTGAACCTGCAGGGGGACCTTCCGACCATTCCCCCGGTGCAGCTGCGCGCCGTGATCACGCCGCTGTCGGATCCGATGGTGGATATCGCGACCCTGGTGGCGCCGATCCTGGATGCGGCGGAGGCGGCGCTGCCCTCGGTGGTGAAGGCGGTGTGCGCGTTTGACGGCGGGCGAGCGGTATCGCCGGCGCTGTATTTCTCGCGCGCGGCGATCCCGTGGGGGCCGGGGCCGCTGTGGCACCATATTGGCATCTACGCCTATCGGCGCGCGGCGCTGGCGCGGTTCGTGGCACTGCCGGCCTCCCCCCTGGAGAAGCGCGAGAGCCTGGAGCAGCTGCGCGCACTGGAGGCGGGGATGCGGATTGCGTGTGCGCGGGTGGATCACGCACCGTTCGGCGTGGACACACCCGAGGACCTGGAGCGGGCTCGCCGGGAGCTTGGGGTCGAGATCCCATGAGCCGGGTTCCGGCTATCGCCGGATGCGCTCCGCGCGGGCAAGGCTTCGCCCTGCACCCAGCAGGGGCGAGGCCCCTGCGCCCCGTTCATTGAAGCGTGTCTCTGAGTGATGAGGGGGTTCCTCACCCGCTGGTTGCCAGGACCCGCGGGTATGACCCCCTCATCACTCAGAGACATGCCTTAAACGAATGGTGTCCAGAGGCCCTGCCTCTGGCGGGTCCAGGGCGGATGCCCTGGTCGGGCCGAAGGCCATGCGGCAACAGGGCCATTGGTCTTGGCCCCAACCTGGGTGCGGGCGATGCCGAGGGCCTTCGGCAACCGTGTATGCTGGGTACAACGAACGACGGGGAACACGCCATGCCATCCGCGATGTACGACCAGGATCTCGACAAGAACCCGGCGAACTATCAGCCGCTGTCGCCGATCTCGTTTCTGGTGCGTGCCGCGCGGGTGTATCCCGGGCGTGTTGCGATCATTCATGGCGAGCGGCGCATCACCTACGCGCAGATGTTCGAGCGCTGCCGGCGGTTTGCCGCGCGGCTGGCGGAGGCGGGGATCGGGCGAGGCGACACCGTGGCGGTGCTTGCGCCGAATGTTCCGGCTTTGCTGGAGGCGCATTACGCGGTGCCGATGACCGGGGGCGTGCTGTGTGCGGTGAACACGCGGCTCGATGGTGCGACGATCGGCTTTATTTTGCGCCACAGCGAGGCACGGGTGTTCCTGGTCGACCGCGAGTTGGCACCTTTGGCGCGGATTGCGCTGGAGGGCCTGGCGCACCCGCCGCTGCTGATCGGCATCGACGATGCGCTGACCGAGGCGGGCGAGGTGCTGGGCGAGGAATACGAAGGCTGGATCGCCGGCGGCGACCGGCTGTTTCCGGTGCGGCTGCCGGAGGACGAGTGGGATGCGATTTCGCTCGGCTACACCTCTGGCACCACGGGCGACCCGAAGGGCGTGGTGTGCCATCACCGCGGCGCCTATCTCAGTGCGGCCGGCAACGGGCTGGCCTCAGAGATGACCGCGCGCACAGTGTATTTGTGGACGCTGCCGATGTTTCATTGCAACGGCTGGACCTTCACCTGGGCGGTGACGATGGCGGGGGGCACGCATGTGTGCCTGCGGCGGGTGGACCCGGCGCTGATCTATCCGCTCGTGGCCGAGCACAAGGTGAGTTTGATGTGCGCAGCACCGGTGGTGCTCACCATGCTGATCCACGCGCCCGCCGAGGTGGTGCGCCGGTTCGACCACCAGGTGACGGTGAACACCGGGGGCGCGGCCCCGCCCACGCCGGTGATTTCAGCCATGGAGGAGCGCGGCTTCACCGTCAGCCATGTCTACGGGCTGACCGAAGTGTATGGCCCGCTGACCTATTGCGTGTGGCAGCCTGAGCTGGACCACATGGATGTGACGGCGCGGGCGAGGTTTCTGTCGCGCCAGGGGGTGCCGCACCCGTTGGCCGACGATGCACAGATCATGCGGGCTGACATGGAGCTGGTGGCACCGGATGCGAAGGAGATGGGCGAGCTCATGCTGCGCGGCAACACGGTCATGAAGGGGTACCTCAAGAACCCCGCGGCAACGCGTGCGGCGTTCGCCGGTGGCTGGTTTCACAGCGGCGACCTGGGCGTGATGCATCCGGATGGCTATGTGGAGATCAAGGACCGGTCGAAGGACATCATTATTTCCGGCGGCGAGAACATCTCCTCGCTGGAGGTGGAGGAGGTGCTGTATCGCCATCCGGACATCATGGAGGCGGCGGTGGTGGCCGAGGACGACGAGAAATGGGGCGAGGTGCCGCATGCCTTCGTGACCGTTCGTCCAGGGGTGGAGGATTTGACGGAGGCTGCGGTGATCGCGTTCTGCCGGGAGCATTTGGCGCGGTTCAAAGTGCCGAAACGGGTGAGCTTCACGGCGCTGCCCAAGACGTCGACCGGGAAGATCCAGAAATATGAACTGCGCCGCCGGCTGCGGGAGCGTTTGTCGGCGAGGCACGGATAATTCGTTTTGTCGTTGGTACGAGTTTGTGCCACGCAGGTCGTCTCGTTGGGCAAAGAGGGTGGCATGTCTGAGAGCGTTGCGGTCCGTTCCCGGTTCGACATCTGGCGGACCATTGTCACGATCCTGGTTCTGTTGCAGCAGAATTTCCTGGCGCTGTTGCTGGTGTTCGCGGTGGACCAGATCGTTTGTACGGTGCTGTCGGCCGCATCCGACGCTGTGACGGCGGGTGTGGGACAGAACTTCCATCGGCTGGTCGGGTTCGTCGACTCGTTGTTGGAGACGATGGTTGAAGTCTTGTTCGGTGCGGCGGCGGTTAGTGTTCTGATCGGCCAGCTGGCCGGTCACCGGCTGGCGTGGCGCGCTGCGTTTCAAAACGCGTTTGCAGCACTGCCCGCATTGGTTGTCATCAACGTGATGGCTGCGATCGGCATCGGGTTGGCGAGCCTTCTGCTGATCGTTCCTGGTCTGATGCTGATTGTCCGCTGGGCTGTCGTCGGGTCAGTGCGGATTGTCGAAGGACCGGGCATGGAGCGTGCGTTTCGCCGCAGCGCCTACCTGACCCACGGCCATCGTTGGCGGCTGTTTGGACTTTTCGTCATGCTCGGCGCAGCGGTTGGGTGCGTCATGGGACTTGCGATCGTGCTGGCGGGTGGCTCCGACAATTTCGCAACCTTGCTGGCCAGCAAAAGCATGGTGCTCCAGCTGCTTTATCCGGCAGCCTCCGTCGTGCTGGGGGCGGGCACCGCCGCCTGGGGTGCGTCGATCTACCACGAATTGGTGCGGATCAGCGATGACCCCGCCGATCATCCGCCGGTGTCCGAGGGGAATCCGTGGTTCGTGGGTTTCGATGCCTAGAGCGGGATGACGTCTGATAGGCGACGTAATCCCGCTCTAAATCCGCAGGCAGGCGGACGGCTAGGCTGTTGCCCCATTATGGAGGTGGAATTCAAGCTTCGCGGTAGCTCAGCAACAGAAGCCCGATGAACACGAACAGCACCGGCCACACCCAGCCGGCAATGCGGCCGCCGCGGCCGTCGAGGCGGATTTCCAGCCAGCGCGCACAGCCGGCGGCGATGGCGGCGAGTGCCAGGGGGGTGTGGGTCAGCTCGATCAGCAGCGCTTCCTTGACGTTGGCGATGGCGTGGCTGTGCGTCAGCAGGGCGGCACCGCCGATGGCGGTGACGAGGGGAAACACCAGGGCGGCGCGCTTGTTGGCCCAGCCGCCGGCGCGCACCCGCCATTCGAACACGGCGAACAGAATGGTGAGCAGCACGAAAAAACGATGCTGCAGCACCTCGATGTCGCGCAGGCTTTCCCACACGCCTTCGGTGCCGAGCGGCCAGACTTCGGGATCGGAGCGCAGGAACAGGAAGCCAGCGAGGCCGAAGAACAGCAGCGGCCAGTGGCGTGCCCAGCGGGCGCCGGCCTGGTTGAGCAGGGCCAGCAGGCCGATCAGCACCACGAACACGCCGGCCCAGTGGTGGTTGTATTCCGACCAGCCGATGTCGGCGGCGTTGCGCACCGGAAGTTCGCCGCCGCCGGGGATGAACGCCGCCGGCGGTTTGGCGGCATTGGCGACAGCCTCCGCATCCAGCTTCGCCTGAAGTGCCGGCAGCGCCAGCACGTCGTGCTCTGGCGAATGCATGTTCGGCCACACCGGACGGTTACGCTCCACAACCTCCGCCCACGTGACGCGATCGGTGGTGAGGTCGACCGAGGGAGGCACCGAGGTCAGCGACGCCGCGGCGAAGAACAGCGCGAAGCCGACGCCGATCTCGACCTCGGCAAAGCGTTTCATGCGCTGCACGGGTGCCAGGGGGTCGGCCCGCAGCCGTGCCACGGTGCGTGAATTCGCCCAGCCCAGCGCCAGCAGGCCCACGAACATCGCAGCCTTCGCTGCCACCATCACGCCGTATGCGGTGCCGTAGATCGCATCGAGCGAGCCCACGTAAAGCACGCTCATGATCGCAGCCGAGACCACGATGCAGGCGACGCCGATCTGGGACATGGTGGAGAACCGGCCGCCGACGATGCGCCAGCCGTGCCCGTCGTGAACCCGCGCCAGCGCCAGGACGAAGGCGGGGATGCCGCCGACCCACACCGCGGCTCCCAGCTGGTGCAGGAAGGCCGCGGCCAGCAGGATCTCCTGATGGTCGAGCCGGGCGGCGGCATGGGTGGTCAACGTGGCCGCCACCAGTTCGACCAAGCTCACCACCAGCAGCGCGGCGCGCGGTGCCGCGGCGCCGCCACCGAACAGGGCGAGGGCGATCACGGCCCCGCAGACGATCTTGACCATGCCGGCCACGGCCGAGGCCGAGCCCAGCGCGTCCAGCAGCGAAAGATCGACGGTGCCGGCCAGCACGGCGGCCTGGAGGCCGACCGTCAGCGCCTCGCACACCATCAGCCCGACCGCGGCGTAGGCTGCGATCCGCGCCGTGTCCGCCAGGATGCGCGCACCGGCGAGGCCGAGCGACCGGCTGAGCGGGCGCGCCAGGAAGGCCAGGAAGAACACGCCGCCGAGCGCCATCGACTGTGCGACGATGGTGAGCCCGTGAATGATGATCGAGAGATAGCCGAACAGGTCGAGCAGCAGGGACATCCGTCAGTTCCCTGCGCGGACGGTCAGCGGCACGTCGCCCCGGGTGATGTGGCCGTCCACCGCCAGCACCTGCCAGCGCACCACATAGGTGCCGGGGGTGAGCGTTGCGGTGCTGAACATCAGGTCGTCGGTGCCCTCGGCTGAGATCGGCAGCACGGTGGTGCTGTGGTCGGCGCGGATCAGCGTGAGGCGCGAGCGGGCGCGGTCGATGCGGCTGTTGAAACGGAGCCGCAGGTCGAGCCTGCCAGGCGGCACCGTGGCCCCGATCGCAGGCGTGCTCTCCACCAGGATTGCATGGGCACTTGCCGGCAGCGGGGCTGCCAGTGCGAGCGCCAGGCAGAGCATAACCACCATCCAACGCATGCCGACCCATCCCAATCAGATCACAATCAGACCGCGGCCCGTCTAGCCCGCGCGCAGATGACTGTCCAATGACGGGCTGGAAAGATGTGGGATGCAGGATGGACGCGGCCGGGCAAACCGGGTGAACTGCACGCACACGAGAGCGATACCATGACCCGCCCGCCGCCCAGCACCCGCGCCGACTACCGGTATTTCCAGACCATCACCACGCGCTGGCAGGACAACGACATGTTCGGCCACGTCAACAACGTGGTGTATTATTCCTGGATCGATACGGCTGTGAACAATTTCCTGATCGAGAACGGTATCCTCGAACTCGCGTCCAGCCCCATCGTCGGTGTCGTGGCCGAATCCATGCTTCGCTACATCAGCGAGATCGCCTATCCGGACCCGGTCACCGTGGGCGTGCTGGTGGAACGGCTCGGCACCAGCTCGGTGCGCTATCGCAGTGCGGTGTTCCGTGGCGACCAGCCCAGCGCCTCCGCCGAGGGGTTCTTCGTTCATGTCTATGTCGAGCGCGCCAGCATGCGCCCGACGCCGATCCCCGACGCCCAGCGCGGCGCCTTTTTATCGATCATGTGAAGGAATACCGATGGACACCGGGCTCAAGGGCAAGAAGGCGATCGTCTGCGCCGCCAGCAAAGGTTTGGGGCGCGCCTGCGCGATGGCGTTGGCGATGGAAGGCGTCGATGTGGTCATCACCGCGCGCACCGAGGCTGTCTTGCAGGCGACGGCGGCCGAGATCCGTGCCGCGACCGGTGTGACCGTCACAGCCGTGGTCGGCGACATCACGACCGAGGCCGGCCGGGCTGCGGCACTCGCCGCATGCCCGGATCCGGACATCCTGGTCAACAATGCCGGCGGCCCGCCGCCCGGCGACTTCCGCGACTGGGAGCGCGATGACTGGATCAGGGCCCTCGACGCCAACATGCTGACGCCCATCTTCCTGATTCGCTCGGTGGTGGACGGCATGATCGCGCGAAAATTTGGCCGCATCGTGAACATCACCTCGGGCTCCGTGAAGGCGCCGATTGCCGAAATCGGCTTGAGCAACGGCGCCCGCACGGGGTTGACCGGGTTCGTGGCCGGGTTGGCGCGCCAGGTCTCGCGCCACAACGTGACCATCAACAACCTGCTGCCCGGCCCATTCCACACCGACCGGCTGCGCAGCAACATCGGGCCCGCTGCGAAGGCTGCCAACCGCGATCCGGACGAGATGCTGATCGAACGTGCGAAATCCAGCGTCAGCGGCCGCTTGGGCGAGCCCGCGGAATTCGGCGCCGCCTGCGCCTTCCTGTGCAGCACACAGGCTGGTTTCATCGTCGGTCAGAATCTGTTGCTCGACGGTGGGGCGTTCAATTCCATGCTGGGGTAGGGGGAGACACCAGATGCGCGCGTGGCTATTGCTGTGCCTGCTGCTGTTCGCGGCGCCCGCGCATGCGCAGAAATCGGCCGACACGCTGCGCGTGTCGTGGCGCGAGGCCATTCCCGACATCGACCCCTACCACAATCCGTTGCGCAACGGCCTGGTGCTGTCGTTCCAGACCTGGGACGGGCTGATCGCGCGCGACGCGCAGACCTTCGCGTTGAAGCCACTGCTCGCAACATCGTGGAAGTTCATCGACGACACCACGATCGAATTCGAGCTGCGGCCCAACGTGACGTTCCACAACGGCGATCCGTTCACCGCCGACGATGTGGTATACACTGTCAACCAGGTACTCGGCGCCGATCCGCTGGTGGCGGTGCCGAGCAATTACTCCTGGCTGGCGGGTGCCGAAAAGATCGACGAGCTGCACGTGCGGCTGCACCTCAAGCGGGTGTTTCCGGCGGCCCTCGAATATCTTGCGATCACGCTGCCCATCCTGCCGCAGGCCTATCGCACGCTGGTGGGGCCCGAGCTGTATTCGCGCTTTCCGGTCGGCACCGGCCCCTATCGCATCGTCCGCGCCGACCCGGACCGCATCCAGCTCGATCGCTACGAGGGTTATTACGCTGCCAGCCCCAAGCAGCGGCCGCCGATCGCCCATGTGGTGATCCGGCAAGGCGGCGATGCCGTTAGCGAGGTGGATGACCTGCTGGAGGGTCGCGCCGACTGGATCTGGTCGTATCAGCCGGAGCGCAGCGCCGAGATTCTGCGCAATCCCGCTCTGCAGGAGCTGCGCAGCGAAAGCATGCGCATCAGCTACCTGTCGATGGATGCCGCGGGACGTTCGGGCGCCGGCAATCCGCTCACCGACGTCAAGGTTCGCCAGGCGATCGAGGCTTCGATCGACCGTCAGGCGATGGCGCGGACCCTGGTGCCTGGCGGTGCCCGGGTGTTGGACGCGCCGTGCTACCCGACGCAGTTCGGCTGCGACGCCGCGTTGGCCGTGCGCAGCGAATACGATCCGGCCCGGGCGCGCAGCCTGCTTGCGGAAGCAGGCTATCCCGCGGGCTTCGACACCGAGCTGGTCAGCTACCTGCTGGCGCCCGAGGCGAAGGCTGTGGCCGGCTACCTCGCAGCCGTCGGCATTCGCGCCCGTATCCTGCAGCTTCCGACGTCCGATGCCGTGGCCCTCGCCGCGACCGGCCACGCGCCCTTGTTCATGGGCAGTTGGGGCAGCTATTCGATCAACGACGTGTCGGCGATCCTGCCGTATTTCTTCACCGGCGGTGACAACGACTACGCCCGTGACCCCGAGCTGCGTGCGCTGATCGAGCAGGCCGGCGCCACCACGGACGCCGATCGCAGGCGGGCGGAATATGGCCAGGCCATTCAGATCATCACCGGTGCTGCGCTGTGGCTGCCGCTGCACCCCTATGCCACCAGCTACGCCATCAACCGCAGCCTGTCGTTCCGCCCGACCGCGGACGAGCTGCCGCGCTTCTATCTGGCGAGCTGGCGCTGAAGATCCTTCTTACGGCGGCGATGCTGCTTGTGTCTCTGCAGGCGCCTGCGGTGCTGGCGCAGCCGGCCCCGGGCGAACTCGGCCTGCCGGTACGGCCGGCCTGCGTTTCCTCGCCGTTCGGCAACCGTCGCTCGCCGGGCCCGCGCGCCATCGGCTTTCACGACGGCATCGACCTGCCTGCGGCCGCGGGTGCCCCGGTGTTCGCAGCCGCCAACGGGCAGATCGTCACCATCCACCGCCGTGGCCCCGGCGGCCTGGAACTCGGCATCGCCCATCGCGGCCCGGCCGGCGCCTACACCACGATCTATTCGCATCTGGGCCTGATCGCTCCGAAATTCGCGGTGGGTGCCACCGCGGTGAAGGCCGGCGAACGGATCGCGGTGATCGGCCGCTCCGGCGTGACCTACGGCACGCATCTGTATTTCGAGCTGGTGATCGGCGGCAAACCGGTCGATGCGGCGCCGTTTCTCGGCGTGGTGCCCTGCGGCTCGCCGGCGCGTTAGGTTTCCCTTAACGGAAACCTGTGTTACCTGCCGCCCATGCAAAAGCCATCACGATTTGTTGCTGCTGCAACATTCTGGGTGTTCGGGGCTGCGTTCGCTGTTCCGCATACCGCTCTCGCGCTCGAAGCCTGTGGGGCCATGCTCATGCCCGCAGCCCAGTTGAAACAAGTCGCCCGCGGCATGACGGCCAATCATCCCGGTCTCGATCTCACCGCTCCCTACGGCTCACCGGTGCGCGCGGCCATGGCCGGCACGGTCAGCTTCGTCGGCACCTATTTCGGCTATGGCCAGATGATCGACATTCGCCTCGATGACGGCACAGTCACGCGCTACGCCCACCTGTCCGCCTTCGCCCGCGACCTCAGGACCGGCCATCACGTGGCGACTGGTGAGCCGATCGGCAATGTCGGGACCAGCGGCCACGCCCATGGGGCGCATCTGCATTTCGAAGTGCGGTTGGGTGGCCGCCCGACCGATCCCAAACCTTACCTCGCTTTGTCGAACTGTACTGCGCGTCCGCAGGTGGAAATCGAGGAGGCGCGTGCGCCTGACAAACTCCCATCGGACGGACGTCCGGGCGGGCTGTTCCAGTAGCGGCAGCTTCACGGAACATGTGTTTGAGTTTGGCGAGCACCTGCTCGATGCGGTCGACGCCAGGCTGTCTGGGCTTTCGCCGCATTGGGTCAATCGTGCAGCTGCCGGCGCGTAGCGCCGATCGCCCGGTAGACAGTGTTTCGCGACACTCCAAGCTGCCGCGCGGTCTGGCTTAGATTTCCGCCCGTCGTTGAATGCACGGCCACAATGCGGGCGTGCGTGGAGGCGCGCAGGCTTGCATCCGCCGCATCTGGATTGTCCGGCACAACGCCGAACAGGCGCTCCACGTTTTCGACATCCACAACCCGTTTGGGCTCGGTCAACGTGAGTCGGGTCATCGCGTTGCGCAATTCCCGGATATTGCCCGGCCAGCGACGCAACGACAGTGCCCTGATCGCACCCGGGGTGAAGGCATGGTCCGGGGCCAGCTCAGCCGCTGTCCGCGCCGCAATCGCAGCGAAGTCGCGCCGGATGCGAAGCGGCGGAAGTAGGACGCCCACGGCATCCAGGCGAAAAAACAGATCGGCCCGAAACCGGCCCTCCGCGACAGCCTTCTCAAGATCCGCATGGGTGGCCGCCACCAACAACACGTCCACCTGCCTCGCCCTTCCGCCGCCGACGGGGCGGACCACCCAGTCATCCAAAAGCCGCAGCAGAACGGCCTGCAGCGGCAGCTTCATATCGCCGATCTCGTCCAGAAACAGAGTGCCCCCATCGGCCTCCATCACAAGCCCCGGCGATCCGCCGCGCCGCGCGCCGGTGAAGGCGCCATCGGCATGGCCGAACAATTCGGCTTCGATCAGGTTGTCCGGCATGGCCGCGCAATTGAGCGGAACGAACGCCCCGGTTCGGCGGCTGGCATGGTGCGCGTGCCGGGCAAGTTGCTCCTTGCCGGTGCCGGTTTCCCCACGGATGAGAATAGGAAGTTTGCGCCGCGCCGCCGCTTCAATGCGCCGCAAGACATCGATGACAGCGGGGTCTTCTGCGACGAACGGCGGCTCTGGCGCGGCGATCGCCGGCGCGCTCGCAGCGACCTGAACGACACCGAAAGGGCTCGGCTTCCGATTTTCAAGCCGTGCCACAAACGCGCTGCCAACCCGGTCTTCCAGGCGACGATACTCCTGCCCGCTGTCGATCCGCATCAAGCCGGCAAAGCCGGTGCGGAACAGGTCATCGAAATGCCGGCCCGGCAGAGCGGGCAGCCCTTGCAACAGAAAACGCGCCTGCGGGTTCGCCCCAAGCACCGTTCCGGTCTCGTCCAAGGCAAGCAACCCGGCATTCAGCGTGTGAAGATATTCGCCGCGGCTGTGGAACGCGACCAACAGGCTGCTGGCGTAGCTGTGGCGGAACAGGCCGTTTTCGATCTGCGTCGCCGCCATTCCCACCAAAGCCTGGGTGTGTTGCTGGCGCGACGTGCAATGCGATGAAGCGTCCAAAACCCCCGCCAGGGTGCCATTGGGCGCGTAGACAGGGGCTGCTGTGCAGGTAAGGCCGCCAAAACTCGCAAAGAAATGCTCGCCGCCATGCACGGTCAGGGGTCGACCGATCTGCGCCACGGTCCCGAGCGCGTTGGTGCCGCATCGTGTCTCTGTCCAAAGCGTTCCGGCCCGAATACTTGACGTTCGTGCCGTGGATCGAAAGCTCGGATCGGCAATCGTGTCCAGCAACACGCCGTTGGGGGCTGCAAAGGCGATCAGGAAGTTGCTGCCGGCGATCTGTTGATACAACGCCTCCATTTCGGCCAGGGCAAGTCTTCGCGTCAGTTCAGCCTGGTCCCGCTCAGCACGCAGGCCAAATGCGTCGGTGGCGTCAAGCTTCGGCGGCCAATGCGGATCAAGGCCAGCTTCGAGGCACCTTGCCCAGCTTTCGGTGATCATGGGCCCAACCAGATCGGGCGTTGGAACGGCGTCGCGTTCGAGAAAACGTCGGGCACGTTGCAGACGATCCTCAGCGGCTTCGGACATTCAATCCCCTTCGAACCGTTCGACGGCTCGCTTTTTTGTAGCCTCCGGTGCACCGACATATCGGTAGCAAATCCCACACTGCGGATCTTCTCGCCAATACTCAAGCGTCGCATTCATGCGGCACGGGCGATAACCCCGAGTGTTCCGTTCCAGAACATTCGCCTGTTCCAAGTGATACAACGCGAAACACTTTGGCTTTCACACAAAAACAGAAAGTCTCGTCATTTCAATCATATAGACATTGGCACGACGATTGCTGAATAGCGTTCAACGAAACACCGGAAATTGCGCGCCAGCACTCTCCGCAAATAAAAAGGCAATCAAGCGCATGAAAGCGGCCGTTCTCGAAAAATACGACGAAACCCTCACCGCCGACACGCTCGTCCGTTACCAAGACGTCGCCGATCCGAAAATCACCAAGCCGGAGGACGTCATCGTCCGCATCGGCGGTGCTGGTGTGTGCCGCACCGACTTGCACATCGTCGAAGGCATCTGGCGCAGCAAAGTTGAAGTCGCCTTGCCCTACATCATGGGCCACGAGAACGCCGGCTGGATCGAGGCGATCGGCAGCAATGTCACCAGCGTCAAAGTCGGCGACGCGGTGATCTGCCATCCGCTTGTCACCAGCGGCCATTGCCTCGCCTGCCGCCGCGGCGACGACATGCACGCAACCGACAGCAGCTTTCCCGGCATCAATGCCAATGGCGGCTATGCCGAATATTTGCTGACGGGCGAGAGGGCGCTGATCAAGCTGCCGAAATCGCTGACCCCAAAGGATGTCGCTCCTTACACCGATGCCGGGCTGACCGCCTATCGCGCCGCCAAAAAAGCATCGCGCCACTTGCTGCCGGGCCAATACGCCGTGGTGATCGGCGCCGGCGGCCTCGGCCATATCGGCATTCAGGTGCTGGCCGCGTTATGTGCGGCCGAGATCATCGTCATCGACCGCTCCGACGTGGCGCTGGAGTTGGCGAAATCCTGCGGCGCGCATCATCTGGTGAAAGGCGATGACGGCGCCATGGATGCGGTTTTGGCCCTCACGGGCGGCCGCGGCGCCGAGGCCGTGATCGATTTCGTGGGCGAAGGCAGTGCTGTCGCCATGGGCCTCGCCATGACCGCCAACGGCGGCAGCTACTACATCGTGGGCTACGGCGGAAAGATCGAGCTGCCAACGCTCGACATGGTCACGTCGGAGAAAACCATCGTCGGCAATCTGGTCGGAACCTACCCCGAACTGGTTGAATTGATGGCGCTGGCCGACCGTGGCCTGGTGCACCTGGCAACCCGGGAATACCGGCTGGCCGACGCCAACCAGGCGCTGAAGGACTTGCACCACGGCAAGATCAAGGGCCGTGCGGTGCTGATCCCATGAGCCCGCAAAAACCCAATGCCCGCGTTCCCGTCACGGTGCTGACGGGCTTCCTGGGCGCCGGCAAAACCACCTTGCTCAACCGGATCCTGTCGGAGGCTCACGGCAAGCGTTATGCCGTGATCGTCAATGAGTACGGTGAACTCGGCATTGACGGCGGCCTCGTGGTTGGCGCTGACGAGGAGGTGTTCGAACTGAACAATGGCTGCGTCTGCTGCAAGGTGCGCGGCGACCTGATGCGCGTGGTTGGCGGCCTGGTGAAGCGAGCCGGCCGCTTCGATGGCATCCTGATCGAAACATCTGGCCTGGCTGAGCCCGCGCCGGTGGCACAGACCTTCTTTGCCGATGACGCGGTGCGCCAGCATACCGTGTTGGACAGCATCGTCTGCGTCGCTGACGCCAGAACGCTGCCCCACACCATCGCCACCTATCGGGAAGCCGCCGAGCAGATCGCGCTGGCCGACACCATCTTGCTGAACAAGACCGATCTGGTGGACAGCGACGCGCTCGGCCTCGCACGGGCCGCGGTGGCGCGGTCCAATCCGCAGGCTCGGTTGTTGGAGGCGGTGCGTGGCCAGGTACCGCTCGATGCCATCCTCAACCGCGGTGCGTTCGACCTGTCACGCCTCGAACTGACCGATGACGGCAGCCTTGGCACCCGCCATCGCAGCCACTTGCACAGCGATGCGATCGATTGCGTCTCGCTGCGCCGCACCCGTCCGCTCGAACGCAGCGGCTTCATGCCTTGGCTGCAACGGCTGGTGCTCGAACAAGGCAAAGACCTGCTGCGAGCCAAGGGGATCGTCGATCTCGCCGGTGCCGACCGCCGCTTCGTGTTCAATGGGGTGCACATGATGATGGACACCGAACTCACCGGCCTGTGGGGCGACCAAGCCACGCGCGAAAGCCGGCTGGTGTTCATCGGTCGCAACCTCGACCGGCAAGACATGCTCCAAGGCCTGCAGCTCTGTGAGATCGACGCATGAGTGGCGCCATGCGCTATCCCGAACTGTTCGCCGGCGGCGGCATGCCAAGCCGCACGCCGCCGCCACAGCCGCCGCTGATCGATCTTCTGGGAGCCAGCTGGCAGTTGGATGCCCCGGTGGTCGGCATCGGCTGGGACGGCGACCTGGCGGGGTTCGCCCTCGGTGACGGCACCATCGCCATGGCGCGCGCCGAATGGACCGGGGCGCCCAGTTTCGGCCCCGGAGAAACCGGTGGGCTGGTGCTCACTCCCGCCACCCACCGCGCACCGCCGGTGGCGCGCCAGGGCGTGCACCAGGGCGCCTGCCTGTCGCTTGCGGTGGACCCCAACGGCGGGTTCCTCAGCGGCGGCGATGACGGTGCGCTGCGCCACACCAGCCAAGAAGGTGTGGTCACCGATTTGGTGAAATCTGGCGATCGCTGGGTCGACTTGGTCGCAGCAAGCCCGGCTGGCTGGCGAGCCTGGACAGTGGGGCGCGGCCTGCATCTGTCGGGACCACGGACTGACAGCCTGACCTTGCCAGGCTCGGCCACGGCGTTGGCTTTCGATGCCGCGGGCACGCGCCTTGCTGCAGCGCATTATCACGGCGTTACGGTGTGGCAGGCCGATGGCGCGCCGTTCGTTTTGAAAACCCCGGGCTGTCCGCGCTCCGTCGCCTGGAGCCCAGATGGCGCCTATCTGATCTGCGGTCTGCAGGAAAACGCCTTGCACGGCTGGCGGCTCTCAGATGGCGGCGACATTGAAATGGGCGGCTTTAGCGGCCAGCCACGCTCGCTGGCGTTTTCCGCCGACGGTGCATTTCTGGCGAGCAGCGGCAGCCCGCGCGTGGTGTGCTGGCGCTTCGATCCCCCGTCCGCCGGCAGCCAACCGGTGGAATGCGGGCTTCCCAGCTCCAAGTTGCCGGTCTGCCAGGTTGCCTGCCATCCGCACCAAAGGCTCGTCGCAGCTGGCTACCACAACGGCGCCGTCTTGCTGTGCCAACCAGGGCGAGAGGATGTGCTGTTCGCCAAAGGCTCGTCGGGCGGCTCCGTCAGCGCATTGGCCTGGTCCGGCGACGGCCTGCGCCTCGCCGTCGGCACAGAAGGCGGGGAGATCGGCATTGTCGCACTTCCACCGGCGCTGTTCCGCTTTGAACCCCAACCAGAGCCCGAGAGGCAAGCACGATGACGGACGAAGCCACTTCGAAGGATGTTTTCTTCAAGCAACTCGGCATCCTGGCAGATGACATGATCAAGGCGCACGGCCGCGACTTCACAATGGGCGCGCTGGTCATCGCTGCTCGGTTCATTGCCGAAGGCAAGTCGCTCGGTGACCAGGTCCTGGTCGAGCCGTCGAAATGATATCGGGTCGCACCACTGCATGTCGCAATGTGACACATGGTGCGACACATCATGTGTCAGTTTGCGACAGTTTCTGGATGCTGTCGGTTTCGCAAAACAGTTTAATTGAGCAAAACCGCCAAATATCGAAGACCGCTATTGTGGCATACGGCTTGCAAATAAGTAATCTGTGCCGGTAGAACCAAAATAACGCCGGCACCTTTATTGTGCGTTGCATCATAAAGCAAAAATACTGCGGCAGCCAGTTTATGGCGTTCTGCTCAAATATCCGATGTCATATTCTGGCTTCCGCACTTTCTGGATTTGCGAAAAATAAAGAAACTATCAAGGAAAGCAGCAAATGCCCGATAGTCTGTCACTCACCAAGATCACTGGCCAGAAGGGGATGAGTATCGGCGAGGCGGCTCGCCGCGTCGCCGACCTCGGCTGGACTCCAAGCTACGTCCAAGAGGCGATGACCTTCCCGACCGACTATAAAATCAAAAAAGTGCCGCGCGATCCGATGAAGCAGGTGCTCCGCTCCTACTTCCCGATGCAAGAAGAAAAGGACAATCGCGTCTACGGCGCACTCGACGCCGCTTTGCGCGGCGACATGTTCCGCAACGTCCAGCCACGCTGGGTGGAATGGATGAAGCTGTTCCTGGCCATCATCCCGTTCCCGGAAATTTCCGCGGCCCGTTCGATGGCCATGGTTGGCAGGCTCGCACCAGGTGAAGAGCTTCGCACAGGCTTCACGATGCAGATGGTCGACGAGTTCCGCCATTCCACCATTCAGATGAATCTGAAGAAGTGGTATATGGAAAACTACATCGACCCAGCTGGCTTCGACATCACCGAAGCAGCTTTCGGCAAATGCTACGCAACCACCATTGGCCGCCAATTCGCTGAAGGCTTCGTGACCGGCGATGCCATCACGGCCGCCAACGTCTACCTGACCGTCGTGGCCGAAACGGCGTTTACCAACACGCTGTTTGTTGCCATGCCATCTGAAGCTGCGCGCAACGGCGACTATGCGCTGCCAACCGTGTTCCTGTCCGTGCAATCCGACGAAAGCCGGCATGTCGGCAACGGTCACTCGATGCTGATGTCGATTATCCAAGACCCGGATAATCATCTGTTGCTGGAACGCGATCTCAAATACGCTTTTTGGCAGAACCATGCCATCGTCGATGCCGCGGTCGGAACGCTCGTGGAATACGGCACGACCAACCGTGACAAGAACAAGGAGTCTTACGCAGAACTCTGGCATCGCTGGATCTACGAAGATTACTATCGGACCTACATGCTGCCGCTGGAGAAATACGGCGTCAAAATCCATCATGACGACGTCAACGCCGCCTGGGATCGCATCGTCAAAAAGAACTACATCCACAAGACCGCGCAGTTCTTCTCGGTCGGTTGGCCGGTCGCCTTCTGGCGCCAGGAAGCGCAGACAGAGAAGGATTTCGAATGGTTTGAACACAAATATCCAGGCTGGTACGCGGAGTTCGGCAATTACTGGCAGTGGTATGCCAAGCTGAGCAAGAAAGGCGAGAAGAACATTCTGTTCAACCAGGATGTTGGCTACGTCTACCCACACCGCTGCTGGTCCTGCCTGGTTCCCTGCCTTATCCGTGAGGACATGTGCACGGGTGAAGTCGATGGCAAGCTTTACACCTACTGCTCAACGGTGTGCCGCTGGACCCACACCACAGCGTTCGCGGCTGAATACGAAGGCCGTGCAACCCCTGCGATGGGCCGCTTCAGTGGTCGGCGGGAGTGGGAGGATTGCTACCATGGATGGGATCTTGCAGACGCCATCACAGACTTGGGCTTTGTGAGAAGCGACGGCAAAACCCTCGTGCCACAGCCGCATCTGCACTTCGACGACAGCAAGATGTGGACGCTTGATAACGTCCGCGGCAACACGCTCGGCAGTCCGCTGCGCGCCATCCGGGAGATGACCCCGGAAGCACGTGAGAAGCACATCGCCGAGTATCGCGCCGGCTTTACCGTCAACGTGCCGAACTAACGCATCCTGCTAACGATGGAGGCTGGCACCGTGCCAGCCTCCAAAGTTCGGCGGAGGCGACCACGCAAGGGAGACAGCGAATGGCCGATGTTGCTTTCTACAAGGTCAGGTTTGAGCCTGTGGGCGTAGAGATGGACGTGGCCGAAGGCGAAACCGTTCTCGACGCGGCATTCCGCCAGGGCATATCCGTGATGCACGGCTGCAAAGAAGGCCAGTGTTCCAGCTGCAAATCCCGCCTGATCGACGGTGAGATCGAGTTGCAGAAATACTCGACCTTTGCGCTGTCGGACGCCGAACGCGACAGCGATCACATCCTGTTGTGCAAGACCCTGGCCTATAGCGACCTTACAATCGAACTGCTCAACTACGACGAAGACATGCTGAGCCGCTCGATCGCGGTGAAGGATTTCGCAGGAGGAGTGACCGCCGTTGAGGCATTGACCCACGATATCCGCAAACTCACCATCACACTCGATGCCCCGCTGCGGTTTTGGGCCGGGCAATACGTGGACCTTACGATATCCGGCGCGGGCATCACTCGTGCCTACTCGATGGGCAATGCACCGACCGGCGGAAACACTCTTGAATTCATCATCAAGAAATACCCCGATGGTGCATTCTCGGCCTTGCTCGATGGCAGCCTCAGCCCCGGCGATGCGGTTGTTGCACGAGGGCCGTTCGGCACCTGTTTTCGCCGTGAAGGGCGCTCAGGCGCGCTTATCCTGGTTGGCGGCGGGTCTGGTATGTCGCCGTTGTGGTCGATCCTGCGCGATCATATCGCAAGTGGTGAACAACGCCCGGTGCGGTTCTTCTATGGCGCCAGATCGCGGCGCGATCTCTTTTTGCTGGACGCGTTTGCTGGCTTCACCAAGAATTTGGTCGATTTCCAGTTCATCCCGGCCTTGTCCAACGCAACGCCGGAAGATGCCTGGGAAGGGGAGACCGGGTTCATCCACGATGTGGTGGAGAGAACCATGCGAGCCCAGCAGCTCGACGGCCAGATCGATGCCTATTCGTGCGGCCCGCCACCCATGATCGACGCGGTGCTGCCGGTCCTGCAAAGGGCGGGCATCGAACCGGACAGGATCTACTTCGACAAGTTTACCACCGCGACCCACTGACCGCCTCCCAGGCCAATAAAAATAATCGAAAAAGGAGACCGACATGAGTGCAACGCAAGAGCCTGACGCAGCCACCACATCCGCTGCTGCCGGTGCTGCAAAGTTTGCTGGCTCAGACAGCCGGAAATTCAATTACTTCCAGCCAAAGGGCCGTCGCGCCAGCCATTACGAAGACATGACGGTGGACGTGCAGCCAGACCCCAAACGCTATTTGATGCAAGACTGGATCATCTCCTTTGCCGACGGGCAGCCGGCCTACAACGAGAACTGGACGGCGGCCAAAAGCACCGACTGGCACCAGTTTCGTGCTGTGGACCAGGAATGGGAGCGTACGCATTACCAGCGCCAGTCAACCATCGTCGGCATGATCGCCAATGTTGTTGAAAACGGCCGCCGTTCCGGCGCTGTCACGCGCTTCGATCCAGCCTGGGTCAGAGTTTTGCAAAACCATCTCGGCGCTTACAAGCACGCAGAGTTCGGCCTCGGCATGGCCACCATGCAGGCGCAGCGCTACGGCTACACCCAGATGGTCAACAACGCCATTCTGACCAACTCCTCCTACAAGCTGCGATTTGCCCAAGATCTGACCTTGTATCTTGGCGAGATCGCCATGGATCTCGAAAACTTCGACCAAGATGCCGGCAAGCAGCATTGGATGGACGATCCGGTATGGCAAGGTGTTCGCCAGTCGATCGAGACGATCGGCGGCTGCACGGATTATCTTGAGCAATACTTCGCCGTCAACGTCATCTTTGAGCCCATGGTGGCCGAACTGTTCCGCAGCGGCTTTGTCATGCGGGTTGCTGCATCGCAGAATGACTTCATGACTCCGGCGGTGGTGTCGGCCGCCGAGGGCGATTACGAACGCAATCTCGCCAATACTGTCGAGCTGTTCCACATGTTGGTGTTGGACGAGAACCACGGTGCGCATAATCGGGCGCTGTTCAACCATTGGCTCGAAAAGCATGGCGCGCTGGCCCAGAACGCGGCTTCGCAGCTGCAGCCGATCTGGTCTGAGCCACGGGTGAAAATCGCCCAGTTCACCGACGCCATTGAGCAGCAGAAAAACCGCATGCGTGCCATCGGCTCCGAGATCGGGCTCGACGTTCGCTCGATCCTTGACTGACCGCATCCTCGTTCAAGGACAATATCCATGTCACACACAAACAATATCTTCCAAAGTATGAAGGATATGACCTTCGAGACGACCATCTCTCACCAATGCGGTGTGACGATGAACGACAGCGTCGAGGCCCGTTCCATCGCCGAGGTCATGGGTGAAAAGCCGGGGATTAAAGTGACCTACATGCCAGCGATGATCCGCATCGATGGCGAAGGCCGGATCGACTTCAAGATGGACGAGATCGGCGAGCGGTTGGGCCGCGAAATGACACCGCATCTCTTCGAGATATCGACGTCTACGCACTACGGACGAATGGTGATGATCGACGACAACGTGGTCTCGCTATTTGGCAATATGGACGACGTGCAGGCCTACATCTGACGCCTGGCTTGCGCAACAAACGGAGCGGATCATGTACAAAACCAAAGACGGCGAAGAAATCTTCATCATCGACGGCCACGTCCATTTCTGGGATGCCAGCAAAGCCAACCAGAAAAATATCCACGGTGCCCAGTTCATCGACTGCTTCTACGGCTATCATAAAGCGCTGAGCCCAAAGTCTGAGCTTTGGAGCGAGGAGAAGTTTGCTAAAATGGATGCGCAGGACATGTACGACGATCTGTTCGTGACTGGTTGCGACGACATGGCCATTATGCAGCCGACGTATCTCACGGATTTCTACGTGAACGGCTTCAATACCATCGAGCGCAATGCTGCGATGAAAAAGAAGCATCCTGATCGCTTCATTCTGAATGGGGCGTTCGATCCGCGCGATGGCCAGAAGGGTCTGGAAGCACTGCACGAACAGGCAGAAAGGTATAACCTCAAGGGCGTCAAACTCTACACCGCCGAATGGCGTG
>JANXSM010000108.1 GCA_025352665.1 Rhodospirillales bacterium | reverse complement strand
CCCGCGGGTATGAGCCCCCTTACCAGACAGAAACTTGCCTTAACGAATGGAGTCCAGAGGCCTTGCCTCTGGCGGGTCCAGGGCGGAGCCCTGGTCGGCCGAAGGCCATCCGGGCGCACCGTGTGACACGAGCCGCTTGTTTCTCGTACTTTCCTCCATTACCTGATGGCTATGAGCATGAACCCTGAGCACCCCGCCGAAACCGAGCTGCAGGACGCAGCTCTCACCGAGACTCCCGAGCAGGTTATGGCCGCTGCCACGGCGCGGATCGACGAGCTGGAAGCCGAGCGCGACGAGTACCGCGACAAGTGGATGCGAGCTGAGGCGGAGGCGCAGAATACCCGCGCCCGCGCCAAGCGTGACGTGGACGAGACGCGGCAGTATGCCGTGCAGAAATTCGCGACGGACGTGGCGGAAGGGGCAGAGAACCTGCGTCGCGGCCTGGACAGCATTCCCGCCGCCCGCGAAGGCGAGGCCGAAATCATCGGCAAGCTGCGCGAGGGGTTCGCAGGCGTCGAGCGCAGTTTTGTCGCATTGCTCGAGCGCAACGGCATCGTGCGCTCCGACCCGACCGGTTCGCTGTTCAATCCGGATCTGCACCAGGCGATGGCGGAGCAGGAAACCGCCGAGCATCCGCCCGGCACCGTTCTGCAGGCCTGGACGCAGGGCTGGACACTCAACGGGCGCCTGCTGCGTCCGGCGATGGTCGTGGTGGCGAAGGCCATTCCCGCGCAGCTGGCCGGTGCACCGGCGAAGCTCGATACGATTGCGTAAAACGGGCGCGTAAGGCATTCTGCTTATTTAACGTCCCGTTTGCACATTTTTTCGGCACCCCGGCCTTGCCCATCGTGGTGCGCCTGAATACATCCAGGGCATTGTATCAACAGGGATCGTCGCCGGCGCTTCGGGCCGGCCGCATCCGCTGACAAGGAGACTGCAATGAGCAAGGTCATCGGTATCGACCTCGGGACCACCAATTCCTGCGTCGCGATCATGGAGGGCAAGGATGTCCGCGTGATCGAGAACGCCGAAGGAGCGCGCACGACTCCCTCGATCATCGCCTTCAGCGATAGCGGCGAGCGCTTGGTTGGCCAGTCCGCCAAGCGCCAGGCTGTAACCAACCCGACCAACACGCTGTATGCGGTGAAGCGCCTGATCGGCCGCCGCTTCGACGATCCGTTGGTGGCCAAAGACAAGGGCATGGTCCCGTACGACATCGTGCGTGGCGACAACGGCGATGCGTGGGTCGAGGCGCGCGGCGAGAAATACTCCCCCAGCCAGATCAGCGCCTTCATCCTCGGCAAGATGAAGGAGACCGCCGAAGCCTACCTCGGCGAGACCGTCACCCAGGCCGTGATCACGGTGCCGGCCTACTTCAACGACAGCCAGCGCCAGGCGACCAAGGATGCCGGCCGCATCGCCGGCCTCGAGGTGCTGCGCATCATCAACGAGCCGACCGCGGCCGCCCTCGCCTATGGCATGGACAAGAAGAAGGGCGGCACCATCGCGGTGTATGACCTCGGCGGCGGCACGTTCGACGTGTCCATTCTCGAGATCGGTGACGGCGTGTTCGAGGTGAAGTCCACCAACGGCGACACCTTCCTGGGTGGCGAGGATTTCGACCTTCGCGTCATCGAATATCTGGCCGCCGAGTTCAAGAAGGAGCAGGGCATCGACCTGCGCCAGGACAAGCTCGCGCTGCAGCGCCTGAAGGAAGCTGCCGAGAAGGCCAAGATCGAGCTGTCCTCCTCGAAGGAGACGGAGATCAACCTGCCGTTCATCACGGCCGACGCCTCCGGGCCGAAGCATCTCGTGATGAAGCTGACCCGCGCCAAGCTGGAAAGCCTGGTCGAAGACCTGATCGCGCGCACGATGGAGCCCTGCAAGGCGGCTTTGAAGGACGCGGGCGTGACGGCGGCCGAGATCGACGAGGTGATCCTGGTCGGCGGCATGACCCGCATGCCCAAGGTGATCGAAGCGGTGAAGCAGTTCTTCGGCAAGGAGCCGGCCCGCAACGTCAACCCTGACGAAGTGGTCGCCATCGGCGCCGCCGTGCAGGGCGCCGTGTTGAAGGGCGACGTGAAGGATGTGCTGCTGCTCGACGTGACGCCTCTGTCGCTTGGCATCGAGACGCTGGGCGGCGTGTTCACCCGCCTCATCGAGCGCAACACGACGATTCCGACCAAGAAAAGTCAGGTGTTCTCCACCGCCGACGACGGGCAGACCGCGGTCACCATCAAGGTGTTCCAAGGCGAGCGCGAGATGGCGGCGGACAACAAGATCCTCGGCCAATTTGATCTCGTGGGAATTCCCTCCGCACCCCGCGGCGTCCCGCAGATCGAGGTGACCTTTGACATCGACGCCAACGGCATCGTCTCGGTGCAGGCGAAGGACAAGGCGACCGGCAAGGAGCAGCAGATCCGCATCCAGGCCAGTGGCGGGCTGTCGGACGCCGACATCCAGAAGATGGTGAAGGAGGCCGAGGCCAACGCCGAGTCGGACAAGAAGCGCCGTGCGTTCATCGAGGCCAAGAACCACGCCGACAGCCTGATCCATTCCACGGAGAAGACGCTGGCGGAGAACGAGGGCAAGGTCGCGGCGCAGGACAAGGGCGAAGCTGAGGCGGCGATATCAGCGGCCCGTGCGGCCATGGAAGGCACCGACGTCGAGGCGCTCACCAAAGCGACCGAGCAGCTCAGCCAGATTGCCATGAAGATCGGCGAGGCTGTTTACAAGGCTTCCGCCGAGGCACAGCCGGGCCCGGGTGCACACGGCGAGGCAGCACCGCACGACGACAAGGTGGTGGACGCCGACTTCGAAGAGGTCGACGACAGCAAAAAGAAGAAGTCGGCTTGATCCTTCGGGCCTGATATTTGATATACTAGACCAATGAGGGAGACACCCGCGCTTCCATGAAGGCGGGTGTCTCTCGATTCCAGCGCCGAGGTAGAGGGCTGAATGGCCAAGCAGGATTTCTACACCACTTTGGGTGTGGCCAAGGACGCGAGTGCCGACGACCTGAAGAAGGCGTATCGCAAGCAGGCCATGCAGTACCACCCGGATCGCAACCCGGGGGACCATGCGGCCGAGGCCAAGTTCAAGGAAGTCAGCGAGGCCTACGACATCCTCAAAGACGAACAAAAACGTGGCGCCTATGATCGTTACGGTCATGCTGCTTTCGAAGGCGGCATGGGCGGTGGCGGTGGCGGCTTCGAGGCCGGCGGCGGTCTTGGCGATATTTTCGACCAGATGTTCGGCGACTTCATGGGCGGCAAGCGCGGCGGTCAGGGGCGAGCACGCTCCGGCGCCGACATCCGCACCCAGGTCGAGATCGAGCTGACCGAGGCCTTCGCCGGCAGCAAGACCAATTTGCGCGTGCCCACACGGGTGGCCTGCGATGCGTGCAACGGCACAGGCTCCGAGAACAAGGAACGCGCGGCCGACACCTGCGGCACCTGTGGCGGCGCCGGCAAGGTGCGGGCCCAGCAGGGCTTCTTCCTGGTCGAGCGAACCTGTCCGACCTGCGGCGGCGCCGGCCGGGTGGTGCGCAACCCCTGCCGCATCTGCGGCGGTGCCGGCACAGTGCAGCGCGAGCGCAATCTGCATGTCGCCATTCCCGCAGGTGTCGAGGACGGCACGCGCATTCGTCTCGCAGGCGAAGGCGAATCGGGTGGCGCGGGTGTGCAGCCGGGCGATCTCTATGTGCATGTCGCCATCCGGCCACACGCGATCTTTCAGCGCGACGGGGCGAACGTGTTCTGCGCGGTGCCGCTGCGCATGACGCAGGCGGCTCTCGGCACCGAAATCGAGGTTCCCGCCATCGACGGCAGCCGTGCCCGCGTGAAGATCCCCGCCGGGACGCAGACCGGCGATCAATTCCGTTTGCGCGGCAAGGGGTTTTCGGTGCTGCGCTCGGCGCAGCGCGGGGACATGTATATCCAGGTGAAGGTCGAGACGGCACAGAACCTGTCGCGCAAGCAGCGTGAGCTGCTGGAGGCGTTCGACACCGAGGCCACGGCCAAGAGCAGCCCTGAGTCCGAGGGTTTCATCGACCGGATGAAGGCGTTCTTCGACAAGGGCAAGGCGTAATGTCGCGCGGCGGTTTCGGCGTCGCCGGCATATCCGGCCGCATGGGCCGCATGCTGGTGGAGGAGCTCGAAGCCGCCGGCGCGCCGCTTTCGGGCGGCAGCGGCCGGAACAACGGCATTGATATCGACGGCCTCGCTGACATGAGCGACGTGGTGATCGACTTCACGCACGCCAGCACCGCCCAGGCGCATGCAGCGGCACTCGCCAAGGCCGGCACCGCCTGGATCCTGGGCACATCCGGACTGTCGCTGGCGGACGAGGCGGTGGTGACACTGGCCGCGACGACCATCCCGATCGTCTACGCCCCCAATTTCGCACCTGGTGTGAATTTGGTCCTGGCACTCGCCGAACGCATGGCTGCCGCCCTGCCGCCCAATGTGTACGACGCCGAGATCGTCGAAATGCATCACCGCCAGAAGGTCGATGCCCCATCCGGCACCGCGATCAGCATCGGCCGTGCGGTGGCACGCGGCCGTGGCGTATCGCTCGAGGACGTCAAGGAAAGTGGGCGCGACGGCCACACCGGCCCGCGCAGACCAGGCGCCATCGGGTTTTCCGCCATGCGCGGCGGCCAGGTGGTAGGTGAGCACACGCTGCTGTTCGCCTCCGCCGACGAACACATTGCCCTCACGCATCGTGCGTTCGACCGCAGGGCCTTTGCTTCGGGCGCAGTGCGAGCCGCCCTGTGGGTGCGTGGCCGCGCACCCGGTCTGTATTCGATGATCGACGTGCTCGGCATCAACTGATACCGGGCTGGCCGGTGGTGGCGCGCAAAATATGACCCATGCAAATCGCCGTTGAGCCATCCTGCATGTGTCAACCTCAAGACTGGTTGATATCATATGCGCGCTGCAGACGGCCTGTGCCGATTCAGCCCCCGATCCACACCCCGCCACACCGCTTACGTCGGCTCGGACACGCACCGACCCGCAGGTATTGACCCCGGCTGCCCTTTCCGCCAAACCCGCTTCCAGCCGGCATATGCCGACAGCTTTATATCTTTATCTCCGGAGTGACGCATGCGCGACAAGGGCGAATACCTGTTCACCTCAGAGTCCGTCTCGGAAGGCCATCCCGACAAGGTCGCCGACCGGATCAGCGATACCGTGGTGGACGCCTTCCTTGCGGCCGACCCCTACGCGCGCGTCGCCTGCGAGACGCTGGTCACCACCAACCGTGTCGTGCTCGCCGGCGAAACCCGCGGCCCCGACACCGTGACGCATGAGTATCTCGCCCATCTCGCCCGCATGGCCATTCGCGACATCGGGTACGACCAGCCCGGCTTCTCCTGGAAGCACGCCGATATCGCCGTGCACCTGCACCCGCAGAGCAGCGACATCGCCCAGGGCGTGGACAGTGCGAGCAACAAGGACGAAGGCGCCGGCGACCAGGGCATCATGTTCGGCTACGCCTGCACCGAGACGCCGAGCCTGATGCCGGCGCCGCTGTACTACTCCCACCTGATCCTGCGCCGCGTCAGCGAACTCCGCCGCGCGCATGACCTTTCGGTCGAAGGCCTTCTGCCGGACGCCAAAAGCCAGGTCACGCTGCGTTATGTCGACGGCAAGCCGGTGGGCGCCACCTCGGTCGTGGTCTCCACCCAGCACGAGGAAGACTGCTCGCAGGCCCGCATCAAGGAAATGCTGCTGCCGTTGATCGAGAGCAGCCTGCCGGCTGGCTGGATGCCCTCGGCCGACGAGATCTACATCAACCCGACCGGCAACTTCGTGATCGGCGGCCCCGATGGCGATTGCGGCCTGACCGGGCGCAAGATCATCGTCGACACCTACGGCGGCGCGGCCCCACATGGCGGCGGCGCGTTCTCGGGCAAGGACCCGACCAAGGTCGATCGTTCGGCCGCCTATGTGTGCCGCTACCTCGCCAAGAACGTCGTGGCCGCCGGCCAGGCGGAGAAATGCACACTGCAGATCAGCTACGCCATCGGCGTGTCGCATCCTCTGTCGGTCTATGTGGACCTGCAGAACACCGGAAAAGACGTGGACGAAGCCAAACTTGAAGCGATCCTGCGCGAGTTGGTCAACCTCACCCCGCGCGGCATTCGCGAGCACCTGCACATGAACCGCCCAATCTACGCGGTGACCTCCGCCTACGGCCATTTCGGCCGCGATCCCGACCCTGAGAAGGGCACATTCACCTGGGAGAAGACCGATCTGGTTCCCGCGCTGAAATCCGCCTTCGGCCGCTGATGCACGCTGACGGGGGGGCGCCCCGCGCCCCCTCCGTTAAGCCGCCGCCCGATCGGCTCTACGGCCGCATCAAAAGCCACACGCTGCGCCCGCGCCAACGCCGCCTGCTGGACGAGACGCTGCCGCGCCTGCGCTTCGACATCGCGCAGGCGGAGGACCCGGTTGCGGTCTTCGCAACGGATATCGACGAACTCTGGCTCGAAGTCGGCTTCGGCGGCGGCGAGCACAGCCAGGCGCAGATTGAGGCGAACCCCAGGGTGGGTCTGATCGCCTGCGAGGTGTTCGAACTCGGCCTGTGCTCCCTGCTCTCCCGCCTTGCCCCGAACGAGGCCGAGGCCACGGCCCCCCTGCCCGGCAATCTGCGCGTATGGGACGACGACGCCCGCACGCTGTTGCGCGCGTTGCCCGACGGCTGCCTGTCCCGACTGTTCCTGATGTTCCCCGATCCCTGGCCGAAGCTTCGCCATGCGAAGCGGCGCTTTGTGCATCCGGCGCTGCTGGCGGAGTTGGCCCGAGTCCTCAAGCCAGGCGCCGAATGGCGGATCGCCAGCGACGACCCGACCTATCAGGCGTGGGTGGCTGAGGTATTGGCCGCCCAGAACCAGTTTCGCGTGGCACCCCCTGCGACCGAGCGGCCCGAGGGCTGGCCGCCGACGCGCTACGAGGCCAAGGCGCTCAAGGCCGGCCGCGCTCCGCTTTACTGGTCTGCCATACGGTCAGCCTGATCGCTCACCGGTCGCTCCGATAGCCGGCCGCAGCTTCGCCCGGCTACGCCCGTCGACCGCTCCGATTGCCTTGCGCAGCAGCTCAAGGAAGCTCTCGGCCTCGGCGGGAGAAAGCCCGCTCAGCAGAACCTCCTGGGCCGCTTCGACTGCGGGCTGGACCCGGCACAGCTCCCTTCCGCCGTCGGGCGTCATTCGAAGCACCCGCGCGCGCCGATCCGCGCCACTCACCTCGCGGGTAACCAGCCCCTTGCGCGCCAGGCGATCGACCACTCCCGTGATCGTCGTGCGGTCATAGGCGATCAACCCGGCAAGCGTGATCTGATCGATGCCGGGATGGCGGTGGATCGCCAGCAGCGCCGAGTATTGCACCGGCGTGAGGTCGCAGCCGACCGCTTCGACCTCCGCGTGGAAGACCGCTACCGCAATCTGCTGAAACCGGCGCGCGAGGTGCCCCGGCATCTGGTCGTTGTCCCGCACGGCTGGCCTCCAGGTTCGAATTGACGTATACTGATGATCAGTATATCACTTATTTGTCGGGTTTATAGCATCGGTTTGTGGCGCTGCGACGACGACCGACCGAAGCGGCTGAAAAAGCCAAGATAGACGGGACGGAAAGCCATGCAATTTCACCTCGACGGGTTCCACACCGGCGACCCCGATCTTGCCGAACCGGGCGAGGCGGCGCTGCGGCACGCCGATCATCCTGATACGCTCCCACCCGTTGTGGACGTGCTGATCGTCGGCTGCGGTCCGGCCGGATTGACGCTGGCCGCCCAGCTGTCGGCCTTTCCAGACATCGCCACCTGCATCGTCGAACAGAAGCCGGGACCGTTGGAACTCGGGCAGGCCGACGGTGTCGCCTGCCGGACGATGGAGATGTTCAACGCGTTCGGCTTCGCCGAGCGGCTGCTGCGCGAGGCCTATTGGGTCAGCGAGACGAGCTTCTGGCGGCCGAACGAGGACCGAACGGCGGGCATCGTCCGCTCGGGCCGTATCATCGATACCGAACCGGGGCTTTCCGAGTTTCCCCACCTGATTCTGAATCAAGCGCGGGTGCATGATTTCTACCTCGACGTGATGCGCAAATCGGCCTCCCAGCTGGTCCCACACTACGGCTGGCGCCTGGTCAACCTGCAGGTGGACGATGGCGCAGGCGACCACCCCGTGGCCGCCACGTTCGAGCGTATCGGTGGCGACGGCACGACCTCGGTCGCGACGGTCCATGCGCGCTACACGGTGGGTTGCGACGGTGCGCGAAGCGCCGTGCGCCGCTCGATCGGCCAGACGCTGAAGGGCGATTCCGCGAACCAGGCGTGGGGCGTGATGGACGTGCTCGCCGTCACCGATTTCCCCGACATCCGCCTCAAGGCCGTGATCAATTCCGCCGAACACGGCAGCATCGTGCTGATCCCGCGCGAAGGCGGCTACCTCGTCCGCATCTATGTCGAGATGGACGAGCTGGGGGCAGACGAGCGAGTCAAAACGCGCGAGATCGTCGTCGAGGACGTGATCGCGGCGGCACAGCGCGTGCTGCATCCCTACACGCTCGATGTGAAGCAGATGGCCTGGTGGTCGGTCTATGAAATCGGTCAGCGGCTGTGCGACCGGTTCGATGACCTTGCGCCGCGAGAAGACGCCGGCGACGATCTCGTGCCGCAAGACGTCTCTACCCGCGTGCCGCGCGTGTTCATCGCCGGCGACGCGTGCCACACCCACAGCCCAAAAGCCGGGCAGGGCATGAATGTCTCCATGCAGGATGCCTTCAACCTCGGCTGGAAGCTGGCGGCGGTGCTGCGCGGCCAGTGCGCGCCCGGTCTGTTGCGGAGCTACAACGATGAGCGCCAGGTGATCGCCACGGAGCTGATCCAGTTCGATCGCGAATGGGCGGCGATGCTGAGTGCGCCACTGAAGTCGCCAACCCATCCCGAGGGGGTCGATCCCGCCGAGGTGGAGGAGTATTTTGTCCGCAGCGGCCGCTACACCGCCGGCACCGCGGCGCGCTACACCCAATCGACCCTGACCGGAACGGCCGAGCACCAGGCGTTGGCAGTGGGCTTTCCGATCGGTGAGCGTTTCCACTCAGCACCGGTAATCCGGCTGGGCGACGCGAAGCCGATGCAGCTTGGTCATGCAGCAAAGGCCGACGGCCGTTGGCGGATCTACGCCTTCGCCGATGCGCCGCCGCCGGACGCCCCCACCTCCGGCATCGCCCGGCTGTGCGACTTCCTCGCTTCCGCGCCGAACTCGCCGCTGCTGCGCGTCACACCTGAAGGTTGCGACATCGATGCCACGATCGACCTGCGCGCAATCTTCCAGCAGCCGCATCGCGAACTGCGGCTGGAGCGGATGCCGCCTTTGTTGCTGCCCCGCAAGGGCCGCTTCGGTCTGGTCGACTACGAGAAGATGTTCTGTTCCGACCCCGCACCGGGCGCCGATATCTTCAACACGCGCGGGATTGAGAGACAGGGCGGCTGCCTGATCGTGGTGCGCCCGGACCAGTATGTCGCCCACATTCTCCCGCTCGACGCCCATACGGCGTTGGCGGGATTCTTCGCGGGCATCCTGCTCGACCAGTCACCCCGGATCTCGTCTAAAGCATCATCCGACCAAACAGAATCACCGTTCGGATAAAGATGCTGGCTAAAACAAAAGGCTAGAGCATGATCCACGCGCCTATCAGCGCGGATCATGCTCTAGGGCCGAACCCCGGCTCATCGGGTCCAGACTTTAAGACCGGCGCCAGGTGATCACCGAACTCACCGCGTAGTTCCACACCAGGCTCATCGCGGCACCGACCATCCCCGCCAGCCACCAGCTGAACGTTGCCGGGCCGAACAGGAAGCTTGCCACCGACAAATTGCCGAGCGCGCCGACGCCGCAGATCAGCGCGAAGGTGAGCAGGCCTCGCCAGAATGACCAGCCGCGCAGGCGGCGGTCGCCGAAGGTGAAGGCGTTGTTCAATATGAAATTGCCGGCGATGGCGGCGAACGTGGCGATGGCCTGAGAGGTGGCGAACGACAACCCGTCCAGCTTCAGGGCAGCGAACAGCACGATCATATGCGCGGCAATGCCGAGGGCGCCGACCGCTGCGAACATCAGGAAGCGCACCGGAATGATGTGGCCCACCAGCTTGTCCGCCAGCAGCAGCGCGTAGTCGCGCAGCACGCCGGCGTCGAGCTTGCTTTCGCCGGAGACGCGGGTGCGGAACTGGAACGGCAATTCCACGATGACCGGCGGTTCGGGCAGCGAGGCGATGATGTCGAGCAGGATCTTGAAGCCGATCGCCGAAAGGTTGCGAGAAGCCCGGTCGAACACCGCGCGGCGCAGCATGAAGAAGCCGCTCATGGGGTCGGCGACCTGCGTGCGCAAAACCAGCTGCCCCATGCGGGTGGCAAGGTTGGACATGCCGGCGCGCTTGGCGTCCCACTCGCCGATGCCGCCGCCGGCCACGTAACGGCTGCCGACGACGATGTCCGCACCCGCATGAATGGCGGCCAGCATCTGCGGCAGCACGGCTTCGTCGTGCTGCAGATCGCCGTCCATGGCGGCGATCACCGGGGCAAAGCTCGCCTGGGCGCCTTCGATGAAGGCGCTGGCCAGGCCGCGCCGGCCGATGCGGTGGATCATGCGCACCCGCGGATCAGTGGCGGCCACGGACGCGATGGTGGCGCGTGTTCCGTCGGCACTGTCGTCATCGACGAACATCACCTCCCAGGCGATGCCCGCCAGCACGGTGTGGAGGGCAGCGACGAGCGGGCCGACATTGTCGCGCTCGTTGAGCACCGGCACGACGATACAAAGCTCAGGGGCGATCACGATTGCAGCATCTTTGGGCATGGCATCCATTCGCCGGTCTATAGGGCGCAAATATGGCCGGCACGACCCCCACCCTTGCATTTGCGGCGGGCGGGGGTTATTTACTACAAATCATCATTCTCCGTGGCTTTGGGGGGTGGCCTTCGCGGGCCGCCTTTTTTGTTTTGGATAATTGGCCTTGGATCCGGACGAACACAACGAAGACGATTCCGACGCGCTGCCCCACGACCTGCCTATGCATGCAGGCCTGGAAGGACGCATCGTCGCGATCATCCATCCGGCCATCGCCGAGCTCGGTTACGAACTCGTCCGCGTCGCCGTGCTGGGGCGTGAACGGCCGACCGTGCAGATCATGGCCGACCGCGCCGACGGCGCGCAGATCAACGTGGACGATTGCGAGCGTATCAGCCGTGCCGTCAGCGCGATCATGGACGTGAACGACCCGATCCCCGGCCGCTGGACGCTGGAAGTCTCCTCCGCCGGGATCGACCGGCCGCTGACGCGGGTAAAGGACTGGAACCGATTTGCCGGGCACCTCGCCCGTGTCGAAATGTCCATTCCCGTCGAGGGGCGCCGGCGTATCAACGGCGTGATCATCGCAGCCGATGCCAAGACCGCCCGGGTTCGCGAAGGCGAGACCACCTACGATATTCCGCTGGTCGACATCCGCCGCGCCAAGCTGGTGCTGACCGATGCGCTGATCGACGCCACCACGCCCGCCTCCCCCCCACCCCAGCCCAACTGAGAGAGATCCATGGATACCTCTGTCGCACGTCCCGAGCTGTTGCTGGTTGCCGACGCGGTCGCGCGGGAAAAATCGATCGACCGCGACGAAGTGCTGGAGGCGATGGAGCAGGCCATCCAGAAGGCCGGTCGCGCCAAATACGGCCATGAGAAGGACATCCGCGCCACCATCGACCGCAAGACCGGCGACGTGCGCCTGTCGCGCTGGACCGAGGCGGTGGAGACGGTCGAGAACGAGGAGACGCAGATCCCGCTGCACATCGCGCGCAAATTCAAGCCGGACATCGAGCTCGGCGGCCATCTGATCGATCCGCTGCCGCCGATCGATTTCGGGCGCATCGCAGCGCAGACCGCCAAGCAGGTCATCGTGCAGCGCGTCCGCGAATACGAGCGCAAGAAGCAATACGACGAGTTCAAGGACCGCGTCGGCGAGATCATCAACGGCGTGGTTAAGCGCACCGAATACGGGAACATGATGGTCGAGGTCGGTAGGGCCGAGGCGCTGCTGCGCCGCGACGAGCTGATCCCACGCGAAAGCTTCCGCAACGGCGACCGGGTGCGCGCCTATATCTATGACGTGCGCGAGGAGCCGCGTGGCCCGCAGGTGTTCCTCAGCCGCACCCATCCGGGGTTCCTGGCGAAGCTGTTCGCCCAGGAAGTGCCGGAGATCTATGACGGCATCATCGAAATTAAGGCCGTGTCTCGCGATCCCGGCTCGCGCGCCAAGATGGCGGTGATTTCGCGCGACAGCTCGATCGATCCGGTCGGCGCCTGCGTCGGCATGCGCGGCAGCCGCGTACAGGCCGTGGTGCAGGAGCTGCAGGGCGAAAAGATCGACATCATTCCCTGGAGTCCGCAGGCCGCAACCTTCGTGGTGAACGCCTTGGCACCCGCCGAGGTCACCAAGGTGGTGATGGACGAGGAAGCCGGGCGGGTTGAAGTCGTGGTGCCCGATGACCAGTTGTCTCTTGCGATCGGCAGACGCGGCCAGAACGTCCGCCTGGCCAGCCAACTCACCCGTTGGGACATCGACATCCTGACCGAGGCTGAGGAATCGGAACGGCGTCAGGAAGAATTCCGCCGCCGCACCGGCCTGTTCGTCGAAGCGCTGGACGTCGACGATGTCATTGCGGGCTTGTTGGTGACCGAAGGCTTCAACACGATCGAGGAACTGGCGTTCGTGGCGCCTGACGAGTTGGCTGAGATCGAAGGCTTCGACGACAGTGTCGCTGAAGAACTGATCCGTCGCGCCGAAGCCTTCCTGTTGTCGCGCGACAACGCGTTGAACGACAAGCGGCTGTCGCTGGGTGTGACCGACGATATCGCCGTCATCGAGACGTTCACACCGGCCATGCTGGTGCAGCTGGGCGAAAAGGGCATCAAGACGCTCGATGATCTGGCGGACCTGGCATCGGACGAGCTGATCGAAATCGTCGGTGAAACCGCAATGGACGAGGAGACCGCCAACACGGTCATCATGGTCGCCCGCGCACACTGGTTCGATGATGCTGCTGCCCCAGAGCCTGAGGCCGCCGCCGACGCCGACGAGAGCCCAGAGGAGACCGGCGACGCCTGAGACGGTCGAACCTCCCGAGGTCGAGGTCGAGGACGAACCCGAGAAGGGTCCGCTTCGCCGCTGCGCGGTCACCCGCGCGCGGTTGCCGAAGGAAGTCATGATCCGGTTCGTGATCGGACCGGACCGGACGGTGGTCCCTGACCTGGCCGCAAGGCTGCCCGGACGGGGAATATGGTTGAGTGCGCAGGGGGATGTGATAGAAACCGCTCGCACACGGGGCGTGTTCGCGAAAGCAGCACGCGGTCCCGTGACGGTGCCCCCCGACCTCACCGCCGTTCTGCAAGACTCGCTCGTGCGGCGAATTGGCGACAGCCTCGGTCTGGCCCGGCGTGCCGGTCAGGCCGTGTGTGGTTTCCAGAAGGCGGGCGAATGGCTGAAGGCCGGCCGCGCGGCGCTGGTGATCGAGGCAAGCGACGGCAGCGAGGATGAGCGGGCGCGCTTCCTCGGGCGGCATGTGGTCCCGGTGATCACGCCGCTGAATGGCGCCACCTTGGGCACGGTGTTCGGCCGCGACCATGTGGTTCATGTGGCGATAGCGCGCGGCAGGTTGGCCGAGCTTCTCGCCATCGAGGCGGAGCGTTTGGCGGGATTGTCCGTGATGCGCGCTGGGACTGGGACGAAAGATGGCCCACCGACGCGGTCGGCGGGCAAGACTTCTAGATTGCAGGCGGGTATATGAGCGACGGCAACGATCAGGACGCGGCCAAGGGCCGGCTCTCTCTGCGGCCCGCAAGCCGTACAGAAGTCGGGCGGACCGTGGATGCCGGATCCGTTAGACAGAGTTTCAGCCACGGGCGTTCCAAGGAAGTCCAGGTCGAGGTGCGCAAGAAGCGTGCTCAGGGCCCGGGTCCTTTACCCGTGCGCCCGGTGCCGCCGGCGCCAACCGGTTCAGGTCCGGCCCCGGCCGCGCGGCCCGTGGTCAGCCCTGCCCGCCCGCCAGCCGGTGCCGGCCGGGCGCTCACCGCCTCCGAGCTTGCGACGCGCCAGCGCGTGCTGGCCGAACAGGCCCGTGTGCAGGCGCTGCGGGAAGTCGAGCGGCGTGAACAGGAAAAGATATCCATTCTCTCGGCCGCCGAAGAGGCGCGCCGGCGTGAGGAAGAAGCCAAAAAAGCCGCCGAGGAAGCCATCCGCGAGGCAGCCGAAGGCGCCAGGCGCGAGGCCGCCGAGGCCGAGGCGAAGCGCTCCGCCGAAGCACAGTCGGCAGTCCAGGCCGCGGCCCAGGCGCTGAACCCCGGCGCCCGCGCCGCCGAACCTG
Source organism: Rhodospirillales bacterium (assembly GCA_025352665.1). GTDB lineage: Bacteria > Pseudomonadota > Alphaproteobacteria > Acetobacterales > Acetobacteraceae > CAIQQQ01. Next base: position 3,743 of record JANXSM010000108.1, on the reverse strand, counting down.
CAACTCGCCCTGCGCCGGCCCGTACGGCTGCAGCGCCAGCGGTCCCGGCCCGCCCCGCAACGCCTGCCGAAACATTGCGTCTGCGCCCACAGGCTGAGGAGGACGACAATCGCGCTCGCCGTCCCGGCGGCCTGCCCGGTGCCGCTGCGCGCAAGGTGCCGGCGCCCGCCGCGAAAAAGGCCACCGACGATCGCCGGCGTCCCGGTCGTATCGACGTTCAGGCCGCCATCGAAGGCGAAGACGATCGCGTTCGCAGCCTGTCCTCGGTGCGTCGCCAGCGCGAGCGCGAGCGTCGCCAGGCCGAGCTGGAGCGTCTGCGTGCCGACCAGGTGAAGGTGGTGCGCGAAGTTGTGCTGCCCGACCACATCACGGTCCAGGAACTCGCCAACCGTATGGCGACCCGGGGTGCCGAGGTCATCAAGAGCCTGATGAAGATGGGCGTGATGGCCACCATCACCCAGTCGCTCGATGCCGACACCGCTGAACTCGTGGTCGCCGAATTCGGCCACAAGGTGAAGCGTGTTTCCGAGGACGATGTGGAAATTGGCCTGGAAGGGGCCGTGGACAGCGACGAGGAGCGCACACCGCGTCCGCCGGTGGTCACCATCATGGGCCATGTCGACCACGGCAAAACATCGCTGCTCGATGCGCTACGCAAGGCCGACGTTGCCGGCGGTGAGGCCGGTGGCATCACCCAGCATATCGGCGCCTATCAGGTCGAGCTGTCCGGCGGCGAGAAAATCACTTTCATCGACACGCCAGGCCACGAAGCCTTCACCGCCATGCGCAGCCGCGGCGCCTCGGTGACCGACATCGTCATCCTGGTGGTTGCCGCCGACGACGGCGTGATGCCGCAGACGATCGAGGCCATCAAGCACGCCCAGGCGGCCGGTGCCCCGATCATCGTGGCCATCAACAAGATGGACAAGCCGGACGCCACCCCGCAGCGGGTGCGCGAGGAATTGCTCAGCCACAACATCGTGGTGGAAGACCTCGGCGGCGAGACCATGGACGTGGAGGTTTCCGCGACCAAGAAGACCGGCCTCGACAAGCTGGCCGAAGCCATTCTGCTGCAGGCCGAAATCCTCGACCTGCGCGCCAATCCGGACCGTCCGGCCGAAGGCTCGGTGATCGAAAGCCGGTTGGATCGCGGCCGTGGCCCGGTGGCGACGGTGCTCGTCCAGAAAGGCACGCTGCGCCAGGGCGATATCGTCGTGGCCGGCGCCGAGTGGGGCCGCGTGCGCGCCATGCTCGACGACAAGGGCCGCCAGATAAAAACCGCCGGTCCCTCGACCCCGGTCGAGATCCTGGGCCTTGCCGGGGTTCCCGGCGCGGGCGAGCCTCTCGTGGCCGTCGAGAACGAAAGCCGCGCCAAGGAGATCAGCGAGTTCCGTCAGCGCAAGATCCGCGACAGAAACGCCGGTGTGATGACCGCAGCCCGCGGCACGCTCGACGAAATGCTGGCCCGCATTCAGGCTGGCGTTCAAAAAGAGGTCGCACTGCTCATCAAGGCCGACGTGCAGGGCAGCTCGGAGGCGATCCAGGCCACCGTGCTCAAGCTGGCACATGAGGAAGTGCGCGTGCGCGTGCTGAACTCGACGGTCGGCCAGATCACCGAAAGCGACATCCAGCTCGCCAAGGCCTCCAGTGCCGTTATCATCGCCTTCAACGTGCGCGCCACCAGCCAGGCGCGCGAGCTCGCCACCCGCGACGGCGTCGACATTCGCTACTACTCGATCATCTACGACGTCGCCGACGACGTGGAGAAGATGGTCCGCGGCAAGGTTTCGCCGAAAGCACGCGAGAAGTTCTTGGGCTATGCCGAAGTCCGCATGGTGTTCGACATCACCAAGACCGGCAAGGTCGCGGGTTGCATGGTCACCGAAGGCCTGGTCAAGCGCGGCTGCGGCGTTCGCCTGCTGCGCGAGGGCGTCGTAATCCACAACGGCGAGCTGACTCAGCTGAAGCGCTTCAAGGACGACGTCCGCGAAGTGGCCCGCGGCTACGAATGCGGCCTGTCGTTTGCGAACTACAGCGACATCCAGGTCAAGGACGTCGTTGAGTGCTTCGAAGTCGAGATGGTGCCGGGTTGACGAAGGCCACCGCCGCCAATTCAGCCAAGGCGCCCACGCAACGACAGCTGCGCGTGGCGGAGGAAATCCGCCACGTGCTGTCGGGCGTATTCGCCCGCGGAGAAGTGCATGACCATGAGCTGCACGACGTGCTCATCACCGTCACCGAGGTCCGAATCGGCCCCGACCTAAAACGTGCCACCGCCTTCGTCACCCGCCTCGGCCGCTCCGACATCGCCGACAAACTGCCGGCCCTGCGTCGCGCCGCCCCGTTCCTGCGCAGCTGCGTCGCAAAGGAACTGCGCCTGCGTGTGGCGCCCGATATCTCGTTCCAGGCCGATACCAGCATCGACTACGCCATGCATGTCGATAGCCTGCTCCGTGCGCCCGACGTGGCGCGCGACCTCCAAAAATAACCAGGAATCTCATGCGCCAACGCAAACCACGCGGCCGTGCCCTCGACGGCTGGCTGATCGTGGACAAGCCCCAGGGGCTGACCAGCACCGACGTCGTCAACCGCGTGCGTCGCTGGTTCGATGCCCAGAAAGCCGGCCACGGCGGCACGCTCGATCCCTTGGCAACCGGCATTCTGCCGATCGCTTTCGGGTCCGCCACCAAGACGGTGCCCTATGTGATGGACGGCACCAAGGTATACCGGTTCACGTTGACCCTGGGCGATGCGCGCGACACCGATGATGCCGATGGCCAGACCATCGCGACGTCCGACGTTCGCCCGACCGACGAGCAGATCCGCGCGGCGCTGCCGGCCTTCATCGGCGACATCATGCAGGTGCCGCCGATCTATTCCGCGATCAAGATCGCCGGCGAACGCGCCTATGACATGGCCCGCGAAGGCCGGGCTCCCGTGATGGAGGCCCGGCCCGCCCGTGTCGATCGTTTCGAGCTGGTCGGCCGTCCCAATGCCGATACCGCCGAGTTCGAAGTGCAGTCCGGCAAGGGTGTGTATATGCGCAGCCTGGCGCGGGACATCGCGGTCGCCTGCGGCACGGTCGGCCATATCAGCGTGCTGCGCCGTCTGCGGGTGGGCCCGTTCCTGGAGTCTCAGGCGATTTCCCTGGACAAATTGGAACGGCGGGAGGATACCCCCCCGGCTTCCCCGGACTTTTTGCTTCCGGTCGCGACCGCGCTGGCCGACATCCCGGCGCTGGCCTTGACCGACGCAGAAGCCTCCGCCCTCTCTCATGGTCAGGCGATCAGCCTGGTGGATTTGATGGGGCGCATTCCACGGGCGGCCGATCCCGAAGGGGGTTTGGCCCGCGCCATGGCGGGGAGCCGCGTGATCGGACTCTGCCGCCTCGAAGAGGGTTGGTTGAAACCCGAGCGGTTGATGTGACCCGCGCGACACCCGTCCACCCATAGGAGACTAGACGATGTCGATGAACGCGGAGCGTCGTACGACGATTCTCACCGATTATGCCACGGGCGCCAACGATACCGGCAGCCCCGAAGTTCAGGTGGCCCTGATCACCGAACGGATCACCACGCTGACCGAGCACCTTAAAGTACACGCCAAGGATTTCCACTCCCGCCGCGGACTGCTGATGCTCGTCGGCCGCCGCCGCCGCCTGCTCGATTACCTAAAGCGCAAAGACGAAGCCCGCTATCAGTCCCTGATCGCCCGCTTGAGCCTGCGCCGCTGACGGAAGAAAG
>JANXSM010000100.1 GCA_025352665.1 Rhodospirillales bacterium | reverse complement strand
ATCGATACCAACGGCTCTGGTGGCCACTTCGTACTAGTTGCCACGCTTCACGGGGCGGGCGCGGCCACCCTAGGTGATCTGCAGTCACACAATTCGATCAATCTGTTTTAACAAAAAATTGGAACCGGGCGGAGATCTAAGTATCCGTCCGGCGACTTTATGAGTCTTCTAAGTCTGTTGCGGATGACTGGAAATATCGCTTGAGCGACGCGGCGAAGTTGTGAATCTATCGACGGCATTGCTGCAAAAGGTGCCCTGTGTGGACCTTCGAGAACCGTCCCCGCTACAATCGCGACAAGCTTCGCTACCCGAGTGACTTGAGTATCCCTCCGGTGACGGCCTTCTGGCGGTAGTTGTCGATCCGAGGTGACCATAGCGACGCTCGTACGTGCGTCGTTAAGGTCAGGGTTGGGGTTGCTGGATGGAGATTATCACTGGGGTTGAGCGTCGACGCCGGTGGCGGATCGATAACAAGCTCCGAATTGTCGCGGAGGCGCAGAGCCAGGGTGCAATCGTCTCCCACGTGGCCCGGCGGCATCATATCAGCCGCGGCCTGTTGTCGAACTGGCGCCAGCAGGTCCGGCGGGGCGCGCTGACCGATGGCACCTGCCTCCGGGTCGGTGCGGATGTCGGCCTGGCGGCGCTGCGTCGGATCATCACGGCCGTGCGGCGTTGATCCCGGTTCCTTCTGCGGTTCGCGTCTGGCTCGCGGTCGGCCACACCGACATGCGGCGGGGGATGAACGGCTTGGCGCTCCAGGCGCAGCAGGCGTTGCAGCGCGACCCGCACGCGGGCGACCTCTACGTGTTCCGGGGCAAGCGCGGCGACCTGGTGAAGATCCTCTGGCACGATGGCGTCGGCATGTCGCTTTACGCCAAGCGGCTGGAGCGCGGCCGGTTCATCTGGCCCACGCCGACGCAGGGTGTGGTGTCGATCTCGGCGGCCCAGCTCGGCTACATGCTGGACGGCATCGACTGGCGGAACCCGCAGCATACCTGGCGGCCTCAGGCGGCGGGCTGACGTCAAAAACTGCCGTTTGGACTGCATTCCGCAGTACCCAACACCGGGATGATTGTGCTTGAATCTCGGTATGCCGACCGCCTCCGCCCCTCCGTCCGACGACGTCGCCGCTCTCCGCGCAGCCCTACTGGCCGAGCAGGTGGCCCGGCGTGCCGCCGAGCAGCGCGCCTCCGGCGCCGAGGCCGCCGCCACCGAGGACAACACCGCGATCGGGACGGTTCCTGACCCGGCCAGGCCCACCAGCACCCACCGCAAGCCGGTTCGAGCACCGTTCCCGGCCCACCTACCACGCGAGCGCGTGGTGATCTCCGGACCCGCGGCCTGTCCATGCTGCCAGGGCAAGCTGTCCAAGCTCGGCGAGGACGTGACCGAGACGCTGGAGGTCATCTTGCGCCAGTTCAAGGTCATCCAGACCGTGCGCGAGCGCTTCGCCTGCCGGGCCTGCGAGGCCATCACGCAGGTGCCCGCCCCGTTCCACGTTATCCCGCGCGGGCGCGCCGGGCCCGAACTATGGCGACCATCCTGGAGGCGAAGTTCGGCCAGCACCTGCCGCTCACCCGGCAGAGCGACACGTTCGCCCGCGAGGGCATCGAGTTGGATGTCTCCACCCTGGCGGACTGGGTCGGCGCCTGTACCGCCGCGCTGGCGCCCCTGGTCGCGCTGATTAGTAGCCACGTGTTCGCGGCACGCTGATCGTCACCGCGAAGCTCAACGGCCTCGCCCCCCGCGCCTGGCTTGCAGACGTGCTGCGCCGCATCGCCGACCACCCGGCCTCGCGGCTCGACGAGTTACTGCCCTGGAACTGCGCGGGACACGCTGCTAAACTGGCGGCATGAGCCCGGCCAGCAAGACACCTGCCAACGACACGTCCGCAGTCCAGAGCTTCAACCAGGTCTGCACGGTCAGAATCGAACTGCTGGACACCGACCCGCTGATCTGGCGCGAGGTGGAGGTGCCAACGTCGATCACGCTGAAGGTGCTGCACGACATCGTCCAGATCACCATGGGCTGGCTCGACTATCACCTGTGGGAGTTCACGATCGGCCAGCAGAGCTACGGCCTACCGATGGACGAGGACTGGGGAACAGCGCCGCGCATCGAAGCGATCAAGGTTCGTCTGCGCGACGTATTGAAGCCTCGCAAGACGACGATCGAATATCTCTACGACTTCGGCGACTCCTGGGCGCACCGGCTGACGGTTACCGCCATCCGCCAGGGCGCGCCGGGCGTCTCCTATCCGCACTACGTCGGCGGCGAATGGGATTGCCCACCCGAAGACTGCGGCGGCATCCCGGGCTACTACAACATGCTCAAAGCGCTCGCCGACCCCCAGCACCAGGACCACGCGGAGGTCGCAGAATACCTGGATGGCTGGGAGCCCAAGGAGATCGACGAACTCCCTCTCAGGATCGCTCTCAGCCGCATCGCCAACCGCCGCAATGCCGCACGAACAAGGATCGCAAAGAAGCAGGGCTAATACGGATGAGATCACGGCGACGCCGTGGCCCTCACCGGATCGATACTATGCTAGGTAGTGTGGACAAACCGTATCCACAGTCTGATTGTTGCAAGCTGAACAAAGCCGAGAAAGCTATTTCCAAGCTTGTCATATCGGGTGGCGCAGCGTCGTGAATGTTTGAGCTTGCTGAAGAACCGCTCGATGCGATTTCGCATCGCATAGGTCTTCTGGCAGATTACACGCTG
>JANXSM010000094.1 GCA_025352665.1 Rhodospirillales bacterium | reverse complement strand
GCAATCGCTACAGCGTTCCGGCGGCGTATGCCGGGCGCGCCGTGTCGGTGCGCAGCACAGCGACCGGCGTGCGCATCGTGGCCGACGGGATGATAATCGCTGAACACGCCCGCCGCTTCGGACGTGATCTTCTGATCTGCGATCCCTGGCACTATTTGCCGATCTTGGAGCGCAAGCCTGGAGCGTTGCGCAATGGCCTGCCGTTCCGGGAATGGGCCTTGCCGCCCGCCATCCAGCTTGTTCGGGATCGGATTCTGAAACAGCCCAGGGGCGACCGGGCGTTTGTGGAATTGCTTTTGATGGCGCGTGAATTCGGCCTGGAGCCGCTGCAAGTGGCCTGCGAACTGGTGTTGGACGGTCATGTCGTCACCGCGTCCGTGGTGATGAACGAGATGCGTCGGCTGGTCGCACCGGTGCAGCCGAAGGGGGTGACGGTGTCCAATATGCTCAAGCTCCAGACCGAGCCATTGGCCGATTGTGGGCGCTATGACCGTCTGCGCGAGGTGAGCCATGTTGTTCACTGATCCACTGGGCCTCGATCGCCTGGCGCAACTGAAGGCGCTGCATCTCTACGGCATGGCGACGGCCTGGAACGAATTGCTCAGCGAAGGACCGCGACGGCCGGTTCAACCCGAAGCCTGGCTCGACCGATTGATCCAAGCCGAGCTTGCCGATCGCCAGATTCGTAGCCTGCGCTATCAATTCAAGGCAGCGCGCTTCCCGGTGCATCGCGATCTTACCGGAATCGGCTGGGCGGAGACGCCATTGCCACAAGCCAAGATGCAACAACTGGCGAGCGCTGCCTTTATGCAAACGGCACACAACCTGATCCTGGTCGGCGGCACCGGCACGGGGAAAAGTCACTTTGCAACGGCTTTGGGCGTTGCTGCTGTACACCAGGGCAAGCGTGTTCGCTTCTACAACGCTGTCGATCTGGTCAACCAACTGGAGAAGGAAAAGCAGCAGGGCAAAGCTGGGAACATGGCCCGGCAATTGGTTCAGATGGACGCCGTCATCCTCGATGAACTTGGCTATTTGCCATTCCCGGCATCAGGGGGCGCCTTGCTGTTCCACCTGATCAGTCAGCTTTACGAGAAAACCTCACTGATCATCACGACCAACCTCTCCTTCTCTGAGTGGGTAACGGTCTTCGGGGACGCCAAGATGACCACAGCCCTGCTGGACCGCATCACGCATCATTGCGACATCCTGGAAACCGGCAACGACTCATATCGCTTCAAACAGCGTGAAAAACAGCCGAAATCGGCCTGACCAACTGGAAACTTTTGGACGCTGTTCCCTGGAAAGTTTCCGACGCTGTTTGACACCTTGTCGGTGTTGATGACCGTAGGCGTCTCCCAGTCTTTTAATCCGTTCAGCGCCTTACCCAGGAAGCGCTTCGCCGCCGCCGTGTTGCGTGTCGGCGAGAGATAGAAGTCGATCGTGTTCCCATGCTTGTCGACGGCCCGATAAAGGTAAGCCCACTGGCCTCTTACCTTCACGTAGGTCTCATCGACGCGCCAGCTTGTTGAGCGCGGCGTCCGCCACTGCCAGTGTAGCCGTTTCTCCATCTCCGGTGCGTATCGCTGAACCCAACAATAGATCGTCGAATGGTCGAGCAAGACGCCGCGCTCGCCCATCACATGACGCGGTCGCTTCCTTGCTCGAACCCCATCCCGACGGACAACGCCAAAGTTTGCAACAGAGCCGTTTTATACCAACCCGCCTTGAGGTTCACACATGAAGGATGTGTCAACGACGGTTTGCCATGAGTCATATTTTGCGCGCCGCCGCCGGCCAGCCCGGCGCGCGATACCAACCCACCTTGATGCTGGAAGAGTCAGCTTCAAGGTGGGTTGGTATTACACAGTAGCGCCCGCAACAGCCGTTCCGGTGGAATCGACTCACGGCCAAACTGTGCATAGAGCCGGTCAAAGTCAGGCGACATCGCAAGTAGGGCCGTGTTCACAATGGTGCGGATCACCCGTAAAGGGTGGTCCGCACGAACCCGTTTCTCCAGGTCCACGTAACTGAACAATGACCCAGCCAAAGCATCACGTCCGCGCATGCTTGCTCCGTCTCAACAGACAGAGGGAATCACGATACGCGAAGATGCACCATGCTTTTCAGAAGCCTACTAGTAATTGAGAACTGCAATAATTTGATCGGCGTAGGTATCAACATGCGCATAGGATTGCCGCGCCTGAATTCGACCATACACAATCAATATTTGCCGAAAGGGTATGTTCTCGCTGACAGTACCGGACACTGATCCCGTGCCGCTCCCGCCGTTACCATCGCCCCATAACAGGGTTCTGGCGGGATCGAGATAGAGTTGATACCGCAGGCTATGCGATCCCGTGTTCAACCGGCGACTGAATGGCCCATCGGCACCAGCCAGGATGATGGTCCCATGGATGGGGACGGACAGAGCGCTGGAGGTGGTGCAGTTTACCATGATCGTCGCCGTGAAGTCGGATGGCGAACTTGCGAACGGCACGTATTTGCCGAAAGCGAGCGGCGTGATCGACAGAAAGCAGCTGGTGCCGTTTCCCGCACGTGCGGGCGCAAAAGAAACGACTGCAAGCAGCAGCAGCGTCATCCGCATGCCGGACCGTCGCAGCCGGATGGACAAATGGCGTCTCATTGACAGTGCAGGGGGCCAATGACGGGAATATCGCCCTTCACTGGCATATAGTGGAATTGCACAGAGCATCTTGTCTCGTTAGGTAATCTTATCGAAACCCGGTTCGTTGGTTTCAATCCCGTCACGTAGGCTTCCCCGTCGTAGCCAACTGGCGCATCCTCAGCGCCCTCCACCTTCACAACCGATCCGAGCGGAAGAGGATGACCGTTGCTGTCCTGCAGCCGGAGCAGCGCAGCGTTCACCTTGCCCACACGAAAATCCACCATGACACCGGACCGGTCGGGTGGGCGTACCAGAACCGAGGTTTGGCCAACATCAATATCAGCCGGCAGTCGGGTCACGTCCACCGCTAGTTGATTGTTCTGAAATGACCGCAACGAGGGTATCAGCAGGTGCCCGCTGGCGTTTGTCTTACCCACTGGCCGGTTCTCATAAAGCACCGGCACGCCAGCGACGTCGCCGGTGTTTACAACGGCGAAGCTGTCATAGATCTGGTCGCCGGCGAATACATCGCCCCCCGCCACAACGAGCGCGCCTCTGGCACCGGCGCGCCCGGCAAGGTGACCAGCCGACTGGTCGACGCCTGCGGACACGCGACCCCAGCTGCTGAGGAACTCTGCCTCTGCCGATCGCCTTGCGGCGAACCCTTCAGAGTCCTGCATCCGGTATCCGTAATCATTCTGCGTCAACGCGTATTTGGAGGCATAAACCGAGGAGGTGAACCGCCCGTTCTCCACTGCGCCGCCGACGGATGCCGAGCTGGATTCGCCAAGTGCAAAGGTGAGCCCAACCCCCACCCCGTAGCTGCTGCCCTTTCGCAGGTCCTTGAAGCCGCTGGCGTAAAACGAAGCAGTGCTGGCAATGGGAACATTGTAGCTGGCAGTGACGAGCTCTACCTGTGAGCTGCTTAGGATACTATAGCCCAGTTGGGCTTGCAGCGAGCCTGGCCCTTGAACTTGGGAAGTCTGCTTGAGATAGGCGGCCCCGATGCTGCCTGCCGCACCAAACTGGTAGCCGAAACTGGCCGTGAACGTTGATCTTGGTATCGGAGATCCGTTCACCGCTGCGATGTCGCGGTAGCTGTTGGTCGAGACCGTGCCGCTGACGTCAAAGTTCAGGCCCCGCCCCACCCTTTGGAACCCAGCTGAAATCTGCCCACCAGTGTTGCCGCGGCCGGTGCGCGTCGTTATGCCGTCATGGCTGCGACCACTGCTGCCGGATATGGAAAGGCTGGCGGTGCCCAGTATGCTGACTTGTATGGCCATGCCAGCGCCAAGCAGCCCGATCCCACTCGTACCTTCGCCATGCCCTTCCACCGTCAGCCAATCGCTGAGGCCATAGCGCGCGGAGCCGTTCACCGCCCAATCAGCGTAGCCATCGCTGCGGAAGCCGAAGTTGCGGCGCACCATGCCAGCCTCGAATGAATAGCTGGCCAGCCCCTGCCGGAGCAGCGCCGTGCTGGCGTAGAAAGGCAGAGTGACTAGGGTCTGCCGTCCAAGGGCATCCTGTACCGCCACTGCGACCTCACCGGCGCCGGTCACCACCGGTAGCGTGTGGACGGCAAAAGGACCCGGTTGCACTATCTCACTGAACTGACGGATGCCGTTTACGAGCACGTTCACCGTGGAGGGTAGAGCAGCCGAGGAACTGATCACCGGCAGCGGATAGGTGATCAGGTCGGGCCGCAGGCCAAAATCGCTGCTCATCTGAACGCCGCCCAGGCGTACGGCCCGGCTCCAAGGCAAGGCCCCCGTCACCACGTCGCCAGCGCGCCAGCGGCGCGTCTTATCGGCTTCGCTGAAGGTATAGGTGGTATCCAGGCGGACAAAGGTCTGTTGGCCGCCAGAGGGGCTGATCCTGGACAGGCCCGTGCCCTGTAGCAGCCCATAAGGGCTGAAGCCGCGCAGATCGACCAGGGCTCCGCCAGTGTTCTGTCCGCCGCTGAAAGTACCAAGGATGTCATAATTGAGTACCGCACCGTAACCTGAGGGCGACATCGGCACCAAGGGGGCGGAGCGTGTGCCGCCGAGTTCAGTTGGCTGCTGCGCCACGTCACTGGCAACGACGACGAGGGTCTGCTTGGACTCGTTCACCATCACGTGGATGTCGGGCAGGGCCGAGAGCGGAATAGGCTCGGTGCCGGCACCTGTCCTACCAGGCAGGGCAAAGCCGAGTGCGCGCAACTCCGCAGGAGTGGCGAACAACGTGCCGTCGTGATCGGTAAAAGCGCCGATGCGACCGGTCGGGCGGCCATTCATGATCAATTCCAAGGCCAATATCCGTTCGGCAGACACGGCAGGCGAATCAGCCAGCAAGGCTGCCACAAGCGCGATAGCGCCAAGGCGGCCAGCTGTCACGGGCTCAAGGCCTGCTCGGTCCTGCCAAGTTGAGTGGTGACGCTGAGGTGCATCTGTTTCCCCGAGGTGCCCCCCTGCACCCTCCAGTGACGTTGTACGCCAGGCAGGACGTAGCTGTTCGCGCTCAGGGACACGATCTTCGGATGGCTGCCGTCAGCCAGCGTCAGCTCGATCGTCCCAACCCTGTTGGCGGTTCGGCCTGTATTGCTCGCCGTTAAATGAGTCTGCCCGTTGGTATTCCGTTCCAGCCGCCATTGCAGGACGGAGGGTCCGGCAGAGGTCGAAGACACGATGATCGGCAGCGATATCCGTAGTGCGATGACGAGCTGTTTGTTGCTGTTATTGGCAGGGGGCACCTCATCGAGCAACAAACGGTAGCTGCGTTCCTCCCTGGTCTCGGCGCTGCCACGCAACAACAGGCGCACTGTTTGCGACGCATTTTCAGGAATGGTGAAGATGGGTGGCGAAAGAATAATGTCTTGTGTCGGCGTCAAAACGTCGTCGTCGCCGACCTGGCCCCAGTTGTAGGCGCGCGCTTGAATCGCAGCAGGTGCTGCACCGCGATTCTTCACTTCGATCGTTGTGGCAGTCTGGCCAGGGGCGAGACTGATGGTGAGCGGCGAGATTTCCAGAGAAGCTGCGTGGGCGTTTTCGCAAAGTAGGCAGACCAGAACCGCCAAGATAGCCCAGAATGGGGTCGGTCGCATGATTACCCCCCGATTTAGCCGATCGTCTTAGTAGGTCAGCGTAACCACCACGGTGTCGGTGTAGGGTGTGCCGTTGCCGGAGAGCAAGGCCTGTCCCGCCGGGATCGCGCCATACACGGTGAGAGCTTGGGCTGCAGCGTTGCCAGTGCCCGACACCAATCCCGCGCCGACATCTGTCCAGACGGTTCCGTGCGCGGAGTCCTGAAAGAGTCCGTAGGAAAGAACGTTTCCTCCACTCTGCAAATTACGAAGGGCCCCAACGGCGTGCAGGCCATTGCCCAGACCCACGGTGTATGCGCCGCCGCTCGTGCAGGTCACGGTGATCGTGGCGGTGCTGGACGTCGCGCTGCTTGACACCTCGCCGAAAGCGAGCGACGAAGTGCTGAAGGAACACGCCGTCGTTACGGTTGCGGATACAGCCATGGATCCCGTGACGGTGGCGGTCCAGGCATTCCTAGGCCCTACGAGACTGATTAGGGCTGCCGTCGCAAGGAGAATACGCCTCATGTGTTGTGATCCAGTGCGAAATAGCTGACCATGACGCTGCGTTCTCGAAGCGCGGCTAGCAGAGCACGCAGCGTGATGTCCGGTTTGGCCTCCAGCCGCGCCATTACCCATGATCGCTCGGTCGCCAGCGAAAATGAACACTTGCCGCCCATCGCAAACGCCGCCGGCCTGCCGATCTCACGCTCGGGAGCGGTCCATCGGATGGCCGTCGATACTCCAACGCAAAAATACGTTGCCACTTTACCACGGCTGATGCCGGAGCGAACAGCGGCGACAACCCGCTCCCGCAAATCTATCAAATATGGATGACCCATAGATGCTGGCCTCCATCCCAGCTACAATCTTGAAGCAGAAATCAAGCCGAGCCTAAATCCACAATCTAGTCAGCCGCAGGCTGATCGTGCTTTGGAGAGACTTTGTGATAACATTACGTTATAACACTGTCAAATAAACAAGAGTTGATTAAGTTATCAAGGTGTGCACGGTGGTGACAAACCAGGCCAATGGAGCGTCGGCGCTGTGCTGACGCGGGCGGTGTAAAACCCGGCCAGTGGTTAGGCTTCCCTCTTTTGGGGGCGGCTAGGGATGTTTGCCGTGGAAGTCTACGCCGCCGTTCGTAGCTTTGTTTTCATTGAGGGCCACAGCCGCCGTGAGGCCGCCCGTGTTTTTGGTCTGAGCCGCGAGACGATTTTGAAGATGTGCCGGTTCTCGCTGCCGCCTGGCTACACACGGACGGTTCCGGTAGCGAAGCCGAAGCTGGGTGCGCTGCTAGCAGTGATCGATTTGATCCTCGAGACCGACCGGGCAGCGCCCTTGAAGCAGCGGCATACGGCGAAGCGGATCTTCGAGCGGTTGCGCGACGAACATGGCTTCTCCGGGGGCTACACGGTGGTGAAGGACTATGTCCGGGTCTGCCGGGCGCGGGGGCGGGAGATTTTCGTGCCGCTGGCGCATCCACCTGGCCACGCGCAGGTGGATTTTGGCGAGGCGGTTGGCGTGATCGGCGGCATTCGCCAAAAGATCCACTTCTTCTGTATGGATCTGCTGCAATCGGATGCCTGCTTCGTGAAGGCGTATCCGCGCGAGACGACCGAGGCCTTCCTCGATGGGCATGTGGCGTCGTTTGCGTTCTTCGGCGGGGTGCCGCTGTCGATCCTGTACGACAATCTCAAGATCGCTGTGGCGAAGATCTGCGGCGATGGCAAGCGCGAGCGGACGCGGGCGTTCACCGAGCTGGTCAGCCACTATTTATTCGCAGATCGGTTCGGTCGTCCGGGCAAGGGCAATGACAAAGACAAGGTCGAGGGGCTGGTAAAATACGCCCGCGTTAACTTCATGACGCCGATCCCGGAGGCGGCGAGCTATGACGATCTGAACGCCATGCTGGCCGAACGCTGCCGCGCCCGCCAGTGCGACCGCGCCGGGCGGCTGACCCAGACCATCGGCGAGCGGCTGGCGGCCGATCTCGCGGCGCTGGGTGATCTGCCTGCGGTGACATTGGAGCCTTGCGAAAGGCGAGCAGCCCGGGTCTCATCGACCGCCCTCGTTCGCTACCGCTGCAACGATTATTCGGTGCCGACGCGCCATGGCTTTCAGGATGTCATCGTGAAGGGCTTCGTCGACGAGGTCGTGATCCTGTGCGGCGGTACTGTCGTCGCCCGGCACCCCTGCGCCTATGGTAAGGGGGAGTTCGTGGCCGATCCGCTGCATTACCTCGCGCTGATCGAGACCAAGCCGAACGCGCTCGACCAGGCCGCCGCCGTGCAGGGCTGGGACTTGCCGGAAGTGTTCCAGCATCTGCGCCACCTGCTCGAAGCCCTTATGGGCAACCGCGGCAAGCGTGAGTTTATCCAGGTGCTGAGGCTGATGGAGGCCATGCCCAAAGACATCGTCACGGTCGCAATCACCGAGGCGATCCGGCTCGGTGCCATCGGCTTTGACGCGGTCAAGCTCATTGCGCTGGCCCGCATCGAGCGGCGCCCCGCCCGTCTCGATCTGGCGGCCTATCCCCATTTGCCCAGGCTTACGGTGAAGACAACATCTGCCGCCGATTATGCAACGCTGGTTGCGGAGCAGGCAGCATGATCAGCGTCGACGTGATGCCGGCGGCAACGACGAGCGGCACGCCACAGGTGTTGCTCGCCCATCACCTCAAGCAGCTGAAGTTACCGGCCGTGCTGCGCGAGTATGACAAAGTCGCACGGGAATGCGCCCGCGACGGCGTCGATCATCCCCGCTATCTGCTACGGCTGATCGAGCTCGAGCTGATCGACCGCGAGCGCCGGACGGTTGAATAGCGGATCCGGGCGGCACGGTTCCCGGCGGTGAAGAGCTTGGACACGTTCGAATTCACCGCCATCCCCGGCCTCAACAAGATGCTCGTGCTCGAACTCACGCGCTGTGAGTACATCCTGCGCCGGGAGAACATCTGGGATTGGGATTGACCCGGTTTGATGGACACCCTGAAGCTTTCACCAGAGGTGCCAACGATGCCCAAATCCCGACCGCCTTATTCACCTGAGTTCCGCCGCCAGATGGTCGATCTCGTTCTGGCTGGCCGTGACCCCGACGATCTTGCCCGCGAGTTTGAGCCGACCGGCCAGTCGATCCGCGCCTGGGTTGCAAAGGTCAGCCAGAAAGAGGGCCGACAAGGGGATGCGGCTGTTGCACTTGCCGCTCCTGAGCGCGAGGAACTGGTGCGCCTTCGCCGTGAGAACAAACAACTCCGGCTGGAGCGCGACATACTGTCAAAAGCCGCGGCCTGGTTTGCCCGCGAGACCGGAACGCTCCGATCCGGCTCTTCCGGTTCATGAGCGCGAACCAGGCCATATTCCCGATTGCCGCAATGGCACGCGTGCTCGGCGTGTCGAAAGCTGGTTTCTATGCGTGGCTGCACCGCCCACCGTCTGCACGCACCGAGGCGGACGCGACGCTGCTGAAGCGCATCAAGACGGTGCACGCCAGTTCTCGCCCGACATATGGCGCGCCGCGCGTTCACGCCGAGCTGCGCAATCACGGTCAGGCGCATGGCCGCAAGAGGATCGCTCGCCTGATGCGCGACGCGGGGCTTGTCGGCGCCAGCCATCGGCACTCCGGGCCGACCACGACACGGCGTGACAAGGATGCGAGACCCGCGCCCGATTTGGTCGATCGCAACTTCACCGCGACCGCGCCGAACCAGCTCTGGGTTGCCGACATCACCTACGTGCCGACAGTGGTGGGGTTCCTCTACCTCGCTGTCGTGCTGGATGCCTGGAGCCGCAAAATCGTTGGATGGTCCATGGCGAACCACCTTCGTGTAAAACAGCGTGCAAAACTTTCCAGATTCCCGGGGTAAACAGCGTCCAATAGTTTCCACCCTGGGTCATGCGATCATCCGGCGTTTGCGCTGGAGAATCTGGGGTGTTGCTCATGGATATGATTGCCGAGATCCGGCGTCGGCATTTGATCAGCAAGGAGAGCATTAGCTCGATTGCGCGTGATCTGAACTTATCCCGTCCGACGGTTCG
>JANXSM010000071.1 GCA_025352665.1 Rhodospirillales bacterium | reverse complement strand
GGCGCTTCTGCTCGTGGCCGGCGGCCACAATGCCTGGGCGCACGTGGCATCGATGCGATTCGCCGACCTCGCGAACAAGCCTTGGGTGCTCGCCCCGGCAGGCACCGCGGTGTACGACCTGGTGGCGGACGGCCATCGCTCGGAAGGCGTCCGCATGGCGGTGCCAGCGGTTACCACCTACTCGATGATGCTGCGCCTGCAACTTTTAACGAGCGGAGAATTCGTCACTGCGTTTCCCGAGAGCTTGGTCCGGAACTGCGCGAAGGCGTGGAATTTGGTCGCGCTGCCCTTGGCGCTGGGAACGACGCTTCCAGTCTCCGCCTTCACGCTGCGCAGCCGGGCTGCGAGCCGCGCGATCACGGCGTTCATCGACGCAGCTCGTGCGGTCAACCGCGGCGCCGGCTGAACCGAGGCGACGTCGTCATCATGTACAATCTGCCGGCCCACAAAGGAGAAAACGTCCACCGCGCGATCGAGGCAGCCGGCACGACGCTGCGTTGCCTGCCGCCCTACTTGCCCGGCTTCAACCCAATCCAGAACGGCTTCTCCACGCTCAAGGCGATGCTTCGCAAAGCCGCTGCCCGCACGGTCGATGAGCTTCGGATCGCCATTGGCGAAGCTCTCCCACGCTTCACGCCGCATGAATGTGCCAACGACTTTACCGCAGCGGGGTATGAACCAGATTGATCGGTTTCTGCTCTATGGCCTGTTGAGAATTATAGAGCGGGATCACGTCGCCTATCAGACGTCATCCCGCTCTAAGACGTGGCGCGGCGGAACCTGGCCAGAACAAGGCCACGGGTCTTCATAGGAACTTCCGCATTCACCACCATGTGTCGCGACAGCCTGCGTTCGATCGCTCCCAACACCCGGCGTATCGTCTCCGTCATCACGAGATAAATGATGGCGCAGTATAGATAGATGGAGAAATCGAAGGTCCGTGCGAACACGAACCGCGTCTGACCCATTAAATCCAGCAACGTCACGATCGCCGTCAGGGCGCTCGCCTTGATGACGGTGATGAGCTCGTTGCCGAACGGCCGCACGGCCACCAGCATCGCCTGCGGCCACACCACATGCCGCGCGATGGCGTATTGCGAAAGACCCAGCGCCTTCGCGGCCTCGATCTGCCCCTTCGGCACCGAGGCCAGGGCGCCACGCATGATTTCGGACTGGTACGCCGCCGTGTTCAGCGCAAAGGCAAAGATGCAGCAGAAATAAGCCTCGCGGAAGAACAGCCACAATCCCATCGAGGTCAGTTCCGGCCGGATCTGCCCGGCGCCGTAATAGACGAGATAAAGCTGACACAGCAGCGGCGTGCCGCGAAAGAATGTCACATACCCCATCGCCACATTCGACAGGATGCGGTTCGACGACATCCGCGCGAGGCAGATCGGATAGGCCAGCAAAAAGCCCAGCGCACAGGAAATCCCCACCACCTTGACGGTGATGATCAACCCCGAAACCAGCCGCCAGCCGTATTCGTCCAGCAATGAGAAGTTAAACAGCAGCGGAAACCAGGCCTGCAGCGCCGCCATCACGCATACGCCCGGTTGGCGCGGCGCTCGAGATGCGATTGTATCAGGCCGGAGGCGATGCTGATCACCAAATACATCAGCGTCGCCACCGAATAGAACAGCAGCGGCTGGCGCGTGAACCGGCTGGCCTCGGAGGCCGCGCGCAACAGGTCCATCACCGCAAGCGTTGAAATCAGCGACGTGTCCTTCAACAAAATCGTCCAGATATTGCCCAATCCCGGCAGCGCCACCCGCAACAGCTGCGGCATCACCACAAGGCGAAACGTCTGCCGCCGCGTCAGCCCCAATGACAGCGCCGCCTCGATCTGCCCCACCGGCACCGCGTTGATGGCGGACACCCAAACCTCACTGGAATAGGCCGCCACCACCACAGAAAGGGCGACCACGCCGGCGACGAAGGCGTTCACCTCCAGATGGAACGGCAGGCCAAGGGTGCGGCTCAGCCAGTCGATCAGCGCCTGCAGGCCGAAATACACCAGGAACAGCGACAGCAGATCCGGAATGCCGCGAAAGAACGTGGTGTAGCTCTCACACCCCGCCCGCAGCAGCCGATTCTTCGACCCCTTCAACACCGCCAGCAGCAGCCCACCGCCAAAGCCGAAAGGGATCGTGGTCACCGCAAGCAATACGGTGACCACGGCCCCCTCTAGCAGCAGATTGCCCCAGCCGTCAGGCCCGAAGATGAGAGCAACCGACTCCATGGATCTCGTTTACTTGCCGCGGATGTCGATCTTGAAATACTTCTTTTCCAGCGTCACGAAGCTGCCATCGGCATCCGCTTCGGCAATCGCCTTGTTGAAGATCGCCGCCAGATCCTTGTCCTCGGGGCGGAACGCAGCGCCCACGCCCGGGCCATGGATCTCGGGCACCCGCTTGATGGTCGTCACCAGTCGGCAGCAGCCGTTGCCATGCTTATCGATGAAGTCCTGCGTCACGATCGCATCGCCCATCACGTAGTCGAGGCGGCCCGACGCCAGATCCTGGTTCGGTTCATCCTGCGTCGGATACAGCTTGATCTCTGAATCCTTGTAGAACTTTTCCAGGTAGTTGGCGTGGATTGTCGAGGACTGCGTACCAATCGACTTGCCCTTCAGGGCCGCAGGCGAGATGTCGTCGCTTTTGTTCGCAGCCGACGTCGACAGCGCCGGCGGGGTCGCCATGTACATATCGGAGAACAACACCTTCTGCGCCCGCGCCGCGGTGATGTTCATCGAGGAGGCGATCACGTCGAACTTGCTGGCGAGCAGGGAAGGGATGACGCCGTCCCAGTCCTGGTTCTGAAACGTGCAGGTCAGCTTTGCCTTGGCGCACAGGATATTGAAATAATCGACCTCGAAGCCGACGATCTCGCCTTTCGGGTTGACGCTCTCGAACGGCGCGTAGCTGGCGTCCATGCCGATGCGCACCGTTTTCCAGTCCTTCGCCTGTACCGACGATGCGCCGGCGACCAGGCCAGCGGCGAGGCCGAGCATGGCGAGGATCTTGGTTGAATTCATTCTGGTCTCCTGATGCTGTTTCCGCCCGGCTATGCGGCAAAGCGACGACTGCCATGCAATCGCGCCAGAGGCAAGCAAGATCGATGCCGGAAGGACACTGGCTATGATGCGGTTTTTGCCGATAGCCCGGCGGCTCTGCGGACAAAGTCGAGCGGGCCAGAGAAATCGAAGCTTCTGTACACCGCCGCCAGATGGTTGAAGTGCGGCGCCTGGGCAAACTGCGCAAAAGTCAGGCGATGGCCGGCGTAATCGGAGTTCAGCAGATCCCGCCCGAACGCCAGCAGTCGGCGACGATCCTCCGCCTCCCATCGATCGTTCAGTGTGTAGAACTTGGACAGCCAGTTACCCGTCCCGGCCGACTCGAACGCCGCCGCATTCGGGGTCACGCAGATCTGCCCGCCGCATAGTTCGCGCGCGATATGCATCATCGCCGGCAGCTGCGAGCAGGCGAACACCCGCCCGGCATACAAAATCGATTGCTGCGGCATCAGCAATCCCGCGGGGCTCCGTTCGGCCAGGGTGAGCGAGGCCGTCAGATGCGCATTGATCCCTTCGCGGTAGCAGGCGAGGTCGGCCAGTTTCTCCTGCACCGCCTGCAGCTTGTCGAGCCCGGTCTGACGCGCGTTCAACATCGCCACGCCGATCATCATGTCCGCCACGTACAGCAGCCGCAGCACAAACGGGAATGCCGAATAACGATGCAGCGTGCCACGGATGAACTGCGCCGCCCGGGTGTGCCGGTAGAAGAACACGTCCTCCCACGGGATCAGCACATCGTCGAACACCACCAGCGCCTCCACCTCGTCGAACCGGTTGGACAGCGGGTAATCCGCGATGCTGCCGCGTCCGGCGAAGCCGGTGCGGCAGATATGCTTCACCCCGGGCGCCCCCATCCGCACGATGCAGCCGATGGCATAGTCGGAGAGTTTGTCGTTGGTCCAGGCGCCGAACGTGGGCTTTAGGAAAGCCTGGTCCGCATAGGCCGAAGCCGTCTCGTATTTGGCGCCTCGGATGATGATCCCGGCATCGGTCTCTCGCGTCACATGCACCATCATGTGTCACATGCACCATCATGTCCGGATCCTGGTCCTGGGGTGCGACCGACCGGTCACCCTTCGGATCGGTGTTGGCGGAGACGTGGAACACATCGTTCTCCACAACCAGCCGGATGTGGCGATCGATGTTACCTGCGAACTGCGGATCGATCTCGGCCAGAACGTCCCGCCCGTCCTGCAGCGACCACATTTCGCCCACCGTCTCGTCGCCCACCCGCGTCACCACGCCGCCGATGTCCTGCATGACGGCATCGACGGCCGCCACCTTGTCCGACCAGTCCGACGCCTGGCGCGGCGGCCGGGTCAGCGTGGAATTTCGCGCATTCGCCTCCGTATAGGTCAGCCTGTCCTGGAACGCCGCCTCATGTGCCATGTCGTACATGCGCGCCCGCACATCGACGATCGGGCGAAACGCCGGATGGGTGGTGACATCGGCCACTCGCTCGCCGTCCATCCACACTTCCCGACCGTCACACAACCCGTCACGATAGGCGGCACCAGTTCTGATCATCGCTGTCTCCTTCGATGCAGGATCATGACAGAAGCTGTGCGAGTGCAAAGGGATTGCGAATGGCCAGCCACACGTTCTTCTGTGTCGACGGACACACCTGCGGCAATCCGGTCCGCCTGGTCGCCGGTGGCGGCCCCAACCTGGAAGGCCGCGACATGGTGGAAAAACGCGCCCATTTCATGCGAGAGTTCGACTGGGTGCGCACGGCACTGTGCTTCGAGCCGCGCGGCCACGACATGATGTCGGGTGCTATTCTTTACCCGCCGACGCGGCCGGATTCCGACATCGCCTTCCTGTTCATCGAAACCACGGGATGCCTGCCGATGTGCGGCCACGGCACAATCGGCACGGTGACGATGGCGCTGGAACGCGGCCTGGTCACGCCCCGCGAGCCCGGCGTTCTCCGCATCGACACGCCCGCTGGCCTCGTCGAAGCCCGCTACACGCAGAACGGTCCTTACGTCGATGCCGTCCGCATCACCAACATCCCCTCGTTCCTGCACTCGACCGACGTTGCGGTCGAAGTGCCCGGCCTCGGCGAACTCCGCGTTGACATCGCCTATGGCGGAAATTTCTACGCCATCGTCGAACCCCAGCAGAACTACCCCGGGCTCGACTCGGTCACCCCCGCCGACCTGCTGCTGTGGAGCCCGAAGCTGCGCCAGGCCCTGCGCCAGTCTAACGCCCAGTATGTCCACCCGCTGACCCCCGAAATCAACGGTCTGTCCCACGTCATGTGGACCGGCGCACCCCGTCATCCCGAGGCTCACGCCCGCAACGCTGTGTTCTACGGCGACAAGGCGCTCGACCGCTCGCCCTGCGGCACCGGCACCTCCGCCCGCATGGCCCAGCTCGCAGCAAGAGGCAAACTCGCCCCAGGCGACGAATTCGTCCACGAAAGCATCATCGGAACCCTGTTCAAGGGCCGGGTAGAAAAAGCCACCCAACTTGGCCCCTACGACGCCATCATCCCCTCCATTGAAGGCTGGGCCCGCATGACCGGCTACAACACTATCTTCGTCGACGACCGCGACCCGCTGGCACACGGCTTCCAACTCGCCGGCTGATTGTTCCGGCTGCGCCGGACGGCCTTCGGCCCGACCAGGACTTCGTCCTGGACCTACCAGGAGCAAGCCCCTGGACCTCGCTCATTGAAGCGGGTCTCTGCGTGATGAGGGGGGCATACCCGCGAGTCGAAGGAC
>JANXSM010000172.1 GCA_025352665.1 Rhodospirillales bacterium | reverse complement strand
GGACCCGCGGGTATGCCCCCCTCGTCATTCAGAGACCCGCTTCAATGAGCAGGGTCCAGGGGCGACCGCCCCTGGTGGGTCCAGGGCAAGGCCCTGGTCGGGCCAAAGGCCATTCCGGCGAAGCCGGACCCCTCGCTAAAGGCCGACGGACATTTGTAGCGGGGGTTGGATACCTTCTGGGATGGGACAGACGTAAGGGGTTTTGGCGGTTCGTTTGGCGAGGTCTGCTTTGGCGGCTGCGATGAGGGCCTGGTTCTGGATGGCTTCCAGGGCGGTTCCGGCCATGACTTTGGCGACGTGGACCATGCCTTTGTGGGCAGCAGGGCTTTTGCCTTGGGCGGTGAGTTGCCAGGAGTGGCCGGGCGTGCCAATGGCGTAGGTGGCACCGTGGGCCTGGACGGTGGGAACGGCCCAGCTGACGTCACCGACGTCGGTGCTGCCTTTCTGGTTGGACTTGCCGCGGCCCATAGGGACGATCAGGTCGGCCAGGGGGCTGTCGGACGGGTCGGTGATGCCGGCGCGGGCGTAGGCGGCGGCGATGTCTTCCTCGGAGAGGGTGGCCTGGATCTGGCGGGCGAAGGCGCGGTCCGCCTCGTCGAATTCCGGGGGGCCGAGGCGGAGGAGCTGGTCTTGCATGGCGGCTTCGAGGGGGGCGTTGCCGAGCAGGTCGGACACGGCGGAGAGGATGGTGGCCTCGACGCGGGTTTCGGTCATGAGGGCGGCGCCTTCGGCGACTTTCTTGACGCGTTCGACGAGTTTGACCATTTCGGGACCGGTGCCGGCGCGGACGGAGTAGCGCACGCGGGCGCGGGCCTGGACGACGTTGGGTGCGGATCCGCCGGTTTCGATCATGGCGTAGTGAACGCGGGCGTCGTGGGGCATGTGCTCACGCAGGTAGTTGACGCCGACGTTCATGAGTTCGACGGCATCGAGCGCGCTGCGGCCGAGGTGGGGGGCGGCGGCGGCATGGGAGGCTCTGCCGAAGAAGGTGAAGTCGATGCGGGTGTTGGCCAGGCTGTCGGCTTCAGTGACGCCGGGGAAGGCGTTGGGATGCCAGGAGATGGCGATGTCGACGTCGGAGAAACATCCTTCGCGCACCATGAAGGCCTTGGCGGCGCCGCCTTCCTCGGCGGGACAGCCGTAGTAGCGGACGCGACCTTTCAGGCCGTGGGCGGCCAGGTAGTCCTTCACCGCGGTGGCGGCGAGCAGGGAGGCGGAGCCGAGCAGGTTGTGGCCGCAGGCGTGGCCGTTGCCGCCCGCTTCGACCGGGCGGTGTTCGGCGACACCAGCTTCCTGGCTGAGGCCGGGAAGTGCGTCGTATTCGCCGAGGATGGCGATGACGGGGCCGCCCTCGCCGGCTTCGCCCATGATGGCGGTGGGAATGCCGGCGAGGTCGCGGCTGATGCGGAAGCCCTGCTGTTCGAGCATGGCGACGTGTTCGGCGCTGGATTTGAACTCGGTGTAGAGCAGCTCGGGCATGCCCCACACGCGATCGGCGAGGTTCTCGAAATCGGCGCGCTTGGCGTCGACCAGGCGCCAGATCTCATCGGTGTTTTGCATGTCGGTGTCTCCGTGTCTTGGTATGAGTGGGCCAGCGTGCCACCATGAAGCGTCCTGCGAAAGGCCGATCGTGACCGACATTTGGCGCCACAGTGCGAGCGAGCTCGCAAGGCTTATCCGCAAACGGGAGATTTCGGCGCGGGAGGCGGCGGTGGCCGCGTTGGCGCGGCTGGATGCGGTGAACCCGGCGATCAACGCGGTGGTCGAGCATCGGCCAGCGGATGTGTTGGCGCAGGCGGATGCGGTGGATGCGGCGTTGGCGGCGGGGAAGGATCCAGGTCCGCTGGCGGGGGTGCCGGTGACGGTTAAGGTGAACACGGACCAAATGGGGTTTGCCACCACCAACGGTTTGCGGATGCAGAAGGATCTGATTGCGACCAGCGACAGCCCGGTGGTTTCGAATCTGCGCCGGGCGGGGGCGGTGCTGCTGGGGCGGACCAACACGCCGGCGTTTTCGCTGCGGTGGTTCACGAGCAACCAGCTGCATGGAGTGACGCGCAATCCGCGTGATGCGGGGCTGACGCCGGGCGGATCCTCGGGCGGGGCGGCGGCGTCGCTGGCCGCGGGGATCGGACATCTCGCGCATGGAACGGATATTGGCGGGTCCATTCGGTATCCCGCTTATGCGTGTGGGGTGCATGGGATACGGCCGAGTTTGGGGCGGGTGCCGGCGTGGAATGCGTCTTCGCCGGAGCGGGGGATGGGGCCGCAGTTGATGGCGGTTTCGGGGCCGATTGCGCGGACGATTGCGGATCTGCGGCTGGGGTTGGCGGTGATGTCGGCGCCGGATGCGCGCGATGTTTGGCATATTCCGGCGCCTTTGGTGGGTCCTGGGTTGGCTCGGCGGGCGGCGTTGTGTTTGCGGCCCGATGGAATGCGGATTGCGCCTGCGGTGGAAACGGCGCTGCGGGCGGCGGCGCAGTTGTTGGAACAGGCCGGGTGGGTGGTTGAGGAGGTGGCGCCGCCATCGTTTCGTGAGGCAACCGACCTGCAGGTGAAGCTGTGGCTGGGAGATGGGTTCGACGCATTCTATGCGGCTGCGCAGAAGGAAGGCGATCCCGCGGCGATTTTCGTGCTGGATCAGTTCCGTGACATGGCGCGGGGTTTGCCTGCGGATGTTTTGAGCACCACCCTCACCCGTCGGGCGACGCTTACGCGGGCTTGGCAGTTGTTTCTGGCGGAGTATCCGGTGTTGATCGTGCCGGTTTCGGGGGAGTTGCCGTTTGCCGTGGATGCGGATCAGCAGAATCCGGCGCGGCTGGCGGAGGTTTGGGAGGCGCAACTGACCCAGACGGGGCTGCCATTGATGAGCCTGCCTGGGCTGGTGGTTTCCACGGGTATTGTGGGGCGGGCGCCGGTGGGGGTGCAGCTTATTGGGCCGCGGTGGCGCGAGGATGTGCTGTTCGATGCGGCGGAGGTGATCGAGGCTGGGGGGGTGCCGCCGAGCCCGATCGATCCGGTGGTGTGAGCGCGGATTCTGACGGCATTTATAACTGGAGGCGGCTCGACGGTCGGGTCACCACATTTGGTCAGCCGGCTCTAGTCAATTCTACCGCCCTTTTGCAGCGTGTCCCGCCTGCAAAGACCCTGCCCCGGCTTACACAATGCTCGATGCACCGGAGAGGGAAGGATGGCGGCGAATGCGGGAAGCTGGGCAGCTCGAAATCAACCTTCAGGAAGCAGGCTTGTCCGGCGAGGCAAGAGGCAAAGAGGATTGTGGGTCTTCGGGAGGCTCGGGCAGATCAACCAGACCGTAGGCCTTAAGGCCCGCCTCCACGGCGTAATCGCGCACGTCGCTGTCATCGGAATAGATCGCTGTGGCGCCCTCGACCACGGCGACGGCGACAATCTGTCGGTCAAACTTAATTTTCGACTTGCTCGCTTGCGGGTTGCCGCCTTTCTTATGGCCGCGCTGCCGGGCGTCGTAGGTCCTGATCGCGGCCTCTACAGCCGCCCGCTCGTCAAAGCTGGCAACGCGGAAAATCGCCTTTTTGCTGAGAAGCGTAAGATAGGCGGAACCGGCTGGACCAGCATGAATCAGGCACTCGCTCAATGCGGGGGTCGGGATAATAATCCTCTCGCCATCGTCTGATAATCGGTCGATCAGATATTCCACGCGCTCCTTGGCGCGGAGGACCGATGCAGGGGTGTTTTCATCAAGGATGAAAAGCAGGATGGATGTGTCAAAAACAACCATTCCTTAATGCAGCCCGTTATCGTCGCGCCTCATGTCGACCAGCTCCGCAAGCGGGTCGGCCATTTCCTTCCATTCGCTGCCTTTGACGGCTCTAAGGGCGGTTGTGAGATCGCGTAGGGTAGTTTTAACCAGCGCATCAAATCGGGTCACACGGAAGCCCATGAGTGTCCATGTGCCGTCTGTCTCTCGCGTCCATCTGCCGCTGCCGTAAATGCGGACCGGCTCGAAGAGGTGCTTTCCCAGTTCGCGGGCAATAACCCGCGTGGTTTCGCACTTGCTGTAAATCGCATCGCCGTTTTGCAGGCGCAGGCTGATGCTCTCGTCCTTGCCGCCAATCGAGATAAGCCGGCCGTCAAGGCTGCCTTCCTGGGTGAATGGTCCGTAGCTCTGTACCTTCGGACGGTCTCGGCCGGGGAATGCCAGCAGTTCCGCTGTGACGACCCCATTATCATCCTCGACAAAAATACGGCCAATCGCGTTGTCATTGGCGAGTTGGGTATCGATTTCGTCGAAGAGCCTCGCCGCGTCCTTCGGAGGATTGCCACGCCGGATATCGTCCAGGCGACTGGTAACTTTTGGCACGTCCTCGAACTCGATCCGCGCCTTGATTTTTGTGCTGCCGGGGGCAAGGCTATCAAAATGGACGGCATTGTCTTTGCCGAGCAAAGCGGCAAAACCGCCCATATAAGCCGCCAGCTTCGCCATCGGAATCGTTTCCGGCGAATATGCGTCTATATAGAAAATCAGCCGTTTATCGTTCATTGATCTAAACCTTCATTTCAATATGCCCTTTTCAGGATTAAGCCGTCAACGCACGAAGCTTTGCTGATCGGCCTGGCGTCCCTCGTCAAGTTGGTGATCGCGGCAGGATCGCAGCAAACGATCCCTAGGCGCGAGTGGTCTCGACCGTGCCTATTGTTCAAACCCTTTAGCCTCGCTGTATGAGGTTTGCGCTCCGCGTCGCGTGACCGTATCCGCGGCGTAGCGAACGGCGCGGGACAGGGCGGTGTCGACGTCGTTGGTCGCGACCAGGGTTTGGGCGAAGCAGCCGATGAAGGCATCGCCCGCGCCTGTGGTGTCGACGACGGCGACACTTGGGGCCTCGACATGGGCGACGCGGGTGGCGGTGACCAGCAGGGCGCCGCCGGCGCCGAGCGTGACCACCACGTGGGCGATGCCGCGGCGGACCAGCTTGCGGGCGGCGGCGGCGATCTGGTCGGTGCTTTCGACCGGGCTCGCGGTCAGCAGGGCGAGTTCGCCGCGGTTGGCGACGAGGTAGGCGAGACCGCGCAGGCGTTCGGGGTCGAGTGCCACAGCGGGGACGGGGTTGAGCAGCACGGGGACGTCGAGGCCGTGGGCCAGGGTCATGACGTGGAAGACCGTTTCCAGTGGGATTTCGAGCTGGAGGACGACGAGCGCCACGCCGGCCAGGGCTTCCTCGGAGATGTCGGCGGGGGTGACGTGGCCATTGGCGCCGGCGACGATGAGGATGCGGTTTTCGCCGGAGGGTTCGACCAGGATGGTGGCGATGCCGCTGGGCACATTTTCAGTCGGAAGCACCCGGTCGGTGATGACGCCGGCTTCGGCCAGGCTGGCGAGCGCAAGGTGGCCGAAGCCGTCGTTGCCGACGCGGCCGATCAGGGCGACGTCGGCCCCGAGGCGGGCCGCCGCCACCGCCTGGTTGGCGCCCTTGCCGCCGGGGAGTTGGGCGAAGTCGCGCGCGGCGACGGTCTCACCCGCTTCCGGCAGGCGATCGATGAACGTGACCAGGTCGGTGTTGATGCTGCCGACGACGAGGATGCGCCCCATTCAGACGGCGCCGCGGGGCAGTTTCATTTCGACCAGGGTGGCCAGCACGCCGGCGCCGTCGGGGATGGCGGCGTCGTTGAAGTTGTAGAGCGGGTTGTGGACGGGGGCACTGTCGGTGCCGTTGCCGATGTTGATGTAGGCGCCGGGGCAGGCTTCGAGCATGAAGGAGAAATCCTCCGAGCCCATCACGGCGGGGCCGTTGCGCTCGGTGTTGGCCTCGCCCACCAGGGCGGCTGCGGCGTCGGCGAAGGCTTCGGTCTGCACGGGGTCGTTGACCAGGGGGGCGAACAGGAAGCGGAAATCGACCTCGGCGGTGGCGCCGAAGGCGTCGGCCACCGAGGTTGCGATGCGGCGCATGTTGCCCTCGATTTTCTGCATCGTCTCGCGTTTGAAGGCGCGCGCGGTGCCGCGCAGCACGGCGGTGTCGGGGATGACGTTGTAGGCGGCCCCCGCCTGCAGGCAGGTGATGCTGAGGACTGCGGTGTCGGTGGGCTGAACGTTGCGGCTGACGATGGATTGCAGCGTGGTGGCGATGGTGGCCGCGGCCAGGACGGGGTCGACGCTTTCCTCGGGCCTGGCGCCGTGGGCGCCGCGGCCGCTGATGGTGATGTCGAAGAACGCGCCGCCGGCCATCATGGCGTGGGGGCGGATGGCGAATTTGCCGAGCTCCAGGCCCGGGCGGTTGTGCATGCCGAACACGCTGTCGCAGGGGAAGCGGCTGAGCAGGCCGTCGGCGAGCATGGCGGACGCACCGCCCAGGCCTTCCTCGGCGGGCTGGAAGATAAAGTTGACGGTGCCGTTGAAATTGCCGGTTTCGGCGAGGTATTTCGCAGCACCCAGCAGCATGGTGGTGTGGCCGTCATGCCCGCAGGCGTGCATCACGCCGCGGGTTTGGCTGGCGTAGTCCAGGCCAGTGGCTTCGGTGATCGGCAGCGCGTCCATGTCTGCGCGCAGGCCGATGCTGGTCTGGCCGTTGCCCTTTCGCAGCACGCCGACCAGGCCGGTGCGGCCGATTTTGCGATGCACCTCGATGCCCCATTCCTTGAGCTTGGCTGCCACCAGGTCTGACGTGCGCGTCTCCTCGAAACCGAGTTCCGGATGCGCGTGGATGTCGCGGCGGATTGCGGTCAGCTCGTCGTGGTAGGCGCGGATGACGTCGGCTGCGGTCATGGTGGGGCTCCTGTCGTATGACGACATCATGAACCCGGAAGATGGCGA
This sequence comes from Rhodospirillales bacterium, assembly GCA_025352665.1. GTDB lineage: Bacteria > Pseudomonadota > Alphaproteobacteria > Acetobacterales > Acetobacteraceae > CAIQQQ01. The sequence continues at coordinate 98,323 of JANXSM010000172.1, read as the reverse complement.
GTGGCCAGCCCGCCGCGGCGCTTTGCCGTCGGCCGCCGCGGCACTTTAGCGTCGGCTCCGCCGCGGCGCTTGCGGTCGGCATCGCGGCGCTTGCCGCCACCCATGGCCGCGAGCGTGACGATGCGGGCGTGGACAGGCTAGGTTGGTCGGACAGCTGCAAAAGGGAAGTTCATGACCGCTCGTGTCATTGCTGTCGAACCGTTCGATCTCGTGGTGTTCGGCGCCACCGGGGACCTGGCCGTCCGCAAGCTGATCCCGGCCCTCTATCACCGTTTTGCCGACGGTCAGATCCCAGGCAGTGCCCGGGTGATCGGGGCCTCGCGCCGGGCCCTGACGAACGAGGCGTTCCGTGACATGGCGCGCGACGCGCTGGAAACCCATGTGCCGGCCGGCCAGCGCGACGCAACTTCGGTGGCAGCCTTCGTGGCGCGGCTGTCCTATGTCGCGATCGACGCGCAAGGCGAGACCGGCTGGCCGGAGCTGGTGGCGGCGTTGGGTCCGCAGGTCAATATCCGGGTGTTCTATCTGGCCACCGGACCTGATCTGTTCGGGCCAATCTGCGAGCAGCTCGCGGCGCATGGTCTGGCCAGCGAGGCGCGGGTGGTGGTTGAGAAGCCGATCGGCAAGAGCCTCGAATCGGCACGCGCGGTGAACGATGCGATCGGGGCGGCCTTCCCCGAGGAGCGCGTCTATCGGATCGATCATTACCTGGGCAAGGAGACGGTGCAGAACCTGATGGCGCTGCGTTTCGCCAACGCGCTGTTCGAGCCGTTGTGGAACTCGGCGCATATCGATCATGTGCAGATCACGGTGGCGGAAACGCTGGGGGTGGAGGGCCGGGCGGGTTACTACGACACCGCCGGCGCGCTGCGTGACATGGTGCAGAACCATATCCTGCAGCTGGTCTGCCTGGTGGCGATGGAGCCGCCGACCAATCTGTCGGCCGATGCGGTGCGCGATGAGAAGCTCAAGGTACTTAAGTCGCTGGTGCCGCTGACCGATGGGTCTGCCTTGGAGCACAGCGTGCGCGGGCAGTATCGCGCCGGGGCTTCCGCCGGCGGGCCGGTGCGGGGGTATCTTGAGGAGCTGGGCAATGCCGCAAGCCACACCGAGACCTTCGTGGCGCTGCGGGCGGACATCGCCAACTGGCGCTGGGCGGGGGTGCCGTTCTACCTGCGCACCGGCAAGCGCCTGGCCAACCGCGTGTCTGAGATCGTGGTCGCGTTCCGGCCGATCCCGCATTCGGTGTTCGATGCCAGCGCCGGGCCGATCGTGGCCAACCGCCTGGTGATCCGGTTGCAGCCGGACGAGGGGGTGAAATTATGGCTGATGATCAAGGACCCCGGCCCCGGCGGTATGCGGCTGCAGCATGTGCCGCTCGACATGAGCTTTGCCACCGTGTTCGGCGTGCGCAACCCGGATGCCTATGAGCGGCTGCTCATGGACGTGGTGCGCGGCAACCAGACCCTGTTCATGCGGCGCGACGAGGTGGAGGCCGCCTGGAGCTGGGTCGGCCCGATTTTGGACGCGTGGACGGAAAGCCGCGAGGCGCCGCGCCAGTACACCGCCGGCACCTGGGGGCCATCGGCTGCGATCGCGCTGATCGAGCGTGACCGCCGGACCTGGCACGAGGAGGAATAGACTTTGGCAGGATCCTCGGCCGAGCAGGCGATCGCGGTTGTCACCGCCTATTACGCCGCGTTCAACGTGGGCGACATCCCGGCCATGCTGGCGCTGCTGGACGCGGAGGTTGTCCACGATATCAGCCAGGGCGGGCGCGAAGTTGGGCGCGAGCGGTTCGCAGCCTTCATGGCGCACATGGCGCGCTGTTACCGCGAACGGCTGGAGGACCTGGTGGTGATGGCCCATGCCGACGGCACGCGGGCAGCGGCCGAGTTCACCGTGCAGGGTGTGTATGTGGCAACGGACCCCGGCGTTCCGGCCGGCACCCGGTCCGCGCGCGGGCAGCGCTACGTGCTGCCAGCCGGCGCGTTCTTCGTTTTGACGGAGCGGCGGATCACGCGGGTCAGCAACCACTATAATCTTGCGGATTGGACCGCACAGATGGGCTAAACATTGGGCTACGGTTATTGTAGCGCGGTTGCCCCGGACGGGGTGCCAGATTGCAACTTACGGGACCTTGCAAACGCATGGGTCCTGACGAAATCGTCAACCAACTTGTGCCCGATCGGGGAAAGCGCTGATGATCGACGATATGCTGGGGACTGATCGACCGGGGATTGACGGGCCGAACACCGCGGGAGTGGTTGCGCAGCTGCAGGCGCTGCATCGATACGCTGTTCTCGACACGCCGCCGGAACCGGCATTCGACCGGATCGTGCAACTTGTCGCCCGCCAGCTACACTGTCCGATTGCGGCAATCGGCTTCATCGACGCCGACCGCCAATGGATCAAGGCGCGCATCGGAACGGACCTCACCGACGTGCCGCGCGCGTTCGCTCCGAGCAGCCTGGTCACGCGGCAGGACGGCATCATTCTGGTCGAGGACGCGCTGGCGGACCCGCGCCTGGCCGGCGAGCGGTGGGTGGGCGAGCGGCCGCATCTGCGCTTCTACGCAGGCGCGCCGCTGACCACGCCGGACGGTTTTGAGATCGGCACGTTGTGCGTCATGGATGCCGAGCCGCGTCATGATTTCGACGCCGATGCCAGGGTGACGCTCACCGAACTCGCCGCCCTCGTCATGACGCAACTGGAGTTGCGCCGCCAACAGCAGAAAAATGCGCAATCGGCGCTCGACCTTGCCTTGATCAACCACATCCTGGCGGTGCTGACCGCCAAGCGCACCCTGCGCGAGGCGATCGAGAAGACCACGGCCCAGCTGGTGCTGGCGACAGGGGCCGCGTTCAGCGACCTGCTGGAACTGCGCGAGGAGGACAACATAGTGGTCCATCTCGCCATGCACGCCGGGCCGGGCCATGACGCCGCGCGCTACCGCTCGGTGTCCGCCGGCATGCCTCTGCCGCGCGGCGAAGTGGCGCTCAACGATCTGTTCGATCACGACGGTGCCACCCGCACGCGGCTGTTGACGGCGGACCCTTCCAGCGAGTTTGCGATTCCGGCGCGGTTGGTGGCGGCGGGCATCACCTGCTCGGTGGCGTTCTCGATACATGTCGGCCGCCACCGCTACATGCTGGTGCTCGGCTTCCACCAGACCCTGCCCGACCCGCATGCCATTGCCCGGCTGCTGGAACGGCTGCATCCGGTGATCCGGCCGGTGCTTGAGTGCAAGCTGGCCGAGCAGGGACTCACCCTGCTCGACACGGCGCTGGCCGCGACGCACGACGCTGTGATGATCACCGAGGCGGCACCCATCAACCTGCCCGGGCCGCGCGTCATTTTCGTGAACGACGGTTTCACCCGCATGTCCGGCTGGTCGCGGCAGGACATTATCGGCCGGTCGCCCCGGGTGCTGCAGGCGCCAGAGACCGACCGGGCGCAGCTGCGGATCGTCCGCGAGGCGCTGGAGCATTCACGGCCGGTGCGCGTGGAACTGCTCAACCAGACCCGTAACCGCACCCGCTACTGGTCGGAATTGTCTATCACGCCGGTGTGCGACGCGGCGGGCGAGGTGACCAACTGGGTGGCGGTGATGCGCGACGTGACCGAGCGGCGCACGCGCGAGCGCGAGGCGCTGGCCTCTGCCGTCCTGCTGCGCGAGCTGACCGAGCAGTTGCTCGCCACCCACCGCATTGCCCGCATGGGCGCTTGGCGCTGGACGGCTGAGACCGGGATGCTGGAGCTGTCACCCGAGGCCTGCCGCATGTTCGGACTCCAGCTGACGCGGCCGGAGATCTCGGTCGAGGAGGCCTTGGCGCTGGTGCATCCGGAGGATCGGGAGCAGACGCGCAAGGCGCTGGAGGAGGCGCGCCCTCCGACTGCGCTGGAGCTCGATTTCCGCACCTTGGATTCTGACGGCATGGTGCGCCACTGCCGCTGGGAGGGCCGCTATGAGCTCAGCGCGGCGGGCGAGTCGGTGGCGATGCAAGGATATGCCCAGGACGTGACGGAGCGAAAGCAGGCCGAGGCGGTGCTGCTGCAGACCGAGAAGCTCAATGCCCTCGGCCAGCTCACTGGCGGTCTTGCTCATGATTTCAACAACCTGTTGACGGTGATCTCGCTCAATCTGGAAATCGCCACTGATGTGCTTGAGGCGGAGCACCCGGTGATGGAAATGCTGCGGCCGGCGATGAAGGCGGCCGCCAGCGGGGCCAGGCTCACCTCCAGCCTGCTGTCCTTCGCCCGCCGCCAGCCGCTCAATCCACGCCCCAGCAATGTCAACGCTCTGGTGCGCGATATCGCCGAGCTGGCCACCCGCACGCTGGGCGAACGCTATCCGCTCGACCTGGATCTGCAGGCGGATTTGCCGACCTGCCTGCTCGACCGCGCGCTGTTTGAAAGCGCCGTGCTCAATCTGCTGGTGAACAGCCGCGACGCCATGCGCGAGGGCGGGCCGATCATCATTCGCACCCGAAGCGTGGAAATGCCCGGGGCCGCGGTTGTCGGCCTCGACCCCGGCACCTATGTGCGAATTTCGGTGATCGACCGCGGCACCGGTATTCCCGCGCATCTGCAAAAACAAGTGTTCGAGCCGTTCTTCTCGACCAAGAACGTGGGCAAGGGCACCGGGCTCGGGCTGAGCATGGTGATGGGCTTCACCCGCCAGTCCGGAGGCCAGATCGAGCTGGCGAGCGAGCCTGGCGAGGGGACGGCGGTGCATCTCTACCTGCCAGTCGCCTGATCGGCGCGCATTTAGCCTTAATCCATGCTGCCCTTACGTCAGCGTCGGCGCATGCGCGCGGCAGCGGCCGCCTGCGCCGAGAGGGTGCGCTGGTCGGCGGCCTGTTGCAGCAGCAGGCGCAGCGCGTTCTGGTGACAGGGCGACATCAGGTCCACCGGAGAATTTCCCTGGCCGGATGCTGCCTGGCGCGGCTCAGCGCCGGAGGGAGAGGTCTCAGGCGAAGGCGGCGTCTCCTGGGATCCGGAACCTGATTTTCGCGGTCCAGGCGCTCGGGGCATCGTAAACTCCACTCTTCACTCGATCACTCCGCTGGTTCGCAAGGCCGCACCCTAACGCCCAGGCCGGATTTCCTGCCTTGAGATGGATCAATTTCCCCACTCCGCCACCTAACGATTGACCTGTGCGCAGGCCCTCGGCGTGCTACAACGCGTTTATGGCCGGTACGTATCAGCTGAACCAGCATCCCGCGCGGCCGACAGCACGCCCGATCCCCATCGTGCTGGGTCTGCCCGTGCCAGAGCCCTGCGGCAGCTGCGGCGTACGTCATATGAGCCTGTGCCACGCGGTCGAGGACAAGGATCTGGCCCGCCTGGTGGATCTTGCGACCACCGACACCATCCGGCCCGGCCGTGTGTTCATCCAGGAGCACGACCCCGCGATCGAGTTCTTCAACGTCACCTCCGGCACCGCGCGCCTGTTCAAGCTGCTGCCCGATGGGCGCCGGCAGATCACGGGGTTTGCCGGGCCCGGGCATTTCCTGGGCCTCGCGGTGGGGCCCAGTTACTCGTTCAGCGCCGAGGCGGTGGACGATATGAAAGTCTGCCGTTTTCCCCGCCCCAAGATGGTGCGCCTGCTGCATGATTTTCCGGCGGTGGAGCACCGGCTGCTCGAAGTCGCCGCCGGCGAGCTGGCCGCGGCCCAGGAACAGATGCTGCTGCTCGGCCGCAAGACCGCGCGTGAGCGGGTGGCCTCGTTCCTGCTCGCCCGTGCCGCCCCGCCAATCCCATGCGGCCCGACCGAGACCAGACTGCATCTGCCGATGAGCCGCTCCGATATTGCCGACTACCTGGGCCTGACGATCGAGACCGTCAGCCGCACGCTGACCCGTCTCAAAGCCGATCGCCTGATCGAGCTGCATGGCCCGTCGGAGGTCGAACTGCTCGACACGTGCCAGCTCAACGCCATCGCAGGCGCGGAGTTCGCAGTCTAGGGCAATATTGCTCTAAAGCGGGATGACGTCTGTTAGGCGACGCAATCCCGCTCTAGCTCTTTGTTTTGTCGCGTGATTCAGACCTTTCGGTGATTCCACCTTCGGTCATCACGCTCTAGAGCGGGACGACGTCTGATAGGCGACGCAATCCCGCTCTAGCTCTTTGTTTTATCGCGTGATTCAGACCTTTCGGTGATTCCACCTTCGGTCATCACGCTCTAGGGTCCCCGACGCGCCGGGCACCGCGTGGGGGGTTCGCCGCGGCTGCTGGCATGCTATACAGACGTCTCACGAACGCTTGGTGACTGCTTTGAACATGCTCCGGCTGGTGGCTCCGCTGCTGATGATCGTCAGCCTTGGCGCCTGCTCGACGATCGGCTCGATCTTCGGGTCCTCGTCGACCGAAGACGTCGCCACCCAGGATCCGGCCTCGGTGCCCGTCGAGGAGCTGTACAACCGCGGCATCGACGCGCTGAACAGCAAGCGCTACCCGCTGGCGGTCAAGCAATTCGACCAGCTGGAACAGACCTACCCATATTCGAGCTGGGCGGTGAACGCGCAGCTCATGCAGGGCTACACGTATTATCTGCAGAACCGCTACACGGACGCGACCGGCGTGCTCGACCGGTTCATCCAGCTGCACCCCGCCCATCGCGACATCGCCTATGTCTATTACCTGCGCTCACTTTGCTACTACGAGCAGATCGCCGACGTGCAGCGTGACCAGAAGGGCACCGCCGATGCGCTGGCCGCCCTGCAGGAAGTGGTGAACCGCTTCCCCGACAGTTCCTATGGCCGCGACGCGCGCCTCAAGATCGACCTTGCCCGCGACCATCTCGCCGGCAAGGAGATGGAGATCGGGCGCTATTACGAGCGGCAGAAGCTGTACACCGCAGCGATCGGCCGCTTCCAGCGCGTGGTGGATGATTTCCAGACCACCAACCATGTGCCTGAGGCGCTGCACCGGCTGACCGAAATCTATCTGCTGATCGGCCTTCCCGAACAGGCGCGCCGCACCGCGGCGGTGCTCGGCCACAACTACCCCGGCAGCGAGTGGTATGAGGACAGCTACAACCAGCTGGTCGCCGATGGCATGGTCAAGGAAGCGCCGGACGCTTCGGTGGCCGCCGCGAAGGCGAAGCAGGACCCGCCTGGATTCTTCGCGCGCAACCTGCCGTCTATCTTCTAACCCCTTGTTTTCGGTGGCCTGCTGGCTCTGAAACACAAGCATATTTAAGAGGCCGGACACCAGATGCTCACCGGACTTTCGATCCGCGACGTGGTGCTGATCGAAAAACTGGATCTGGCCTTCGATGCGGGGCTGACCGTGCTGACCGGAGAGACCGGCGCCGGCAAGTCTATCCTGCTCGACAGCCTCGGCCTGGCGTTGGGCGCACGCAGCGAGGCGGGGTTGGTGCGCGAAGGCTGCGCCCAGGCCAGCGTGGCCGCAATCTTCAGCCCGCCCGGTGGCCATCCCGCCCTGGCGCTGCTGGCCGAACAGGGCATCGAGGCAGACGGGGACATCGTGCTGCGGCGGGTGGTGACCAAGGACGGCCGCTCGCGCGCGTTTGCCAATGACAGCCCGGTCGGTGCCGGCCTGCTCAGGCGGATCGGCGCGTTGCTGGTCGAGGTGCAGGGCCAGGGCGACCAGATGGGGCTGGCCGATCCGTCCGGCCACACGGCCCTGCTTGATTCCTATGGCGTGGACCGTGGCCTGCGTGACGATGTCGCACAGCGGTTTCGCGCCTGGCGCGCGGCCGTCGCCCACCTGTCCGCCGCCCGCGACGCCATCGAGGCGGCACAGCGCGACGAGGAGTTCCTGCGCCACACCACCGACGAACTCGGCAGGCTTGATCCGCAGCCCGGCGAGGAGGAAAGTCTTGCCGCCGAGCGCCAGCGGCTGCAGCAGGGCGAGCGGCGCGCAGAGGCGATTGCCGCAGCGCTTGCCGAAATCACGCCGCGCGACCGCCGCAGCCACAGCCCCGCCGCCGCCCTGCGCGCCGCCAGCCGTGCCCTGGAGCGCCTGACGCCCATGCCGGCCGACGCCGCCAATCCGGCAAGCCCGGCCATGGCCGCGCTGGAACGCGCCGAGGAGGCGCTGGCCGAAGCCGAGACCTTGCTATCCCGCCTGGCCGATGCCGCCGAGGCAGATCCACGCCAGCTGGAAGCAACGGAGGAGCGGCTGTTCGCGCTGCGTGCCGCCGCCCGCAAGCACAACGTGCCCGTGGTCGACCTGCCTGACCTTCTGGCGCGTTTTCGCGCCCGCCTGGAGTCGCTCGAAACCGGCAACGCCGAGGTCGACACGCTCACCATCGCAGCCTCCGCTGCGCGTGGCGCCTACGCCAGCGCCTGCACCCGCCTGACGAGGGCGCGCCAGACGGCAGCGCAGCGGCTGCAACGTGCGATCGCAGCCGAGTTGCCGCCGCTGAAACTCGACCGCGCCCGGTTCGTGGTCGATCTCGTGGCGCTCGACGAGGTCAGCTGGGGCAGCATGGGCGCCGACCAGGTTCGCTTCCTGATCGCCACCAACCCCGGCCAGACGCCGGGGCCGCTGGCCAAGATTGCCTCGGGTGGCGAATTGTCGCGCCTAATGCTGGCACTCAAGGTCGTGCTCGCCGGCGGCTCGCCGGTGCCGACCCTGGTGTTCGACGAGGTCGACAGCGGGATCGGCGGTGCCACGGCGGCAGCGGTCGGCGAACGCCTGGTGCGGGTGGCCGAGCGGGTGCAGGTGCTGCTGGTGACCCACAGCCCGCAGGTGGCAGCCCGCGGCACGGCGCATCTGCGGGTGGCCAAGGGCACAAGCTCCGGCCGTGCCGAAACCCGTGTGGAACCGCTGGACGGGCTGGCCCGTCGTGAGGAGATCGCCCGCATGCTCGCAGGCGAGACCGTCACCGACGCAGCACGTGCGGCCGCCGACAGCCTGATGGAGCAGCGGGTTTGAATACCAGGTCCTTGCCGCAGACAGAGGCGGCGGCGGCGGCCGAGCTCGCCCGCCTGGCGGCCCTGCTGCAGCGCCACGACCGCGCCTATCACGAGCAGGACGCGCCGGAGGTGACGGATGCCGAGTACGACGCGATCCGCGCCGAGAACAATGCCATCGAAGCCGCCTTCCCCAGCCTGATTCGGCCCGATTCGCCCTCGATGCGGGTGGGCGGGGCACCTGCCGGCGGATTTGCCCAGCTGCGCCACCGCATGCCCATGCTGTCGTTGGACAATGCGTTCGATGCCGAGGAATTCATCGAGTTCGCCGAGCGCGCCGCTCGCTTCCTCGGCCGCAAGGATGTCGATTTCGCGATGGTTGCCGAGCCCAAGATCGATGGGCTATCGGTCTCGCTGACCTATCACGACGGCCAGCTGCTGCACGCGGCCACCCGCGGCGACGGCACCACCGGGGAGGATGTGACGGCGAACATCCGCACCGTCGCCGGCATTCCGCACATGCTGACCAAGCCGTTTCCGGCCCGCATCGAAGTCCGCGGCGAGGTGTTCATCGCCAAGGCCGACTTCCTCACCCTCAACGTCGCCCAGGAGGAAGCCGGGCAGCGGCCCTTTGCCAACCCGCGCAACGCTGCCGCCGGCAGCCTGCGCCAACTGGATTTCCGCATCACCCGCAGCCGCCCGCTGCGCATGTTCGCCTATGCCATGGGCGAGGCGAGCGCGCCCGTCGCCAGCACGCACTGGGGCTATCTGGGCCAGCTGAAGGCCTGGAAGTTCTCCGTCAATCCGCTGTCGACCCAGCTGCAGGGTCCGGCCGAGGCGGACGCCTTCCAGGAGAGGATGGGTCTCGAACGCTCCGGCCTTGGCTATGACATCGACGGCGTGGTCTACAAGATCGACGATCTCGGACTGCAATCTCGCCTGGGGTTCGTCGGCCGTGCCCCACGCTGGGCGATCGCCTGGAAATTTCCCGCCCAGCAGGCGACCACCGTACTCGAAGACATTCTGATCCAGGTTGGCCGCACCGGCGCCCTCACCCCGGTGGCGGTGCTGACCGCAGTCGGTGTCGGCGGCGTTCTCGTCACCCGCGCCACCTTGCACAACGAGGACGAGATCACCCGCAAGGATATTCGCATCGGTGATACCGTGGTGGTGCAGCGCGCCGGCGACGTGATCCCGCAGATCGTCTCGGTGAAGGTGGAGCTGCGGCCGGACAATGCCCGCGTGTTCGTGCCGCCCGAGCGCTGCCCGGTGTGCGGCAGCCATGCGGTTCGTCTGCCTGGCGAAGTGGTGCGGCGCTGCACCGGCGGGCTGATCTGCCCGGCGCAGACCGAGGAGCGGCTCATCCACCTCGCCTCGCGCGGCGCCTTCGACATCGAGGGACTCGGCGAAAAGACGGTGCGCGAGCTGGTGACGGACGGATTGCTGAAGACACTCGCCGACATCTTCCGCCTGCCGGACAAGGAGATGGCGCTTGCGGTGCGCGAGCACTGGGGCCCGATCTCGGCGCGCAACCTGGTGCACGCAATCGAGCAGCGGCGCGACATTCCGTTTGAACGTTTCATCCTGGGTCTCGGCATTCGCCGGATCGGCGAGGTCAACGCCAAGCTGCTGGCCCGCCACTACACAAGCTTCGCCAACTGGCGCAGCCAGATGCTGGCCGCCGTCGCGATCGGTTCGGACGCGCGCAGCGACCTCGGCGCCATCCTGCGTATCGGGCCGACGATTGCCAACGAACTCGCGGAATTCTTCGCCGAGCCGCGCAATGTTGCGAGCATGGACGCGCTGGCGGCCGAACTGCGCATCGCGGATGCGGTGGTGGACACCGCGGTCAACTCCGCCCTGTCAGGCAAGACCGTGGTGTTCACCGGCAGTTTGGAAACTCTCGCCCGCCCCGAGGCGAAGGCGCTGGCGGAACGGCTCGGCGCCAAGGTGACCGATGCGGTGACTCGCAAGACCGACCTGGTCGTGATCGGCGCGGACCCCGGCTCCAAGGCGCGCAAGGCGGCCGAGCTGGGCATCCGCGTGATCACGGAAGCGGAGTTCCGGGCGTTGGCGGCTACTTCCCCGGCGTGAACTCGGCGAAGTTGACCCCTGGCTTGGCCTGCGTGACGTAGACCGTCATGTGTCCCATCAGCCGGGTGGGAAACGACATCATGACCGGCACCGGCGCCATGCCGGGCACGATGGTGGCGAACCAGGCATCGGCAACCTGGGGAAGGTGGACGTAATCGTCGGGCTTGGCGTCGCGCGGGAAGCCTGCGAGCTGCTGGCCGTCGATCTGACAATGCAGAGCGGGGCCGGCGTAGCTGGACCGCGATTCCGGCGGTAGCATTTCCATGCCCACTGTGTGCGCCTTCACGGATGCGAGCCGGTGGCCGTCGAAGGTCGTGCCATTGGTGTTGCAGCCGCCGGTGGTTGCCACCGCGTGTATCAGCGCGACCACGGCACTCAGTGAGTCGATCGTGTTACGTTGCAGACCCGGGGGCACCGGCTCGCGCGGATCATCGGTGTCGGAGGGGATGAGGGTCTTGATCACCGGCTGGCCCTGCGGGTAGTCGATCTCGATCCGCCGCTGCTCGCCACGCCAAACGCCTGTGCTGAGGAAGTTGCGCGGCAGCGGCGCCAGGCCACCGAAGATGCCGCTCACCCGTGTTACGGTATCGCCGTGCACGAACGCACCGATCGTGCCGGAGGTCTCGAGATGCAGGCCCAGGTCGTAGCGGCTCGCCCCGATTCCTATTCCGGCTCGGATCTTGAGCATGTTGAAACCGGCGACATAGGCGGAATAATCCAGCTGGCCTGTGGTCTCGGCGCTGGGTTGGGGGACCGCCGCAGCAAGCCCGGTCTGCTGCGGTTCCGCGTGCGCTGCGCCCGACATGATGAAAAGCACGGCGAGGGACAGAGAAGGTTTCATGACGTCTTTATGCGGCTGCCTCAGCAAAACAACAACGACGGCGTGGGGTTCCGCCCCGTTCCGCCAGCTATAGGAAGTTGCACGGCTCAGGCGAAACCCTGGACCTGTCAGGCAGCGCCCAATAGTTTCCAATCGGTTGGAGTGTGATGACGTCGGATAGGTGACGTCATCACACTCCAACTTGTGATTTTATCGCGTGATCCAGACCTTTCGGTGATTCCACCTTCGGTCATCACGCGCTAGAGCGGGATGACGTCTGATAGGCGACGTAATCCCGCTCTAGCTCTTTGTTTTTGCGCGTGATTCAGACCTTCCAGTGATTCCACCTTCGGTCATCACGCTCTAACGGCGCTCGATCAGCCGATCTAGGGTGATTGGGAAATGGCGGACCCGCACGCCGGTCGCGTGCCAAACGGCGTTGGCGATGGCACCGGCCGAGCCGGTCACGCCGATCTCACCGACACCTTTGATCCCGAGCGCGTTGACGTAAGGGTCGCGCTCCTCGACCAGGATAGCTTCGATCGAGGGCACGTCGGCGTTCACGGGGATATGGTATTCGCCGAGGTTGGGGTTCATCACCCGTCCCGAGCGAGGGTCGATAATCGCATGCTCGTGCAAGGCGAAGGACATCCCCCAGATCATGCCGCCGTAATACTGGCTACGCACCAGATGCGGGTTGATGATCGTGCCTGCCGCGAACGCGCCGATCAGCCGCGTCACGCGGATCTGCCCGAGGTCGGGATCAACCTTCACCTCGGCGAACACCGCTCCATGCGCGTGCATGGCATAGGCCGACAGCGCCGCCGGGTCTGGCGCGCTGCTGCCGCGGCCTTCGATTTCGGCGAGACCGGCGCGGACCAGAATGTCGCCATAGGTTTCGCTGCGGCTTTCGTCATCGCGGCGGAACAGCCGCCCCGCGCGGGCCAGCACGCCGGTATTGCCCGCCCCGAACAGCGGCGAACGCTCGTCGCCGGTGGCGAGGTCGGCGAGCTTGGCGATCACATCCGCGCCAGCGCCATGGATCGCGATGCCGGCGGTGGCGGTATGCGCGGACCCACCGGCAATACCTGCGTCCGGCAGGTCGGACGTGCCAGAGCGGAACTCGACCTGGTCGATCTCAAGGCCCAGGCCATCGGCCGCGATCTGCGCGAGCGCGGTCCAGGCGCCCTGCCCCATGTCATGCGCGCCGGTTTCCATCACGCCGCTGCCATCAGCACGCAGCACGGCGCGGGCCTGCCCCTGGAACATCAGCGCCGGGAAGGTCGCGGTTCCGACACCCCAGCCGACCAGCATGCCGTCTTCGTCGCGCATCTGGCGCGGCTCCAGCTTGCGCGTGGCCCAACCGAAGCGCTCTGCGCCCTGCGCGTAACATTGGCGCAACGCCTTGGATGAGAACGGCTTGCCGGAGATCGGCTCCACCTCCGCGTAGTTCTTGAGGCGGAACGCCAGCGGGTCCATGCCGCAGGCCTGCGCCATCTCGTCGATGGCACTCTCAAGCGCAATGCTGCCGGTGGCTTCGCCTGGTGCGCGCATGAACAACGGCGTGCCGGTATTGACCCTGACTGCTTCATGCGACGTGGCAATCGCCGGGCTTGCATACATTGTGTGGGAGACATCGGCGGCGGGCTCGAAGAAATCGTCGAAGGTGCTGGACGTGGTTTTGGCGTGATGGTCGATCGCCGTCAGGCTTCCCTCGCCATCGGCGCCCAGACGTAACGTCTGGCGGGTGGCCGCGCGATGGCCGACCGGGCCGTACATCTGTTCGCGACGCAGTACGAGCTTGATGGGCCGTCCGGTCATCCGCGCCGCCATCACGCCCAGGATCTGGGGCCCGGCGGCAAGTCCCTTGGAGCCGAAGCCGCCGCCCAGGAACGGGCTGCGGATGTGCACATCTTCCGGCGGAATGCCGAACATCGCCGCGATCCGGCTCTGCGTCATGACCAAGCCCTGGGTGGGCATATCGATTGAGAGCGTGTCACCATGCCAAGCCACCACGATCGCGTGCGGCTCCATGGCGTTGTGGTATTGCGACGGCGTTTCATAGGTCGCCTCGATGCGCAGGCTGGCGCCGGCGAGACCCGCTTGGACATCGCCCTTGCTCGCGGCCGCTGGGTTGCCCGCGCCCACGCCGGGAGGCACGAAACTCTCCGCGCCGTCCAGACCCACCGCGGCTGTCTCGATCTCATAGCGCGGCGCCAGCAGCAGCGCACCCTCGGTGGCAGCCTCCAGCGTCTCGGCGATCACCACGGCGATCGGCTGGGTGGCGTAGCGCACCCGGTCGTTCTGCAGCAGGTCCATGCGGAACATGAACGGGTGAAGCTTCGCGTCCGGGTCCATCGCCAGTTCGGGTTTGTGCTGCGGCGTCATGATATCGACCACGCCGGGATGGCCGCGTGCGGCATCGACGTCGAGAAAGCTGACGCGTCCACATGCAATGCTGCTGTGGGCGATGACCGCATACAGCATGCCTGCCGGATGATTGTCGGCGGCGTAACGCGCAGCGCCGGTTACTTTCAGGAAGCCGTCACGGCGAGTGAGCGGCTGGCCGATGCTGGAGCCTTGCCGGATATGCGCCGGCGCCTTGGGAGGGGTGAATTCAGACATAGGTGATGGCTCCCGATACGGCGGCGAAGGGGGAGGCCGGCAACGCGGGCATACGCTTAGGTGTGCCGACCGCGGCCTGGGACAGCGCGCGCACGACAATCCGGCGCGCCAACTCGATTTTAAAGGCGTTGTCGCCCGACGGCTGGGCATCGGCCAGCGCGATATCTGCGGCGCGGCGGAACGTGTCGGGGCCGGTGATCTCGCCCGCCATGCTGTCTTCCGCTGCCCGCGTCCTCCAGGGTTTCAGCGCAACTCCGCCGAGCGCCAGCCGCGCCTGAAGGATCCTGCCGCTTTCGATCTGCAAGGCAGCTGCGGCGGAAACGATCGCGAAGGCATACGAGGTTCGGTCGCGGACCTTGAGGTAGCGGGCGTGGCCCGCGAAGGCGGCAGCCGTGCCGGGCAGGCGAACGGCCAGGATCAACTCGCCCGCCTCCAGCACGCTTTCCCGCTCGGGCGTATCGCCGGGCAGGCGGTAAAAGCTCTCGAGCGGAACATCCCGACGTCCCGAGCGCCCTTCGATCTCGACGATTGCATCGAGGGCTACCAGGGGTACGCAGAAATCGGATGGGTGAGTGGCGATGCAGGCCTCGCTCCAGCCAAGCACGGCCTGCAGCCGGGTCTGCCCGCCCCTGGCGTCGCAACCGGCCCCCGGCGTGCGTTTGTTGCAGGCGCTGGCAACGTCGTAGAAATAGGCGCAGCGCGTCCGTTGCAGCAAGTTGCCGCCCACGGTCGCGGCATTGCGCAACTGGGGCGAAGCGCCGGACAGCAGCGCTTCGGCCACGGCGGGAAACCGGGCGGCGAAATCCGCGTCATGCGCCAAGTCGGCGTTACGTACCAGCGCCCCGATCCTCAGTCCGCCATCCGGAAAATGTTCGATCCCGTCGAGACCGGGCAGATGGCTGACATCGACCAGGCGCTCGGGCCGGACGACGCCACCCTTCATGAGATCAATGAGATTGGTGCCGGCGGCGAGATAGGCCGACCCCGGCACCGACGCTGCGGCCACGGCCTCGGAAACGGTAGCCGGACGGATATAATCGAATCTGTTCATGCGACCTGCTTTCGCTCAGTTTCTTCGAAGCTCAATTGCGCTTCGAGCACGGCTGCGGTGATGCCGGAATAGGCGCCACACCGGCACAGATTGCCGCTCATTCCTTCGCGCACCCGCTCCGGATCGTGGCCCGTCTGGCCTTCCTGGATCAGGCCGATCGCGCTCATGATCTGGCCCGGGGTGCAGAAACCGCACTGGAGCCCGTCATGGGCGATGAACGCGGCCTGAACCGGATGCAGTTGCTCTCCGTGTGCCACACCCTCGATGGTGAGAATGTCGGCGCCGTCATGGCTGATCGCCAGCGCCAGGCAGGAATTGATCCGCCGCCCATCGACCAGCACGGTGCAGGCACCGCATTGCCCGCGATCGCAGCCTTTCTTGCTGCCGGTGAGGTCCAGCCGTTCGCGCAGCAGATCCAGCAGTGTGACCCGGGGGTCGTCCAGCGCCAGCGTGCGTGACACACCGTTCACAGTGAGGGTTGTCGAGAAGCTCATGCAGGCTCCCATCAGAGTTGAGGGTAAATGGGTAAATTCGGCTGCGGGCCATTTTTGTCGGCCAAGCCCAGATCAGCCGGTGGTCCGGGCACAATTGGCCCAGATTGGCCTTGTCACCCTGGCCGAACCGAACCCGGATCAAAGCGCCAGAAATTTATACGGAGGCAAGCTCCGTGTTTTACGAGCTCGGATGTTCTGAGAACGCAAATGAGCGGTTTTAGGTCAATGGCAACCCCATGGTAGAAAACCTGGTCACGGCCATCGCCGCGTGGATCGTGGCGGTGATCTCCGCCGGCGGCTACCCCGGCGTCGCGGCGCTGATGGCCATCGAATCCGCCTGCATCCCGCTGCCGTCTGAAATCATCATGCCCTTCGCGGGCTATTTGGCATCCACCGGCCGGTTCAAACTGGTCCTCGCCGCGACCGCGGGCGCGGTCGGCTGCAACATCGGCTCGACCGTGGCCTATTTGGTGGGCGCATACGGCGGCCGGCCGCTGATCCTGCGCTGGGGCCGTATCCTTTTTCTGTCCGCGGAAGACCTCGACCGATCCGAACGCTTCTTCCGCCGCTTCGGTGGCCTCGCCGTACTGATCGGCCGCCTGCTGCCGGTCGTTCGCACCTTCATCGGCCTGCCGGCCGGGATTGCCCGAATGCCGATGCTGCGTTTCCAGCTCTACACCTTCGTCGGGTCGTGGCTCTGGTGCTTCGCCCTGGCATATATCGGCGCAAGGCTTGGCGAAACCTGGCAAAGCGACCCGCGGCTGCGCAGCACGATGCACCGGTTCAACCTTGTCGTCGTCGTCGTGCTCGGCCTCGGGATCGGCTGGTTCATCTGGCGGCATATTCGTGGGAGACTGCTGAGCAGGTAGGAGACCGCGATGACCAAGGACGAACTGACACGATGGGCGCTCTCGCAGGGCTGGAAACTGATCGCGGGCCATCCCAGCCTGTCTCGCCCGTCCAAACCCGGCGACCCCATTGTCCGCCTGGTCCTGAAAGCCACTGTCGCGCATGTCGAGATCCGCAAGCCGGCCGGGAAGTGGGAAAAAGTCTCCGGCGCCAGTTACGGTGACATCACGCTCGACGACGCGGACGACCTGCCCGCAGGCCTCGGCCTCGAACGCGTCCCGAGCCTGGCCAAGCTGATGCAGGACAATCGCGACGCCGCGGTGTTCGGATAGGCGGCGTCATCACGCTCCAGCTCTTTGCTATATCCCGTGACCCAGAATTTTCGGTGATTCCACCCTCGGTCATCACGCTCTAGGGTGCAGGCTTGGCGAACGGAGACCCCACCCATGGCTGACGCCCCCGCCGACCAAAATGCCGCCATCGCGGCAGCGGTCGATTTCGCACAGGATATCGCCAGCGAGCTCGACTCCATCCTGATCACCCATTTCACCGATGCTGATACGCTGGACCGGTTGCGTCCCGGTGTCTCCGATCTCGCCACGGTCACCGCGATCAATCGGGAGGTCGCGGCGATCTTCCTGACCGCGGGGGTGTCGGTGTTCGTTCAGCGGGCCGACCATGCGGCGTTTCGGCGCTGGCGCGATGCCGCCCCCGGCCACGCGACCAATCCACTCGCCTGGATCGACCGTGACCGTCTGCTGACCGGAGCCGTCGCACTGAAGCTGCTGGGGTTAAGCCCGAATCTTGCCCCGCGCGCGCCCACACTCGGCAAGAGCGCGGGCCCGATCGCCGATGATCTGGTCGACCGCTACGCCGATGAGGATGGCAGCAGCTTTGGCAGCCTGGGCGAAGCGGCGATCGCGGCCAGTCGCCAGGACGTGCTCGACCTCGCCCTGCGCAAAGCCCGGGATCGGCTGGAAACGGGCGCTGCCGATGTGATGGCGCTCGAATTCCGCGAAATGGCAGAGGCCGCGGCGGTCGGCCCTTCCGGCTGGGCCGATCTTGTGGCGCTGCTGGTGGCACTGATCCCTGGCTCCGTGCCGGATGCCAGCGGGGTCGGCGCCGGCCTCGCCGCCTCGGGCGCCATCGCCTCCAGCCTGGAACTCCGCTTTCTGCCCGGATGGCGCTCACCGGATGCGATCGCGGCATTGCCCGCGACGGAACTGCGCCAGGTGCTGCTCGACATCATCGCAGGCGCCGAACCGCGTCACCTGCCGCCAGGCGACACCGACGATCTCGCGAAAACCGGGTTCGGGGTTCTGCTCGGTGTCCAGATCGACTGGGATATCCCGGTCTGGGACGATGTGTTCGCCAACGGCCTGCCAGACGAGCCCGAAGCGGCCGACGAGCCCGACGCCACCCAGGAGGACGTTGCGCGCGATGCGGCCTTTGAACGCTGGCGCGGCGAGGTGGCCGAGGCCAGCGGCGGCTGCGTGGCACTCGAACTGGTGCCGCCAACCAAAGTCGGCGAGGAGATCGCAGCCTTCCTCGAC
The DNA here is from genome assembly GCA_025352665.1 of Rhodospirillales bacterium. Classification (GTDB taxonomy): domain Bacteria; phylum Pseudomonadota; class Alphaproteobacteria; order Acetobacterales; family Acetobacteraceae; genus CAIQQQ01. Next base: position 79,949 of record JANXSM010000172.1, on the reverse strand, counting down.
GACGCCGGCGACCAGGCCGAGGGCCTTGAGGAGATCAGGGATTTCGTCGCCATGGCCCGCCGCGAGGCCTCTGGCGAGGACATCGTCTGCCGCCCCGAAGTGATCGGCAGTGGTCTCGAAATCAGCCTCTACACAAGTGCCGGCCGCTTTCTCGACAGCCTCACCATGACGGCGGACCGTCTGCCGGCACGGGCGGAGGAAATGCTGCCGTTGATCGAAGCCTTCGTGCCGATCCTGCGCGATACGCCGCGCTGAACCCGCGCGCGGTTGATTTAACCTCAGGCGGTATTGCTCTATTCCGCCGTCCAGCCGCCATCAACCAGCAGCGACGTGCCAGTGATGAGGCTGGCCGCATCTGAGGCGAGGAAAATGGCGGCCCCCATCAGGTCCTCAACCGTGCCGAGCCGGCCCAGCTTGATCTTGGCGAGCACGCTGGCGCGAAACCCGGCATCGGCCAGGAACGGGCGGGTCATCGGCGTTTCGATGAAGGTCGGGCACAACGTGTTGGAGCGGATGCCGTGGCCGGCAAGATCGAGCGCCATTGCCTTGTTCAGCCCCTCGATCGCAAATTTCGATGCACAGTACAGACTGCGGTTGGCACCGCCGACATGGCCCATCTGCGAGGAGACATGCAGGATCGAGCCGCGGACGCCTCCCGCGATCATACCCCGCGCCACCGCCTGGGCCGCAAAGAACGCCGCCCGAAGATTGAGGCCGAGCACCACGTCGAAATCATCCTCGGTGACGTCGGTGAATGGCTTTGGCCGGTTGGTACCGGCATTGTTGACGAAAATGTCGTAGGCCGGTCGCGTCTCGAGCATCGCGGCGAAGGCAGGACCGTTGCATACGTCCAACGCCACCGCATCCGCCTGGTCGCCGCGTGCACACAAGGCCTGTGCGGCCGCGTCGATTTCGCCATGGGTGCGAGCCAGCAGCGTCACCGCGGCGCCGGCCCCGGCCAAAGCTGCCGCCAAAGCCAGCCCGATGCCCCGGCCGGCGCCGGTGACCAGCGCGCTTTTACCGGCCAGGCTGAAGCTCGGCGTGCGCGGCAATTCCATTTCAGTCGACCGCCGTGGCATAGGGCACGTTGCGTCCCCCGTAGCGACGAACACGAATGTTGGCCTGCTCTGCGTGTCCGGCGAAACCCTCCAGCATGCAAAGGCGCGAGCAATAGGCGCCGATCATGGCCGAGGCCTCATCCGTCAGCACTCGCTGATAGGTGACGGTCTTGAGGAACTTGCCGACCCACAGTCCGCCAGTGTAGCGCGCCGCCTGCTTGGTCGGCAGCGTGTGGTTGGTGCCGATCACCTTGTCGCCATAGGCCACGTTGGTGCGCGGGCCGAGAAACAGGGCGCCGTAGTTGGTCATGCGGGCGAGAAAGAAATCATCGTCGCGCGTCATCACCTGCACATGTTCGGAAGCGATGCGATCGGCTTCCTGCAGCATCTCCTCGAAACTGTCGCACAGGATCACCTCGCCGTAATCGGCCCAGGCCTGAGAGGCCACCGCAGCGGTCGGCAGGATGGTGAGCAGGCGCGCTACTTCGGCGATGGTCCCGCGGGCCAGTTTTTCCGAGTTGGTGAGCAGGATAGCCGGCGAATTGGCGCCGTGCTCGGCCTGCCCCAGCAGATCGGTCGCGCACAGCTCGGCATCCACGCTGTCGTCGGCGATGACGAGGGTCTCAGTCGGACCTGCGAACAGGTCGATCCCGACCCGACCGTACAGCTGGCGCTTGGCCTCGGCGACATAGGCGTTGCCGGGGCCCACCAGCATGTCCACCGCAGCGATGGTCTCCGTGCCGATCGCCATGGCGCCCACCGCCTGGATGCCGCCCAGACAATAGATTGTCTCGGCCCCGGCCAAATGCTGGGCCGCGACAATGGCCGGCGCCGGGCGGCCTTGGAACGGCGGTGCGCAGGTGACGATGCGCGCAACCCCCGCGACCTTCGCGGTCACCACCGACATATGGGCCGAAGCCAACAGCGGATATTTGCCGCCGGGCACGTAGCAGCCGACCGAGTTGACCGGAATGTTCTTATGGCCGAGCACAACGCCCGGCAGCGTCTCCACCTCGATATCCTGCAACGCCGCCCGCTGGTGGCTGGCAAAGTTGCGCACCTGCTCCTGCGCGAAGCGGATGTCGTCGAGGTCGCGCTTTGACAATTCGCTTAAGCATGCCTGGATTTCCGCCTTGGTCAGGCGATAATCGCTGCGGTCCCAGTTATCGAACTTCACCGACATGTCGCGCACCGCGGCATCGCCGCGCGCGACGATGTCTGCCAGCGCTGCCTCCACCGTGCCGCGAACCTTGGCATCATCCTCCGCGCGTTGGGCCGTGGTGCGGGCGGATTTGAGGTGACGGATCATTGGTTCGCCTTGCTGGATAGAGACCGACACGCGAACGTGGCAGAGGCCGACTACGTATGCAAGCCGCGATACGCAACGAAATCAGCGCACAGGCGTTGCGATCCAGACCGTCAGCGAGGGCCGACCGTGGTTACCAACAAGCTCACCGCCTACCGGACCAAGCGCGACTTCACCCAAACGCTGGAGCCCAGCGGAGGGGCGGAGCAATCAGGCGAGCGGCGACGCTTCGTGATCCAGAAGCACGATGCGACGCGACTGCATTACGATCTGCGGCTGGAACTCGATGGGGTGTTCAAATCCTGGGCGGTCACTCGCGGCCCCTCGCTCGATCCACATGACAAACGCCTGGCGGTGGAGGTCGAGGACCATCCGCTCGACTATGGCGATTTCGAAGGCACAATCCCCAAAGGCCAATACGGCGGGGGCACCGTGCAGCTGTGGGACCGCGGGTTTTGGTCACCCGAGGGCATGTCGGCGGAAGACGGCCTTGCAAAGGGCGACCTCAAGTTCAGGCTGGACGGCGAGCACCTGCACGGCAGCTGGGTTCTGGTGCGGATGAAGCACGACCGCACCGGTAAAACGTCCAAGCGGGTGAACTGGCTGCTGATCAAGCACCGCGACGAATTCGCCCGGGATGGCGATGCCGAGGCCCTGCTGGCCGGCGACCGCTCGGTGGCCTCGGGTCGTGCCATGGCGGATATCGCCGCCGGCCGCGGCCGCAAGCCAAAGCCCTTTGTGCAGACAGATCCAAAGCCCTCAGCCATGCCGGATTTCGTGGCGCCGCAATTATGCCGCGTGGTCGACCGTCCGCCCGGAGGTGCTGATTGGCTGCATGAAATCAAGTTCGACGGCTACCGCATGCAAGCCCGCATTGAAGGCGGCAAGGCCCGTCTGCGCACCCGCGCCGGGCTTGACTGGACCGAACGCTTCTCCGCCATCGAGGCCGCCTGCGCCACTCTGCCCGACGCCATCATCGACGGCGAGATCGTAGCACTGGACAGCGGCGGCTCGCCGGACTTCGCAGCCCTGCAGGCCGCACTTTCGGAAAAGGACACCGACCGGCTGGTGTTCTTCGTCTTCGACCTGCTGTTCGCGGATGGCGAGGATCTGCGCCCATTGCCGCTCACCGAGCGCAAGCACCGGTTGCAGGCGCTGCTCGCGGCTGCCCCGAACAAAGTCAAGCTGCTGCGCTACGTCGAACACTTCGAAACCGGCGGCGATGCGCTGCTGAAATCCGCCTGTCGCCTGTCGCTCGAAGGCATCGTCTCCAAACGCGCCGGCGCCCCCTATCAAACCGGCCGCGGCGACACCTGGACCAAGGCCAAGTGCCGCGCCGGGCACGAGGTGGTGATCGGCGGATGGACCGACACCGCCGGCCGGTTCCGCTCGCTGCTGGTCGGCGTTCACCGCGGCGATCATTTCGTCCATGTCGGCCGTGTCGGCACCGGCTTCGGCCAGGACAAGGTCGCAGCGCTGATGCCGCGCCTGAAGGAGATGACGAGCAAGACCAGCCCGTTCACCGGCAAGGGCGCGCCGCGATCGGACAGCACCATTCACTGGCTGCGGCCCGAACTGGTGGCGGAAATAGAATTCGCCGGCTGGACCGGCGACGGACAGGTGCGCCAGGCCGCCTTCAAGGGCCTGCGCGAGGACAAACCCGCAGCCGAGGTCATGGCCGAAACGCCGCCTCCCGCCGAAGTCGAACTCGCCGGCACCAGGCCCGCGACGGCCAAACCGGCGCGCGTCGGCAAACCGACCCTGGTAATGGGAGTGTCCATCTCGCATCCCGACAAGGCATTGTGGCCCGAAGCCGGCGGTGACGGAAAACCGGTCACCAAGCTCGAGCTTGCACGATATTTCGAGGCCGTCGGCGCCTGGCTGCTGCCCCATGTGAAAGGCCGCCCCTGCTCGATCATCCGCGCGCCGGACGGCATCGGCGGTGAAACCTTCTTTCAGCGCCACGCCACGGCGGGGTCGTCCAGCCTGCTTGAACTGGTCACCATCTCCGGCGACCGCAAACCCTATCTGCAGATCGACCGGATCGAAGGCCTGGCCGCCGTCGCCCAGATCGCCGGGATCGAACTGCACCCGTGGAACTGCGCGCCCGATCAACCCGACGTGCCCGGCCGCCTCATCTTCGACCTTGACCCGGGGCCAGACGTGCCGTTCACCGCCGTCATCGACGCTGCCAAGGAGGTTCGCGATCGGCTGCAGAAGTTGGGCCTGGTCGGATTCTGCAAGACCACCGGCGGCAAGGGCCTGCATGTCATCACACCTCTGGCCACCAGCAAACAGAATCCAGACTGGCCGGAGGCAAAGGCCTTCGCCGAGGGCGTGTGCGCGGCCATGGCGAGGGATGCGCCGGGCCGCTACGTCATCAACATGGCCAAAAAACTGCGCCCCGGCCGGATCTTCCTCGACTACCTCCGCAACGACCGAATGGCGACAGCAGCAGCCCCGCTGTCGCCCCGGGGTCGTCCCGGCGCCACCGTGTCGATGCCGCTGCTCTGGTCGCAGGTGAAACCCGGACTGGACCCAATGGCCTACCATCTGCGCAGCGTCCCAGCCCTGATAGCCCACAGCGAGGCCTGGGCGGATTATGGCGAAAGCGCGCGCCCGCTGGCGGAGGCGATAGCAACGAGCAAGCAGTCCTTTTTTGAAAAAAAGGACCAAAAAACTTCTACCGATTGAAAGTTTTTTGCTTCTTTTTTTCAAAAAAGAAGCGCTTGAAACATGGGTTGTCGGGCGCCTGCCTTCCTCCCATGTCTATATTCGCCGATGAGGAGCGTTGAGTTCATGGCCGCCCTATCCATTCTCGATCTTGCCCCGGTACCGGAAGGCGCCACCCCGGCCGACGCGCTGCATCGCGCCCGCGAACTCGCCCAGCACGCCGAGCGCTGGGGCTACCAACGCTACTGGCTGGCCGAGCACCACAACATGATCGGTATCGCCAGCGCCGCGACCGCGGTCGCCATCGGCTACGTGGCAGAGGGCACCAAGACCATCCGTGTCGGTGCCGGCGGCATCATGTTGCCCAACCACGCGCCGCTGATCATCGCCGAGCAGTTCGGCATGCTGGCCTCGCTGTATCCCGGCCGCATCGACCTCGGCGTGGGCCGCGCGCCGGGCACGGACCAGCGTACCCAACGTGCGCTGCGCCGCACCCCGGATAGCGCCGAGCATTTCCCGCAGGATGTGCTCGAACTGCAGGCGCTGTTCGGTCCCCTCCAGCCGGGCCAGGCGGTCCAGGCGGTGCCGGGCACCGGCCTTGAAGTGCCGATCTGGATTCTCGGCTCCAGCCTGTTCGGCGCCCAACTCGCAGCAGCCCTCGGACTGCCCTACGCATTTGCCTCGCATTTCGCGCCAGATGCGCTGATGCAGGCGCTGCAGGTCTATCGCAGCCGGTTCACCCCCTCGGCCAAGCTGGCACGCCCGCACGCCATGCTCGGCGTGAACGTCATCGTCGCCGACACGGATGCGGAGGCACGGGTTCTGTTCACCTCGGTACAGCAGAGTTTCGCCCGCATGCTGCGCAACGCCCGGGGCCTGCTGCCGCCGCCGATCCCCGATATCGAGGCGTTCTGGTCCCCCGCCGAAAAGGCGCATGCGAGCAACATGCTTGCCTGTTCCTTCGTAGGCTCGCCGCAGACGGTTCAGACGAAACTCGAGCAGTTCATCGACGAGACCGGAGCCGACGAACTGATGGTAGCGGCTGCGATCTACGACCAGAAGGCGAGGCTCAGATCCTATCAGCTGCTCTCAGAAATGGGCATCGCGAAACGGGCGGTGCAAGCCGCGGCTTAGAGCGGGATGACGTCTGGTAGGCGACGTAATCCCGCTCTCTTTGTTTTATCGCGTGATTCAGACCTTTCGGTGATTCCACCTTCAGTCGTCACGCTCTAATCACAAGCGGCCAGAAACTCTCCGACACACTCCAGGACCGCTGCGGTCTCTTCGACATGCGGCATGTGGCTCGACTGCTCGAACACCACCCTGCGCGCGCCCGGAACCTCCTCGGCATACGGCCGCACGCAGGCCTCGGTCGCCTCATCGTAACGCCCGGAAATAACCAGCGTCGGCGCCAAGATCTGCGATAACCGCGTCTCGATCGTCCAATCCCGCAGCGAGCCGATAACATGAAACTCGCTCGGTCCGTTCATCGCCATATACACGGTGGGATCCGTCTCCAGCGCGGTCAGGCTCCGCTGCACATCGTCGGGGAACGGTGTGACCCGGCAAAGATGACGCTCGTAGAACACCTGCACCGCCGCAGCGTAAGCAGGGTCGGCGGTGGTCCCGGCCGCCTCGTGCTGCACCAGTGCTGCCTCGACCTCCGGCGGCAACGCGGCACGCAGGCGATTGGCTTCCTGCACCCAAGTCACCATCGAGGCAGGGGAATTGGCGATCACCAACCCCCGCAACCCCGCAGGACGAAGCACCGCATGCTCGGCCGCCAGCATGCCGCCCCAGGACTGGCCCAGCAGGTGATACCCGTCGGTTATGCCGAGATGCGCCAACAGAGCGTCCAACTCGTCGAGGAACAGCTGGACAGTCCACGCCTCCGCCGGCCAATCCGGATGATGCGTCGAAAGGCCGCAACCGAACTGGTCGTAATGCACCACCATCCGTCCGCGGTCGGCGAGCAGGCTGAACCGATCGAGGTAGTCATGCGTGGCGCCGGGGCCGCCGTGCAGCACCACCAATGGCGTCGCGCCAGGCTCACCCGTCACCCGATACCAGGTCTCACCGTCGCGGAACGTCATCCGTCCTACGTGCTGCGTTGCCATGGGCGTCCTTTCGATTTCATAACTTTATCCAGCCACTGTCGACCGGGGCAGGCGCGCAGAGCGTCGCACCACCAGCCGACACGGCAACACCGCCGCGCGCCGCTGCACCGCGCGGCTTTCGACCTGCTCCAGAAGAATGCTCACGGTGGCATCGACCATCGCCGACGCCGGTTGCTCCACGGTGGTCAGCGCGTAGCCGTCCCAGCCCGCTTCCGGCACGTCGTCGTAAGCGACGATGGAGACATCCTCAGGAATGCGCAACCGATAGTCCCGCCGCAGCACATCCATGATGGGAAACGCCATGTGATCATTGGCGACGAAAATCGCATCCGGCCGTTCAGCGTCGGCAAACAGGTGGTGCGCGGCCGCCACGGCCCCCGCCACGGTGTAGAGACCGACCGCACGACGGAAGATCGTGCGTCCGCATTCCGCCAGCCCCTTGTAGAACCCCGCCTCCCGGTCCCGGCTGGTCGAGCTGTCCTCCTGCCCGGCGACGAAGGCGATCCGCCGATGACCGCCCGACACCAGAAAATGCGCCAGCTGTCGGCCGCCTTCGATATTGTCGGAGGTCACGCTGCTCGACGGCAGTGCCGGCACGTAGCGGTTGAACAGCACCACCGGCGTGCCAGTGCTGGCACATTCCTGCGCCAGGCTGGATGACAGAGTGGCCGACGCCATCACGATCCCGTCCACCTGGTACTGCAGCATCTTCTGCACAAGCGCGTCCTGCGCACCGGCATCCGTCATGACCAGCAGCACCTGGTAACCCCGGTCCTGCAGTTGACGCGACATCAACTCCAGCACCAGCGGATAGAACCGGTTGTCAAGATAGGCGACCAGCACCGCGATCAAACGCGAGCGTCCGCTGATCACCGCCCGTGCCAGCACATTGGGGCGGTAGCCCAACGCCTCGGCAGCCGCGATCACCCGCGCGCGGGTTTCCGGCGAGACGCTGGCACCGGGCGAGAACGTGCGGCTGACCGCAGACTGCGACACATTGGCCAAGCGGGCCACGTCGGTCGATGTCACGGAACCACGGGCCATGGGCGCGGCTCAGCCCTGCAGCGCGCGGGCCGCCTCCCTCAGAGCATGCTGCATCCGGTTACGCGCCCGCAAAGCATCCACCGCCGCAAAAGGAATGTCGTCAGGCGCCGCATCGGCCAACAGCCGGATCGGTTGCAACACCGGCCAGGGCGGTTGCGGCAAGGCCGGGTCATGGCGGAAGCGGTCGCCGCTGGTGTAGTCAACCGGCACCAGCGCGCGCGAGGCCGCCATCAGCGCCGCGTCGCTGTGTTCACCGCCGGCAGCGGCGCGCAGCTTCTCCGTCGCGGCCATCAAAGGGGCGAGCGACAGCCGATCGCCCAGCTTCGCCGCGATTGCGGCAAGCTCGCGCTGCAACGCATCCGCATGGGCCACAAAGTCGAGCGGCAACCCAACGTCGGTCAAAAGCCGCCACAACGCCCGCACAAACACCCGCGTGTCGCGTGTCAGATTGGCTTCGTCGATCTTGTCGAGCAGATCATGCGGCGTGTGCCACCACCAGCCCAGCGGCTGTCGCATCGCAACCGGCGCCGGCGGCTGATGACTGAGACTGCCGAACATCGATGGCACCCCAACACCCCAGAACGACATATCCGACGAGCGAGACCCTCGCCGGCCCTCATGCGTTGCATTGGTCTCTGCTCGGACGGCCTCCGCGGCGAGCGCTAAAAGCTCAGAGGCCGTGCTGCTTTCGGTCATCACATCGGCACCGATCGCACCGGTGCTGTCGACATTGACATGCACGGCGCAACGCCGGTCGAGCTCGTCCCAGTTGGTGTCGACATACCAGCTCGACCCAGAATACCGCCCGTGCGAATGGCCGGACCAGAAGCACAGCCGCAGTCCGCGCTGCCACGACGCATGGTGCTCCGCCAGAACGCGCGCGGCCTCGATCATGGTGGCGTTGGCACCGCCATTGTCCATCACCCCGAAATACCAGGTGTCGTGGTGGCCAGAGAACAGCACGAAAGGCCCATCCGCGACGGGACCGTCGAGCTCGGCCACCAGGATCGGTGTGGGACGCCAGCCAGTGTCCACAGCTGCGTGCAACACAAGCTGCGGCGTCTCGCCGGCGTTCAACCGATCTCGCAACGCGCCGCCATCGGCGTTGGAGATGGTGCAAGTCACCGTCTGCGGCAGCAGGGCCCGCGTCTCCTGCCCCGGGCTGCCCCAAACCGGCGAGATACACATCTCATGCAAATGCGCATGCGGGCTGATATGCAGCTGCCCCGCCGCCCCCACGCGCGCCGCCCGGGCGGCCACGCCCGGATTGGCAATGCCTTCCACCAGCACGATCGCACCGGCCAGATCGCCACGCGCGAAATCCGCATCGGTGCCGGCGCCGAGATAGACCAGACGGCCTGTGAGTCCGTCGGCAGGCTTTGAGAAGGAATGGGTGATCGCCTCCAACGCCACGCCATCCGCCACCACCCGCGCGGCACCGGGCAGGCTGATATAGGCGGGGTGGCTCAACAGCGTGGTGCGATAGCCGATCGCGTCGAGCATCGTCTGCACGTAACGAAGGCTGACCAGTTCCTCCGCACTGCCGGACAGCTTCACGTGCTGCGCGAACTTCGCGCAATGCGCCATCAGGCGGGTGCCATCGACGCGTTCGACAGGTGCGGGAGTGGTCATGGAACCTCGGATGTTCGTAAATGCAGCAGCATCGCGCCAGACGGATGGACCTCTACGCGCCAGCCTGGCGGCACCAGCGTGGTCGCGTCCAGCTGCGTCACGATGGCCGGGCCGTCGAACCGTGCACCGGCGCCCAGTTTCGTGCGGTCCAGCACCGGGGTGGCAAGTGTTGCGGCGGCGAAATGCACCAGGCGGATTTCCTCCGGCTCGGGCATTGGCGCCGCCACCAATGTCTGCGTGACCGACGCCGGCATCACCCCAGTCGCTTCGACCCGCAGCGTGACGAGCTCCACCGGCGCATCCATGGCAAACCCGTACAGCGCCTGATGTGCTGACGCGAAATCGGTGAGCGCCGCGGTGGCGGAGCCGGTCCAGGGAATGGCGAGCTCTCCGCCCTGCCCCTCATATCGCATCAAAGCCACCGGTTCGAGCCGCCGCGCCGCCTCCGCCACTTGCTCCTGGCCGAACCAGGCCATCGCCTCGTCACGCAGAACCGCCACCATTGCATCCGCCGCTGCCGCATCCGGCGGTCCAGCCTGGGGCAAGGTGCGATGGAACTCCGCCTTCAAATCCGCTGCCAGCAACCCCTGCGCACAGAGCACGCCGGGCGACGGCGGGATCAGCACGGTGGCGATTCCCAGCATTTCCGCGAGCGCCGTGCCATGCAGCGGACCGGCACCGCCAAACGGCACCAGCACGAAATCCCGCGGATCATGGCCTCGCTCGACCGACACCACGCGCATCGCACCGACCATGTTGCTGTTGGCGATCGCCAGAATGCCCCGCGCTGCCGCATGCAGCTCCATGCCGAGCGGCTCCGCCACCTCACGCAAAATCGCAGCCGCGGCCGCGGCGACATCAAGCCGCATGGCGCCACCCAGCAACGCGGGCGGCAGATGGCCGAGCACCACATGCGCGTCGGTCACGGTCGCGAACCGCCCACCGCGCCCGTAACACGCAGGCCCGGGATCGGCCCCTGCACTGGCGGGCCCGACCGAAAGCGCTGCGTCGGTGATGCGCGCGATCGAGCCACCGCCGGCGCCGACCGTCACCATGTCCACCATCGGCAGCGGCAGCGGCCACTCCCCAATGCGACCGGATGACGTCAGTCCGATCCGCCCATCCTTGATCAGACAGATATCCGCACTCGTGCCGCCGATATCGACCGTGATGAGATCGCGCATCCCGACGGCAGCCGCCACCTCTCGCGCGCCGACCACACCGGCCGCGGGGCCTGACAAGGCCGTCACTGCCGGCGCCCGGCGAATGGTTGCAGTACCCGCCACCCCGCCATTGGACTGCATCAGCAACAAAGGCGCGGTGACCCCAGCCTCCACCAGGCGCTCGGCAAGACGTGCGACATAGGTGGACACCGCCGGCATCACGCCCGCATTGAGGATCGCCACCAAACTACGCTCGTATTCCCGCACCACTGGCAGCACATCGACCGAAGCCGTCACGGCAACGCCGGGCAAAGCCGCGCGCAGCAGCTCCGCCACGCGCTGTTCGTGGGTGGGATTGGCGAAACCATGCAGAAGGCAAACCGCCACCGCCTGCACGCCCAAGGCCTGCAAGGCCTCAGCCGCCTCCGCCACGCTCGCCTCATCCAACGGCGTGATCACGCGTCCGCCCGGGCCCACGCGCTCCGTCACCTCGAAAATACGCGATGCCGGCACTGGCCGACGCGGCTTGCGCCAAGCATAGAGATTGGCGCGCCGTGGAATATCCTGGCGGCCGATATCCAGCACATGACGAAACCCTGCGGTGGTTACCAGCGCCGTCAACGCGCCCTTGCCCTCGAGAATGAGGTTGGTGGCCACCGTCGTGCCATGCAGCACTTGTGCGATCGCCGAGGTCGGTGCCCCCGCCAGCGCCAACGCCAGCCGCATGCCCTCAACAAAGGCGCTGCTTGGATCAGCCGGAACACTCGGCGTTTTGGCGCACCACGCCTCGCCCGACTGCGCGTCTTGCAATGTCACATCGGTGAAGGTGCCCCCAATGTCGACGGCAACGGAAAGCCTGCGTTCAGCTGATGGCATCGACATACACCGTCCGATGAAATTCCCGCGAGGCGGGGCGCTGTTGGCGCAGAGAAAATGTTGCCGCGGCATCGACTTGCTGCTCGCGGATCACCACGCCGTAATCCCGCTGCGCCGCTTTGACCGAGACATAGCCTTCAAGAACATCTTGGAGCACTGCTGCCGGCAACCGGTCGAAAGGATGGCCGCGCCCGCCACCGCCGCCCGTTTCGATGCGCAGGATATCGCCGTAGTGCAGCTTGTTGCCGTCCGACAGCGGCTTCAGCACCTGCTCGTTCGGCTGGCCCGGATTGACCACTGCGCGCGGCATACCGCCGGACATGCCGCCCGCCGTGCCCCAAGGCGGATTGACCACCGAGTCGATCCGAATGGCGAGAATGCCGTGGTCGGCCAAGATGGTGAATTCCCGAACCACGCCGCAGCCACCGCGAAACTCGCCAGGCCCGCCGGAGTCACGATGCACGGCGTAGGTGTTGAGCAACACGGGATAACCGAGTTCCAAAAACTCCACCGGGTAATTTTCCTGCGCCACGAAATAGACGCTGTCGATGCCATCGGCATCTGGCCTCGCGCCATAGCCGACACCGAGGCCGTCGGAGAACAAAAACGGCTTGCCGCCGGCCTGGCCGCGAATGAACAGAATAACGTAAGCCGCATGCGCCGCCGGTGCCGGCGTGCCCGCCACGTTGATCAGACCGTTCAACGTCGCGAGCACGCGCATCATGGTCATGCCGCGCATGCCGAGCGGTGCCGGAAACCGCGGACGCAACAACGATCCTTCGCGAAGGATCACGTCGTCGAACGCCCGGGCGCCACCGGCGTTGCACACCTGCGATGGATCGCCGCCCAGAAAATACAGCGCAAACGCCGTGCCCGGCACATCGCGGTTCATGATGTAGTTGACCGGCCCCACCGCCTGGTCATCGGTCTCGCTGGCATCGAAGATGAAGCGATCATCCGCCGTGCGAGTCAGGGCAAAGCGAATATGCAAAGGCCCAGTGCCGTGTCCGTCGCTGTCGATGGCGTCGGTGAAACGATGCGTGCCGACCGGAAAGGTTTCCCGCAGCTTCTGCCGCACCAAATTCTCGGTGCGCGCAAGCAACTGCGCCAACGCATCCGCCAGCATATCCGACGAAAAACGATCTGCGACCTCCACCATCCGCCGCACGCCGAGATCCACACTCGCCATCAGCGCCCGCGTATCGCCCCTGCACGTCGCGGGATACCGGGAGTTGCGATAGAAAATCTCCAACGCCGCGGTATTGGTGACGCCGCGATCGACCAGCTTGGTCGGAGGGATGATAATGCCTTCCTGAAAGATGTCGGTCGCATCTGGCGAAATCGATCCGGGCCTGATGCCGCCGATATCGGCGAAATGGGCCCACCCCATCACGAACGCACAACGCGTGCCGGCATGGAACACCGGGGCCAGGAACACCTGGTCGTTCGAATGCGAAACCGCTCCCTCGCTGCCGTAGCAGTCGTTGTACCAGTAGAGATCACCAGGCTGGATCGTCTCGATCGAGAAATGCTTGAACACCGGCCCGCAAATATCCCCGAACATCGGCACGTTGGAGCCGACCGCCATCACCCCATCGGCATCGAACAGCGCCGTGTAGAAATCCTTTTTCTCACGAATAAACGCCGAAATAGCCGTGCGCTCCAGCAGCGCCTCCATCTCGGCCTGGGTCGCGCGGATGGCGCCACGTATGATTTCGAGCGTGACGGGATCACAAACCTTCATGACGCAACTCCGACAAGATGACAGGCGGCACGGCGCCCTGGCGCGACATCGCGCAGGGCCAGTGTTTCAGTCTCGCACCGCGGCATGGCATAGGGGCACCGGGTGCGGAACGCACAGCCTGGCCCTGCCAGCGGGGCATCCGAGAGACTGCCGCGGATTGGCAAAGCCGCGCGGTTCTGTTCCACCCGCGCCACTGGAACGGCGGCAACCAACGCCGCCGTGTAAGGATGCGCCGGTGTTGCGATCAGTGCAGCCGTCGGGCCTTCCTCAACCACACGGCCGAGATACATCACCATGGTTCGCTCGCACACATAGCGGATCAGGGCGAGGTCATGGCTGATGTAGATTGCAGCAAGCCCCAGGCTATCGCGGGCTTCACGCAGCAGGTTGAGAATACCGGCGCGCACGGACACGTCGAGCATCGAAACTGGCTCGTCCGCCACGATCAGCCGCGGCCCCGCGATCAACGCCCGCGCCAGCACCACGCGCTGCAGCTGACCGCCGGATAGCTCATGCGGCCGGCGATCCAGCCAGGCCGCCGCGGGCATCAACCGCACCCGTTGCATGACCGCCTCGATATGGGCGGCATGCGCGCCTGCGGGAATGCCAAAGTTACGCAATGGCTCGACCAGCGACTGGCGGATGGAAAACCGTGGGTTGAGTGCGTCGAACGGATTCTGAAACACCAATTGCGCCCGTGCGCGAAACGGCAGCAGCGCGCGGCCATGCAGATCGGTGATATCGGCGCCTTCATACAGAATGCGGCCGGCGGTCGGATCCTCCAGCCGCAACAACATGCGCGCCGTGGTGGTCTTGCCGCAGCCCGACTCCCCCACAATGCCCAACGCAGCACCTGCTGCCACCGTCAGGCTGACATCGGCCACCGCATGCACGTCTCGGCCTCGCATGCGAAAGCTTTTGGTGAGCCCTGTCGCTTGCAGAAGCACACTCATGCGCCAGCCCAGGTCGCGGGCTTCGCCGCCAACTGCCTGAGCACATCGGCATCGCCGGCGCGCCAGCACGCCACCTGGTGATCGGAGGCCCCCGATCGCAGAGGCGGCGAGGACGCATGACAGGCCGGCTCGGCAAACGGGCAGCGCGGTGCGAACCGACATCCCGGCGGCGGATTCAGCAAAGATGGTGGCGCGCCCTCGATCGGCACCAACACGTCCTCGCCGCCATGCACATCGGGAAACGCGTGGGTGAGCCCCATCGTGTAGGGATGCAGCGGGCGTTCGAGCACCGCAGCGACCGGGCCCGATTCCACGATGCGCCCGGCATACATCACCGCCACCCGATCACAGGCATAGGCCACCACAGCCATGTCGTGCGTCACCAGGATCATGGCCAGGTTGAGCCGTGCCTGCAGGTCGCGCAGCACATCGAGCACCTGGCGTTGCACGATCACGTCCAACGCCGTCACCGGCTCGTCGGCAATGACCAAAGATGGCGACAGCGCCAGCGCCAATGCGATCGAAGCACGCTGCCGCATGCCCCCGCTGAACTGGTGCGGATAGTCGGCCAGCCGCTGCGGATCCAATCCAACCATGGTGAACAACGCCGCTGACCGTTGCTGCGCGTCACGGCGTGAAACTCCGCCGCGTTCTTGCAACACCTCGAACATCTGCGTCCGCAATCGCTGCACCGGGTCGAGTGCGTTCATGGCGGTCTGTGGAATGAACGACATCCGCCGCCACCGCATCGCCCGCTGGGCCGAAGCCGACAGGCGCACGAGATCCTGGCCCTCGAACATCACCTGCCCACCGGTGATGCGCCCGCTTTCGGGCAACACGCCCATCAGCGCGCGCCCCAGGGTTGATTTGCCACAACCGCTTTCGCCGACAAGCCCGGTGATGGAGGCGGCGGGCACGTCGAGATCCATGCCATCGACGGCGCGCACCGGTCCGGCCCGGCTCGCGTAGGTCACTTGCAGATCGCGCACCGAAAGCAGGCTCATTGATCCGCCAATTTCGGAAACAGCAGCTTTTCTGACCCTCGTGAAATTAAAAATCCCGCCAGCACCATGGACATGATCGCAGCGCCCGGTGGGGCGAACCAATTCCACGCTCCGCGCGACAGCGCCTGGTTGGCGTAAGCCTCCTGTAGCATCACCCCCCAGCTCAGCGTCTCTGGATCGCCAAAGCCGAGAAAACTTGCCGAGGCCTCAGCAAGGATGGCCCAGCCGATGGCAACCGACCCATACAGCGCTGCCAACGGCAACACCTGCGGCAGCACATGGACGAACATGATGCGCGTGGTCGAACATCCCGTTACGCGCGCAGCCTCCACCCAGGCTCGCTCACGCAGACTGAGCACCTGGGATCGGATCACGCGCGCAGTGTTGGGCCAGAGCAGAGCTGACACGGTAAAGATCACCACGCCCGTGCCGGGATGCGTCAGCGCCGCCAATACCAGCATGAACGGCAGGAAAGGCAGCCCGAGCACGATATCGGCGAGCCATGTCACAATGCGGTCGGTCCATCCGCCAAGATAGCCAGACAGTAAACCCAGCAACGTGCCG
Organism: Rhodospirillales bacterium; assembly: GCA_025352665.1. Taxonomy (GTDB): domain Bacteria; phylum Pseudomonadota; class Alphaproteobacteria; order Acetobacterales; family Acetobacteraceae; genus CAIQQQ01. The sequence continues at coordinate 63,815 of JANXSM010000172.1, read as the reverse complement.
ATGGCCACCACCACAAAGGCGGCCGTGAGCCCCACTGCAAGCGCCGCCCGGGTGCCATAGATCACCTGGCTCAACACATCTCGCCCGCTCGACGTCGTGCCGAGCCAATGATCTGCCGACATCGGCAGGTAGCGCGCCACGCGCGAACCAACCCTGAGGATGGCACGCGGGTCATACGGCGCCAGCCGATCGGCAAAGATCGCGAGCATTGCGATGCAAAAATAGATCGACGCCCCCACGGCGGCGAACGCCTCACAGCGCAGGAACCGCCATAACGCGAAGGGCAACGCGCTAACGCCGCGCACGCAGGGACACTCTGGGATCGAGCGCGGAATACACGAAGTCAGCCACGGAATTCATCACCACCAGCACGGCCGCAATAAGAATGAACGCTCCCTGGGCCAGCGGATAGTCGGCACTTTGCACCGCCTGCACCAGCAACCGGCCGATGCCAGGCCAGGCAAATACCGACTCAATCACCACATTGCCGCCAATGCTCGCGCCCAGCCCCAAAGCAAACGCGGTCACGATCGGCAGCAGCGCATTGCGGGCAGCATGGCGCATGATGATCGACCAACGAGAAAGCCCCTTCATTCTGGCCATGACGATAAACTCGTCGTTCAACACGTCCAACATGGTGGCGCGCATCAGCAGCAACGGCAGCCCAAGCAGATAGAGCATCAACGTCAACGCCGGCAGCGCCAGATGCCACCAATAGTCACGCGACAGCAGCAAGACGCTGAAGCTTCCGGGCTGCTCGCCGGGGCTCAACGCGCCACCGGTCGGAAACCATCCAGCTTCGAACGACAACCCCGCCAACAGCAGCATCCCCAACCAGAATTCCGGCGCAGCGCGCGTGGCCAATGCCACGGGGATCGCCACGGCCTCTGTCGCACCGCCGCGCTGAAACGCCAGAAATGCCCCTGCGACAATGCCGAACGCATAGGCCCCGCACACCGACACAATGGTGAGAATGATCGTATTCGGCAGAGCTTCTGCCAGCAGCGCATACACAGACTTGCCTTGCAGGAACGACATGCCGAGGTCGCCATGCAGCAAGTTGTTCATATAAATCAAATATTGTTGCCAGATCGACTTATCGAGCCCGAAGCCTTTCAGCAACGCCGCGCGGGTCTCCTCCGAAAAGCTCGGCGACAGGAAGTTCAGCGTCGGGTCGCCAGGCATCAGGCGGAACAACACGAACGTCAGGCTGGCCACCACCCACATCACCAGAAACAGGTGACCCAGCCTGCCTAACGCGCGGCGCATCACGGCCACGTCGATGCCTATTGAAACACGCCCGTGGTCTCTTTCACGCCGGCGGGATAATGCAACTTGCCGTCCACCAGCACGTAGCCAGCGTCTTTCAGCATCGCCTTCGCAGCCTCGATCGTGCCGCCTGGAACGCGCTTGTCGATCCCAGGCGCCGCCCAGAACGACAGTGCCGGCGAAATCCAGGAGTTGGACGCAACCGCTGCCCCGCCCCAGGCGTCTGCTGCCAACATCTCGCGATCCATGGTGGCCGACAGCGCACGGCGGAAAGCCACATCATTGAACGGCGGCCGCCGTTCGTTGTAGCCGATGAAGCGGATTCCGATGTCGAGGCTGTCGGCGATTTTGATGTTGGGCGATGATTTGGCGAGCTTGGTCAGCAGTTCAGGATCGCCCGTGTAATCGGTCAGAAAGTTCATCTCGCCGCTTTTCATGGCGCCGAGTGTTGCTTCGACATTCGGTGCGATCCGCATGATCCAACGATTGACCGACGGCTTCGCCCAATGATCAGGATTGGCTTGCAGCACGATCTGGTCGGTCAGCTTCACCGAGACGAATTTGAACGGACCGGAACCGATCGGCAAAGGCTCCATGATGCTTTCGGCGGTTTCGGGCTTGTTCTTCAGATCTTCGAAGATCGGCGCCCAGATATGTTTTGGCGCCAAATTCAACTTTGACAGCGAGCTCACCAGAAACGCCGCATCTGGCCGCTTGAGCGTGATGCGCAGGCTCATCGGCCCGGTTGTCTCGACCTTGGCGATATTGCCCACGAACGGGCGATACATCGGCGACTTGTCGCCGTAGCCCGGCGCTTCGAGGCTGAACACAGCATCATCGATCGTCACCGGCTGGCCATCATGCCATTTCATGCCCGAGCGCAGCACGACATCCACCGCCAAAGGCGTTGGCCGGCTCACCGACTCAGCAGCCCACGGCCGCGGCAGCCCGTCTGGCCCAATGCGCATCAGCCGATCCCATACCAGCTCGCTCGCCCAGGAGCCTTGCGCACCGGCAATGTTGAACGGGCTCAGATTGGTCGGCGGCGAGACCGAGTTCAGCACCACGTCCTTCTGCGCGCCTTTCGGCTTCATCTGTGTCCAGGTCCAGAAGTTGCGCACGCCGATACCGGCTTGCTCCACCATCGTGGCGCCGTCCCAGATCGCGCTGTTGTAGGCCACGAGGTTCTTCGGGTGCACCATGAACCCATAGGGCTGATCACGATTGATCAGTTCCTGCGCCTCTCGGACCAGCGCCTGGCGCTTGGTCAGATCCAGCTCCTCGCGCTGCGCCTGCGCAAGCCGATCGTAGTCAGGGTTCACATAGCCGACGAAGTCATAGCCATTCGCGGCATTGGCGGAGACGAACAGATTAATAGGTCAACTCGTCGGGATCGCTGCGCTCTGGCCGGCCCACCATCTGCCAGGTCGTCGCATCCCAGCGTTGCCGCTCGTACCACACGATCTGGTTGAACTGCTGGCCCGGCATAGGCCGCACCTGAACGGTCAATCCCAGTGTCTTCCAGGCGTCAGCCACCAGCTCGGCTGCCTGGTAGTCGGGCGGTGACGCCGCCTGCGGCTGAGTCAAAATCGACAACGGGCGAATCAAGTCACCGGCTGGTTGTGCCCGAACAGACCCGACAACGCCCACTGCGAGAGCCAGGGCCAAAAGCGACTGCTTCATAGGATCAGCCCTGTGTTTGTTGCATGGCAACGATACAACACGGGGCTCCCGAAAATTTCAAGCCCCACTGCGGGCCAACGCTTGCGCACAGGCCGTTTCGGTGATGGCATCCCGTGGACCCCGAGGAGCACACCCATGGCCATCAGCGAAATTGAACAGAATTTCATCGACGAGGTCAGTCTCGACCTTCCGTGGAGCCTGGTGGAGACCTTCGCGACCATGCCGCGCTGGAGGCCCGAGGATGTGAACCGCAGTGCCGACGTGCTGGTCGCGAAGCTGCGCGCCGCCGGCATTCCCGTCGATGTCCACCAGCCGGAAATCTATCTCTCCGTTCCCTATTCCGCCTCGGTGTCCGCTGGCGGTGTCACCTATCGCGCCAAGCCGCCGTCTTCCTCGCTGTCCGTCCCAGGCGGGCGCACCGGCAAGCTTGTGACCTTGTCAGCGAACCCCAAGGCGCTGCGCAGCTACAATCGCGACATCAAAACCCTGTTCGGCGGCAGCATCTCCTCCATCGAGGAAGTCCGCCAGATCGTCGGCGGGAACATCGTGGTCATGCAGGGCTTCGGCAATCCTGCGTTGACCAGCCTGATCGAGGAATGGGGCGGCATCGGCCTGATCGCCGTCAATCCGGGCATCGACATCCACTGGGGAACCTGCACCACCATCTGGGGCAGCCCCGACCTTGCTGACATGGGCCGAAAACCCAAAATCCCTGTTGTCGCCGTCAACAATCCCGATGGCCAGAAACTGATGGCGCTTGCCAAAACCGGAGGCGAGGCCACCATACGCACCGACCTGGTGGAAGGCTGGTTCCCGCAGACCATCCCCGTCGTCACCATCCCAGGCGCCGTCGAGCCCGAGAAATTCGTTCTGGTACATGGTCATTACGATAGCTGGGAGGTCGGCGTCGGCGACAACGCCACCGGCGATGCCACGCTTATGGAACTGGCCCGCGTGTTCTGGACCAAACGCGCCGACCTGCGCCGCTCGGTAAAGCTCGCCTGGTGGCCTGGCCATTCCACCGGTCGCTACGCCGGCTCCACCTGGTTCACCGACGCCTTCGCCATGGACCTCGACCGCAACTGCGTCGCCCAGATCAACTGCGACAGCCCTGGCTGTCGATGGGCGACCAGTTATCACGACACGCGCGCCTTCAGCGAGTCGGCGCATATCGCGACCGACGCGATCCGCGACATCGTGCCCAACGCCGTCGTGAACACGCAGCGGCCACCCCAGGCCGGCGACTACAGCTTCAACAACATAGGCCTGCCCAGCTTCTTCATGCTGAGCTCCACGATGCCGGATGAACTGCGCCACGAAAAACATTATTACGATGTCTCTGGCTGCGGTGCGAACATCGCCTGGCATACCGAAAACGACACGTTGGAAATCGCTGACCGCGACATCTTGTTGACCGACATGAAGATCTACTTGCTTTCAACCTTGCGCGTGGCCAATGCCGAGATCTTGCCATTCGACTGGACGGCGACCTGCGACGAATTCCTGGCCACCATCGCCGCGTATCAGTTGGCCTCTCAGGGCCTGGCCGACCTCTCCGCCTGCCGTGTGGCCACCGAGGCGCTGAAAGCCAGCCTTGCCAAACTCGAAGGCGCCGAAATGGCTAAACGCAACAGCGTGCTGTTCGAGCTGTCGCGCATTCTGGTGCCGGTGAACTACACGCGCGAGCCGCGCTTCCGCCATGATCCCGCCTACACCGTGCCCAAGCTGCCCACTCTCGCCGTGGCCGCCGAGTTGCCCGACGTCGCCGATGGCCATATGCGGCGTGTCGCACAGATGGACTTGCTCCGTGGCACCAACCGCTTCCTGGCAGCCATCGATCAGGCCCGCCGCCTGGTCGAAACAGCGCTCTGACGGACACATGATGAGGCCGTTGCGAACATGGCCGGCCTCATCCTATGCCCGCCAGCACCGCCTGTCGCCCGCTCATGAACTTCTCGCCTTCGGCTTTCTGGAGACTGGCGCCGAATCGCGTGGTTCAGATCTTTCGGTGACCCCGCCTTCGGTCATCACGCTCTAGGATCTGGTCCGCAGGGCAAATTCACGCTCGTACAATCAATTCCTCCCTGTTGCGAACTTCAGGATCGTCCCCATTTCTTACCCCAGACATCGGAGGAACCGTAAGAATGACAGACAACAAAAATTCCTCACGCCGTATCGTCCTGCAGTCCGGGCTCGGGCTGCTTGCCGCGGCCGGCGCTGCAACCGGCCTGCGGGCGCAGGAAAAACTCGCGCAAAACCTCGTGCAGTATCAGCCTGGTCCGAAGGACGGCCTGGTCTGCAGCAAATGCGTCAACTGGGCTCCTCCGAACGCCTGCACCATCGTGGTTGGGGTCATCAATCCGAACGGCTGGTGCATCGCCTATGCGCCAAAGGAAGGCTGACCGCAGGTCAGTTCGACCGCCCATGAAAATGGCGCCGAACCATCCGGTTCGGCGCCATTTCTATGGTGTGTGCGTCGAGGCGTCAGGGCGTCGGCAACGGCGCCGGATTGGCTGAGAGCGAGCGGAGATAGGCAACCAGATTGGCCCGCGTCGCGGTATCGGCCACGCCTGCGTAGGTCATCTTGGTGCCAGGCGCATAGGCCGCGGGCTTGGTGAGCCAGGTATTGAGCGTATCGAACGTCCAGATGCCGTCCTTTGCCTTGAGAGCGGCAGAATAGACGAACCCCTCATGCGAGGCCTGCTTGCCGCCAACGACGCCGTAAAGGTTTGGGCCAAGGCCGTTCTTGCCGCCTTCGGTGAAGCTATGGCAGGCAACGCAACCCAGCTTCAGCGTCGCGGTCTTGCCCTGGTCGACATCGGCTTTGGCCAACAGCGTGTCGAAGGATTCGGGGGCGGCCGGCGGCGCGGCAGGGCCGGTGGTGCTGGTAGTGCTGGTAGTGGTGGCTGCCACAGCACCGGCGGGGACCGCGGGCAATGCCATGGGGGTCGCCGCCAAGGTGCGCAGATAAACCAGGATCTCCGAACGTTTCTTGGCATCAGCCAGGCCCGCGTAGCTCATCTTGGTACCCGGCGCGAAGGCGGCCGGCTTGGTGATCCAGGTGTTCAGATTCTCGAAGGTCCACTCGCCGCCCTTGCCCGACAGGGCCGCTGAATAGACGAAGCCAGGACGACCGCCCTCCTTCGCACCGACCACGCCGTAAAGGTTGGGGCCAACGCCGGCCTTGCCCCCCTCGTTGACGGAGTGGCAGGCGACGCATCCGGCCGCCGCGAAATCGGCCTGGCCTGCTTTGGGGTCAGCCGCGGCCAGCAGCACCGGCAGCGGCGCCTCAACGGCGGGTGGAGGGGCGGCTCCACCGGCCCCCATGTCGATCGCAATGGCGGTCTTGGTCAACTCCTGGGGTTTCACCAGGAGGTCACCGACCCGTCCGGCCATGAAAAAGGCGATGCCCGAGACGAGCACGGCGGCGGCCGCCTTGTTGATCATCATCGAATCCATCGCGCATCACCTTCCTGCAAGAAACCCGGAGCCCATTCTCACTCGGGCGCCCTGTCACCCGGTATATAACCGCCAGGAAAATTTCGGCAACGCCTGGGTGCGCGCGATGGTGCAATGCAACAGGCCCGGGCCGCGTATTCCCACAGGATTCACGCCGTTCCGAGCCGTCGGCGCGGCGATACACCCGCAGCCACGATCACTGGCTGCCCCCTTGCCCAGGTTGAGCACCGACAGCACGCGTGCCGAACGCAGCGACGGCGCAAAGCGGGTGGTGAAGCAGAAACTCACGGCGATTGTCTGCACGTGGGTGCGATGAAAATGCCGGTATTGTTCCCAAATGTTGGATACCCAACCGCGATGGCTGAGAATGCCGCGGCTTGACCGCGTCGAAGGTGAGGCTTCATCACCGCCGCGGCCGGCATCATCAGGGAAGGGCTTCGGCCGGACAGCACGCGGTGCCGGCAACGCGATCGCCGAACACCAGCACGCCGCCGATGGCGGGAAACGCGAGGGCGATTGCCATGTTCAGCCCTCCGCTAAGGCGGACACGGCGGCCTCGATCGCTTCCGAGAGGGCGATGTTGTGGCGAAACGCTGCTTCGGCCCCCATCAGAACAACCTCGGGATCGCCGATCTCGCCTTCGGCGGCGTCGATCTCGTCGCGGTAGAACGATTTGAATGCGACAACGTCGGCGATGGCGGGGAAGTGGTAGAAGGACAAGGCGTCCGGCCCAAGCTGCAGGCTTTCGCCGAGCAAGCGGCGCAGGATCTGGCCACCGCTGAGATCACCCATCGTACGGGTGTAGGCATGGCCGATCAGGCCCGCGCCGTCTCCTTCTGCGGTGGCGGCGACACCCGCGGCATAGCTGGTGGCAGCGGGCAAGGCGGGCAGTTCGGGCACGCCCAGCGTGGCCAGATCGGCCCGCAGCGCGGCAACCCGCCAGACCTGCGGCAGCGCCAGACGGCCGACGCCGGGTTCGCCCGCGTGGCGCGCGAGCCCCTTCTCCAGCGCTTGATACACCGGCAATAGATTGTGCAGGAGCATGGCGTAGCCGAGCCGGTTGCCCTCCCCCCGCAGCAGCCGCGCGAGGTAGCCGGAGCGTTCCGCCTGGACGTGCAATGCTTTGGTACGCGCCCACAGCCGCGCCGACAGGGTGTGCTGGGTCATCCGCCGGCTTCGCTGGCCGGCTTATTCGTTGTCACTGTCGACAATCCAACCTGCTGTTCATGGACGGCACTCTATATCCGACTTCACGTCGGCATGGCGGATCAATCGGTCAAGCACCTCGCCCGCCCGGGCCACGCTGGCGAGCTTAGAGCGTGATGACCAGTCCGGTTTACGCGGCGCGGGCCAAGCTCAGCTCCGACCAGATTTCCGCGAGCGACGCCACCAGATGCGCCATGTCCTCGTCGGTGTGGAGTGGCCCTGGAGTCAGCCGCAGCCGCTCGGTGCCGCGGGCGACGGTGGGGTAATTGATCGGTTGTACGTAAATCCCGTAGTAGTCGAGCAGCAGGTCGCTGAGCTGCTTGCAGCGCACGGCGTCGCCCACCATCACCGGCACGATGTGGCTGGTGTTGTCGTGATGCGGCAATCCCGCGATATCGAGCATGACCCGCAAGGTGGCGGCGCGTTCCTGCTGTAGCTCGCGTTCCTTCGTGCTGGTCTTGAGATAGCGGATGCTCGCCACCGCCCCAGCGGCCACCGCCGGAGGCAGGGCGGTGCTGAAGATGAAGCCGGAGGCGAAGCTGCGCACGAAGTCGCACATGTTGGCCGAGCCTGCGATATAGCCGCCGACCACGCCGAACGCCTTGGCCAGCGTGCCCTCGATGACGGTGATGCGATGCGCCAGGCCCTCGCGCTCGGAAATGCCGCCGCCACGGTGGCCATACATGCCGACGGCATGGACCTCGTCGAGATAGGTCATCGCGGCGTATTTATCCGCGAGGTCGCAGATTTCCAGCATCGGGCAAATGTCGCCCTCCATGGAGTACACGCTCTCAAAGGCAATCAACTTGGGGCGCGCGGGATCAAGCATGGCGAGCTTGGTCTCGAGGTCGGCCACGTCGTTGTGCTTCCAGATGATCGTCTCGGCGCGGCTGTGGCGAATGCCTTCGATCATCGAAGCGTGGTTGCCGGCGTCGGACAGGATCACGCAACCGGGCATTTTCGAGGCCAGCGTGGAGAGGGTCGCCCAGTTGGAGACATAGCCGGAGGTGAACAGCAGCGCCGCCTCCTTGCGATGCAGGTCGGCCAGTTCCTGTTCGAGGATGACATGGTGGTGGTTGGTGCCGCTGATGTTGCGGGTGCCACCGGCGCCGGCGCCACATTGGTCGAGCGCTGCGTGCATCGCGGCCAGCACGTCCGGGTGCTGGCCCATGCCGAGATAGTCGTTCGAGCACCACACCGTCACCTCATCGACCACGTCGCGCTTGCCGCGTTTGGTATGGCGGGTGGCGCGGGGGAAGCGGCCGGCATGGCGTTCCAGGTCGGCGAAAACACGGTAGCGGCCTTCGCGCCGCAGACCGTCGAGCTGCTTGCCGAAGAAGGCTTCGTAATTCATGGGATCCTCTGGACCTGTGCCAAACTACGGTGAGTGTGGGAGCGGTGGGCATGTACTTCCAGCGGCGCCGGTGCCGGGATGCTGCGCAAGTTCCACAGGCCGGCGAAGCGCACGGGCAGAATCATGGCCCAATGCTCCACCAGGCCCAGGATCATCGTCGCCGCCGTCCCGCCCAGGACGATGGCGAGCTCGGGGCAGATCATCGCCTGGTTCCGTACAGGAAATGCGCCCAACCGCTGCATGCCTCGTGGCAGGCGTGGCGTCGCGATCCCGTGACAAACCTCATCAGAAAACTCACTTCCTGCCAGCCCCACACCCGAAGAGCGCAGGTGGACATAGTATAGTCCCCGGCGAGCCCGGTGTCGCCGCTCACCTGGGCCAGCCGCCTTGTCGTCGTATATTCGGTAATTACCTCGGCAGCTGGATCTTCCTGAATGGCGAAAGGCTGTTGCTGACCTGCCTAGAGCGGAATGGCGTCTGATAGGCGACGTCATCCCGCTCTGGCTCTTTGTTTTATTGCGTGATTCAGACTTTTCGGTGATTCCACCTGCGGTCATCACGTTCTGGTTGCACGCGCGCACGGCTTGTCCCTGATCCGGCGGCAACTGTCCGGCCAGCCATGCGAGGCCTGGCGTCTGGGCCGCGCGCGTCGCTGCGAACTCAAGGGCTATTGCCCGTCGGATGCGCGCGCCTGATATGTTAACGCGAATGTAATCGCAACTCCATACTCCAACGATTGCCCTGCCCGTTCGGATCGACAAAGTCGATTAATCGGACGGTTTGGGAACTGTCACCGTCCGAATCGACTTTTGGTGCAGACTCGTCGGGGGATATCTTGGTGCAACAACAACTTATGCGGCCTATGCCGCTCGCCGAGCCCAGCCAAAGTTTCGGTACCGACCGGATCGTTCCGTTGACGCGACCGAGCCGGATCGCACGGGCTTTCATGCGCATTGTGGAGGCTGCGGAGCGACTGAACATCCGCCACTCGCGTGTCGGCAATCCCCCGGTCTACGACAACGCCGTGTTTCCCTGGGTGGCGGAGCTCGAGCGGCGGGCGCCTTTGATCCGTGCCGAGTTGACGCAGGTTCTGCGGCGGCAGAGTGAGTTGCCGAGCGTTCAGGACATCTCGACCGATGTGAAGACGATCAGCAAGGACCGCGGCTGGAAGTCGTTCTTCCTGGTGGGCTATGGCGTGCGGTCAGACCGCAACATCGCCGCCTGCCCCGACACGTGGCAAGCGATCCGGCAGATCCCTGGCATCAAGACCGCGATGTTCTCGATTTTCGAACCCGGCAAGCACCTGCCACCCCATCGCGGGCCATACAACGGCGTGCTGCGGTTGCACATGGGGCTGATCGTGCCAGAGGGCGACATCGCGATCCGGGTCGACCGCGAAATCTGCCACTGGGAGGAGGGCCGTGTGCTGGTGTTCGACGACGCCTATGAGCACGAGGCCTGGAACCACAGCGACAAGACGCGGGTGGTGCTGTTCGTGGATTTCGTGAAGCCGCTCAAGTTTCCGGCGCGGTTGGTGAACTGGCTGATCCTCAATCTATCGGTGTTCACGCCGTTCATTCGCGAAAGTGCCGGCAACCATAAGGAATGGGAACGACGGTTCTACGCCAAGGGCTGAGCTTGCGTCATATTTTGCGCGCCACCGGCCAGCCCGGCGGGCTGGTATCAGAAGGTGACGATCCCCCGCAATCCCAGCACGGTGGCATCGCGCAGCAGCCGCTGCGGCAGATCAGGCGCCGGAACCCCGCCCCCGGGACGGGTCACGTATTGCAGGTTTGGCTGCAGCTGCATCCAGCCGGTGACCTGGGCGATATAGCTGAGCTCGATCGCGGTTTCGCTGCTGCGGATCGGGTAGCCCGCAATCTGGCCTTGGGCGATGCGGTCAGCAGTGCGGGCATGGTTTGAGAGATGTGCATAGTTCACCCCGAGCGCCAGACGGTCATCCTGGCGCTGATCGATTGGACCGTTCCAGACCACGCCGGCACTGGCCGCGAAATCGACCGTATTGCGGTCGTCAGGGGCGCCCATGACCCGCGCGAACACACCTATTCCGCGCTGCTTGGTAGGATCGGTGCTGTCGGCGTTTTTGTTGCCCCCACGCCAGACAAGTTGGTCGACCACCGCATAGACGCTGGCGTTGCCGCGATAGGATCGTACGGCCTGGCGGGGCGACAGGTCTGGGAAACTTTGTGAGTGGTACCAGACGCCAAACCGATAGGTGCCGGGAAGCCCCGTGTCGCTGTCCGCCTGGTTCAGCGCGTATTGCAGTTCGGCAATCGCAAAAACCCCGTCGCCGGTGCGGAAATCGGTGCCCGAGTTATCCTGCGGATTGCTGCCGAGGGCGATCGGACTGCCGTTGAATACGGCGCCCAGCAACGTGACCGTGTCGGTCGGTGCGAATTTGATCCGGACGCCGGGTATGGCCAGAGGATAGTCCGGCCCGCCGTTCGGCAGGTCCACCGCCGGCAGGATCGGGAAGCCGAAGCTGCTGTTGACGAAGTTGGCCGCGTAGCCGCTGACGATGAATTCCTCGTCGGCGCCGAACTGGCCGGCACGGATCGAGAGTTTGCCGCCGAGCAGGCTCTGTTCGTAATACAGGTCGTACAGCTTGGTAGACGGCTGCGCCTCGATACTGCTCAGTGTTTGCAGATTGCCGACCAGATCGCGCGACGGGCCGCGGCCGCGGATCTGGTTGGCGGAGGCGACCAGCGTGCCGCCCGACCATAGGCCGAACTTCTCGCTGTCGAGTTTCAGAGTGACCTGGGTGAGGCCTTCGTAGACGGTGCCGCGGCGCAGACCGCCGCCGAGATTGGCGAACACCTCCTCGGTATCGGTCATGGCGAAGGTAATACCGTGGTCGATCAGGCGGCTGCGCAGACCGGAGGGGTCACCGAGCAGCGTGTCCCGCTCCCAGAGGGATTTCTCCGCCGATGGGCTCGTGGCAGTCTCGGTCGCCGGCTGCTGTGCGGTGGGCGCCGGGGTCTGCGCCGAGGCGGGCGTCACGGCGAGCACCAGAGGGAGCGCCAACGGGAACACGAGGGTGAATGTAGTGGCGGCGATGCGCATCCTTGCCTCCGGTTTGGTCACGAGGCTTTGGCGGCCCTGTCCGCCGACGTCAATCCGCGATCAAGCCCGCTTGTTTGGCAGGAACATGGCGCTCGTCCTCAAGTTGACCGGGTCGGCTTTCCGGTCCGGCCTGGCTGTGCCCCCTTGTCGGATTAAACAGGCCTGCATGTACATGCCAGAACCTGACCATCGCTGATGGCATGATCGCAGCACCGATGATAACGGGCGACCCTGCGGTGCTGCAGGGTGCAGGTCGCCGCATTGCGCAATCCTGGCGCAGGCCGGCACCCAGATGCCTGACTGACCGCATTGCTGCCAGATGCCAGCGGACTCTCGCGGCGCTTTGCATTAAGATCCAAGTAATAAAATCACCATAATTTACGTCCACCCTTTTTTTGAAATATTGGAGTGTTTTTTTAGCTTTTCCGTTCGCCTAACACGATCGGGTTGCAAGGGGTTAGCACCTGATGTCCATCGCCCGAGGCCTTCCCGCCGATTTCGGCATGCATTCCCGTTCCGCCGCTGCACGCGACGACGGCAAGGATAGAGCAGACCTCCGCGAGGCGGCCTATGAGTCGTTCAGTTACGACACTGCTGGCCCTACATCCGCCGGCCTCGCAGGCTCTCGCGCCGACGAGGCCACGCGGGACTGGTTCGCCGCCGCCCAGCATATTGGCCGGATCGTCGACCTCGACACCTCCGCCCACGCCCATGGCGCCATGTTGCGCCGCCGTGGCGTGCCGTCCGCCGAGAACCTGCTGTGCCTGACCCTGATGTACGGGCCAGGCCGCATGCCGATGCGAATGATCACAGAACGCGCCGACCTGCAGAATATCGCTCATGTTACCGAACCCGCACTGCTGCGCAGGCTGGGCAATGCCGCCGGCTGGACCAGCCACCTGGTCGACGGGCTGATCGAGTACAAGCTACGCCAGCACGGCCAGCCTCCGACGGCGGGCCCTGGATTTCCGCCGAGCCCGATCATGCTGCACAGTGCAGTGCCGGTCCAAAGTGGCTCGAGCCACTTCCTGGAACAGCTGCGCAGCCAGCATAATCTGCAAACCCTAGAGCGCCAGACCGCATCCGCGCGCCGCTTCATCGTCGACTTTGTGCCGTGGCCGGAGGCGCTGTTTGCGGATACCCAGATCCATTGGCTGCTCTGCGTTCGCTGGAGTTTAATCTCTGCCAGCCTGCGCGGCACGCCCGGCCGCTACGAGGCCGATCCGACGGCCACCACCCGGCTCGAACAAACCCGCCGCAATGCCGATCTGCTGGCGGCCCTGCTTTCCAGCAACGGTTGACCAACACGGCCCGCGCGTATCGGCAACGAACCCTGCCACTGACCGGGCAGGGTTTTTTTGTCAGCCGGACGTCTCGGAAATCCCTGACCGTATCAAGACGTCTCGGTGGCGTTGGGATTTCGAGACCGACAAACACTCAATAAAGCCGCCGTAATCCAACTATCCAATATCGAAAATGCGATATATTAGATTTACAAAAATAACGAGTTTCGATAACTAAATTAATAATTGATTTTTGTTGTTGAAAGTTATAATTTATTTAAGCATTCAATAGTGCATCAACGATACAGGTGCCGAAATGACCCCGTTCGATGTAACTTACACGGATGAGTTCTTGCTGCAGGAGGAATACGCCTGCACGCCCCAGCATCAGATGGCGCCGTTCGTTTCGAACTTGTGGCGTGCCGATGCCGCGACGGCAGATGCTGCCATTGGGACGCGCTTCACATTGCGTGACGCTGCGGCCGCGGCGGCCCTGCGTGCCAACCTCCGCTTCGCCGCCCCGCCGCCACACTCCCTGCAGCCATCGAGTTACACCGAATATCTGCTGGAGATGTTCGACAAGGACAGCGTGGTGACGGGCATGGTCTTCATCGCGGCCTATGTCGGCCTGCTCCACTACCTCTAGAGCCTAATCGCTTCTGACAAGCGAGGCGAGCAGGCTATAAGCTATTGTTTTACCGTGCAATTTTACCACACGGTTGAGATTACCTCAGGCGATATCGCTCCGATGCGCGCGCCAACCTCTGATTTTGGAAGCGAGACCCCGACATGATCATCGGATATGGACACGTTCCCGCCGCGGCCGATCTGGCCACCGTAGCCCGCCTGCGCCAGGATCTGACTGAAGCCGGCGCCGATGCGGTGTTCGTTGAAACCGGCTCACCGGCCACGGCCGGCGCACCGCTCCGCCCGGCGCTCGACTGCGCACTGGCAACCGCCGGCCAGGGTGATGTGCTGCTGTCGCTGGTGCCCGGTCATCTCGCACGGTCCGTGGCAGAACTGCTCTCGATCACCAACCGGCTATCGGCCCAGGGCGCCTCGCTGCGTATCCCGCAGGTGACCGGGCAGCAGGAACTCGACACCGCCACCCCGACCGGCGCCACGATGCTCGCAGCGCTCGGTCTGCTCGCAGCCTTCGACCGGCCGGGAGCACCCAGCCTGTTCCAGGTCGGGATGTACCAGCCAGGCGACAGCCGCCCGTCGCTCGATATCACAGCCAACAGCTTCGTCCCGCGGCGTCCGCGGGGGCGGCCACCGACTGCTTCCAATCAGGCCAGCGAGATCGCGCGGTTGCGCGCCGCCGGCATGCGGGCAACCGATATTGCCGACCGGCTCCGGATCTGTCGCGCCTCTGTCTATCGGGTAATCAACATGACCACGACCTCGCCCACCGGCGTGGGCCTGGGGGCGTCGGAGGAGCAGCGGCGGCCGCTGCCCGCAACCGTGCGCACCGACTTCCTGTCGGCGTTCCGCATCACGAGGCCCTGACCCGCGCTTCAGGCAGTCATGATGCCCGCGAACCGAACCCAGATCAGCCCGCTGTGTGTCCAAAGTTCAACCGACGGGCCAGCGATGTGGCCCGGCTGAGATCGGCGGGTATCTGGGGATCCGGCCGCGCATCCTGGCGGACCGAGCCGCCCTGGCTCAAGATGCGATAGACAGATGCGCGACCGATCCCAAGCCTTACCGCGATGTCGGTGGCGCGCAGCCCCTCGGAATGCAGCCGTGCGACTTCGTCCGATTGCGCGTACGCGGTAGCCGGCCGGCCCCGCGGACGCACCGGCTCTGGCGCATCGCCCATCGATGTGGGCGCGCTTCCGCTCTGTTCTAGCATGTTGATGATGGCCAGCGCGCCAAGCATGGCGCGACCTTCCACAGTGCGGGTGTCCAACGGCAGGCGATTGGCCACGCGAAGCACCAGCAAGGCTGCCTCTTTCGCATGCAGGCGGTCGACGATCGACAGCAGGTCGGTCGTCGACCGAGCCAACGTCTCGACGGTGGAACTCACCAGCAAATCGCCGGACCCGACCACCTCAATAGCGGCGTCGAGCTGACTGCGAGGCATGCCGCTGGCGATCACGTCGATGAACAGGCGTTGCACGCCAGCCGCGATCAATGCGGTATGTGGCTCGCTCATCTGCGTGTTGGCCGCACCGGCCTGGAGAGCGGCATATCCCACGATCATGACACTCGCATCCGCTGCAAATTCCTTTCTGCAGTCCGTCCACCTAGTAGCGGACTCGCGGACCGCCTGATGGGAACCTACGGACTTGAGCTCAGCCAGGAGCTGCGACCCACTCCCAGAAGGAGCATGCCGCCCGCGGTTCCCAACATTGCTTAACTTATCTCCAACATACTCGGTGTCGGCAACGGAACAAGGTTGGATTTACGATTTTTTCACAATTTCCGTGTACCCTCACAGATCGTTGACATCGGGGGAACCGATGGACCGTCGGAATACGATCTGATACGCGGAGCAATGCCGGCGGCCCAGCGGGCGCGAGGCGCTGCCGGGGATGCACGAGGATCGTCAAATTCAACAATCGGCGGTCAGTGATGCAAGACGACGGCCAGCAGGGTGCCCAGAACCAGGGCGCCGAGCACACACCCGTAGATCGCGTATTCAGCGAGCGCATTCTTGTTGCAAGAAATATATTCTGACATTTTCGACTCTATTTTTTAACAAATTCTGAATAACTTTTTTATTCTGTCGAATAAACCATTCTCAATTTTGTAGTATTTTTTTGTCGATCCGACCTGTGTTAGATCTTCATTGCTATATCAGGCAAAAAACCCACATATATGACACTATCAACGTGTCGCAACGGAAACTTGATGACCTCTCCGCGGGGCAGCGCCCCACTGCCCCTCATCGCCCCAATGGCCTTAGCACCTGGAGCCAGCCGACATGGCTGAACCAACCCTTGCACGCGGCGAGGCTGAAAAGCCGGCCCTGCAAGATCTGGCGCAAACCATTCGTGGCGCAGCGCAGCTCGTCGCAAGCGTCGCCCATGGGTCGTCCACCCCCGCCAACCTGCGGCAAGGGCTTCAACTGCTGGCCTCGCTGCTCGACCGCACCGCAAGCCAGGCGAGCGGACTGATCGACGACCTCGGCATCGATCTCACCCAGCAGCTTGGCGTCACCACCGCGGAACTCGCCGCCATGCAGTTCCAGCCGGTCGCCCCGCCGTTTTTGCGCAATCCGGCGACACTCCCGGCATGGACCGCGCGTGCCGCTGCCGAATTTACCCTTTGGGGCACCGTCGAACAGATCCTGAGTGAAGACGACGCCACGCTCGAGGAGCGGTTCTCGGCCAGCCCCGAGGAACATCTTCGCCTGGTCGACGCCATCGACCGGGTGCACAAGCGCTGGCAAGGCGAAGTAAAGAGCCTGGAGGCAACCCTATTGCGCCTGGCCGTGGTGGTCGCGCGTTGGGAACAATCAGGCGCCTGACTGGCCGGCGGCGGCGCGCAAAATATGACTCATGCCAAACCGCCGTTGACACATCCTTCATGTGTCAACGGCGGTTTGGCAGCCCCCAGGGCCGGCGCTGGGCCGCCGATATGGGGGCGAACGCCGTCGATTGACAGGGGAAGCCCGGTCAACGTGAAATCCGCCCCCGGCACCGATTGGAGGATGCCGAGCGCGCGCACCTGCGGCAGGGCAATCGCCTCGGCCAGCGTGTTGATCGGCGCGCAGGGCACCCCACAGCTTTCGAAAAGCTCTATCCACGCCTGACGGGATTGGCTGGCCAGAACCTGGTTCAAGGCCTTGCCCAATTCCGAGCGATGCACCAGGCGCTCGCGGTTACTACGAAAGCGCGGATTGGTCGCCCAGTCCGTTCTGATCGCTGCACACAGCTTGGCGAACAGACGGTCGTTGCCGACGCAGATCAGAAACGGTCCGTCCTGCGCCTCGAACGCCTCATACGGCGCGAAATCGGGGTGGCCGGAGCGGTGGCGCTGCGGCGCCTGCCCCTGGTTCACCAGCGCGTCGATCTTCGATGCCCCCCAGCATAGCGCCGTCTCCAGTAGCGACACCTGAACGATCCCGCCCGCGCCCGTGGCATGTCGACGCTGCAGCAGCGACAGCGCGCCGATCACCGCCCACATGCCAGTGCCCTGGTCGCACACCGCCGCTCCCATCCGGATCGGCGGGTCGTCTGGGCCGCCGTTGATGCTCGACAGGCCGCTGTATGCCTGCAGCAATGGCTCGTAACCTGGGCGCAACCGCTCGGGACCGACATGACCGAAGGCGGACATTTCGCAATAGATCAGCCGCGGGTGGCGGGCGCACATCGTGGGACCGTCGATCCCGAGTTGGTCCACCACACCGGGACGCAGATTATGGATGAGGATATCGGCGGTCGCTGCGAGCGCGTGCAACGCGCAGCACCCCTCCGACGACTTGAGGTCGAGTGTGACTGAACTCTTGCCGCGGTTGAAAACCTGAAAGATCAGCGAATCGCCATCGCGGAACGCAACACCCATGCGCCGGCCGTCATCCCCACCATCGACTCGCTCGATCTTGATCACCTCCGCGCCAAGGTCGGCGAAGATCGCACCGGCAAACGGGCCGGCGAGCACCTGGCCCAGTTCCAGCACCCGCAGATTATCGAGAACTCCGCCCATCATGCCCTCCCCTTATATTTTCTGGAGATGGCGCATCCAGCCGGCGGCGTCCACAGCCAGGCCCCGAACGTGGACTGCGGCCGGGATCCGGCGCAGGTTCAGTCCGCGGCGGACTGCATGTGCTCCTCAACTGCGGGCACCGTGTCGCTCACGCGTCCCAGCACCGAATCCTCGTGGCGGATGATGCGTCGGACGAGCTTGAGGGCTCGGTAGCAATCGTCCTCCGAAGCGGCCGCCAAGGCGCGGTCGAGAATGTCGCGTGCCAGTTCCGAGGTGGTGGAGCCCTGGAACGCCTCGATCAGTTCGCGGGCCGCAAGCAGGCCACCGCGGCGCTCCTCCTCGGTGCCGATATAGGCGGTCTGCAGCATGAAATAGATCCGTCGCGCCGGACTGTCCGCCTGCTCGACCGTCATGATCTGTTTGCCGAACAGAAAGCGGGCGCGGGCGGCAAGCTCGATCCGGGCCTTGGTGCGAAAGCGAATCGGAGCACCATTGATGACCATCAAGTCTCCCGGACGCAATTCCAGAACCAGGTTCGACATATTGACCTTCATATGCAGCAGGTGAGCGTGCTGCTCTGAGGGAAGTCTACCGTGACTTCGTTAAAGGAGGGTTCAATCGGGACCAACCGGAGATCGTTGCCTGTCTGGGCCCATCCCGCTTTAGAGATAGGCAGCGAGCGAGAGCGACTGCACCATCGCAATCAGCTTGTAGCTCGCCGCAAGCTGGCTCTGGGTCTGTGTCAGCGCGCTGATGGTGGCGGCAGCATCGACGTTCTCGACGTTTGAGACCTGGGCGGTGAGCACGTTCTGCGTCGCCGTCACGCTCATCTGGTGGGTGTTCAGCTGGTCCTTGATGACGCCCTGGCCGGCGACATCCTGGATGATGGCCGTCGTCGTCCCCTGCAGGCTGGTCCGCGTGTCCGCAACGATTGCGGTGAAATCGGTGCCCAGGATGACCGAGCCGGAATTGAATGTGGCGATGGTGGCGAGCGAGCGGATCAGGTCGCGCACGTAGGAGCCGGTGGTCGACGCCCCGGTCTGCTGCGCCGTGGCATCCTGGCCTGCGACCACGCCGATCGGAACCGAAACGCCGTCATCGACCGGAACCTGGGCGGCCGTGGTGCCGAGCGTGCTTGAGAACGGCGACTGGCTGTTGGCGATCGACAGGGTGGAGGTGATCGTGGCGGTGGCATTGCCGGTGGCAAGACCTGACGCTGCCGTCTGGATGTTCTGCACGTAGGTGTTGAACGCCTGGTCCGGCACCGGTGCGGTGCTGCTGTCTTCGCCGGCCAGCAGATAGCCCTGGCCGAAACGCGTGTTGAGCAACGCCTGCACCTGCGACAGCGCCGAACTTGCCTGGCTTGCCAGCGTCGTCACGCCGCTTGCCATCTGCACGCCGACGCCGTTGAGGCTGCTGGCGAAACTGGTGGCGATACTCTGCAGCTGCCCCAGCACTGCAATGGTCTGGTCGACCTTGGTGCCGGCCAGATTGATGTTCTGCTGCCAGATATCGGCGCGTGCGATCTGCGGCCGCAGGTCGAGCGAGACCCGGGCGAGATTGCCCAGCCCGCCATAGGTCTGCGCCACGAGGCCGGTGGATGACTGTTCCGAAAGTTGATCGACCCTCAGCCTGATGCGCGACGCATTGTCAGCCAGTCGACCGATGAGGCCGGCCGAGGCGTTGAACGGGTCGGCGCCGATGGTATTGCTCATCTTGCGCTACGCCGCCGGGATCGCTGCGAGCAGGCCGGTCCACATGGTCTGCAGTGCCGTGATGATGCGTGCGTTGGCACCATAGGCGTTCTGGAGCTGGATCATTATCGACATCTCCGTATCGGTTTTGACGCCGCTGCTGTCAGCGAACCTCGCCTGCAGGGCGGTCTGCACGCTGGTCTCGACACCCAGCTGCGAGGTGGTGTTGGCAACGTCGCCCGACTGGCTGCTGACGATGGTCGACGCCAGGCCGGCCAGATCCGCCGGCGCCTGGAAGGGGGCAGCCAGGGTGCCGGCGGGGCCGAGGCCTGTGGTGGCGGGCGCTGTCTGTGGTACCCCCGATTGCGCCTCAGGCCCGAAGGCGTAGGTCAGCACGCGCGCGATCAGGGCTGTGAAACCGGCCGGCCCGCCGCTCGGGTTGGGGGTAAAGGCACTGGCACCGGTTGTGCTGCCGGCGATGGTGAGATTGCCGTCGCGCACCAGCGAGGGCTGGGCTGTGACGCTGGGATTGACCGCGATGGCCGCGGCGTAACCGACATAGCCGGTCTGGGTGGGTGCTGGGGAGAGCGTGGTGGTGCCGCCCTGCGGCTGCGTGAAAAGCTGCAGCCCCTGCCCCGCCATGCGATTGTTGAGCGTGTTGGCGAACTCGTCGAGCTCGCCCTGATAGGTCGGAAGAACTATGTCACGCAGAGTGACGGTGGCGCCGATCCGGCCACCGGCAAGCTGGGCCGTGACATCCGCGCCGTTCAGCAGGATGCCGCCGATCCCGCCGCCGGGATAATAGGCGGATTGGCCGGTGCCGCTCGACGCCACGCTGAACTGCGGTGCGGGCGACTGCAGCGGCAGCACGAGCCCACCCTTGGTCGCCGCCAACATGCCGCCGTTGGGCTGCGCTATGAAACTGACGTCGACCATCTGGCTGGTCTGGCGCATCGCGGTGTCGCGCAGGTTTTCCAGATCGGCGGTGCTCTGGCCCAGTTGTTTCTGCTGCATGATCTGCTGGGTGAGGTTGGCGAGCGTGGTCAGACTGGAATTCAGGCTGGTCACGTCCGACACGATGCCGTCCTGCGCAGTCTGGCGTGCCGTGCCGTAGGCCGAACTCAGATCGTTGAGCTGACTGGCCAGGGCGTGCGCGGCGTTGACCACGCCCGATTGCGAGGACGCGCTGGACGGATCGGACTGCAGGCTGATGAAACTGTTCGAAAGCTTGCCGACCAGGCTTGCGAGATCGCTGCCGGCGCCCGGCGTGCCCTGCACTGAATCGATCGAATTCAACGCGGTGGAGCGAGTGGCGAGTCCGGCCACGGTCGCGTTCTGGCTCAGCACCGCGCGCTGCGCCTGGAGGTCGATTTCGCGCTGCACGTTCCCGGTGATGACGCCCAGGCCCTGATCACCGGCGACGGCACTGGTTTGCGTGCCGACCTCGCGCGCATAATCGGGCGTGTTGACGTTGGCGACGTTCTGCGAAATCATCGACAGCTGGCGGTTGATGTTGGCAAGCCCGCTGATCGCGTTGCCAAGAGCTACGTCCATGCTCATGGCCGCGGACGCCTGGATCCGGCGTCCTCGTGCAACAGCAAGCCTGCGCCACAGCCCCCCGTCGATATCATCGTTTCATATCGATCGTCTGTTGCAACAACTCGTCTGCGGTGGTCACCAGCTTGGTGTTCGCGGAATAGGCTCGTTGTGCCACGATAAGCTTACTGAATTCTTGCGCGATATCGACATTCGACTGTTCGATCGAGCCCACGATGAGCGCGCCCGCGCCGTTCGAACCAGCATCGTCGGCGACGGCGCTGCCGGACGACAAGGTTGCGGTGAAGGCCTGGCCGTTGGTGCGCTGCAAGGCGTTCGGGTCGGCGAAGGTGACGACGGGAACCCGCGCGATGGTGCGGGTCTGGCCATTGTCGTAGTTCACCACGATGTCGCCGGTCGCCTTCGTGCTGATCGAGGAAAAGGCGCCCGGCGGCACGCCGTCCTGCGACAGGCTGCGCAGGCTGTAGGTGGTGCCGGCGTATTGGGTGAGGCCCAGGGAGGCGCCATACTGGCCCAGGTTGACATTGATCGTCTGGTTGCCCTGGCCAAAGTTGGAGGTGAAGCTGAGCGTTGCATCGCCGGTGGTCGAAAAG
Source organism: Rhodospirillales bacterium (assembly GCA_025352665.1). GTDB lineage: Bacteria > Pseudomonadota > Alphaproteobacteria > Acetobacterales > Acetobacteraceae > CAIQQQ01. The sequence goes on along the minus strand of JANXSM010000172.1, from coordinate 41,980 downwards.
GGGGTGGCGGCGACTGTGCTGGTGGTGTTGATGATGTTGCCGATCGTGCCGTCCGCCACCCAGTTGCCGCTGGTGACGCCGAACTGCACCTCCGCCGTGCCGCGTGAGACCGTCCCCGAGGTGTCGTCCGGCACATTGACCGCGACGGTCCAATCATTGGTTGCGTTCTGCGTCCAGCTCAGCGTGACCGTATGGACGGTTCCGAGCCCGTCATAGACGTTGACCAACGAAGACAGCGGCGAACTCGAAGGCGTCGCCGGAAGATTGGCCGCCAGCGTGACATTGGACGTGGCGACCGGGTTGTAGACCGACTGGTTGACCTTGATGGGGGCCACGCTGTTGCGGTTGACCTGGCCGGTCGAGCTGTTGACCGCCCATCCGTTGAGATACTCGCCGGCGCTGTTGACGAGATAACCGGTGTTGTTCATCGAGAAATCACCGGTGCGCGTATAATTCGGCAAGGCCGAGAAGGTCGGCGTCGTGCCGGTCGCGCTGGTTGCGCCGGTCGGCAGGCTGACCGGAAAGAAGCCCTGGCCGGTGATCGCCAGCGCCAGCGGATTGTCCGACTGTGCCACCGTGCCCTGGACATTGTTGATGTAGTTGGGCCGCGCCACCACGGCGCCCGAACTGTTCTCAGTGGCGTTGCTGGTGGTGAGAAAGTCGATGAAGGCGGTATCGGTGCGCTTGAAGCCGACCGTCTGGCTGTTCGCCACGTTGTCGCTGATGTTGGCGAAGGATGCGGACTGGGCGTTGAGCCCGCTGATCGCAGTGTTCATGGCGCCGAACAGGGACATGGCAATTCTCCTTGTTGACCCGTGCGGAGCTGGGCACGAGTCGCGTCGTGAAGCGGTCGGTCGCGAGCGGGATCGATCGCGCCGAGTGGGGGAGGAATGGCATATTCCGTGCCATCGCCGGCGCGGTGCAAAGCCCCAGGAATTGCGCAGGTTGCGGGCGGCCTGGGACGGCTGGGCTGCAGAAACAGCCGGGCACAAACTGCCGGGCAGGCAGCGGATTCTGCCGAGGCGCCCGCCCGCAGCCCGCGAAACTCTCGCCGTGGCCGCGGCAAACCGCAAAAAACCTCCTGGCCCGTCCTTTGCGATCCCGTGGCCCGACCCAGCCTCTGCGGCGCCATGTCCAGCGTTCACCCGAACGTACACGACAGCACCCAGAGCCGCTGCGGAGGGGATTTGTGTTCATGCAACAGCTCAGCATCACGCGCTCGTATGACCCGCAGCCGTCAAGTGCTCCGATTTCCAGTGGGGCCAGCAGCGATGCGCTCTACGGCCGGGGCAGTGACGCGGGCACCGGCCAGGTCAGCTTTGCCGACACACTCGCAGCGGAAACCAAGGCGGCCGTCGCGTCGCAGGCGGCGGGGGCGCCAACCGCGAATCGCCCTTCCGACGGCCAGGCGCCGGCCACACCGGACGGCCCGTCCACGGCGGATGCGGGTGCCGACGGCTCGCCATCCCGACCGACCGCCACAGGCCGCGCGCGTCACGTTGGAGTCCCCGGGCAGACCGCGATCGCGACAGCCGAGGCCGGTGGGCAGACCGTGCGCTCCATCGCCTCCGAGACACCCGCCCCGCCCGCGACAGCTGGGGTGCCCCCGGTGCCCGCACTGGCTTCTGCCGCGTCGCCTGTCCAGGCGCAGCAGAACGGCACCGCAGAGGCGGCCGGTGTCGCGGCGGGCGAGTACCTGGTGATCGCCCATGCCACCGTCGGCACTGCGGCCACCACCGCCCCCGCGGATAAACCGCAACGCGCCAGACAGTCCGGCAAGGACAGCGATCCTGGCGCGGCGGCAGGCGACGCCGATACTGCCGGCAACGACCCTGCAATTCCGAGCCAGACAGCGGATCAGACGCAGGTGCCGACGCAGGCCCTGGCAGCCAGCCAAGCGGGGCGCGTGGCCTTTGAGGCAGGTGCGACCATCACTGCCAAAGCCGACACCAAGGCGAGTGCCGCGGATGCTGTGCTCGCGCACGGCATAACGGCTGCCGCGGAAGCCGCAGCCCAGACCGGTACGACGCAAACCAACGCTGTATTAATGGGTGCCTGCGAGGGGAGCGCCGACCAGCTCCGGCTTACCCATGTGCCGGCCGGCACATCCGGGGTCGCCGGCCAGACGCCGGCCGCATCCGGCGCCGGCATCGCGGCCGTACCAGTCGGCGCCGACGGGCGCATTGTGGCGCCCGACTCGGCTCACACGAAGGCGGATCGGAACTCCGGCGTGCCGGCGTCCGGCCAGGTGCGGTCCACCCAGCCTGGCGCGGCCCGCCCCGAGGCGGGCGATGCGACGGTGACCTCGCTCGAGATCAAGGCGCTGCTGTCCCTGCCAACTGCCCTGCCCAGCCCAGACCTCGGCCCGCCCGCCCCGCCATCTGGCTCGACCGGCACTTCCACCATGACCCCGGCACCAACCGAAACCGCTCATACCGCGGCACAGGTCACTCAAGCCGTGGTGCGCCTGGCCACGACTGCTTTCGGGTCGAGCATGACCCTACAGCTCAGCCCGCAACATCTTGGCCGGCTCGACATCCAGATCGACCGGACCACAGACGGCGCCACCCATGTTTCGCTCACCGTTGAACGCAGTGAGACGATGACGCTGCTCCAGCGGGACCAGGGCCAGCTGAATGAGGCGCTGGACCGGGCCGGCGTGCCGGGCAGCGGCCGCGTGATCAGCTATCACGTGGCGGCTGCGCCGAACCCTGCGACCCTTGCCACCGCGACCAGCGACCAGGCCGCCGCGGGTGGGACACCCTGGCAGAACCCCTCGGGCCAAAGCCTGGGGCAGCAGCCTGCGGGCAGCTTCACGCAGGCGGGTCAGGCGGGGTCCGCGGCCGGCGGCAGTGACTTCGGCGCCGCACTCGATCGTCGGGGCAGCGGTGCGGGCGGCATGGGCGACAACCCGCAGAACTTGCGCGCGCAGCGCACCCAGCCCGACGCAGGCGCTTCGGAACTGGTTGCCTCCAACACCCAAAGCGCCACGAGCAGCTGGCGTTTCGGCCTCAACATAACCGCCTGAACCCAGGCACAGCCGCCTCCCAACCGTCCGGCCACTCACCTCGAAAGGATCACTCAAATGTCGGGATCGACCACCGCCGCAGGACTTGCAACGCCTGGTCTCAGCAGCGCCGCCACCAGTGCGGCCACCAGTGCGCTCAATTCCGCCTCCGGCACCACGAGCACCAGCGCACTTACCAAGCTCAGCAGCAACTACAACGACTTTCTCAAACTGCTGATGACGCAGCTGAAGAACCAGGATCCGACCAGCCCAATGGACGCCAACCAGTTCACCAGCGAATTGGTTCAGTTTTCCAGCGTCGAGCAGCAGATCGCCACCAATACCAGCCTCACGTCGCTAATCCAGCTCACCCAGTCGGGCCAACTGTTGCAGTCCTCTTCGCTGGTGGGCCACCAGGTGGCCTTCACGTCGCCGAGCGTGCCGCTGCAAAATGGCAGTGCCGCCATCCGATTCAAGGCCGCTTCCCCGGAGCAGGTGACCGTCACGGTGGCCGGCAGCAATGGCCAGATCCTGCGCCAGGACGTGGTGCACGCCACGACGGGCACCAACAACTGGACCTGGGACGGCACCACCGCAGCCGGCGGGCGGGCAGCGGACGGCTCCTACACCGTGACCGCCACCACTTCCGCCGGCGGCTCCCCATCGACCGCGGTGCCGTTCACCACGATCGGCACAGCCACCGGCCTCACCAAATCCGGCACCTCGCTCAATCTCCAGGTCGGCGGCGTCTCGACCGACCTTACCGCGGTCACCAGCGTGCTCAACTAACGCGGAAAAGCCGCCACCGCGTCTGCGAATCATTTTTCGATCCATGCCGCGGGGCGGTCGGTGCCGGCCGATCGCGGCAAAAAGACCGCTCCTGTTAACCATTGGTCAATCAGCAGACTGCGAAACTGCGATGCCGGACAAAATGCCGGGTGGCAGGGAATTCGTGGCGTATGAACCAGAGCCGCATCAAGCATTTGAGTGAACGAGACCATGCCGTGCGGGCGCAGGCCGCCAGCGCATGAATCCGTTGCTCGAAGGCCTCAAGGCGCTTGGCCCCGGCCGCATCGCAGCCCTTGCCGCCGTGGGCATCGCCATGCTCGGCCTGCTCACCGTGCTCGCCGTGCGCGGCCCCAGCACGCAGATGGCGTCGCTCTACAGCGACCTCGACCTGCGGGAGGCAGGCCAGATCGCTGAGCTGTTGGACAAGCAGAAAATTCCCCACCAGATCGCCTCCGGCGGCACGCAGATCATGGTCGCATCCGATGACGTCGCCCGCGCCCGGCTGAGCCTTGCCCGCGAAGGACTGCCCACCGGTGGCTCGATGGGCTACGAACTGCTCGACCGCACCGACAGCCTGACCGCCACCCAGTTCCAGCAGGCGATGAACCAGTCCCGCGCGCTGGAGGGTGAGCTTGCCCGGACAATACGTTCGGTGCAGGGCGTGAAGGCGGCGCGCGTTCATCTTGTGCTGCCAAAGCGCGAACCGTTTTCGCGCGACCGGCAAGACGCTCAGGCTTCAGTCCTGCTCACCATGACCGGCAATGCCAGACTGGACCGCGAGGGCATTTCGGCCATCGTCAACCTGATCGCGGCAGCCGTGCCCGGATTGCGCCCGCAGAACGTGGCGGTAACGGACACACGCGGCAACCTGTTGGCCCGCGCCGGGGAGCAGCCCGGCGTGAACCCGGTGGCCGCCTCCAACGATCAGCAGCGGGTGGCCACAGAACTGCGCCTGTCCCGAGCGGTTGAGGAAATGCTGGAGCGCAGCTTGGGCCCTGGCCGCGCGCGGGCGGAAACGACGATCGCCTATGACTACGAGCAGCTGCATGAAACCCAGGAACGCTACGATCCCGAAGGCCAGGTAGTACGCAGCACGCAGACCGTCAGCAACAACTCGAAGACCAGCGAGGCCGCGGCCGCCGTCTCCGTGCAGAACAACCTGCCCAACGCCGATGCCGGAACGCCCGGCGCCGGCACCAGCGAGCAGCGGCAGGAGGAAACGACGAATTTCGAAGTCACCAAAACCGTCCGCACGATCATCCACGACCAGCCCAAGATCACCCGCATCAGCATGGCCGTGATGGTGGACGGCGTGCAGCGCAAGCAGCCGGACGGCACCTTCGTTTGGCAGGAGCGGCCGCCCGAGGAGCTGGCGCAGATTACCAAGCTGGTGCGAACCGCCATCGGCTTTGACGAAAGCCGCGGCGACAAGGTGGAGATCGTCACCCTCAGGTTCGCGGAGGACCCCGACGCGCAGATCGAGACGTCTCGTAGCCCGCTGCCTTTCGGCATCGAGAAGAGCGACCTGATGCGCCTGGCGCAGACCGGACTCGTGGGCGCCCTCGCCCTCATCGCCATGCTGTTTGTCATGCGCCCGATGGTACGCCAGCTCTCAGTCTCCACCACCAGCAAGGTGCTCGGTGCCGATCCGGCAGCCCTGGCGCTGCTTGGTCGCGCACCGGGTGAGGCCGGCGCCGTCGGTTCCATGGCGTCGGGTCACGCCGCCATCGCAGGACCTGGCCGAGTCACCGCTCTGCTGGCCTCGGCCGGCGTCAGCGGCAGCGGCGGCCGGACCGCCGTCGAGGATGAAAGCATGCTCAGTATCACCCAGATCGAAGGCCAGCTCAAAGCCTCCTCTGTCCGACGTATCGCCGATCTGGTCGAGCGGCATCCGGACGAAAGCCTTTCTATCGTTCGTGCCTGGATGACGCAGGAGCCGGCATGAGCACGCAACTCGACGATGTCCGCACCATGTCGGGCCTGCAGAAGGCGGCGGCGCTGATGCTGGCCATCGGCGACGACCATTGCGCCCGGCTGTTCAGCATGATGCACGAAGACGAGATCAAGGAAATCTCGTCCACCATGGCCCAGCTTGGCGCCATCCGCGCAGATGTGGTGGAGAAATTATGCCTGGAATTCGCCGATCATCTGAACGGCGCCGGCAGTCTCGTCGGCAGCTTCGAGAACACCGAGCGGCTTTTGATGAAAACCCTGCCGCGCGATCGTGTGGCGCAGATCATGGAGGAAATTCGCGGACCAGCTGGACGAACGATGTGGGACAAGCTCGGCAACGTCAACGAGACAGTTCTGGCGGCCTATCTCAAGAACGAATATCCGCAGACCGTTGCCGTGGTACTTTCGAAGATCAAGCCCGAGCACGCAGCTCGCGTTCTGGCAATTTTGCCGGATGGTTTCGCCATCGAAGTGGTGATGCGCATGCTGCGAATGGAAAGCGTGCAGAAAGACGTGCTCGACGGCGTGGAACGCACGCTGCGTTCCGAATTCATGTCGAATCTGGCGCGCAGCTCGCGTCGCGACGCGCATGAGATGATGGCAGAGATTTTCAACAATCTCGATCGTCAAGCCGAGACTCGCTTCATCGCAGCCCTCGAGGAGCGCAACCGCGAGGCCGCCGAGCGGATCAAATCTCTGATGTTCACCTTCGACGACTTACAACGCCTCAACGGCTCCGCCATCCAGGCGCTGCTGCGCGTGGTCGAGAAGGCCAAGCTTCCATTGGCACTCAAGGGGGCATCGGAAACCTTGCGCGAGCTTTTCTTCGCTAATCTCTCCGAACGCGCCGGAAAGATGCTCCGCGAGGACATCGAGGCGCTCGGCCCGGTGAAACTGCGCGATGTGGACGAGGCGCAGGCCTCCGTCGTCGCCATGGCAAAGGAGCTGGCAGCGCAGGGCACCATCGAAATCGGCGAGAATAAGAACGAGGAGATCGTGTATTGAGCGCGATCGAGGCGACCATGCCGAAACCGCAGCGGATACGGATGGTGTTCGAGGATTTCGGCGAACCAGCCCGCCTCCCAGTCGAAGCAGCACAGAAACCGTTACCCTACGAAACATCGGTCATGCAGGATGCGTTACCGGCTAATATCGATGACGGCACGGCCAGTGCTCTGCGCGCTGACACTGCGGCCGAAGCTGCCGCCGCAGAAACATTGCGCCTGGCCGGTCAGACGACCCGCGCTGTCGAACGGATTGCTGCAGGACTGGACGGATTTCGCGACGAGGCTGAACGCTCCGTCCGATCCGCGCTGGGTTCGGTCGAAACACTGATGGCCACAATCATCGGCTCGCTCGCACCGCACGCTTCGCCTGTCCTGCTGCAGGGTGAATTGATGCCGATGCTGGCAGCTTTGCGGCAGACGCTGATGCCAGACCTGCTCATCGAACTTCGCGTGGCACCGAAGACCGGTGCCGAACTGCAGAATCTTCTTGGCGAAATCTCGAACGGGCGCCTGCGCATCGCAATCGTCCACGACCAGGCCGAAGGCGAAGTCGTGATGTCCTGGCTCGGCGGCAAGGCGCGCTGGAGCCCCGCCAGCTTCCACGCTCAGGTGATGAGTATTTTCCTCCAGCTCGGCATCAATTCGATGCCGTCTGAAAGCAGCGCACCCGTCAGGGACGCCGCATTTGCACACAAGGCGGAACTTGCCGATGTCCAATGACATGAACCTGACCGAACTGAACGACCCCAGCGGCCCTGTCGCCGAGAGCGGGCCGCTGCGCAGTCCGCGCGATCTCGAGGCGGTGTACGATATTCCCGTCACCGTCAGCGCCGTGCTCGGCAAGGCCACGATGCAGGTCAGCCAGCTGCTGAAGCTCGGGCGCGGCGCTGTGGTCGAGCTCGATCGCAAACTTGGCGAATCCATCGACATCTATGTCAACAATCGCCTGGTGGCACGAGGTGAGGTTGTGATGGTCGATGACAACCGGCTTGGCGTGACGATGACGGAAATCGTCAAAACCGACCGCGCAATCTAGATCTTTCGTTATGCGGATCCTTATCATCGGCAGTTTGGCGGGAGCACTGGGATCGGTTGCGACGATTCTCAAGTCGCTCGGATTCCGCATTCATCATGCCGACACCGCGCTGTCAGCTGTTGCCGTGATCCGCACGACACCGACGATTGATCACGCACTCTGCGATGTCGCGGCCAACGTGGGTGAACTTGCGGCCCTGCTGCAGGCGCAGCAGCTGCGTGTCTCGCTGATCGCATGCGGCAATGCTGCCGAGCCGCAGGTGGCGGCACAGGCGATTCGGCTCGGCTGTCGTGATTTTCTGGAGCTCCCGACCACGCGCGACATCCTGGTGTTGTTCCTGCAGGCACTGGGCCAGACGGATCACGCACTGATCGCGCATGATCCGAAAACCCTCGAGCTGTTGCGCAGTGCGACGCAAGTGGCCGGATCCGAGGCCTCGATTCTGATCTACGGCGAAAGCGGCACCGGCAAAGAAATCTTTGCCCGCCACGTGCACCGAAGTTCAAAGCGCGCCACTGGGCCGTTCGTTGCCGTCAACTGCGCTGCCATTCCCGATAATCTTCTGGAAAGCGAGCTGTTCGGTTATGAGAAAGGCGCCTTCAGCGGCGCCGTATCGCGCCGGATCGGGAAGTTCGAGGCAGCCGATCGCGGTACATTGCTGCTCGACGAAATCGGCGAGATCGATGTTCGCCTGCAGGCAAAGCTGCTGCGCGCTATCCAGGAACGCGAGATCGACCGGGTCGGCGGCAACGCGCCGGTTCGGCTGAACGTCCGCATCCTCGCCACCACCAACCGCGACCTTGCCGTCGAGGTACAGAAGGGCAATTTCCGCGAGGATCTCTACTTCCGCCTCAACGTCATTTCGCTGCATCTGCCGCCATTGCGCGCACGCCCCGGGGACATTCCGACGCTTGCAGGCTATTTCTCGCGCAAATACGCCGACCTGAACGGCATCGCCTACCGGGACTTCACACCGCAGGCGATGGCGGCACTGTGCGCACGTTCCTGGCCCGGTAACATCCGCGAGCTGGAAAACACCGTGCATCGCAGCGTGCTGATCTCGCCCGGCCCACTTCTGGACATCGATCCGGAAGCTGCGTCTGACCGCCGCGCGGTGCGCGAGCCGGATGCCACCTCGGCACCTGGCGGCACCGAAGAGGGGATCCGCGGTTATGTGGGTCGCAAACTGGAAGATCTCGAACGCGACCTGATCCTCGAAACACTGGAACACACGCATGGAAACCGCACACACGCGGCGACCATGCTGGGGATTTCCATCCGGGCGCTGCGCAACAAGATCCGCGAATACGCGGCCAAGGGCGTCTCCGTCCCACACCCACAGACCAGCGCCTTCGTCTAAGGTCACAGCATCGATGCAGGGCCTTCTCAATCGTGTGCTGAGCTTTCAGAAATCCTTTGGAATCGGGTCCGATATCGGTCTTGCGCTCGGTCTGATCGGGCTGCTTTCGATTCTGATCTTCCCCTTGCCGAAGCTGATTCTGGATGCCGGTCTGGCGCTGTCGCTGACCGTTTCGGTGCTGATCCTGATGGTGGCGATCTTTCTGACCAAACCTTTGGATTTCACCTCGTTCCCAACTTTGCTACTGCTGTCGACGTTGTTCCGACTTTCGCTCAATGTTGCCACCACGCGGCTGATCCTGTCGCATGGCAACGAGGGCCCGATGTCGGCGGGCCAGGTCGTTGCTGCGTTCGGCGGCTTCCTGATGGGCGGCGATGTCGCGATAGGCGTTATCCTGTTTGCCATCCTGCTGGTGGTGAACTTCATGGTCATCACCAAGGGCTCCGGCCGCATTGCCGAAGTTGCTGCCCGCTTCAGCCTCGATGCCATGCCGGGCAAACAGATGGCGATCGACAGTGACATGTCGGCCGGCCTGATCGACGAGAAAACGGCGCGGGCACGCCGGCGTGAATTGGAGGATGAAAGCGGCTTCTATGGTGCGATGGATGGTGCGGCGAAATTCGTGCGCGGCGATGCGATCGCGGGGCTTCTCATTACCATCATCAACATCATTGGCGGGCTGGCGATCGGCCTGGTGCGGCACGGCCTGCCGTTCGCCGATGCGATCAGCACCTACACCACGCTGACCGTGGGCGACGGGCTGGTCTCGCAGATCCCTGCCCTGCTGGTCTCCACCGCGGCAGGCATCGTGGTGACCAAAGGGGGCATGGAGGGGACTGCCGATGCCGCCCTGGTGCGCCAGCTCGGCGGCAGTCCCAAGCCGCTGGCGATGGCGGCCGGCAGTGCCGCGGTACTGGCCTAGCTGCCCGGGCTGCCGGCGCTGCCGTTTCTGGCCTTGGCTGGCATGGCCGGGGGTGCTGCCTGGCTGCGCTCGCGGCAGGGCGGACTGGAGGCGGCTTCGGAAGCTGCAGCGCCGGTGGCGCCCGCCGAGGCACCGATTACCGACATGCTCAAGATCGACATGATCCGGCTGGAGCTCGGCTACGGATTGTTGTCGCTGGCATCAGGGGATACGCCGCGGTTGACCGAGCAGATCAAGCATCTGCGCCGCGCCATCGCAGCCGAGATGGGTTTCATCATGCCGCCGGTGCGTATTCAAGATAACATGCAGCTCGGCGCCGATATCTATGCGGTCAAGGTCAAGGAAGTCGAGGCCGGCCGCGGTGAAATTCGCGCCAATCTGATGCTGGGCATGGATCCGCATGGCGGCATGCCGGATCTGCCCGGTGAGCGTGTGGAGGAGCCGGCGTTCGGCCTGCCCGCAGTGTGGATTGATCCGGAGCTGCGCGAGGAGGCCGTGTTTCGCGGCTGCACCGTGGTGGACCCCGCCAGCGCGCTGACCACGCATCTGACCGAAATCGTGCGGCAGATGATGCCCGAACTGCTGAGCTTCTGGGAGACGCAGAAGCTGCTTGATGAGTTGCCGACCGAGCAACGCAAGCTGATCAGCGATCTGATCCCCTCGCAGATGACGATCGCCGGCGTGCAGCGTATTCTGCAAGCGTTGCTGGCCGAGCGTGTTTCGATCCGCGACCTGCCGACCATTCTCGAGAGTGTTCTCGAAATCTGCACCGGCGCCTCGCAGTCGCTCAACGCCATCGTCTCGCATGTGCGCTCCCGCCTGGCGCGCCAGATCAGCGACAGCCACGTTGGCCCGAATGGATACATTCCGCTGATCACCCTTTCGCCGGAATGGGAGGCCGCGTTCGCCGACGCCTTGACGGGCCCGCCCGATGACCGCCAGCTCGGCATGGCGCCCTCTGCGCTGGCTGATTTCATGCACCGGCTGCGCGCGGCCTTCGACACCGCAGCCCAGGCGGGCGAAGCACCTGTGCTGCTGACCGGCTCCAACATCCGCGTTCATGTGCGCGCGATCGTAGAGCGGATCCGCCCATCCACTTCGGTGCTGTCGCAGACTGAGATTTTCCCGCGTGCCCGCATTCGCACCGTCGGTAGCATCTGATGCGCCTCAAGCTGTATCGCGCCCCGCGGATGGCCGAGGCGATGGCCGCCGTTCGGGCGGAGCTGGGAGCGGAGGCCTTCATTCTGTCCAGCCGCCGCGTCGGCGGCGGGTTCGAGATCACCGCGGCCGTACCACCCGGGCAGGTGGATCCGGAGCCGTTCGATCGTGCCGCCCAGGAGCAGGCGCTGCGGTTCCATGGCGTGCCCCCGAGCGTGATCGGCCTTTTGCTGGAGGAGAAACTTTCTCATGCGCTGGCGACCCATCTGCGCTTTGCCGAAATCGACTTTGCCCGGAGCACACGGCCGGTGCTGTTCGCGGGCCCCGCAGGTGCGGGCAAGACGCTGACAGTGGCGCGGATTGCCACGCGTCTCGTTCTTGGCGGCAGCAAACCGGTGGTTATCACCGCCGATGAACGCAAAGCGGGGGCGATCGAACAGATCTCCGCCTTGGTCCGCCTGCTCGGCCTGACGCTTAACGTGGCAAGTGCTCCGGCAGCATTGCTTGACTGCCTGGCGCGGGCGGCGCCGCAGTGCCCGATCCTGATCGACATGCCCGGCACCCACCTGTTTGATCCGGCGGAGCGGCAGTGGCTGCAGGAATTCGCCCATGCCTGCGACGGGCGGATCGCTCTGGTTCTGCCTGCCGAAATGGCCGCCGACGAGGCCTGCGATATCGCCTTCGAGTTTGCCGCCATCGGTGCGGATTTACTGATGGTCACGCGGCTGGACGTGGCGCGCCGCCTCGGCTCGATTGTGGCAGCCTCCCGCAGCGGCCTTTCGCTGGCCGAAGCAGGCGTTGGCGCCGGCGCGGCGGATGGCCTGGTGCCGCTTACGCCCGACCTGCTGGCCACGCGGCTTTTGCATGTTCCGTCCAATAGGAATGCCCATGGCGATGTCTGACAGCGCTCCATTGCCGCACCCGCACCGGCCCGGCGTTATCGCCATCGCGTCTGGCAAGGGCGGTGTGGGGAAAACGTTTCTTTCTATCACCATGGCTCACGCCTTGGCCCGCCGGCGGGCGCGGGTGCTTTTGGTGGACTGTGACCTGGGGCTGGCCAATATCGACATCCAGCTGGGGTTGACGCCCAAGGCCGATCTCGGGTCGGTGCTGAGCGGGGCGATGTCGGTCGACCAGGTCGTCATTCATCATCCGGCTGGGTTCGATATCCTGTCAGGGCGGTCTGGATCGGCCGAGTTGGCCTCGCTCGGCGACGCTTACGGCGATCGTCTGCGCCAGCTGCTGGCGGCACTCGCCAGCAGCTATGACGCGATTCTGCTCGATCTTGGCGCGGGCCTTGACCGGTTCGTGCGCGATCTCGCCAGTGCGGCGGACCAATTGCTGGTGGTCACCACCGACGAGCCGACCAGCCTGACGGACGCCTATGCCGTGTTGAAGCTTTACCAGCAGGATCGCCGCGGCAGCCCGCTGCACGCGCGGGTCGCCGTCAACCAATCGGCCAGCAAACCTTCCGGGCAGCGCACCTACCAGACGTTGACGCGCGCGACCCTGGGATTCCTCGGCTTCACCCCGCCACTCGCCGGTATCGTCCGGCGTGACGACAAGGTCGCCGAGACGATCCGGCGGCAGGCGCTGCTGCTGGAGCGGCATCCGGTGTGCCCGGCCTCCCAGGATGTCGAGGCGTTGGTAGACGGCATGCTTTAGGTCCCTATGCTGCGGCGCGGATGTCGATGCCCAGCTCGACCAGCGTTTGGTCCACGGCTGCGACGAAGCGTTGCATGACATCGGCATCCACATGTCCGATGCAGCCGACGCGGAAGCTGGGGGCGGTCGTGTTGTAGAAATTGCTGATCGTGAAGCCCTTGGCCTTCAAGGTGCTGACGAACAGCGGCAGCGACCAGGCGGGGTCGCGCGGTGCCAGTATGTTGACGACAATAGGGCCCTGGTGGGCCGCATCGAGGCAGGGCTGCAGACCCAGCGACCGCAAGCCCTCGTGGACGATGCGGGCGTTCTCGCGGTAACGGGCCAACCGGGCGGCACTGCCGCCTTCTGCATCGTGGTAATCGAGCGCACGGTCGAACGCGGCGAGCACCTGGGCGGGCGGAGTGAAGCGAAAACTGCCGCCGCCGTCGCGTTTCGCCTGGGCATGGATGTCGGCCAGGTCGAACGACCAACTGGCTGCACTGCCGGCCAGGGCTGTGAGCCGGTCGGCACGTGCCACGGTGAAGCTGAGGCCTGGCAGGCCCTCGAGGCATTTGTTTGTGGTGAAAACCATGGCGTCGATCTCTGGCTGGGCCGCGAGATCGAGCGGAAGCGCCCCAAAGGCGGAGACGGCGTCGAGGATCATGCGCCGCCCGGCCCTTCGCACAGCGGCACCGATTGCCGCGGGGTCATGGATCACGCCGGTGCTGGTCTCGCTATAAACGAGGCCGACATGGCTCAGCGATGGGTCGGCGGCCAGGGCTGCTGCGACCTCGGCCGCGTCGACGGGTCGGGCCTGATCGACGATCAGCGGAACCACCACCCGGCCCGCTTCGGTTGCGAGACGCGTCATCCGGTCGGCGTATTGGCCAGTCTGTGGCACCAGAATGCAGGCACCCGGTGGCGTCAGGCTTCGAATGGCGGCCTCCGTGGCAAAATGGCCACAGCCTTGCAGCGGCAAGGCTGTGTGCTCACCCGCCACGCCGCCTGCCAGAGAGAGCACGCGGTTGCGCACACGCTTTGAGATCTCACGAAAGTCATCGTCCCAGGGGGCAAAGTCCTGCGCCATGACGTGACGCACCTCAGGACGCGTGGTGACAGGGCCCGGGATCAGTAGAATCATGAAGGAAGCCTTGGAAAAACGGATAAACGATGACATGACAGGCGTCGCACCGAGTGATGCACTGCCGGCGACAAGGATATTGGCATGCCGAGTTTTCTCCAACTTCCGAACGTTCCTTGGTGGCTGCTGCTGATTGCGATCATTCCGATCGGCCTCTATGTGCTGCTGTGCCTGACGGTGCCGTTCAGTGTTTTTGGCTTGAAAGGCCGGCTTGAGGCGATTGAAGCGCGACTTGACGACATGCACGAGGACATTCGCAGCGTGGCCCTGCTCCACCAGGCTGGCGGGCGCCGCGATGCGCGCGCCGACGAGCGAGACGACAGCTTCGTGCATGCGCCGCCCCCGATCGCGCCGGCCCGGCCGGCCGATGTGGTGCTCGGCCGTCGCACGGTGACGGCTCCTGCGAGCCGCGCGGAGCCACGGCTTGATTGGCCGAAATAGCCGCAGGTGACGGACACGCTCGAGCTGCCGGCGATATCGAAGTTCACCACAGTGGCGTTCACGGCATCGATGACCCCACTGGCGCAGGAGAGTTGTGCCAGGCTGATTGAACGTTACGGCAATTGTACGCTGGAAAAAGCCGAGGTCATCGTGGCGTTGGGTGGGGACGGCTTCATGCTAGAGACGCTGCACCGGTTCCTCGGCCGCAACATTCCCGTCTATGGCATGAACTGCGGCTCGGTCGGGTTCATGATGAACAATTTCGACGAGGACGACCTGATCGCTCGGCTCGGCCGTGCACAGCCCGCGGTATTGCACCCGCTGCGCATGAGCGCTGTGACCAGCACCGGCCGGGTTGAAGAGGCACTTGCGTTGAACGAGGTGTCGCTGCTGCGCGAGCTGCGCCAGGCGGCCAAGATCCGCATCACCGTGGACGGTCGGGTGCGGCTGGCCGAGTTGATCTGTGACGGAATTCTGGTGTCCACCCCTGCTGGGTCGACCGCATACAATCTCAGTGCCCATGGGCCGATCGTGCCGCTGTCTGCCAATCTTTTGCCGTTGACGCCGATCAGCGCATTTCGGCCGCGACGCTGGCGCGGCGCGCTGCTGCCCAGCAGCGCCGAGGTTCTGTTCGAGGTTCTGGAGGCCGAGAAGCGGCCCGTGGCCGCGGTGGCTGACGCCCGCGAAGTCCGCGACGTGGTTTCGGTTGCTGTCAGTGAAGACCGGTCGATCCAGGCGCGTATTCTGTTCGACCCCGACCAGGGACTGTCCGAGCGGAATCTGGCCGAACAGTTTACCGTCTGACGCGCTCCGACTGCCGGCATGAAGAGATTTATGACCGGCAGAGCCGGAGTCAGGCGGCCGTCAGCGTGCGCGCGGTGGGGGCCGGCAGCGGGTCGGCGAAGGCTGATTCGCCATTGGGCTCGCGCAGCATGTAGCCACGGCCCCACACCGTGCCGATCAGATTTTCTACGCCGGCCTGCTGCAGTTTTTTGCGCAGCTTGCAGATGAACACGTCGATGATCTTCATCTCCGGCTCGTCCATACCCCCGTAGAGGTGGTTGAGGAACGCCTCCTTGGTGAGAACCATGCCCTTGCGGAGCACGAGCAGCTCGAGGATCGCGTATTCCTTGCCGGTCAGATGGATCTGCTTGTCCCCAGCCAGCACTTCGCGGCTGTCGAGGTTGAGACGAAGAGTGCCGACCCGCAGGCTGGGTTGGCTGAAGCCCTTGCTGCGGCGGACGATGGCCTGCATCCGGGCGATCAGCTCGGCCTTGTCGAACGGCTTGGTGATGAAGTCGTCGGCACCGGCGCCAAGACCCTTCACCTTCGCCTGCGGGCGCGACAGGCCGGAGAGAATGAGCACCGGCACGTCGATCCGGCCGGCCCGCATGCGGCGAACCACATCATAGCCTTCCATGTCCGGCAACATGAGGTCGAGCACCACGATGTCGTAATCGTAGTGACGCACGAGTTCGAGAGCTTCCTCGCCAGTGTCGGCTTCATCGACGACCGCCCCGCCTGATTTCAGCATGAGAGATATCCCGCGAGCTGCAGTCAGATCATCTTCTACAAGGAGAACGCGCTTGATTTGCTCTTATTTGCTACCTTGAGTTGTCTTATACCATCTGAGTGCACGGGTATCCACCGAATTTTCATGATTTAGCGTTATCATTTTTAATCATCTCGTCTCGGAAAATGAGAACTCGTATGCGTGAAATGCCGGCGCCAAAGCGATGGGAAGCGGCACAGGCCGCCATTGCGGAGCTCACGCCGCTCCACTTCGAAGGGCAGATCACCGCCATTTCCGGCCTTTGCATCGAAGTACAGGGCCTCTCTCACGCCCTTGGCGTGGGCGACCGGTTCTTCGTTCGCGCTCGCGATGGCGTCGATGTCACCTCAGAAATCGTTGGATTTCATGGCGATGTCGCCCGTGCCATGGCGTTCGGTCCGACCACCGGGCTGGGGCCGGGCGGGCTTGCGTGGCTGCCTTGCCACCTGCCGCTTGGCCGCGCGGGTGCTGCCGGCGGGGCGCGGTTGCATGTCGATGACGGTTGGATCGGCCGGGTCGTCGATCCGCTTGGCCGGCCGATGGACGGGCACGGCCCCCTGCCCCGCGGGACATCTGCACAACCTGTGCGTGCAACTCCCTTGGAACCAACACGCCGCGCCCGCCTGGGCCCCCGGCTGGATTTGGGGGTACGGGTGATGAACAGCTTCACCACCTGTCGCCAGGGCCAGCGCCTGGGCCTGTTCGCGGGGTCCGGTGTCGGCAAATCCACCTTGATGGCGATGCTTGCGCAACATACCGAGTGCGACGTGGCGGTTCTGGCGCTGGTGGGCGAGCGCGGCCGCGAAGTGCGCGAGTTCCTGGAAGACGATCTGGGTGCTGCGGGCCTCGCTCGCTCCGTGGTGGTGATCGCGACGTCCGACCAGCCGCCGCTGATGCGCCGCGAGGCCGCCTATGCTGCGATGACAGTGGCCGAACACTTTCGCGACAAGGGTCGCAGCGTGTTGCTGATGATGGACAGCGTAACCCGCTTCTGCCTCGCCTTGCGGGAAATCGGGCTGTCCGCCGGTGAGCCGCCGGCCACCCGCGGCTATCCGCCCAGCGTGTTCGCCGAGCTGCCGCGCCTGCTGGAACGCGCCGGACCCGGGCTGGATCGGCCCGAGGGTGCCGGGCAGATCACCGGCCTGTTCACCGTTCTGGTGGAGGGTGACGACCACAATGAACCGGTGGCCGATGCGGTGCGCGGCATTCTGGACGGCCACGTCATCATGGATCGCAAGATCGGCGAGGCGGGCCGATATCCTGCGGTCGATGTGCTGCGTTCGATGTCGCGCACCGTGCCCGGCTGCAATTCGTCCGCCGAGAACGCGCTCACCCGTCGCGCCCGCGGCATCCTCGCGCTGCAGGCCGATATGGCCGATCTCGTCCGGCTCGGCGCCTATCGCGCAGGCACCGACCCGGCGGTGGACGAGGCCTTGCGGATCGCACCCGCGATCGAGGCGATGCTGCGCCAGGGCAAGGGCGAACGCAGTTCGCTGGACGAGAGTTTCGACCTTCTGCGCGCCGCACTCGAAACCCACGAGGTGAACTGATCCTATGAGCCGAGACCCCCTGCAGACCGTTCTGCGGTTACGCAAAACAGCCGTCGACACCGCGCGTGCCGACCTCGTGGCGCATGAAGCCCAGATGCAGGCGGCCCTGGCCGCCGTCCGCCGCGCCGAAGCGGCGATTGCCGAGGAGATGGCGGTCGCGAGCCGGCTCGACGCCGATGACGGCGCGGTGGAGGCCTTCGCGCGATGGCTGCCGCGCGGCCGGGCTGCCACGGATGAGGCAAGAGCGCGGGCGGGGCGGGCCGACGAGGCGTGCAGCCTGGCGCGGGCCCGGCTGACAGTGGCACGTTCGGCGCACGAGGCGGTTGAATCCCTGATCCAGCGGCGTGACGCGGCCGCCCAGGGCGAGACCGATCGCCGCGATCAACTCGCGTTGGACGAGTTGGCCCGCGGGAGCCGCTTTGGTGCAGATCTGTGACAAAACTGCACTAATCGGACTCGCGATGGCCACGCCCATCGTTTTGTGCTGTGTCTCCGGCTTCCTCCAAGAGAGCGGCACATGCGCATTGCGATGATCGGTGGCGGCTACGTGGGCCTGGTGTCGGGTGCCTGCTTTGCCGAGTTTGGCGTGGATGTCATCGTGGTAGAGGCCGATCCCGCGAAACTTGCGGCGCTGCAGGCGGGCCGGATGCCGATTTTCGAACCCGGGCTGGAGAAGCTGGTGGCCGAGAATGTCGCCGCCGGCAGGCTTGCCTTCACCGGCGACCTTGCCGCGGCGGTGCCTGAGTCCGAAGCCGTGTTCATTGCGGTGGGCACGCCGGCGCGGCGCGGCGACGGGCATGCCGACCTCACCTATGTCTATGCAGCCGTGGAGCAGGTGGCACTGGCTGCCACGCAAGGTGCCGTAATCGTGACGAAATCCACCGTGCCGGTGGGCACCGGCCGGCGCATCTCGGAGATTTTGCGCCGGGTGCGGCCGGATCTGGAATTCGACGTTGCCTCCAACCCGGAGTTCCTGCGCGAGGGCAATGCGATCGGCGACTTCATGCGGCCGGACCGGGTGGTGATCGGCTGCGAGAGCCTGCGTGCGCAGGAGGTGCTGCGGCGGCTGTATCGGCCGCTGTATCTGATCGAGGCGCCGATCGTGTTCACCGGCATCGAGACCGCGGAGCTGATCAAATACGCTGCCAACGCGTTTCTCGCCATGAAGGTCACCTTCATCAACGAAATGGCCGATCTGTGCGAGCGGGTTGGGGCGGATGTTCATGACGTGGCGCGTGGCATCGGGCTCGATGGCCGGATCGGGCGCAAGTTCCTCCACCCTGGGCCTGGCTTCGGTGGCTCGTGCTTTCCCAAGGACACGTTGGCGCTGATGCGCATCGCCCAGGACGCCGGCGCTCCGACCCGGCTGGTCGAAACCGTGGTATCCGTCAACGACGCCCGCAAGGCCGGCATGGCCAAGCGCGTGATCGCGGCCTGCGGCGGCTCGGTGGATGGGCTGACCATCGCCGTATTCGGCCTCACCTTCAAACCCGAGACCGACGACATGCGCGATGCGCCCTCGATCCCCATCGTGGCGCGACTGGTGGAGGAAGGTGCCAGCGTGCGCGCCTTCGACCCCGAGGGCATGGACCAGGCCCGCCCGTTGCTGCCGCCCGAGGTGGTCTACTGCCGCAATGCACTGGACGCAGCACAGGGAGCCGATGTTCTGGTGGTGATTACGGAATGGAACGAATTCCGGGCGATTTCGCCCTCTCGGCTGAAATCGACCATGCGCGGGTCGGTGCTTGTGGACCTGCGCAATATTTACGATCCGGTCGCAATGCGGCAAACCGGGTTCTCGTATCACGCGGTCGGGCGGGGAATGCTGGCCGAAATCGCGCCCTGACGTAGAACTGACGCGCGGATCCCGGACCGTTCCTGCTAGAGACACCCGATCCGCTGCAACTGCCGCACCGATGAAACTGCCCGCTGATGACACTGCACAGACAAGACGCTTTCGAAGCTTGAAAGGCTCGCTGCCCGATGATGTATCCCGACGCCGCCAACCCTGACCTGCTGAGCCGCATCCCGCTGACCGCCCGGACTGTCCTGGACGTCGGCTGCGGCACGGCGGCCACGGCCATCGAATACCGGCGGCGCAACCCCGGAGTGAAATATTTCGGCATCGAGATGGACCCCGATTCGGCCCGTGTCGCGGCGAGCCGCCTCGATCATGTGGCCCAGGTGGACGTGACCACCAACCCCGCCCCGTTTGGCGAGCAGAAATTCGACTGCATCATCTACGGCGACGTGCTGGAGCATATGCAGGATCCGTGGACGGTGCTGAAGCGACAGGCCGCCTTGCTCAACCCCGGCGGCGTGGTGCTCATCTGCATGCCCAACGTGGAACATTGGAGCTTCGCCGCTCGCCTGCTGCGCGGCGGCTGGAGCTATGAGCCGATGGGCCTGTTCGACCATTCGCATTTGCGCTGGTTCACCTTCGAGACCAGCCAGAAGGCGATCATCGACGCGGGGCTCTCGCCGCATGACGTGTCCGCTCGTGTGTTCGATGGCGCGGAATGCCAGAAATTCATCCAGGATCTGGAGCCCGGGCTGCGCGCGCTTGGCATCGATTCTGGCGAGTACTACCGCCGGGCCTCGCCGCTGCAGCATGTCTGGCGCGCACTGGAGCGGCCGGTCGAGCGGATCAACGTGTTGTCCACCATTCTGGAGCCGGTCGGCGGTGTGAGCGACGTGCGGGTGATCGAGCCTATGGCGGCGCTGGCGACCTTGCCGGAGGTGTTCAGCCTGGTGGTGCAAGGCAACGACATGCCGCATCTGGACGTGGCGAGTCCCAAGATATTCATCTTCCACCGCCCCCTGCTCGCCGGCGAGGAAGGCCTGGTGCCGGTGCGCCAGCTGATCGCGCTTGGCTATGTGGTGGTGTGCGAGTTCGACGATCATCCCGACTACATTCCCGTGCTGCAGCGGCCGGACATTCAGAATTTCCGCGCCATGCATGCGCTGCAGACCAGCACGATGCCGCTGGCCGAGGTGCTCGGCCGCGAGAACAGCGAGATCGCGGTGTTCCCGAACGCCATCGCGCGCATTCCCTTGGCGCGCAATTTTGGCGATGCCGACCGGATGACGATGCTGTTCGCCGGCATCAACCGGCAGAACGAATGGCCTGAGTTTATCGCGGCCCTCAATGCGGTGGCGGAGATCGCCGGACCGCGGCTGCATTTCGAGGTGGTGAACGACCAGGCGTTCTTCGATGCGCTGGACACGCCGCACAAGAATTTCACGCCGCTGTGCGACTACAGCACCTATCAGGACCTGCTTGGCCGCTGCGAGCTGTCGTTCATGCCGCTGGCGGATACGCCGTTCAACCGCTGCAAATCCGACCTCAAGTTCCTCGAGGCCGCGGCGCACCGGGTGTGTGCGGTGGCCAGCCCGATCGTCTATGGCAGCGTGATCAAGGATCGCCAGACCGGGGTGGTGTTCCACGATGCCGCCGAATTGCAGCGGCGTCTGCTGGCCCTGCTGGCCGATCCGCCGGCAGCGCTTGCGATGGCGGAAGCTGCCCGCAGCTACGTGGCGCAGGAGCGGATGCTTGCCTACCAGATGACGGCGCGGCTGGAATGGTATCGCAGTCTGTGGACGCGGCGCGAGGCGCTGCACGCCGCCTTGCTGGCGCGGGTGCCGGAGCTGGGCGATCTCGCTGCCCCCGCCATCGACCTGCCGGATTTGTCTGCCGCTCCCGCCGACCTCGGCACGGTGGTTGTGCTGGAGCACGAGCGACCCGAGGCCGTTTCGGGAGTATGAGCGCGGCCTCGGCCGCGCGCGGGCTGTTCGGCCGGTTGCGCGATCTGGTGACCGCCGTCGGCGCCCCCACCACGGCCGATCACCCCACCACGACGCCGCCGGTGGTGCGATGGCTGCAGACACCTTTGGCGGTTACCATCGATTGCCCGAACTGCGGTGCGGCCGGTTCGAAGTCCCGGATCCTCGAGGTTGATTCCAAGCCGCTGCATCGGGCGAGCCAACGGTGGAGCGTGGTTTCGTGCCCGGATTGCACCTGCCGCTTTTACGAGCAGGAGCAGGATGAGGATTACGGCCAGGACGAAATGCTCACCCGCGGCCGTGACTCGCTCTATGTACAGCAGGGCGCGGGCCTTGGTCAGCTGTGCAACCCGATTGCGCGGATCCAGCGCCCCGCCGGCAGCCACTATCTCGATGTCGGGTGCGGTTTCGGGTTTGGTCTGGACTTCGCCCGGCGTGCCAAGGGCTGGTCGGGCCAGGGCATCGACCCCGCGCAGATCGCAGCGCTCGGCCGCGACCGGCTAGGCCTGCCGATCGCGTCGCGTCTGCTTAGCGACGATGAGCCGGAGTTGCACGGGCGCTGCGACGTGGTGATGACCGCGGAGACGATTGAGCATGTACCCTGTCCTGCCGCGTTTCTGGCCACGCTGAAGAAGGTGCTGTCGCCGGGCGGTGTGCTCGCGCTGACCACCCCCGACGCCTGCGCGCTGGCGCCTGCCACACCCGAGGGACAGCTGGTGGCGCTGCTTTCGCCGGGGCTTCACGTGGTGTTCCAGAGCCGCGCCAGTTTGGAACGGCTGTTGGCCGAGGTTGGGTTCAGCCATATTCGCGTCGAGCACGATGGCTGCTCCCTGGTGGCCTACGCGTCCATGAATCCGCTGTCGTTGGAGGAGGATCGGGCGATGCTGCGCCGCAGCCTGCGCGATTATCTTGAACAGCGCAGCAAGGAGCCGGGGGAGGATCTTGACCTGGCGCTGGGATTCGCCGGGCGTGCCTTGTTCGAGGCCGCCAACGATGGTGATTTTGCCCAGGCCGCGCGGGTACGCCCGCGCGTGGCCGCCTTGTGCCGCAGCCGCTTCGGGCTCGATCTCGACGGGCTCCTCAGGCTTCCTGCCGAGACTGCAGCCTGCAGCCTTGCGCGCATGGTCGAGCTGGTACCGCTCAATCTTGCGGCGATCCTTTATGCCGATGCGATGTGTGCGCTGGCCGGGGGGGGGCCGCGCCCGGAACTTACGCAAAAGCTGGATTGTGCTGCCGAGGCCGCCCGCCGGCTGCGTCGTGCCACCGGTGAACTCGCCATGGAAGACGCGATGAGCGAAGACCTCGTCTGGGTGGCTACAGCCGAGGCGCTGCTGTGCCGGGCGGCCGCCGCGGCACCGGATGTGGCAGGCAGGCTTGCCCGCGTGACCGCCGACCGCACGCGCCGCCAGCCGCTGGTCGACCGCGTGTTTGTCAGCCTGGTCAACGCCGGCCATTTTTCCTTGGCCCAGGCGGTCAGCCGCACCCACGGTTGCCATCCGACAACAAATATTCGGGATGTGATGTTCGCCCAGGCCATGATCGACCTGCAGCCAGGCGGCGATGCCGCCCGGGCGCAACAGGGCTTCGCTGCCGTTCGCAAGCAGCTTTTGCGCGACCTCGCGCCGGATCCAGGTCTGTACTGGTCCGCGCTGCGCGGCGAAACCCACGCGTTGCTGGCCGCAGGCGATGCTGGGGCCGCGGTGAGCCTGTGCCGAACCGCCACCACCGGGCCGTTTGCCCAGACCATGCCCGACGACCTCGTCGATCTCTGTAGAAGCGCGTGAGGCCCCAATGTTGAGAACCACCCTACGCCGGCTCGCGGTCATGCCGTATCGCCAGCTGAAATGGCGCATCATTCCGTGGCTGATGTTCCTGCTCAGCCACACGCGCACCAATTCGCAGGCGGTGCTCAGCTGGCCGGAGGGTGGGCCCACGCTTGGCGCCCGCGTCGCCCTGTTCGTGCATTTCGACGGGCGGGGCGCCGTGCAGCCCTATGTACGCCAGTATCTTGCCGCTCTTCAGGACATCGGCTGCTCGGTGCTGTTCGTCTCCAACGCGGAAAAGCTGCAGCCGGAAGCGATGGAAGCGATCAAACCGCTTTGCGCGGGCATCCTGGTCCGCCGCAACATCGGCTATGATTTTGGCGCCATGCGGGACGGGATGGAGCATTTCGGCCTGCCCCGCGCCAACACGGACATGCTGATCATCGCCAACGACAGCGTCTATGGTCCGCTGCTGCCGCTGGATGATCTGCTCGGCCGCATCGATTTTGGTGAGGCCGATCTATGGGGTGCGACCGACAGCTGGCAGGGCCGCTATCATCTGCAGTCGTTTTTTCTGGTCGCCAGCGGCGCATTGTTGCGCAACCCAGCGTGGTCGGCTTTTTGGTCGCGCGTGCGCCCTGTGGCCAGCAAGATCTGGATCGTCAACCGCTACGAACTGGGACTCACCCAGTGGATGATCCGCTTTGGCGTCCACTGCGCCGCGGTGTGGCCGTATTCCACCCTGATCCGCGAGACGGTTGCCGATGTCGCAGAGAGCCTGGGTGACAGCAGCCGTGATCCGCTGCTTGAGATCCGCCGCCGCCAGGCGATGCTGCTGCGGGGCTACTACACGACCAACGTGCCGCTGAACCCGACCTCGGACCTGTGGCGCCACTTGCTGGGCGCAGGCTTTCCCTTCATCAAACGCGAATTGCTGCGCGACAACCCCACCAAGGTCGGTGGTATCGTGGACTGGCGGGAGGCGGTGGAGCAGATTTCGCCGCCGCATGTGGCGTTGATCGAGACCGACCTGCAGCGTGTGCTGCGCAACCGCGCGCCGTAGGTCGGCTAGACCAGGATGATTTCTGATCGGCGAAGCGATCAGGCTTTAGAGCGTGATGACCGAAGGTGGGATCACCGAAAGGTCTGAATCACGCGATAAAACAAAGAGCTAGAGCGAGATGACGTCGCCTATCAGACGTCATCTCGCTCTAGTCGCTCATAGTTAAGTATATCTCCTTAATTGCGCCGCCCTTCGACTTTGTGTTGTCGTTTAGGTCATGAGCGCTCTTTCCGTCACCCACCGGTTCTCGCTGTCCATTGATGGGCTGTGGCGGGCTGTGGCTGCGATGATTGCCTTGGGGCGGATGCAGGCGGCGATGATCGCGCTGATTGTGACCCGGATCCGGCGCATCGAGACGCGGGTGCTGAAGCTGGTGGCGGCGATCCGGGCGGGGCGGGTTCGCGGCGGTTGGGTGATTGCGGCGCGGGCGGCGCGCGCCCCGCTGGCAACCGGGGTTAAACCGCCTTTACCGCGCGTGCCGCGCAGCTTCGCGTGGCTGGTGGTGATGGTGCCTTATCAGGCTGCGGGATTTGCCAGCCAGTTGCGCCATTTGCTGACCGATCCTGAAATGGTGGGGTTGTTGATGGCGACGCCTCGGCTGGGCAAGATTTTGCGGCCGCTGTGCTGGATGCTGGGGATTGACGCTGAGTTGCTTTCGCCGGTGGTTACGGTTCCGGTCACGGTTGTTAATGAGGATGTTGCAAAGGTTTCTGCTGCGGAGGCGGAGGCTGGCGGTTTGGGATTTGTGACGGAGCGTTCGGTTCCAGTGGTGGTGCCCGAAGAAGCGCCGGATGCAGGAGCTTGGTTTTTCAGATTAGGTTGAGGGCACAATCTTCGCACGACTATTTTGTTACGATATCATAATAAAGTGCTCCAAGCCATTGGATTTGTGTGGGAAAAGACGGGATGCCAAAGCGCACCGCTCCCTCTGGGGTGTCTTTTGTTTGATTGCCATGCCTATTCCGCCGTCCCGTACTGCCATTTTGCCGGTTGGCGCGCGGAGTGGTCGTCAGTGATGGTTGCGGGCCACTCCGCGCGCCTGCGACCTTGAACGTCGCGAGCACGACAGCAGCATGGCGCAGCGAGGGGGCCGGTAACCCAGTCTATTTGCGGCGGCGCTTGGACGGGTCGTAGCCGCCCCCGCCCGGACCGCCTGGCTTTGGCGCCCAGTCTTTTTTGGACCGTCCGCCCGGGCGTTGCGTGGCGCTGGCGGCGGGGGGGGCGGGCAGGCCGAGGTCGAGAGCCTCGAGGCGCTTGATTTCGTCGCGGATGCGGCCGGCTTCCTCGAATTCGAGGTCGGCGGCTGCTGCGCGCATGCGCTTTTCGAGGTCCGCGATGCTGGATTTCAGATCCTTGCCGACGAAATCGGTGACGCGGCCGCCCTTGACCGGCTCGACCGTCACGTAGTCCTGCTCGAACACGCTCTCCAGCACCTTGCCGATGTGCTTCTTGACCGACATCGGCGTGATGCCGTGTTCCTCGTTCCAGCTGCGCTGGCGGTTGCGGCGGCGGTCGGTTTCCTCGATGGCGGCGCGCAGGCTGCGAGTCATGGTGTCGGCATACAGGATCACGCGGCCGTCGACGTTGCGGGCGGCGCGCCCGATGGTCTGGATCAGCGAGGTCTTCGAACGCAGAAAGCCTTCCTTGTCGGCATCCAGGATCGCGACCAGTTGGCATTCGGGGATATCGAGACCTTCGCGCAGCAGGTTGATGCCGATCAGCGCGTCGAACACCCCGAGCCTGAGGTCGCGGATGATTTCGATACGCTCCAGCGTGTCCACGTCAGAGTGCAGGTAGCGCACCTTCACGCCGTGCTCGGTGAGGTAGTCGGTGAGGTCCTCGGCCATGCGCTTGGTGAGCACGGTGACCAGAATGCGGCCGCCGTTGGCACTCACGGTGCGGCATTCGGCGAGCAGGTCGTCGACCTGGTGTTCGACCGGGCGGATTTCAGTGACCGGGTCGATCAGCCCGGTGGGCCGGATCACTTGCTCGGCGAAGGTGCCGCCGGTGCGCTCCATTTCCCACGGCCCAGGTGTCGCGCTGACGAAGATGGTCTGCGGACGGAAACTTTCCCATTCGCCGAACTTCAGCGGGCGGTTGTCGATGCAAGACGGCAGGCGGAAACCGAATTCCGCAAGGATGGATTTGCGCGCATGGTCGCCGCGTTCCATGCCGCCGATCTGCGGCACGGTGACATGGCTTTCGTCCACCACCAGCAAGGCATTTTCCGGCAGATATTCGAACAAGGTCGGCGGCGGCTCGCCGGGCTTGCGGCCTGACAGATAGCGGGAATAGTTCTCGATCGACTTGCAGTGGCCGGTGGTCTCCATCATTTCGATGTCGAAGGTGCAGCGCTGCTGCAAACGTTCGGCCTCAAGCAGCTTGCCTTCGGCGACGAACTGGTCGAGCCGGCCCTTGAGCTCGATCTTGATGTCGGCCACCGCCTGAGCGAGTGTCCGTCGCGGAGTCACGTAATGGCTGTTGGCGTAGACGGTGATGGTTTCCAGCTTGGCGGTGTGTTCGCCGGTCAGCGGGTCGAACTCCGAAATGCTCTCGATCTCGTCGCCGAACAGCACCACGCGCCAGGCGCGGTCCTCGTATTGGGCGGGGTAGATGTCCACCGTCTCGCCGCGCAGGCGAAAGGTGCCGCGGGTGAAGGCTGTGTCGTTGCGGCGATACTGCAGTTCGACCAGGGCGCGGGCCAGCTTGTCACGGTCGATAGTGCCGCCGGTTTCGAGTTTGACTACCATGCGGCTGTAGGTTTCGACCGAGCCGATGCCGTAAATGCACGAGACCGAGGCGACGATGATGACATCGTTGCGCTCTAGCAGTGCCTGGGTGGCGGCGTGGCGCATGCGGTCGATCTGTTCGTTGATCTGACTGTCTTTTTCGATATACGTGTCGGTGCGGGGCACGTAGGCCTCCGGCTGGTAGTAGTCGTAGTACGAGACGAAATATTCGACCGCGTTGTCCGGAAAGAAGCTTTTCATCTCGCCGTAGAGCTGCGCTGCCAGCGTTTTGTTGGGGGCCAGCACGAGGGTCGGCCGCTGCACCGCCTCGATGCATTTGGCGATGGTGAAGGTCTTGCCGGAGCCGGTGACCCCCAGCAGCACCTGATCGCGCTCGCCCGACTGAAGCCCCGCCAGCAGTTCCTTGATGGCTGCCGGCTGGTCGCCGTTGGGTTCGAACTCGGAGACAACGCGCAGCTTCGTCGTGGCCGGTTTGGCCGGCTGCTTGGCCGGCATGAATGCCACCATCTGGTCCATCGGGCTCTCCTGTTCGACAAGCGAAGCGCGCTGCGCAGCCCATTTATATAGCAGCGCTCGAGTGGAATTTCAGTGCCTGGCCGACAGCCGCTGCAGGACCGGCTCAACGATCGCCTCAGCCGCCGAGTACGGCGCTCCGCCATGCCAATTTATCGGCATCGACCCACAGCCAGCTCGCCTGCCACGACAACACCACGCCCAGCAGCAGCGCCAGCAGCCACACGCCGCGCTCTGTCATGCGCAACGAAACGGTCGTGGTCCAGGCACAGACAGCGGCGATCGTGATGGCGACGGCGGCCATGCGGGTCTGCTGATGCCAGAACAGCACCGCCATGGCGCCGGCCAATGGCGCCAGTGCGACCGCCAGAACGGCCGTTCCGGTGCGGATATGCGGCCGGCGCGGTTCGAACAGGGGGCTGGCGAGCAGGCGCCACAGCACCAGGATCAGCACCGGGCAACAGCCGAAGGCCAGGCCCAGCAGATCCAGCAGCGGGTCGAAGAACGTGCCGCCGCGTTCGGACATCCAGGTGGCCCCCAGAGAGTCTTCCGACAGGCTGCCGTGCAGCACCGCCAGCCAGTGGCGCAGGATCGTCTCGGGGGCCACGCCCACCACCAGGCTGCCGGCGAGCAGGGTGGCGATGACCACAATCGAGGGGACGATCAGGATGAGGAACAGGGCCGCGCCGGAGATGCCGTCGCGCATGTCGACCAGCACCCAGGGCATGATCGCCAACACCGGCAGCACCATGTAGAGCGCGTTGGGTTCGATGAGGAACAGCAGGGCGAAGGCGAGGCCCAACGTCATCAGCGACTGTGCATCCGACAAGGCGGCGGCACGGTCGACGCTTACAAGCAGGATGGCAATCGACATGGCGGCGAACACCATGGGCTGGCCACTTGAGGCGAGGTACAGCGTGACCGGGTGCAGGGCGACCAGAAGGCCCGCAAGCGTTGCGAGGCTGATTGGCCAGCCGCGGCGTTGCAGGGTGCGGCAGAACTGGCCGATCGCGAGACCCGTCACCAGCGATGTCAGCAGCACCAGCAGTTCCGGGCCGCCATTCGGGATGGTCTGCACGAGCGCGAGCAGCCCCTGTTCCAGCCAGTGGCCACCGACGGACTGGCCGCCGGCATTGGTCTCGACGTCCCACACCACGCCGAGCAGCGGTGCCAGGTAACCTCCGGTGAACGCCCGGTTGGCGGCCGCCACGAACAGGAGTGTGGTCGCGATCGTCACCACCAGCCCGAGCCAGCCGCCGGCACCGCGTGCAGCGAGCACAGAGGAATGCAGCGCTTGCCGTCCGCGCGGCAACTCCGCCTGTCGTTGTGGCGGCACCAGGCTGGAGTTCGCACTCATTCGGCGGGCATCCGTTGCTCGCGGCGGTTGAGTTCGGCAAGCGTGGCGACCGTGGTGGCAGAGGTGCCGTGGGTGGTCTTTTCCCAATGGTGCGGCTTCACGATCAGTTGCCACAACGCCTTGTAGGCGGCCACCGAATGCAGCACCCAATAAGCCGGCGCCAACAGGCCCCAGGGCACCAGCATGTACCAGCGCCGCTTGGCCACGGCGAGAATGCTGAAATAGATGCACATCGCGTTGCCGACCAGCAGGTTGAACACGGCGAGGTAGAGGATCACGCCGGGAAACAGCGGCCGCAGGCGCTCCGGTCCAACGATCATCGTGATGATGAAGGTGGCCCACAGCAACGGGTTGAGCAGGGCGGTCAGCGGCGGGAAGCCGATGAACAGCTGGAAGCCCCAGAACGCGCCAAAGCCCAGCTGGCGACGCAGGCGCAGCGGGTTGCGCATATGCACCAGCCAAGTCTGCATATACCCCTTGATCCAGCGGCTGCGTTGGTTGATCCAGCTGCCGAGAACGCCGTTGGCCTCCTCGTAGGTGGTGGAATTCACCACCACCACGCGCATGCCCTCCTGCGTCATGCGCACGCCGAGATCTGCGTCCTCGGTCACGTTGTACGGATCCCAGGCGCCGACCCGCAGCAGCGCCGCGGTGCGGAAATGGTTGCTGGTGCCGCCCAGCGGGATCGGGATGTTGAGCGCGTGCAGGCCGGGCAGTAGGTAATCGAACCACAGGCTGTATTCGAGGGTAAACATCCGCGTCAGGAAATTGTCGTCGCGGTTATAATAGTTCAGCCGCGCCTGCACGCAGACCACGTTGGGTTTGGATGAGCGGAACACAGCGACGACCTTCTTGAGCTGGTCGGGCTCCGGAATGTCCTCGGCGTCGAACACCACGACGTATTCGCCGCGGGCAAAGCGCAGCGCGTAGTTGCAGGCCTTGGGTTTCGTTTTGGGCTCAGATGGCGGCACCCGGATGATCTCGAACGGGCTTTCCGCCTGCAGCGCCTTGGCGGCATCGATCGTCTCGACGTCCTCGGCCTCCAGCACCAGCTTCACGTCGAGCTTGGCGCGCGGATAGTCCATGCGGCGGATGCTCTCCACCAGGATCGGCAGCACCGCGGCCTCGCGATACATCGGCACCAGCACGGTGAAGACCGGCAGGTCGGCGTCGTTCAGCGAAGCCACTTCGGAGGGGCTTACCGTCACGTCCATGCGTCGGTGGGCGCCGACCCAGGTGAGCATGAAACGGAACAGGAAGCAGCCGGTGTAGAGCACCGTCACCATCGAGGAGATCAGGATCGCGGTCTGCAGCGGGCGGATGAACATGGCGATGATGACCACGCTGAGCACCACCCAGGTGACGATCACCTGATTCACAGTCAGCGTGGTCTTGGCCGACAGATCCGGCCGCGCGTTGAAAAGCGCCTCCCGCGCGTCGGCCTCGATCAGATGGTCGAAGGAGCACTGCACCGCCCAGATGATGTCGAACTTGGCGGTCACGACGTAGGTGATGGCGCGGCCGGGGAAACGCGCTGCGGCCCAGGCCCGCACGACGGGTGCGAGCGGACGCGTGGCGGCGATGACGATTGCGCCGTCCGGCAGCATGCGCCAGGGCATCACGCCGAGCGAAATATAGTCTGGCCGCTCGTTGGGGTGGATCAACCCGGGGTCCGGCGGCTCCTGCGCGAGATCAACGAGGCGCAGACGCAGCTGGGCCGCCACCGCCCGGCCCCATTCCAGCGCCGAGAGCTTGCCGGTGGCCGACAGGGTCTCGCCGAGCTCGGTGTTCCATTTGTCGGACAGCACCCGGGCCGCGGCCACGTCCGGCGCCGTAAGCCTGCCGTCCGCGACCAGCTGGGCCGCCACGGCTGCTTCGAAAACGTTGGGGACCAGTCGTTGGGTGCTGGCGGACACGGCTAGAACTTCGTCCAGATCGAAACGGTGACGCCGTTGCCAAGGCTCACGTTGCGGCCGCCGAGATCGGTGTAGCCGCCGAGCAGCAGCCAGGTGTCCGCGCCCACGCGCCGGCCGATGGCGGCCGAGAGGCGGTATTGGTCGTAATTACTGCCGCTGCCAGTGTTGTTGGCCAATCCCCAGGTCGCGTTGAACTGCAGCATGGCGAGCCAGTCCGAATCTGGCCGGAAGCCGAATGTCGTGTCGGAATGGATCTGGTCGGCGTTGTGGCCGCCTTCGAGGCGGTAGGCCACTTCCGTGTCAAAGAAGGCAGATATGTTTTTGCCGAAGTCGAAGGAATGGCCGTAGAGCAGTCGCGCCTCATATTCCGGCCAGGGGGCTGCGACGGTGGGCATGTTCTTGCCGGCGAATCCGGGAACGCCGAGCATCGCCTGCACCGCCAGCACGTCATAATCCCAGCGATACAACGTGTAGCGAGAGAACAGGTTGACCTCGGCGAGACCCGAGGCGCTGGAAGCCCCCTTCTGGCCGACCGGGGCGGACAGATGGGCGACCTGGAAGCGCGGCTGCAGGCCCAGCGTCCATTCCGGGGTGACGCCGTATTCGATGTACGGCGAGAATTCGAACTGCTTGAGGCTGCCGTTGCCGGCGGGGCGGCCCTGGTTGTCGTAGCCCTTGGTCGCGGTGTCCGAGAAGGTAAACTGGTTGACGATCAGCCAGCGGCCTTGCTCCTGCGGCCATGCGCCGGCCTGGGCGGCGCTCGCCAGGCTCATGCCGAGCGCCAGCGTCGCCAACAGGCGTGCGACAGCGCCCATGTCAGCGGCCCCGCATGCGCCGCAGCCGCAGGATCAGCAATACCGTGAACAACGTCACCGCGATCCATCCGACCACGAACAGCTCGCTGCGCCAGCGGGTCAGCAGCTGGTCGGCGACCGAGGTCAGCGGCCGCTCCACTACCGCACCGTTCGGGCGTGTCTCGAAGCTGACCGGCAGTGCTCCGCCGCCATCGAACACGGCAACGTCCCCCGATGACAGCGGCGCCGGCCGGGAGAGGGTTACGGCAGCGCCGGGGCTCACCCACAGTCCCGGATTGGGGCCTGCGGCGGTGAGCTGCACCAGGGTGAAGCGGTTGGCGTTGTTGAGCACCACGCGGGTGCCGTCGGCCGGGCGTTCCAGCACGATACGCCCCTGCTCGATGCGCGCCGGCGCGGTGCCGGCCAGTTCCGCGGGGACCGCCTGGGCGACCACGACGAACGGCCGGTCGAGCGCGATACCGGGCCCGACCACGTCGATGCCAGCCGGTCGCGCCCCGGCGTCGGACAGCAGCGAGGCCACGAGGGGAATGGTCGCCGCGCCGACGTTGGGCGCAATGTCGTAGCGCACCAGGGCCGGCCGGTCCCCGGGCACCGAGAAGGCGGCAAAGTTGGGCGGATTGGGGCCGCCGTCGGCGAGCAGGAAGCGGGTGCTGTCGCGCAGATCGAAGGTCAGCGAATCGTCGGCACCGCAGACCCGCCGGGAGCCGACGCGCACCACGCGCAGCGTCACCATCATGTGGTGGCGCACGAGATCCTCGGGCAGGCTCACCTTGATTCCGTCGAGCTCGACGGCACCCCGGAAGGTCTGGCTCCACAGCAGCCGGTTGCCGACCGAGAGCGTGACCACCAGCGCTTCCTCCAGCGGCGGCGCGGAGCCGCGGCCGAACAGCTGGATCGCCACCGGCCGGCGCCGCGCGGGCAAGCGATTGAACGGAACTTCGATATTGGTGAATGCGGTGGAATAGACGCTGAGCGGTGCGGGGTGGATCCCCATTTCGGCAAACGAGATCGAGTCGGTCGCCGACAGCACCATGCCCGGGCTGGCCTCACCGGCGGCCGCGGCGGTATCGAGCGATCGGACCAGTGGACCGGTGGACACCAGTGCCCGGGCGGCCGCGGGATCGGACACCACGATGCGGCCGCGGGTGCGCCGCGGAGTCGCGACCAAGGTGTTGGTCACCAGCTCGGAGCGGAACTCGACCGCAAGCGGCACAGCCGAGCGCGACACACGGATCTGGGCACGGTTGTCGTCGGCCGGTACCATCACGGGGCGGCCGCCGCGTGCGGTGACCGCGGTTGCCAGCATCAGGCCGGTCTGCAGATCGGCCAAGGTGGGCTCAGCCGGCATGGCAATCGCCACCTCGCCGCCCAGGTTGCGCCAGATGGTGCCGACGCCCGCTTCCGTTGCTCCGGCGGCGGTCAACGAGGTCGCGGGCGAGATATGCGTCCAAACCGAGGGATTGTCGTTGTCGAAGCACTGCTCGTCACGCCGTAGCGCCTGGTCGGCGGCGAAACGCACGTGGAGGAAATCGCCTTCGGCGAGGCGAGCCGGCACGGCCAGATGCACGATGCGGGCGCCGTCGCGGGTTGGGATCGTCGCCAGCGGTTCGTCGCCGACATAGATGGTGACGGAGGACAGCTGGTCGATCGCGGCCGAGGGGGTCACGTCGACGGCGAGGTCGGCGTCGGTCGTGCCGCTCGGCAGCGGGAAATAAACCTCCGCATCGGCATGCGGACCGCGCAGCGTGAAGCCGTGGATGAAGCCGATATCGGCGAGGGTTGCGGCCTGCGATGCGGGGCTGGTCGCGGCCGCGAGGGCCAGGAGCGCACCGGCCGTAAGCGCACCGGGCAGGAACCCGATCCGAAACGGTAACCCCAGGTTGTTCCGTCCGTTCGAGATGATGTTCTTGAGCCGCGCAAAAACCAGCAACACCACAGCAATTTCCTGATCCGTTACGATTAAGTTAACTTAACTTATTCTGAGATGGACGGAAACAGACACGTGCAAATTTCCGGTAAAATCTAGAACTTTGAACGAATTACCACTTAGTGCCGCCGTTCGGCAGTGATCGTCGCGGCACTTACCAGGAACATTCGCTGACTGCCGCTGCGTTCTCGACAACCGAACATGTGTGTTGTTTGGCACTCGTCGCTTGGTCACGATATGTGTTCATGCGTATTGAAAATGTTGCGCGGACGCCAACCCCGGAGAGTTGCGGCAACGGATCAGATCCTTGGGATTGGGTGCGTTGGTGCCGGGTGAGGGACTTGAACCCCCGACCTTCGGTTTACAAAACCGCTGCACTACCACTGTGCTAACCCGGCCACCTTGGGTTCAGCCGGGATATGCTATCGCCGGATTACGAGCGTTTTTCAAGTCTTGCCGGTGGCCAGCCGCCGGATCTCGCCGTGGAAGGCGATGCGCCCCTTGCTCGAGCGCTTGACAACGTAGAGTGCCGCGTCCGCGTGCTCCAGCACCTCATCGAACTCCGCAGCCAGATCGTCGTCCTCGGAGTGGTTTTGCACATCGTCCGGCCAGCAGGCGCCGCCAAGGCTGCAACTGACGCGCACCAAGGCGCCCTCTATTTGATAAGGCGCTGAAATCGCTGACTGCGCCCGCTGAATGACCGTGCGGACCGCCTGGTCGTGGACACCGTCCGGCGCCGGCAGGGCCAGCACGAATTCGTCGCCCCCGAGGCGGGCCACCACGTCGCTGCCCCTGACGGCCCGGGCCAAGCGGCTGGCGACCTGGCAGAGCAGTATGTCACCGCAGGCGTGGCCGAGCGTGTCGTTGACCGATTTGAACCCATCGAGATCGCCAACGAACACCATCAGCTTTGAATTATTCGCCTGCGCCTGGGCCAGCAACCGGGCCATGGCGAGCTTGAGCCCATGCCTGTTGAACAGGCCGGTGAGCGGGTCGCGCAGCGCCAGTTCCTCCATTTCGTCCAACGCCACCTGCTTGCGCGTCAACGTTGCGACAAGTGCGCGGAGCGAGGCGGAGAGGCTATCGATCTCGGATGGCCCTCGGATGCGGGGGATCTGGATGTCATCGCCCTGGCGCAGTCGCTCGGCGGCGAAGGCGATGCGGGCCAAGGGGGCGGTGATTATGCCGGCGAGCAGCCAGCCCGCCACAGCGAAGCTTGCCGCAATCAGCAGCCCGGCCAGCCAGATCGCATCGCGCAGCGCGTAGGCGCCGGCGAAGGCGATCCTTTCGGCCTGGCGTACCAGCACAACCCATCGCAGGTCCTGGCCGCCTGCGGCACGTGGGCCACGCTCACCAGACACAAATGCCGTACCGGTCAGGAACGGGCCGCCATCGGGCCATTCCTCCACCGACGCACCGTAGAAGCCGGCGCGGGCGCGGTTGGACGCAGGCGTCAGCAGCTTCTGGCCAAGACTGCCAGGCGGGCCCAGCAGCACCATGTCCTGGGCGTTGATCAGGAAGGTCTCGCGGCGCAGCACGCCGTCGGGATCGGTGGTGACCACTGCCTGCTCCACCTGCGCCAACCAGCCCGGATCGAGTTGGGCTGCGACGATGCCGACGACGGTTGCGTCGTCGGTGCGGATCGGCTGCACGAGATCGAGCGGGCGTCGCTCATCGCCGGGTGCATCGGGTGCTTCGGCCATCCGCCAGCGTGGCCCGCGGGTGGCAAGGTCGGAGCCCAGCAGCGCTGGGTCGGTTGCGGCCAGCACCCGGCCGGAGGGATCGGCCACCGCGATCCAGGCATAGGCCGGGACACTGCGCTTGAGGCCTTCGAGCAGGGATTGGGTGTGGGCAAGGTCCGAGCTCAGCTTGGGCATCACCCCAAGACTTGGCGCTGCCGCCGCTGTCGCCGCTGTCGCCGGCAGGGCCTGCAAAACATCGGTGCCTGCCAACAGCGTCAGTTCGCGCAGGCGTGAGGCCATGTCGGAATTCAGCCGCTCGGCCAAGCGTTGGGCGTCAGTGGCCAGCGACTGCCCGATGCGGGCGCGCGCCTCGTTGATCGAAAATTGTCCGATCAGGCCGCCGATGACCCCTGCCACCACGAACACCAGAACGGCCAACGATCCACCTATCCGCTCCCGCAGGCTACGCCCTTGAAGCCACTTCAGCGGTCTTCCCGCAAGCGCACCCATCGATGACCTGGCCCCATCATCCTTCGCCGCGACACCGGAATGGTCGCAACATTGCGCGCCATATGACCTGGGTTGCACCCGGTTGCCAGATAAAGCTGCACCCGGGAATGTCGCTTCTTGTCAAGCGTCGGGATTTCGACCGGAATTCTGCGGGAAGCCAGCCCCCGCGTCCGTTACGCATTCCCGGCCACCGGACCCATCATCACGTCGCGTCCGGTTTCGCGCACCACGGCGGCAAGCAGGCGAAGTGCGTCCGGCCCGCCCAGATCGGCAATGCCGCCCGCCTCCATTTCACGCGCCAGCAGCTCCGCGTGCCTTGCGATTGTTTCGGCGGCCTTGGTCAAAGCCTCCTGCGAGAGAGCCAGCTGCGTATCATCGGATAGTTCGTTCCAGTGCTGGAACATCCGGGGTCTTTCCCACTGGTGCCCTTTTGGCTGTTGCTGCCGCGGAGTTGCGCGCGGCCACAGCGCTATTCATGGGGTGGAATGGTTAACGCCACCTTTTCAGCAAAAGCGGCGCGACCGTCGATTTGAAAACAAGGCCGTGAGCGATATCAGGTGCGGCGACCCAACTCGTAGAGTGCCACGGTCGCTGCCGCCGAGACGTTCAGGCTGTCGATGGCAGACCCCACGCCGCCGGTCATTGGAATGCCGGCCAGCTCGTCACAGGTCTCGCGGGTCAGGCGGCGCAGGCCCTCGCCCTCGCTGCCCATCACCAGCGCCACACGGCGCTGCGCCAGGGCTGGTCCGGACAGTGGGCTGCCGGCCGCATCCATGCCGACGACCCAGCAGCCGGCTGCCTTTAATGCCACCAGCGTGCGGGAGATGTTGACGGCGCGCAGCAGGGGCACACGTTCCAACGCACCGGAGGCCGCCTTCGCGAGCGCACCGCTTTCGTCCGGCGCGTTGCGGTCCTGGGTGATGACGCAGGCGGCGCCGAAGACGGCGGCAGACCGCAGGATCGCCCCCACGTTGCGGGGGTCGGACACCTGGTCGAGCACGATCACCGGGCCCGGCCGTTCCAAGGCCTGGGCAAGCGAGGGCGAGCCAAGCGGATCGGCCAGCAGGGCTGCACCCTGGTGCACCATGTCGCGTCCGAGCAGCTGGTCGAGCCGTGCGCGATCGGTGCGCTCGACCGGAAGGGGCCAGGGCTTGGGGAAGGACGCTGCCATCGCGGCTTCGGCTTCCTCGGTCAGCAGCAGCCGGCGCAGGCGTCGGGCGGGATTGGCGAGCGCCGCTCCAATGGCATGGGTGCCATACAGCCAGATCGTGCCGCGCGGCGCGTCGATGTCGTGGTTGGGCTGCGCCGGCGGGCGTGGCTGGCGCGGCGTGCGGGCGGGCCCGTGGTCGGTCCGGCGTTGTGTCGCGGCATCTGGCCTGCGCGGCGCGCGGGCCTCACGCGGGGCTGCTTCGACGTCGTCGCGGCCGAAGGCGCCTTTGGTTGCAACCGTCAGCACCGGGCGATCGGGCACACGGGCCGCGCGTGGTTCAGGGCTGGGCTCGCGCGGGGTCCGCGGTGCTGCGGACGATCCCGGTCGGCCGGACGGCTTGCCCGCAGGGAGGTTGCTGCCGGGAGGGCGGGGCGTGGAAGGACGGGGCGTGGAGGGGCGGGGGCCGCCCGGCCGATACGGTGCCTTGCCGTTGCCGCCGCGTCCGCCCGATTTGTTGCTCGGTGGTTTCATCCCGCCAGCCTATACGCGTGACATCGCTCTGCCACAACGCCGCTGCCGGATCCTTCGTTGACAGCCGGGGGAAGATCGCGATAGGTGCGCACCTCTTCGGAAGGGTGCCCGAGTGGCTAAAGGGGGCGGACTGTAAATCCGCTGGCGTACGCCTACGTTGGTTCGAATCCAACCCCTTCCACCAATTCCGTGTGTAAGTGATATACCACACCTCGAACGCCCTGGGCGGGTGTAGCTCAATGGTAGAGTCCCAGCCTTCCAAGCTGGCTGTGCGGGTTCGATTCCCGTCACCCGCTCCACCTACTCCCCCAAAACCGCCGCTAAACTTGGCTCATCGCAGGCCAGGCGAACGCGCCGGCCGTTCGGCGGTGGTGAACTGCATGCGGCTCTAGGGGGCATCGAGGATCGCCAGGCTTGCCCACTCGCCGGCTCGCCGCGTTCCAGCGCCTGCGGACTGGGGACTACGGCGGTCGGCGGCGCTGCAGCAGGTGATCCTTTCCAGCGAATCTTGGCCCAGGCCACAGTCATCAACCGGCGTATCCGCCGGCCAGGACCGCACCTACAGCGAGGCGACGGTGCGACCCGCCTACGCAGCGAGTTCGGCTGCCAATCGGTTGAGGACTCGAAGCCGCCGTCAAGAACGGCGGCGCATGATCATGCCAATCAGCAACGAGATCAGCCGCGTCCAGGCGAGCGAGGGCAGAATCTGGGCGGAGGCGGTGCGCGAGATCTCGCGTGCCTCGCGCTCGGTCGTGCTGGGTTTGCTGTTCACCGCTACCATGACGAACACCAGTGCCAGGAAGAGATCTCCACCCGCCACGCAGCCGGCCGCTCCTGCCGGCGGCAGGCGGGCGGCCAGCAGCTGGTAGACGGCGACATGGCCTGCGATCACTCCACCGGTGACGAACACCAGACTTAGCAGCGCGAACCAGATCTGCAGCGCCAGGCGGACCATGCGTCGTGTGGCGCGGACCCGTTCGGCCTGCAGGACGATCGCGGCAAGCCGGAACGGGCGCACGGATCAGCGGGTCAGGCGAGCGAGGATATAACCCACGGCGGCGGCCGCCAGGACATACGTGATCGGTCGGCCGCGTACGTGCTGGGAGACCATATCGACCTCCTCGGAAGCAACCTTGCTCGCGCCCTGGGCTGCGGTTGAGAGACGGGCGGAGGCTTGGCGCATCGCCGGCTCAACCCGGTCGGACAGCAGCGTGTCGAGCTGGCTGCGGAGTCTCTGGATCTGGTCGGAGAGGTCGCTCTGTGCGGAATCGATCGCTTCGGAAGTCTTGTTCATGGCTTGATACTCCTCATGGTGGCTGAGCGCGGCGGCGCCCTCGCATCGCTCACGGACACTACAAGTGAGCGCGTGACGGCTCCGTTCCCTCAAATCGGAACGATTTGTGACGGCTGTTTCAGCCCCGCGGCGATACGCGCACTTGACATCGCGCTGCGCACATTCTTTCTACGCCACCCGGACCCTGCGCCGGCGGGCCCCACTGCCGAAGAGGGATCTGTCGCGGGCAGTCTCGGTAGGGGCGTAGCTCAATTGGCTAGAGCGCCGGTCTCCAAAACCGGAGGTTGTGGGTTCGAGACCCTCCGCCCCTGCCAATCTTCCCCGGATGCGGCGGTTTGGCGAAGCTTGCCCGGCAGTTTACTGTCGCTGGCGCAGGCTCCGGCAGGCTGGATTTTTAGAGCGTTTTCAGAAGGGTACAGAGGCACATGAGTGGCGTTGCTAGTCCGGCGAAATTCATCCGCGAAGTGCGGGCAGAGGTCACCAAGGTGACCTGGCCGTCGCGCAAGGAGACGCTGGTGACCACGGGACTCGTGTTCGCCATGGCCGCCCTCGCCGCTTTGTTCTTCTTCATCGCGGACCAGGTGATCGGCATCGGCGTGCGCGCCCTGTTCGGCGTCGGGCTTTAGGGAATACCGTCATGGCAAAGCGCTGGTACGTCGTGCACGTCTATTCCGGTTTCGAGAAAAAGATCGCGCAACAGATCAAGGAGCAGGCCGCCCAGAAGGGCCTGGCCGACCATATTGACGAGGTGCTCGTGCCCTCCGAGGAGGTGGTCGAGCTGCGGCGCGGGCAGAAGATCAACGCTGAGCGCAAGTTCTTCCCCGGCTACGTGCTGGTGAAGATGGAGATGACCGACGATACTTGGCATCTGATCAAAGACACCCCCAAGGTCACCGGCTTCCTCGGCACCAAAATCCGTCCGAGCCCGATCACCGAGGCGGAAGCCGACCGGATCATGAAGCAGACGCAGGAAGGCGTGGAGCGCCCGCGTCCGGCGATCCTGTTCGAAATCGGCGAGCAGGTGCGCGTGGCCGACGGCCCGTTCACCAGCTTCAACGGCGTGGTCGAGGAAGTAGACGAAGAAAAAGGCCGCGTGAAAGTGAGCGTCTCGATCTTCGGCCGCTCAACCCCCGTCGAACTCGAATACAGCCAAGTTGAAAAGGTCTAACAGGCCCCTGAGAAAGCAAGAGCAAGGGGCGCCGCCCCCTTGACCCCTGCCAGAGGCGGAGCCTCTGGCGACGCGTTTACCGAACGCGCGAACAAATCAAGACCGACACCGGGTGCTGTTCGCTTCTTGGGGTTATCATTCACCCCGATGCCAGCTGTCTTTAGCAGCTCGACCAGATCCCCGATGAGCTCAATGTCGGCAGGTTCGCCGTCATTTTGCGGCGGGTGCAGCTTCACCACGTCGATCAACCCGCGCGCAGCATTCATCGCAAGCCGGTTCTGAGGGTCGGCCAATGCCTCGGACAGCGCGCCTCGACGCGCTGTCGATAAGAGTGCCTACGGCCGGATGTACGAACGCCGGTGGGCGCGTGGCAGCGTCCACCTTGGACTTGATTACCTCGGCAGCGGCCTCCAGCTCGGCAAGATTCGCCAGCACGGCCGGGCTGCTGCGGCCATCAGCGATCGCGTCGACCAGGTTGTCGATCTTGGTGCGGGTGGCATTCAGCTCGCGTCCAGTCAGGTCCGTGTCACACGTCAGCGTGGCCTGCAGTACCTTCATTTCGGTGTTGAAGGCCGAGATGGCCGCGTCGACCAGTTCGGCCGGCATCAACTGGCGTGTCAATCAGCGTTGAATGGTTTCCAGGGAGCAGCGTGCAAAACTTTCCAGTTGGTCAGCGGTCGATGGCCGCGACCCACGCTGCCCGATCCTCTGCTGGCCAAGTTTCTGGCTTTAAGTTGGCGTTGATCGCCGGAAGTGCTGGCAGGTCGTACATCAGGTCTTCTTTTCCCGACCTGATTTGGGCACCGGTGCAGGGTTGCGTGCCCGACGCAGACGTTCATGGTGCCGGCGCGCGGCGGCCACTGGCTCCATCGAGGCGTAATGCGCCGAAACAACCGCCGGATCCTTGTCCCCCAGCATCTGCCGTGCGTCCTCGAAGGCGTTGGGGCTGTCCTCCAAAATGAAGCGGACCGCCAGGTGGCGGAACAGATTCGGGTTCGCGTAAGCGCCGGCTTCCTTCTCGAAGGTCAGGTTGACATGGCTATACATCGTGCATTCGGCGAGATGGCCTGACAGGCCTTCACCGGCCGGGAACAAGAACGCGGAGCCATTCGGGGCCAATAGAGGGTGATATTTGGTCCGATAGATTTCGATCATCTTCGCCAGGTCAGGATCGACTGGCTGCTCATAAGAGCGCGTATTCTTGGTTTCGTGGGCGGCGGGCACGAGATGGGTGATCAGGCCGTGCCGGCTGCCGTAAAGGCGCAGATGCGTGCCGAACTGCAGCGACACGAGGTTCAGCAAACGGACGGGCGAGTTGAGCAAGATCGTGATGGCGATGGCGACCCGCACGAGAATGGCCTGGCGGCGTGGCGATACCGACGCTGTCTTTGCTGTATTCAACAGCTGTTCACCCAGTTTGAGCAGATCGAGTCTAAGTTTGGGGTCGTCGAACTGGCGAAGCCGGGCGAGATTTTTGGGAGTGATCTACGTTTTGCGCGGCGGCTTGACGTCGTTGGCAAGGTCGGCAAACATTTTACACTGATCTTCCGAAAGCTTGCAGTGATGCCGGCATCGGCCGGCGCCTCCGCGACACTCAGATAGTCGCCGCGCTCGACCGCGGCAGCGATTGCGCGCATCCAATAGAACGTGCAGCACGTCCGGAACGCTTGCTCAGCTACGAGATCGCCCAGACTGTTGATGCCGTCCATGGGATAGCCTGACAAAATAAGCGCAGCCCCCGCTTGACGAATACTGAAGACATTCGCGTCAATGCTTCTTGATCGGAACGGCCCGCGACGGTCAGTGCCAGACATGCGTGCCACACACGCCGCGACGTCACGCTGGAACGACTCGGGAAAGGCCTCGAGCGGAGGCACATAAGCTTCCCGTCGCTTTGGTGCCCGCACCTCGCGGTTCGGCGACGCGTCGATGATCCGCATGGCCACACGCCACGCTTTGGCGGTGTTGCGAACGTGGCCGTGCGGGTGCGCAGGTAACTGTCGTATGCCATTAGAGCGGAATGCTTTTAGGTAGATACATAGCCTGAGTTTTTGAAGTAGTTGGCGCATTCGGCCGGTGTGTAGGTTTGCAACAGGTCTGCGACGGCGTCGCTGAGTGCCTCGCGGGTGCGAGCTGCGGCTTTCCGAAGCAAGTGCTTCAGCTTGGCGAAGACCTGCTCGATCGGGTTGAGGTCGGGT
>JANXSM010000131.1 GCA_025352665.1 Rhodospirillales bacterium | reverse complement strand
GCGCACGGCGCTCGCGGCAGAGACACCGAACCGCTCGGCCGCGCCGCGGCGCGACATGCCCCCTGATACGGCGGCAACCAGTCGAGAACGAAGGTCCAGAGACAGTGGCTTCCCCATGCATGCTGGCCTCCTGCCCAGCCTCTATGATGAATCACATCTCACCCGCGTCTGGGAATCTCTAATGATGCAGATCGGACGGTTTCCGCTCTAGCGATTTGCGTTACCTGACTTGCGTCGTGCGTTACCCCGTAAATTGGATCTCTTTGCCTACAATCCGTTGACGCACGGATTTGTTACAATTATAAAACGAAGAATAGGCTTCTTGGTCAGTCGGTTAGATCCACTTTGCCCGTCGTCGCGGCCTCCCATAATGTGTTACTTTTTTTCGGAAAACTGTTACCGGGTTCGTCTGTTGCGTTACCATTACGGTGTTGCTGGGATGGGTTTCATCCTTCTTTGAGGTTTTGGATCGCGAGTGACGCCGGATTGCTGTCAACAAGGTGTTCGAAGATCGGCGCTCAAACAATCTACGCAGTCCATGACCGTGAACGGCTGCTGACCATCTCGATCAACCGTAGGCTGCCGCGAAGGCATGCTGCTTTCGGACGTAGGTTCTCGTCGCGCAAGAACGCGACCTACATGTCAGAAACGATGATTCAGTCGCGATCAGCATGTTCGTCGCCATCTCTCGAACCGCCAGCCAGCGAGCTCAAGAATATAAAATCCAACCGTTTTTCGACATTTTCGCACCAAGCCAAAGCCGTTAAAAGTGTTACTCGTCTCCTGCAACTGATTACTTTTTCCCGAGGTAACGGGGGGGACGAATATGACCAGGGAAGTATTCCTGTTGAGGGAGCCATTTCCGGTTGACCGATCCAGGAAGGCTAGCAGGGTCGACGTTGGTCGAATGGCACTCGGTCTAAACCGCCAAAACATTGGTCCCCTCGGACAGGAACGGCTCGCCGCCTACGACAGCGGGTCCTTCCGGCCGATCCCGCTACCACCTCGCTGTGCGGACCCCTGCCCAGACGAGTTAGCAGAATATTTTGATGATGACATCGCGCCAACCGACAGTGCGCCCAGCTGGCACATTCGTGCCAGTGGGCTCCATCGCGACCTCGCCCCGAGCAGTGCGCCGCACTCACTGCCAGAGACCACGAACCCCGTAGAAGGCGCACGAGCCCTACCTGCTGCCTGACAAAAGTCATCAACACGGGAAGCGCCCAGCCGTCGCAGACCACGAAGTGGATGCGTGACGTGCCCGTTTTCGTTGCCTGGCCGATAGTAACGAGCTGCTGATGGCACGGTGACGTTTGCTCAAGAATTCACCCGCGAGCGGGACGTATCTTTGCCGTCTGAGGCTCGCCATCCTCCCCGGGGTGCAAGGGTCGAATCCCTTTGGGCCGGATGCTGCCGGTCAAATCTGCCTCGCTTCCAGGAACCACGATCACCCCGCAAGCCACATGCTCGGTCTCCGCCACGAGTTCGACGCCGTGGATTTTGAGGACGTCGAGGATTGCAAGGACGGTGCTGAGTTTTGGGTCTGACCGGTTCTGCTCGATGGCCTGCACCACGCTGACGGCAACGCCAGCCTCCGCCGCGAGTTCGCTCTGCGACATCCCTGCCAAGGCACGACCTGCAATGAAAAG
This sequence comes from Rhodospirillales bacterium, assembly GCA_025352665.1. GTDB lineage: Bacteria > Pseudomonadota > Alphaproteobacteria > Acetobacterales > Acetobacteraceae > CAIQQQ01. The sequence goes on along the minus strand of JANXSM010000131.1, from coordinate 7,147 downwards.
ACGGTGTGAGCGGACCATGACAGCATCGTGCGCCGGCAGGAGTTGAGGCTCAAGGGATCAAGGACTCCCCACCCTGGCATATGCCCCCGTCAACGTTTTTTGCTGTTTTTGAGTCTTTTCTGCCGGTGCACCGGTTTCGCATCGTTGGCGCCCTTATCATGTAGGGGTAGCCACTCGCAGGAACGTCCAGATGATTGAACGGCCATTCTCGTACTTTTGTGCTCGTCAGGAGCGAGCAGACCGGGCAGATCGTCTCGGAGCCACAGACATCAGTCGCGTCGCAGTGATCGAGGTCGATGGTGTCGATGACCTCGAGCATCGCCCCTTTCCCCGGCAGATGGCGTTGGCCTTCGGCGATGGACGTCCCGGCCTTGCCTGGCTGATCGCGCCTGAATCGACGTGGGCACTTTCGGGGAGGACGCCGCGAGACGTTGGGTTGACCTTGTTGGGGCACGGAACGCATCCGCTCCAGATTGCGTCCGAGATCGGATCGCAGATCAGCAGCAGCAGGCTCTACTCGCGGCATCCGGAAGACACGACAGATTGGCTGGCGCTGTTTTTCCAGGCTGCCATGATGCCTACGCGCTTTTCGATCCGAGACGTTCGCGATCTCACCACTCCGTTCGGAACATCCCTCTACGATCTGCCTGGTCCAGAACTCCGTTGCATCGATCGCGCAACGGCTTTGCTGCATCGCGATGCCACGCACGCGTCGGCTGATGCGGCACGGACGATCCAGCATGTCCGGGCCATCCGTGCCTTGCGGTTGGAACGGGAACTGACGCTGGCACACGAAGCCGAGGCGAAAAGGCCAGCCGCATCTGCCGAAGCTGGACGGTCACCATGACCAACGGTCGGATTGCCGGCGGCCAAGACGAAGGTGGTATCCTCTTCACCGCCCTGTTCCGGGGAAGCTCGGTGACCATCGGCCCCGCGACACGCGCTGAACTGGCCGAACTTGCCGAGCCCTGGTGGCCTGCGCCGGTGGACGACGAGTTGCTGCGTTGGGCGGCGCTCGCAATCCGGACGGTCGCGGGACGCAGAACCACGGTGCACGCGGTTGGATGGCAGCGCAGGGGCGCATGCGCGTGGACAACCTCCCCGCTTCGGGAGCTGAGCCTGGGGCCGCTCACGGTGACGACGATCTCTGGGCAGTCATACCTCCTGGTCGGCGAACCCGAAAACGCGATGGGCCCAGACCTTCGGGCGCAGCTAGCCGAAACGCTGGCCGGTTTCGGTTTCGAAGAGATCGAAGATCTTACCCGAGATTGGAAGCCCACTCCGGACGACGGACCTGAACAGTCTGATCGTCAAAATTTCCCCAAGTCATAGCCGTTTGGAGGCCGAACCAATGTCCCCTACTCCGCATGCCACCACCCCGCAGAACAGCCCGGCCACCAATGTCGTCCTGTTTCCACCTAACCGCTCCAGGATCGCGAGTCTGACCCTGGACGAGGTCGTCATGTATTGTGTGTCAGTGCGCGGCTGCCGGGAGATGGCAGCGGCCGTCGCGGATCCGGAGACGGTCAGTTACAACCTGACATCACACGTGAGCGCAGCAGAAATCTTCCTGAAGCGACCACCCCACGCCGGGTTGGCCGCCCTCCCCGCCCTGCGGCTGCCACACCGGTCTATCTGGGTTGAATACGATCGTGGCCGAAAGACCCGCGGCATCCAGGCTGAAATGCTTCCGAGCGGAGAGATTCTGCTCCGCCACGTCTCGCGTGCAGGCCTCCGCTCCCTTGGCATGCCTACAGCATGGACCCGCTTCGATGTCCGCACCCCGTCGCCGACAGTGGACGTCGCGGCTCTCGTCGCTGAGCACCCGGTCAAAAATGCTGCGATCGATCAAGACTGGCTGACCTGGCTCCAAAAGGTCTCCGAGCCAGTGCGAACGGATGATCGCGGTATGACCGGCGACGAATATCTTCGCTGGCTGCACTGGGCTTACTTCGACTTGGCCCTCCTCTGGTCCGCATTCCCGAAGGTGCGGGCGCCGCTTCCGGTCACCGGAGCACGTTGGGGGCAATGCAATGCCGTTTGAGTCGGACGATCGCAGCTTTCGAACGCCTCTGGGTTTGCGGGCGTTCGGGGCGAGCGTGACTGAAGTGGCGTGGCGGGCCGATTGCACTTCGGTGCACCTTGATCCAGGGCACAGGGCTCGTTACTTTTCAGGGGTGATGCTGAGCGACCCTCCTTCTTATTCGATCGTCGGTCTCCAGAGCTGTGCTGCGCCAACGAGCCTGCGCGCCACTGGAGCCGGACTGATAGCCCTGCGCCAGCAGGCCTAGTCGGCTCCACCGACGGCCTGCGCTGCCGCCGCACTGCCGACAGGCTGGTGCACCCGCGAGACGGACGCAGGAAATTTCAAAATGACAGTTACCATTCGCGGGGGGAAAATCCTCGGCGACATCTCGTATGAGCTTGCCCGGCTGGAGCAGCTTACCCTCGACATCGACCGTCTCGCGGGAGGCACGTTCCCCGACCCCGACGTGATCGCCGCGGCACCACTGCTCGACCGTTGGGCATCCTCCATCCGCCCGGCCCAATGCCTCGTCGGCGAGTGTCGCGATCATCCGCGGCTCAACGGTCCATTGATCGTTACGACCGATCTCTGGATCATGGCGCCGGATCTCGGTTGGTGCCGCGCGCTGGGTCGCTACTACCGCCTGGGCAAGCCCAGGTATGGGGAGGCGTTCTTGTGACCAGCAACGGAATTGACAAGCGTCGGCAGGCAAACGCGTCCCGCCGAGACGAATGCGCGCGGGGCATACGGTAGGCCGCCACGCAGCCGCCGCCGCCCGACCCACGCCCGTACGCACCGAGGCCACAATGCCCACAGCTTCCCGACGCCACGTTCCCGGCTACATGTTCACCAACGTCGCAGCCGCTGCCGCGGACGCCGAAAACCCGCCTGCCCCATGCACCGCCGATCCCGCCGAGCTCGCGGCGAACCTGCTCGTCGAAGCCACCTTGCGGTCTGCATCTGTAACGGCCGCGCAGGCGGGTCGGTGCATCTGCGTTGTCATTCTGCCGGACAACGCCTGGAGTAAATTGGTTTGCCGCGAATGGGGGAGCCTGGTTTTTCCAGGTAAGCCTATTCATGCCGGATGGCGCGACGATTGGGACACCGAGGGCTGGCGCGCCTGGGCGCCAAGCGATCCTCCGTCGAAGACAAGCCACAGAGAGGAATCGGAGCGGTTCGCGAAGGCCGTCGCCGCGGGCCTCCACTGCGCCGGATTTTCGACAGATGCTGCCTGGTTGCCGCTGGACATGGTGCAAGCAGCCGACCTGCGGCTGACACTGCCGCGCCTTTGCCCGGACGACGTCGCGCTGCTTGCCAGACTGCTCTGCGGCGGCCTCCCGGCCGGGCGACTGGAGCCGGCTGAGGCTGTGCGGCTGACTCCACGGCTGCTCCGCCTCGCACGTCGTGTTGGTCAGGATGCCGACGCTTACGTCGACAAGCTGCGCGACCTGCTCGCGCGGGAGGAAGACGTGACCACGACGAGCGAAGCCGCGGTCGTGGGCGACTCCCCGCGAGCCGCGCCGACCCTGGACCGGCTGCACGGCATGGACGAGGCAGTGGCTTGGGGCGAGGCCGTTGCTCGCGACCTGAACGCGTTCCAGCACGGCAGCCTGCCATGGTCGGCTGTTGATCGGGGTTGCCTGCTCTCCGGGCCTCCCGGGTGCGGCAAAACACTGTTTGCGCAGGCACTCGCGGTGACCTGCGGCGTGCCGCTGATTTGCGGGTCCTACGGCGAGTGGCTCGGGACGGGACAGGGCCATCAAGGCGATCTGCTGAACGCCATGCGGAAGTCGTTTGCCAAGGCCCGGGCCGACGTGCCGAGCATCCTGTTCGTCGACGAGATCGACAGCTTTCCGAACCGGGCGACGATCACCCACCACCACGCAGACTGGGAGATCCAGGTCGTCAACGCTTTGTTGGCCGAAATCGATGGCGCGAGCAGCGGCCAGGGCGTGATCTTGGTCGGCGCCTGCAACCATCCGGACAAATTGGATCCGGCACTGGTCCGCTCCGGTCGGCTCGACCGGCATATCCGCATCCGGCTGCCCGGTCGGAGCGCGTTGGGTGCGATCCTGCGTGAGCACCTCGGGACTGATCTCGCCGGGCAGGACTTGTCCGGGGCGGCGCTGGCGGCCTGCGGAGCCACCGGTGCTGATTGCGAACGGTTTGTGCGCGGGGCAAGGCGTCGTGCGCGTGCCGCCGGTCGCGAGGTTGTGCCGGCCGACCTGCTGGACGAGATCGGCGGCAGCGACGACCGATCGCCCGGGGATATTCGGATCGCGGCCGTCCACGAGGCCGGGCATGCTGTCGCGGCCTGTGCGCTGCGGCCCGGGTGGCTCGAGATGGTCACCATCGACGGCATCGGCGAGGAGGGGGGCCGCACGCGTCTGAACCGAATTGGCCCGGCCTTCGGCTTACCTGCTGATATCTCCGCCGAGCTTGTCATGGTTCTCGCCGGACGGGCCGCCGAACACGAAACGTTCGGCGCACCGTCGTCCGGTTCGGGCGGCGGTCCGGCTTGCGACCTTGCGCTGGCGACGGAGCTGGCCGTGCGCGCGGACACGGCGCTGGGGTTCGACGAGATCGGCGGGCTGTCATGGCGCGGTCTCCCCGACACCGTCGGATTGCCCGGCATGCTGGCCGCCGATCAGGCCCTCGCAGGCCGAATTCATGTCCGCCTGGAGGTTGCCTACGCGGAGGCCCGCAATCTGATGCGCGTGTGGCTTTCCGCCGTGCATGCCCTGGCCGACGCGTTAGCTGCGAGGCGCGTATTAGACGGGGCCGAGGCTGACGCCATCATCCAGAAGGCGGTCACTCGTCTGAAACGCACACGATGAGCGGCAAAGATCTCGTCCACGAAAAGGCCCAGGAGAAGGACGGCCAACCCTGGATGTGAAAAGGCGCTGACGCCTCCCCCTCCGCCGGCATGAGATTGGATGGGTTGCCGCGCCGATCGGCGTCGAGGCCATCGCCTTCACCGCCCTTCACCTCAGACAGAAATTTCGGTCAAGATCGTTCATAAGTTCGAGGCCGCGGTTGCCGCCGTTGTACCTTCGCACACCGCCTTTGGTTGGCATTCTACCGCGCACCGCTCCGGCCAGCCTTGGATTATCGATCGGCAGAAGAAAGGAAAAACGAGATCATAAACAATGAGTTATTGACAATTTAGCCGAAAGAGCTTACACATATATGCGCTGCGCGAACGCATGGCGGCCGGGCGAGGTGCTACCAACACCCACACCCGGCCTTACTCCAGGCAGGACAGAACCCATGCCCGAAGCTGATACGACCATTACCCGAATTCTGCCCTACATCGTAGCGCGAAACCTGCGGCTGGTTGCCGCGGACGGGCGTCACGAGGGCAACAACGCCGATCGCGTCAAAGGGACGCTGGCGCTGCAAACAGTTCCACCCGAAGCGGGGGGGCATCCAGATGATCTGGTGGGCTGGCGCCCTGAGCAGCTGTGGCTGTCAAACGGCTGCTGGACCTGTTCCGTGCAGCAGGCGATGGCCGACGCAGTCAAAGCCGCCATCAGTGCCATGCTGTCGAAGAGGGTTGGCGTGGTCCTACAATACGAGCTGCTACAGGTTCTGCGCTACCGACGCCGGGAAGTCGCGTGGCTCCGACTGGCCGCCCGGGTGCTCCTTGGTCAGACCTCCACAGCCACCTCGCAGGACCACAGCTTGGCCGCTGCCGCCCTCTTTGTTGCTGCCGTGCAGCACAAAGACCTGCTGGCGAGTGTTGAGTTCTGCGCCGAAGTAACCGAGCACGCGACCCTGTTGGAGGCTGATCTGGTTCCGGGTGCGGTGGCGCTGCCGCCAAACATGGCAACGGTGACTGAGGTTGCGAATCACATGCGGAGCCGTGCGCGGGAGGTCATTGCGCTTCGGGCGATCTGGTCCGATGTTGACACGGCCGGCTCCTGCCTCGAGACAGCCATGTCCGAAGATCCGCTCCGCGGCCTCGGTGAACTCACACCGACGGGAGATGTCTGATGGGCGTCGTCGAACAGGCCGAGGACGTATCCGCTGCCACGCACGCCTTTGGGTCTCGCCCCGCCCGTGCTGAGCGAGAGCGCCAGGAAGACGCAAAGGTTCTCAAAGAAGTGGATGTCTCCGTTGGGGTCTTGTCCGCGAACCCGCGCAACTCGCTTCCTCGATCAATTGCTCACACAGGCTGCCAGAGCCGGTTTTTGGGGGGACATGGGTCTTCGAGAACTCCTTCGCCTATGGGAGCTCTACGCGTGGGGCAGACCTGGGCCCACTGATTTCATGAGCGTCTTCCAATGTTGTCCCGGGGCACTGTGGACAGCGCGGCGCCGATACGTGTGATTGAAGCGTGACAGTCACCGATCTGCCCACATTTGTCTACATTCCAATTTGTTTGTTTTCTCTTCTTTCTATTGTTTGCGTAGTTTGTATGGTGTAGTTTATTTGTCTGTTTGTTTTGATTTAATCCACCTTGGTTTGATTGTTTTGTTTGTCAAATTCCGAGTTGGATTGACCTTCGTGAAGTTTTTTCGTCCTGGATGCAGATTTTGCTGGACCTCGAGCCAAGGCCACCGAACCATGGAGAGTTGCCCGGAGCACGAACCCATCGGGGGCCAGTCGTAACCGGGTCTGCACGGCGCAGGAGGATGGAGATGGGCAGGCCGGTCGAGATCGTGGACGAGGATGTGATTCGAGCCGGCAAAGCGATCCTCGCGGAGAGCCGAGACGTGAACCCGACCAGGCTATGGCGCCGCGTAGGCAAACATGGACGGCCCGAGCGGCTATTCGCAGTCTGGACCAAACATGTCGAAGCGTCGGCGAAGACAGCAACAAATCGGCTATCCAGCATGTCGTCTTTGCTGCCCGAAGCTGCATTACACCTTCTGTCGGGCTGCAAAGCTCAGCTTGGCGCTGGGTTGGATGAGTGCGTCCGTGAGATCTCTGTCGAGTTAGAACGCACGCTGATCGATCGCTTCCAGGCGGAGATTGCGGAACGTGTCAACGACAATGAGACAGCCGGTTTGATAGTTTAGGCTCGCATAGCAAGCGTTTTGGTCGGTGGATTGATCCAAACTGCTGTGGGTTTTTGCGGTGGTTCGGGCGCTTTGTTAATGAATCGTTCTGGGCTGG
>JANXSM010000128.1 GCA_025352665.1 Rhodospirillales bacterium | reverse complement strand
GCGCACGGCGCTCGCGGCAGAGACACCGAACCGCTCGGCCGCGCCGCGGCGCGACATGCCCCCTGATACGGCGGCAACCAGTCGAGAACGAAGGTCCAGAGACAGTGGCTTCCCCATGCATGCTGGCCTCCTGCCCAGCCTGTATGATGAATCACATCTCACCCGCGTCTGGGAATCCCTAATGATTCAGATCGGACGGTTTCCGCTCTAGACGATGCGTTGATCGCCCTGGTCGAGTGGGTCAGCAACTGCCTGAGTTTTGTCGATACGTCCGTCTGGCTCGTGGTGTTTCGCCAGACGGACGCCTGGCCGATCTCGCCACAGCGGCGATTGGTTTTTCGGGCTAGCAAGCATCACGAGAGGCGCAACATCGCCACCTTCTCGCGGCTATTGGCTACGCCGGTTCATTGATCAAGCCGGGGCGCTGCCGGTTCACCCCTTGCCGGACTGTAAGCTGGGGGCTAAGCCCGCGTCTCGTGTCGATCCCCCGGAAGGTTCCTTGAATGTTCTCACGTTTGCTCGGCATCATGTCGGCTGACATGGCTATCGATCTCGGCACGGCGAATACGCTGGTCTACGTGAAGGGGCGCGGCATTGTGCTCGACGAGCCCTCGGTCGTGGCGATCGCCGATGTCCGTGGCAAGAAACAGGTACTCGCGGTGGGTGAGGAGGCCAAGATGATGCTTGGTCGCACGCCAGGCAACATTTCCGCCATCCGTCCGCTGCGGGACGGCGTGATCGCCGACTTCGAAGTGGCCGAGGAGATGATCAAGCATTTCATCCGCAAGGCAAACAACCGGCGCGGGTTCCGTGGCTCGCCGATGATCATCGTGTGCGTGCCGTCTGGCTCGACGGCCGTGGAACGTCGCGCCATTCAGGAAAGTGCTGAAAGTGCGGGGGCGCGCAAGGTGTTGTTGATCGAGGAGCCGATGGCGGCAGCCATCGGTGCCGGGTTGCCCGTGACTGAGCCGTCTGGCTCGATGGTGGTGGACATCGGTGGCGGCACCACGGAAGTCGCCGTGATTTCGCTGGGAGGCATCGTCTATTCCCGCTCGGTGCGAGTTGGCGGCGACAAGATGGATGAAGCGATCATTTCCTATATTCGGCGCAACCATAACCTGTTGATCGGCGAGAGCTCGGCCGAACGCATCAAAATGGATATCGGCGCCGCGGCGGTCGGCTACGAGGGGGAGGAAGGCCCATACCGCGAGGTGAAGGGCCGCGACCTCATGAACGGCGTGCCGCGCGAGGTGCTGGTAAGCCAGCGCGAAATCGCCGAAAGCCTGGCAGATCCGGTGACCCAGATCGTCGAGGCGGTGAAGGTGGCACTGGAGAACACCCCGCCGGAGCTGGCCGCCGATATCGTCGACAAGGGCATCGTGCTCACCGGTGGCGGCGCGCTGCTGTATCGGCTTGACCAGGTGCTCCGCGAATCGACTGGCCTGCCGGTGGTGGTGGCGGAAGATCCGCTGCAATGCGTGGCGCTGGGAACCGGTCGCGCGCTGGAAGAAATGAAGCGTCTGCGCAACGTGCTCACCTCAATGTATTGAAATCGCGTCGCTAGATCGGGATGACGTCTGACAGACGACGTCATCCCGATTCAGCTCTTTGTTTCGTCGCGTGATTCAGACCTTTTGGTGATTCCACCTTCGGTCAGCACGCTCTAAAGATCGCTGCGGACTCTGAGCGCGCGAGGCGCTAGTCTGTTCGGCCAGATGCATGTCGCTGAGACCGTGACCTATTTCTAGAGGGTGCCCGATACCTTGATCCGGCTGTCCATCCCGGTCCGCCAGGCGCTCGCCAAACTGACCTTGCCGGTGCTGATCGCAGCCGCGTTCGGGCTCATGCTGCTCGGCAAGGCGGACGCGCTGCTGGCCGAGCGAGCCCGTATGGCGCTCGCCGATGCGCTGGCGCCGATCTATGGCCTGCTGGCCGAACCGTTGGCCAATACCCGCAATGCCATCGACAATGCCCGGCGGATGTTGACCATCTATGAAGACAATACCCGGTTGCGGGAGGAAAACGAGCGACTGCGGCGCTGGCAGTCGGTCGCCCTGGCGCTGGATGCCGAGAACACGACGCTCAAGGCCAATCTGCACTGGGTGCCGGACCCGACGCCGAGCTATCTGACCGCCCGCGTGGTGGCCGATGCCGGCGGCGTGTATGCCCGCGCCGTGCTGCTGTCGGCCGGTCCCAACCACAGCATCGTCAAGGGCCAGATCGCGCTTGACGATCGCGGGCTGGTGGGGCGCGTGACAGAACTTGGCGAGCGGTCCGCCCGGGTGCTGCTGCTGACCGACATGAACAGCCGCATTCCCGTCATCCTGGAAGGCAGTCGCGCCCGGGCGATGCTGTCCGGCACCAATGGCGCGCGGCCGCGCCTGATGTTCTGGCCGGAAGGCGTTACGCCGGCCGAGGGCGAGCGAGTGGTGACGAGTGCCGAGGCCAATGCGTTCCCCGCTGGCCTGCCGGTCGGAACCGTGCATTACACAGCCAACAACGTGGCTGAAGTGGTGCCCCTGGCTCGGCTCGACCGGCTGGAGGTGGTGCGGCTGTTCGATTACGGGCTCCGCGGCGTGTTGCCGCCGGAGGCCTCCGTCGCGCGCAATGCCGAGCGCCGGAAGTGAGCACCGAGCGCCTGCCGGGAATCCGGCCCAGGCCCAGCCTGTGGCGCCGGTTGGACATGGCGGCGCGACGCAGCTTTCCCGCCTCCGTCGCAGCCCTGCTGCTGCTGGCAACGTCGGCACCGCTGGGATTGCCGGGCCAGGCGGAGTTGCAAGCGACCATCGCCCTGTCCTGCGTTTTCTTCTGGTCGCTGTTTCGCCCGGCCTCGATGCCGCCGGCAGCGGTTTTCCTGCTTGGCCTGCTGGCTGATCTGCTCGGCTACGCACCTCCGGGCGTGAGCGTGTTGACGCTGCTTCTGGTGCACGGCCTGGCGCTGCACTGGCGGCGTGTGCTGACGCAGCTCGGTTTCATGCTGGTGTGGCTGTGCTTCGTGGGTATCGCCAGTGGCGCCGCAGGCCTGGAATGGGCGCTGACGTCGATGATGACCTTCCGGCTGCTGCCGCCGGCGCCGGCATTCTTTCAGGCCGCCCTGGGTGTGGGCGTCTACCCATTGCTCGCGGTGATGTTCACCCATGCGCACCAGACCCTCGCAGAGCCGGAACACGCATGAAACGCGAGACCAAACGCACCGGCGTATTCACCCGTCGGGCCCTGCTGATCGGGGGCGCACAGATTGCAGCCCTGGGTGCGCTGGGTGCCAAGCTGTACCAGGTTCAGGTGGTCGAAGGCGCGCGATACGCCACGCTCGCCGAGACCAACCGCGTGTCGGCGCGGCTGATCGCGCCGCCGCGTGGGCGGTTGTTCGACCGTTTCGGCGTTTCCGTGGCCGGCAACCGGTTGAACTGGCGCGCCCTGCTGATCGCCGAGCAGACCGGCGATGTCTCGGCCACGCTGGAGAATTTCTCTCGCATCGTGCCCTTGGCGGATCATGAGCGGGCGCGGATCGAACGCGAACTGCGTCGCCATCGCCGGTTCATTCCTGTCACCGTCCGCGAGTTCCTGTCCTGGGAGGACATGGCCAGCATCGAGGTGAACGCGCCGGATCTGCCGGGCATTCTCGTCGATGTCGGCACCACAAGGCAGTATCCGCTGGGGCCGGCCCTGGCCCATATCGTCGGCTACGTCGCCCCCCCGAACGACACCGACGTGGCGGAGGACACGATGTTCGCCTTGCCGGGCATGCGCGTCGGCCGTGCCGGGGTGGAGAAGTTCCATGACCTGCCGCTGCGCGGCCGCGCCGGGGCTGTGCAGCTCGAGGTCAATGCGGTCGGCCGAGTTATCCGCGAACTCGACCGACAGGAGGGCACGCCGGGCCAGGACATCGGCCTGACCATCGATTCCGAGCTGCAGAAATCGGTTATCGCCCGGATCGGTGACGAAAGCGCCTCGGCCGTGGTGATGGACGCCCGCAATGGCGAGGTGCTCGCCATGGTCACCAATCCGTCCTTCGATCCCAGCCTGTTCAATTCCGGTGTCTCCCAGGCGCAGTGGCTGGAATGGACGCGCAACCGCCGCGCGCCGCTGATCAACAAGGCGGCTTCAGGGCTTTATGCGCCGGGGTCGACCTTCAAGATCGTGGTGGCGATGGCGGGGCTGGAGGCGAAGGCGATCACGCCGTTCGACACTGTGAACTGCCCCGGTTACCTCGATTTCGGCGACCGGCGCTATCACTGCTGGAGCAAATACGGTCACGGCAGCATGGATTTGCGTGCTGGTATCAAAAATAGCTGTGACGTCTATTTTTATGAGGTGGCGCGCCGCACTGGCATCGACCGGATCGCCGCCATGGCGAACCGCTTCGGCCTCGCCGTGCCGCTTGACATCGAGCTGCCGGGCACGCGCACGGGGTTCATGCCAACCCGCGGCTGGCGCATCGCGCAGGGCAAGGCGTGGAACATCGGCGACACCATCGTGAGCGGTATCGGCCAAGGCTATATGCAGCTGACACCGCTGTCGCTGGCCACGATGGCGGCGCGCATGGCGACCGGACGGGCCGTGCAGCCGCATCTGACCCGCACGATGGGCGGCAGCCTCGCGCATGGGGCGAAGGCCGAGGACTGGCCGAGCATGGGGGTGTCGGAACGTGCGCTGCACGCCATCCGCGAGGGCATGTGGGCGGTGGTGAATGAGCAGGGAGGCTCGGCGCCGCTCGCCAAGCTGGCCATGCCTGGGTTCCAGATGGCCGGCAAGACCGGCTCGGCGCAGGTGCGCAACGTGACCCGCGAACAGCGCGAGCATGGCTATAAATCCGAAAATCAGCCTTGGGAGCTGCGGCCGAACGCATTGTTCGTCGCCTTCGCCCCCTATGACGCGCCGCGCTACGCCATGGCGCTGGTGGTTGAGCACGGCAACGCCGGTGCGGCCGCCGCGGCGCCGATCGCACGTGACATCATGACCGACGTGCTGACTCGCGATCCCGCAGGCCGGCATGACGTGCCTCCGCAACGTGTGGCCGAGGGAAATCGCTCATGAGCGTGATGGAACGCCGGCTGATCCGGGAGACCTCGTTCGGTCTCACCAGCAAACTGTGGCAGATCAGCTGGATCTATGTGCTGCTGCTTTGCACCTTGGCGGCCGTGGGATACGTGGCGCTGTATTCGGCGGCCGGCGGGTCGGCCGAGCCTTATGCGTCGCGCCACATCCTGCGGTTCGGTTTCGGCCTGACGCTGATGCTGTCGATCGCTCTCGTGGACATCCGCTTTATCGCCCGCACCGCTTGGCTGGGCTATGCCGGAGCCGTGGTGCTGCTGGTGCTGGTGCTGAAGATGGGCCACGTGGGCAAGGGTGCGCAGCGCTGGATCGACCTTGGCGGCATGCAGTGGCAGCCGAGCGAGCTCATGAAGATCGCGCTGATCCTGGTGCTGGCGTCTTGGTTTCATAGAGCCTCGTGGGAGCGAATGGGCAATCCCCTGTTCCTGATTCCACCAACGCTTGCCGTGCTGGTTCCGGTTGGGCTCATTCTCAAGGAGCCCAATCTCGGCACCGCCCTGATCACGGCGGTGGTGGGGGCAACCATCTTCCTCGGTGCCGGTGTCAGATGGTGGAAGGTGGGGCTGGTTGTCGCCGGCGTGGCGTTGGCCGCACCGGTTGCCTACACACACCTGCACGACTACCAGCGTGCGCGGATCACCACCTTCCTCAATCCGGAGAGCGATCCGCTGGGGGCCGGCTACAACATCATCCAGTCCAAGATCGCGCTGGGGTCGGGCGGCATGTGGGGCAAAGGGTTCCTGCAGGGAACCCAGGGCCATCTCAACTTTCTGCCAGAGAAGCAAACGGACTTCATCTTTACGATGCTCGGTGAGGAATTCGGCCTGGTCGGCGGCTTGGCGTTGCTCGGCCTGCTCTGCCTTATCGTCGTCGGCGGCATGTTGATGGCACTGCGATGTCGCCACCAGTTTGGGCGGCTGGTGGCGCTTGGCGTCAGTATGAATTTCTTTCTTTATGTTTTGGTGAACGTGGCCATGGTCACTGGCGCAATACCGGTGGGCGGCGTGCCGCTGCCGCTGGTCAGCCACGGAGGCACCGCAATGATCACCGTCATGATCGGCTTCGGATTGCTTATGAGCGTGCATGTCCACCGAGACGTGGAGTTCGGCGACGGTCGCGACGAGGGGTGACCCCCGCCCGGGGTGTCCGGCTGCGCCGGAAGGGCCTTCGGCCTGACCAGGACTTCGTCCTGGACCTATCAGGGGCGGAGCCCCTGAACCCGGTTCATTGAAGCGGGTCTCTGAGTGGGGAGGGGGTCATACCCGCGCGCTGGCACGACCCGCGGGTGTGACCCCCCACTCAGAGACATGCCTTAAACGAGTGGAGTCCAGAGGCATCGCCTCTGGCGGGTCCAGGGCGGAGGCCCTGGTCAGGCCGAAGGCCCTTCCGGCGCAGCCGGACACCTTGGCTAGGCCCGGTCGGTGGCTTCGCCGATGACGGCGACGGCGCGGTCCAGCGACTCGAGGATGATGGTGCCGGCGCGGCTGGTGGCGGGATCGGCGCTGTTCTGCAGACGCTCGGCGACCATCATCGCGGGAGAGAGGATGCCGCGAAGATCGTGGCTCAGCTTGCGCAGTGTCGATTCGTCCATGCGCCGTTTCCTGTGGTCGTCAGCCACTAAAATGACCCAATGGATGCGGCCCGGCAATCACCGGCGGCTGGTTGATGTTGACGCAGACGCCACGGCACTCGTATAAGCCAGCCCCTGCGCTGGACCTTGAACGAAGGCCCATGTGCAAACGCGTGGTCTGGTCTTTTGGATCTCGCGCCAACTTTTTTGTTTTCGGAGTGCCGTCGTGAAGCGCACGTATCAGCCGTCCAAACTCGTCCGCAAGCGTCGCCACGGATTTCGCGCTCGCATGTCCACCGTCGGCGGCCGCAAGGTGCTGGCCAATCGCCGCGCCAAGGGTCGCGCGAAGCTCTCCGCCTGACACGCGGTCGCCGCACGTGGTGACGGCGCCCCGGCTGCAGCGGTTGAAAAAGCGGGCCGAGTTCCTGCGAGCGGCCTCGAAGGGTCGCAAGGCTGCGGTGCACGGCCTGGTTCTGCAGGCCCTGCTGCGTTCCGACCAGCAGCCGCTGCGGATCGGCTTTACCGTCACCAAGAAGGTCGGCAACGCGGTGGTGCGCAACCGCACGCGTCGGCGGCTCAAGGAAGCGGCCCGACTTGTGCTGCATAACGCGGCGCCGGTGGGCCTGGACCTGGTTCTCATCGGGCGTGACACGACGCGTGGCCGGAACTTCGCGGCGCTGCAGGACGATCTGCGGCGCGCAATGTCGAAGCTGGGCGTCGCGTGAGTTTGTCGTCGCAGCTTTTGGCGGGTTCTGTTCGCGTGTATCAACTCACGCTGCGGCCGATCATCGGTGCGCATTGCCGATTTGAGCCGAGCTGCAGCCATTATGCGATCGAGGCGTTGAACACGCATGGGGCGTGGCACGGCACGCAACTTGCTTTGAAGCGCGTGCTTCGTTGTAACCCGTGGACTCCCGGGGGGATCGATCCGGTCCCTTCGCCCATTCCTCAAGGCCGGATGGCACCCTGATGGACCAGAAACGCCTGTTGATCGCAATCGTCGTCTCGGTTGCGATCCTGCTCGGCTTCCAGTTCCTGCTGCCCAAGGCGCCGGCACCGGTGCCTTCGGCGAGCACGCCTGCCAGCGGGTCGGTGCTGGCGAGCAACCCGGCCACCTCGGGCACACCAGAGGCGGCGGCCAAGGCGGCACCGCTGGTCGACCAGGGCAACGTGGAGAAGGACGCGCCACGCGTTCGCTTCGTTGGCCCCCGGCTGGAGGGCAGCGTCAATTTGCTCGGCGCGCGGATCGACGATCTCGTGTTGCGTGACTACCGCGACACAATCGCCCCCGATTCGCCTTTGGTGCGCCTGCTCGAGCCGCGGACCAGCGACCAGCCTTACTACGTGCAGTTCGGCTGGACCGGAGCGCCTGGCACCACCGCGGCACTGCCAGGCAACGACACGGTTTGGGCCGCGCAGGGCACGCTTTCGGCGACCAGCAAGCTGACGCTCAGCTGGAACAACGGCGCCGGCCTCGATTTCGCGATCGATCTCGGGCTGGACGACAACTACATGTTCACCGCCGATCAGCGAGTGACCAATTCCAGCGGCGCCCCGGTGGCACTTCACCCGTTTGCCCGTATCCGCCGCGACTACACGCCCGTGACCTCGGGTTATTACATCCTCCACGAAGGCCTGATCGGGGTGCTCGACGGTCGCCTGAAGGAGATGAAATACGCTGACGCGAAGAAGGACGGCGAAAAGAAGGCGGGCCTTGCGTTCGACAGCACTGGAGACGGCGGCTGGGCGGGGATCACCGACAAATATTGGCTGACCGCGCTGGTGCCGGACCAGAAGATCCCTTCGGTCGTGTCCTATCGCCATATCGATGACCACGGCGATCACTACCAGGTCGACTTCATCACCAAGGACCCTGAAACCATCGCTCCTGGCGCCAACGCCAGCCTGTCCACGCGGCTGTTCGCCGGCGCCAAGGAAGTGCATCTGCTCGACCGTTATGCCGCGGCCGGCCCGATCCCCGATTTCGACAAGGCAGTGGATTTTGGCTGGTTCTACTTCATCACCAAGCCGTTTTTCTACGCGATCGATTGGCTTAACAGCATCCTTGGCAATTTCGGCCTGGCGATCCTTGTGTTCACCCTGGGCCTCAAGGCGGTGTTCTTTCCGCTGGCCAATAAATCCTATCGCTCGATGAGCAAGATGAAGCTGCTGGCGCCGAAAATGGCGGTGCTCAAGGAACAGCACAAGGACGAGCCGCAGAAGCTGCAATCGGCGATGATGCAGCTTTACAAGACCGAGAAGGTGAACCCGGCCAGCGGCTGCCTGCCTATGGTCATTCAGATCCCGGTGTTCTTCTCGCTGTATAAGGTGATCTTCGTCACCATCGAGATGCGGCATGCGCCGTTCTTCGGCTGGATTCATGACCTGTCCGCGGTCGATCCGACCAACGTGTTCAACCTGTTCGGGCTGATCCCGTTCGACCCCTCGATCTACTCGCATTTCCTGCATCTGGGCGCCTGGCCGTTGATCATGGGCTTCACCATGTTCTTCCAGCAGAAGCTGAACCCGCCGCCGCCGGACCCGGTGCAGGCGAAGGTATTCCAGTTCATGCCCATCATCTTCACCTTCATGCTGTCGAGCTTTCCGGCCGGCCTGGTGATCTACTGGAGCTGGAACAACTCGCTGACCATTCTGCAGCAGTGGCTGATCATGCGGCAGACCCGCCTGGCCAATCCGAATGCGGCCCGGGTCAGCGGTCCGGCCAAGGTCGCCAAGTCCTGAGCGATATTCCGAAGGGGCTGTTCCAGTCCACGCCGGAGCGTGACGCGGCTGAGCACGCGGCTGCCATCGAAGCGGGGCGGCTGCTGTTCGCGGCGGAATGCCGGTTTTACTTCGCAGCCCAGCGCCTGGACCAGTTGCCGCCGCCCAGCCTGCCGGAGGTGGCGTTTGCCGGACGCTCCAATGTCGGCAAATCCTCGCTGGTCAATGCGCTGACCGGGCGCAACACGCTGGCGCGGACCTCGACCACGCCGGGGCGGACCAAGCAGCTCAACTTCTTCGATCTCGGCGGCCGCTTGGCGCTCGTCGACATGCCCGGCTATGGCTATGCCCAGGCGGCGAAGGACGTGAAAGAGGACTGGCAGGGGCTGATGTTTGCCTATCTGCGCGGCCGGACGACGCTCAAGCGTGTGATTTTGCTGCTTGATTCCCGCATCGAGGTGAAGGACAGCGACCTCGCCGTGATGGATCTGTTGGACCGGGCCGCCATCATCTACCAGGTGGTTCTGACCAAGGCCGACTCGGTGAAACCCAAGGCGATCGAGGCCAAGCGAACCGAAGCAGGCGCCCTCACGCGCAAGCATGCGGCGGCACTGACCGATACGCACACCACGAGCAGCGAGAGCGGTTTCGGCATTCCCGAGCTGCGCGCCGATCTGGCGGGTTTGGCTAACCCGCTTTATTGACCTCCGCCGATGCGGGCCGCACAACGGCTTCGACCAGCGGAGAGGCTTTGGCATGAGCGACAGCGTGGAAGACTTCGAGCAGCCGCCCCGGGAGTCTGCCGCGGAGCAGGCGCGTATTCTCGCCCATGCGTTGCCGTTCCTGCGACGTTACGCAGGCGCTACCATTGTGATCAAATATGGTGGGCATGCGATGGGCGAGGAGCATCTCGCCAACATGTTCGGCCGGGATATCGCACTGCTCAAGCAGGTCGGCGTGAACCCGGTGGTGGTGCATGGTGGCGGCCCGCAGATCAACTCGATGCTCAAGCGCCTGGCGATCAGCTCCACCTTCGTTGATGGGCTTCGGGTGACCGATGCCGCCATGGTCGAAGTGGTGGAGATGGTGCTGGCCGGCTCCGTCAATAAAATGGTGGCCGGCCTTATCAACAAGGCCGGGGCGCTGGCGGTTGGCATCTGCGGCAAAGACGGCGGCCTCATCCGCGCGCGCAAGCTGCAGCGAACCACCCAGGATCCCGGCAGCCAGATCGAGAAGATGCTCGACCTCGGCTTCGTTGGTGAGCCGGAGCATGTCGATGTGCGTGTTATCCACGCGCTGACAGGCGCCGGTCTGATCCCGGTGATCGCCCCGGTGGGCGTGGGTGAGGACGGGCAGACCTACAACATCAATGCCGACACCGTCGCCGGCGCTATCGCGGGTGCATTGGGTGCGTCGCGCCTGCTGATGCTGACCGATGTCCCTGGTGTCCTTGACGCCAACAAGACACTGATACCCGAAATGAGCATCTCCGATGTCGAGGCGGGCATTGCCAGCGGCATGATCACCGGCGGCATGATCCCCAAGGTCGAGAACTGCGTCGACGCGGTGCGGCGCGGGGTGAAGGGGGCGGTCATTCTGGATGGACGGCAGCCGCATGCGTGTCTGCTGGAGTTGTTCACCGAGGGCGGCCACGGCACGATGATCACAGCCGTGCCCAGGTGAGTTCGAGGCCTTCGCCGAAGCGGCCGCGAACCAAAACCCTCTGGCGGACTTCTCTAGAGCGAGGTGATGTCTGATAGGCGAAGCGATCAGGCTCTGGGCTTTTGTTTTAATGCGTAATTTCATCGCAGGGTTGGGGAAACCTCGGGCGATATCGCTCTGGTTGCGACATCATTATCGCGTTACATTCCAGGAGTGGTCATGGCAGGCAACAGCGACCTATCGCCGTTCGACATTGGTTACGATCAGAAGATCCGTGTGCGCGCCTATCATCTTTGGGAAGCCGATGGGCGACCGGACGGCGGTGAGCAGGCTTACTGGGAACAGGCAAGGGCGCTGATTGGCATGGAAAGCGGGACAGCGCCGGGTTTGCGACCCAATCCGGTTCCCCCTGGAGCGGATCGCCCGGTGGAGCTGGAGCCGGAAGACCGGCCAGAGGAGGCTTTCCTGCAACAGAACCTGGGCGAATTTCCGGATCTGTTCACCGATCAGGGCGATAGGCTTGAGACCCCTGAGAGCGAAGCTGAGGTCAAGGCTGACGCCCGGCTGCCCTGAGGAGCGCGCGCCGGTCAGCGGCCGGATCTGGTCAGGACTTCGATCTGCCAGGCCATTTCGTCCATCGAGAGGGGAAATTCGTGGTCGGAATGGCTGCGCAGAACCAACTCGGGCGGCGTGCTGGCGAGGAGCGATTGCAGTGGTACTGCAACGCGCATGGAGAGCCCCGCCTTCCAGACCAGGCTGACCAGTCCCTTCGGGCTTCGAAGCGTGCAGGCGCGGTCGACGACCAGGGCTGGGACATCGGCGGCAACGGCCAGCAGAGCGGTGCAAAAGCGGATCTCGCCACGTGCCGCCGCCTCGAGGATTGCCGTTTCGGTCACCTTGCCCCCGCGGCCCATTTCCTCGGCGAGGCTGAACGCCTCCTGCATGGTCGGGCCACGCACCGAGGCCGGTTCAGAGGGTTCAAGCCGCGCCTTGACCTTCTCCTGCAGCAACGCCCGCAGCTGTGGGTCGAGATCGGCGCGTTCGGACAGCTCCGTCAAAAGATTTGACGCGATGAATGACGACAAGGCCCGCGCGGCCCGTGTGGTGAGGTCGGGGCGGCGCACCAGCGGCTGATGCCAGCTGACTTGTTCGGCCGCGCGATTGATCAGCGCATCGAGCGTGTTTTCGCGGATGGCCGCGGAAGGATTGCTCAACAGGCTGCTGATCGCCGCGTTGTCGGCGGAGGCTGCAATTGCGTCGGCGACATCAGCGCTGAGACCGGGCCTACGTGCCACGGCGGTGGCGGTGGTGGGCGACGGGGGGGCGGCAAGCAGGGACAGCAGGTCTTCCGGCGTGAGCAGCGGCGACAGCCGGATCACCGGCTCGGCCACCGTCATTGAAATGTCGTTCGCCAGGCGCAGGATCAGTTCGCGGGGTGCGTTCGGCATATCCTTCACGACATCGGCAACGGCGGCGCGGACTCGCACCACGGCATCGGAAGCCAGGTCGAACAGGGCTTGGCTGGCCTGCTCCTGGAGCTGGTCGCGCTGCCGCACGTCCATGCCTGGCAGCAGGCTTGCGAGGCGCCGGGCAAGCAGGGTTCGGACGCGCTCGTCCTTGTCCTTGGCCAGCCGGGACGCAACGGGGACACTCAGCGCCGGGTTGAGTGCCAGGGCCGCGCGCACGGTGATGTCCGGATCGGAGGCAAGCAGGGTCATCGCCGATTCCGGCGCGGTCGGGTTGGCCGCAACTCGCACGCGGCTGGCTTCGTCCGCCCAGGCCAGGTTGGAGCGGCGCGCGGGCTCGTCAAGCACGGGTGTCTTGAGCAGATCGGCCATTATTCCACCTCTGGTCTGGACACACGCCAGTGGCCTCGGCCGGCGCGTTTCACCTGATACATCACCTGGTCTCCCCGCTGGATGAGCTGATCGACGTCCTCTCCGCGACCGGGCCAGCGTGTGGCGATGCCGATCGACATGGTCACCTGCGGGTCCCTGGGGTCGGACAGGTGACTGAGGGTGCGGGGCGCTTCCACCCTGAGCCACTCGGCGCGTTCCGCTGCCGCCAACTCGTCGGCGCTGTCGAGCCATAGGGCGAATTCGTCACCGCCCAGTCGGGCCACCAGATCCGACGGACGAACCGTGGCGCGGAGCAGGGCGGCGGTGAGGCAGAGCGCCTCGTCGCCGACGTCATGACCGCAGCGATCGTTCAGCACCTTGAAGTTGTCGAGATCGATGAACATCAGCGTGCCGGGCAGCCCCTCGCGGTCGAGACGGTCCAGGCGTCGGCTCATTTCGTCGAGGAAGGCGCGGCGATTGAGCAGGCTCGTCAGCGGATCCGTGCGCGCCTGGCGCGCCATTTCACGCTGGATCGACTCGTGTTCGAGGATCACCCGGATGATGCCGGTGGCTGACGACGACAGAACCAGGTCGTCGGGATCCAATGGCCTCGCCCCGGATGCGCGCCATGTGGCGAGGCCGGCGCGCTCGCCGAAGCGGGTTTGGCAGGGGCAGATCAATACGACCCGCCCGTCCGGGCAGGCGGCCTGGCGCGGCTCGCCGGTTCCGTCCTCGAGCAGCGACAGGGCTGTGTGCATAATGGCCGACAGACCGCCGCCAATCTGGTGCAGCACGCTGGGCTGCACCCCGTCGCCCATCATGTCGAGAACGGCCGCACCTTCCAGGCCCATGGCAGTTATCAGCGATTCCAGGGCGGCCTGCATCATGCGCGGGGCCAGCACCTCCTGGCGCATGCGCCATAGGATCTGGTCCAGAACCTCTCCGCGCCGCAGGGAGGCTGCGATCGAGGCGTCGTGGGCCTCCTGCTCGGAGATATCCTGGCCGACGCCGCGCGCACCGATGATGCGGCCCTCGCTGTCCAGTAGCGGAGCTGCCGAGAAGGAGAGGCATATCAGGCGGCCATCCGGACGACGGAGCCAGGCGCGGCGACGGCGAAACGGTACGGTCGGACGAAATGGGTTGAAGGCGCCTTGTTCACTGGGATTGGCAAGCAGAAGTTCAGCCGGCTGGCCGAGCAACGTGGCACAATCCCAGCTCAATACGGGTTCCGGGGCCAGGAACACGAAACGCCCCCAGACATCGGTTTCGAACGCGAGGTCGACAGCGAGTGTGACGAGATCGCGCCAGCGCTGGCGACTTTCCACAAGTGCGCCGCGCAGCGGGTCCGGCAGTGGGTCCGGCAGTGGCGACCCGGCCGAAACCAGCGTGTCCTCCGGCCTGGATACCGGAAGATCCTGCTGACTGCCCAGGTGTCCCCGCGGAGCGATGAGGTTTTGCATACGCTACCGATCTTTCTCGTCAGACTTCATTTCAGTCCAGAACGGTAAAGAGAGTGTTAGCAGGGGCTGGAAAGATGGCTTTTCTGCCTGGAATTGACAGCGCGGCGCGGCCTGCACATGGTCCGGCCGTGACGTTCGAGGCATCCGATGACAGACTCTTCCCTACAAGCCGAAATCGAAGCTCTTTGGGAGGCGCGCGACAGCCTGTCGCCCGCGACCACCGGTGCCGCGCGTGACAATGTCGAGGCGGCGCTGGCCCGACTCGAGACCGGCGCATTGCGGGTGGCCGAGCCTGGCCCGTCCGGCTGGGTGGTGAACGAATGGCTGAAGAAGGCGGTTCTGCTGTCCTTCCGTCTGTTTGACAGCGCGGCCATGCCGGGTGCCGGCGGCTCGGATGTGTGGGACAAGGTCGGCATGCTGACCGCGGGCTGGGGCGAGAACCGGTTTCGCGAGGCGGGCTTTCGCGCGGTGCCCGGCGCTGTGGTGCGGCGGTCGGCGTATATCGCCCCGGGCGTGGTGCTGATGCCGAGCTTTGTGAATCTGGGCGCCTATGTCGGGCGCAACACCATGGTCGACACCTGGGCGACGGTGGGCAGCTGCGCGCAGATCGGCGCCAACTGCCATCTGTCGGGCGGCGTTGGGATCGGCGGCGTGCTGGAGCCGCTGCAGGCGAGCCCGACCATCATCGAGGACGACTGCTTCATCGGCGCGCGCTCCGAAGTGGTCGAGGGCGTGGTAGTGGAGCGGGGTTCGGTGCTGTCGATGGGGGTGTTCCTGTCCGCGAGCTCGAAGATCATCGATCGCGCGACCGGGGAGATCTTTTACGGCCGGGTGCCCGCCTATTCCGTGGTGGTGCCGGGTGCGATGCCAGGCCGTCCGCTGCCGGACGGCTCGCCCGGGCCGTCGCTGTCCTGTGCTGTGATCGTCAAGCGGGTCGATGCGCAGACACGGTCCAAGACCTCGATCAACGAGTTGTTGCGCGATTGATGGACCCGCTTCCGCTCGCGCAGGCGCTGCTGCGCTGCGCGTCTGTAACACCTGCGGATGCGGGCGCGCAGGCGGTGCTCGGCGATGCGCTTGTGGCCCTGGGTTTCGCCGTGACCGCGTTGCCTTTCGGCACCACGGCGAACCTGTTCGCCCGCATCGGCACGGGGGCGCCGCATTTCTGTTTTGCCGGGCATACCGATGTGGTGCCGGAAGGGCAGGGTGGCTGGACCAGCCCGCCGTTCGGGGCCGAATTGCGCGGCGACATCCTCTACGGGCGCGGCGCCTGCGATATGAAGGGGGCGATCGCCGCCTTCGTGGCCGCGGCTTCGCACCGCCTGCTGCGGCCGCTGGCGGGGTCGATCAGCCTGCTGATCACCGGCGACGAGGAGGGGCCGGCGACCGACGGCACCGTGAAGGTGCTGGAGTATCTGGCGGCGCGGCAGGAGATCCCGGATTTTTGCCTGGTGGGAGAGCCGACCAACCGTCAGGTGCTGGGCGATGTGGTCAAAATCGGCCGCCGCGGCAGTCTCAATGCGCGGCTGGCGGTTCACGGTATCCAGGGGCATGCGGCCTATCCGCAACGGGCCGATAACCCGGTGCACCGGATGGTGCGGGTGCTGCAGGCATTGACGGCGGCACCGCTCGATGCCGGGAGCCAGTGGTTCGAGCCTTCCACGCTGCAGGTGACCAGCGTTGACGTCGGCAACCCCGCCACCAACGTGATCCCGGCTGCCGCGCGGGCGATGTTGAACATCCGCTTCAACGATCGCCACAGCGGTGCATCGTTGGAGGCGTGGCTGCGGGCTGCGATCGGCCAGCATGCCGATCGGTTCGATCTGGAGGTGTCGGTGAGCGGCGAGAGTTTCCTGACGGCACCGGGGCCTGCGGTGGAGCGGCTGTCGGGGGCGATCGCGCGGGCGACGGGGCATACGCCGTTGCTGGACACCGGCGGTGGCACCTCCGACGCACGTTTCATCGCGCGCTACTGCCCGGTGGCGGAGTTCGGTCTGGTCGGCACCACCATGCACCAGGTGGATGAGCAGGTGCCGGTGGCGGAACTGCGCGGCCTGGCCGATGCCTATGCGGCGATCCTCGAGGATTTCCTGCCGTGAGCATCGTTCAGGGGATGGTGCGGCTGGCGCGTTTTCGGATCGATGGGTTCCAGGGTTTCGGCAACAGCGCGCAGGCGGTGCTGAACAGCCTGGCGCCGCTGTTGGCGTTTCCGCTGGTCGGTGGTGTGTTCGGTGTGCTCGGAGGTCAGGCATTGCCCGCCACCGTCGACTTCCTGGCAACTGTCGTGGCGCTGCTGGCCCCCTTGGTGATCACCCATTGGCTGGCGGCGCGATGGCAGCGTTTGGCGGAATGGCCGCGCTTTGCCGCCGCCTCGAACTGGTGCCAGTGGACGTTGCCGCTGTTGGCGATCGGCCTCGTGATCGTGGTCATGGTGCTGCAGCTGTTCGGTCTGCCGCTCCAGGCGCTGGTCATGGTCGGTCTGATCGGGCTGGTCGGCTATGGTCTCGCGCTGCATTATTTTCTGGCACGGCACGGACTGCGCCTCTCGGTGGGCCGCGCGGTGCTGCTCGTGCTCGTCACCGATGTTTCGACTGGCGCCATGGTGGTCATTCCACGGCTGCTGACGGGCGGCAGCCTGTGACGGCGCTGGCAGCGGGGCTGCAGGCGGCGTTTTGGCTCGCGTGCGGACGCCCCGATGGGATGCGGCCGCTCGACGGGCGCAACGCCGGGGGCGAGCCGGTTGCGGCGTTCAGCTTTCTGGCGCTGGTGGTCTGTATCCCGTTGGAATTCGCGCAAGGCTGGTTTGGCGGCACGCGGGGCCGCGGCCTGGCGCAGGATGTGATGATCGCGGTGGTGAGTTGGCTGGCGTTTGCGCTGGTGTCGCACAATGTGGCGGTCCGGGCGGGGCGGGGGGCGCTGTGGCCGCGCTACATCGCCGCGTGGAACTGGTGCAGCCTGCTGCAGAGCGGGCTGATTCTGGTTGCCCTCGCAACGACGGCTTCGGGCCTGCCTGCGTTGATCGGCGAGACGCTGATGCTGGTCACGGTCGGCTGGGCGCTGTGGCTGGAGTATTTCGTGGCACGGGTGGGGCTTGGGTTCAATGTCGTGCAGGCGGTGGCGATGGTGGTGCTGGATTACGCGGTCAGCCAGGTGGTGTCGTTGCTGATGGAGCAGTTGCACTAGAGCGTGATGACCGAAGGTGGAATCGCCGAAAGGTCTGAATACCGAAAGGTCTGAATCACGCGATAAAATAAAGAGCTAGGGTGGGATTACGTTGCCTATCAGACGTCATACCGCTCTAGCTTCTGGTAGGCGGAGCGATCAGGCTGTAACCTTTTGTTTTAACGATAAATTTTATCGCCGGCCGGTTCAACCTGATGCGATATTGCGCTGAACGGGTCCGGATCGTAGCCGACGGCCACGAAATACAGGCCCTCGGGCGGCGCGGTGGGCCCGGCGGCCGAGCGGTCGCGCGCGGCCAGGGCCTCTGCCACCCGGTCGGGGTTCCAGCGGCCTTCGCCGACCAGCTTGAGCGTGCCGACGATGTTGCGCACCTGGTGGTGCAGGAAGCTGCGCGCCTCGGCGGCGATGGTGATGATGTCGCCCTGGCTTGCGACCTCGAGCCGGTCGAGCGTGCGGACCGGGGATTTGGCCTGACACGCGCTGGCGCGGAACGAGGTGAAGTCGTGACGTCCGACCAGGATGGCCGCCGCCTGCTGCATCGCCGCGATGTCGAGGTCGCGATCGACATGCCAGGCGCGGCCGCGGTCCAGTACGAGGCGGGCGCGTCGGGTGTGGATCAGAAAGCGGTAGGCACGGCCGGTGGCAGAGAAGCGTGCGCTCCAGTTGGGGGGAACCTCGGCGGCGGCCACCACGGCCACGGGGTGCGGGCGCATATGAAAGTTCAACGCGTCGCGGATGGCGCCCAGCGAATGGCCTTCAAGGTCCAGATGGGCGACCTGGCCGAGCGCGTGGACGCCGGAATCGGTGCGGCCGGCGGCGACGCAGGGGACCGCGGCCCCCCGGGCGAGGTGGCTGGCCGCCTGTTCCAGCACCGACTGGACGGAGATCCCAACCGCCTGACGCTGCCAGCCGAAGAACCCGCTGCCATCGTATTCCAGCTTCACCGCGACCCGGCGCATCAACCGAGCCTGGTGCCTGGCGGGATCGACCGGCCATTGAGGAAGGCCTCCGCGGTCATTGCGGCGCGGCCGGGCGCCTGCAGGCGGGTGAGCCGCAGCGCGCCGGCGCCGGTGGCAACCGTCAGCCGGCCGTCGAGCGTGGTGCCCGCTTCGCCGGAACCCGGGACCGGCTGGGCTGCCAGGATCTTGAGGGTTTCGCCCGAAAGTGCTGTGAAGGTGCCAGGCCAGGGGTTGAGGGCGCGGACTCGCCGGTCGAGTGCCGCGGCCTCCTGCGTCCAATCGAGCCTGCCATCCTCGCGCGTGAGCTTGGGCGCATAGCAGGCGCCTGCCTCCGGTTGCGGCACCGGATCGTGGGATTCGGCCAGGGCGCGCACGACGAGTTCGGCGCCAAGCCTTGCCAGCGCGTCGTGCAGGCTGCCGGCGGTGGTTGTCGGGTCGATTGGAACGGTTCCAGTCAGCAGCATCGGGCCGGTGTCCAGTCCCGCGTCCATCTGCATGATGGTGACGCCGGATTGTGTGTCACCGGCGAGAATGGCCGCCTGGATGGGGGCCGCACCCCGCCAGCGCGGCAGCAGGCTGGCGTGGATGTTGAGGCAGCCGCGGCGGGGGGCCTGCAGCATCGGTTCCGGCAGGATCAGCCCATAGGCCGCGACCACGGCGACATCGAGGTTCAACGCTGCGAAATCCGCCCACTCCGCCTCCTGCCGGCGCAGGCGGGCAGGGGTTCGAACGTCGATGCCGAGTTCGATCGCCGCGGCGTGGACGGGAGCGAGGCGCACCGCCTGGCCGCGCCCGGCCGGTCGTGGCGGCTGGCAATAGACGCGGACCAGCTCATGCCCGGCCGCCACCAGGGCGCGCAGGGCGGCGACGGAGAATACGGGCGTGCCCATGAACGCGACGCGCATCGGTCAGAGCGCCTTTTCGGCCTTGAGCCGCTGCTCCTTGGCGAGCTTGCGCATCAGCATGTTGCGCTTCAGGGCCGAGAGATGGTCGATGAACAGGACACCGTCGAGGTGGTCGATCTCGTGCTGCAGACAGGCGGCCAGCAGGCCTTCGGCTTCGATTTCGGCGCGGACGCCGCCCGCGTCCTCGAAGCGGACGCGGACGCGGGCCGGGCGGGTGATATCGGCGTATTGGCCGGGAATGGACAGGCAGCCTTCCTCGCGCGTGGCAAGCTCGGGGCTGCGGGCGACGATCTCGGGGTTGATCAGCACCACCGGGTCGCGCTTGTCATCCGCTTGCAGGTCGATCACCGCCAGGCGGAGGCCGATGCCCACCTGGGGTGCTGCCAGACCGATTCCGGGTGCGTTGTACATCGAAGCGAACATCCGGGGCACCAGGTCGCGCACCGAGTCGGCATCGGCGGCGCTCACGCGGCGCGCGCGTGCTTTGAGGATCGGGTTTGGGGCGATCAGGATGGGGATCAGGGAATCTGCGATTTCGCGTGTCATTCCTGCGATGTAGCGGCCCGCTCTCGCAACATCAACGCGGGACTCCCCTTGCAACGCTGAAACCTGCTGCCAAAGTAGGCAATGCGGGTCGCCACATCGGGGCCCGCGACCCGCTTCGCTCAACCGAGGAGGCTCTGTTGTCCACCCGACTGTTCACCTCGCCGATGTTTCTCGGCTTCGACCATCTCGAACAGATGCTCGAACGCGCGTCGAAAATATCGTCGGACGGCTACCCGCCCTACAATATCGAGCAGACCGGCACGGCTGGCCTGCGCATTACGCTCGCAGTTGCCGGATTTACCATGGATGATCTCCAGATCACCCAGGAAGACAACCAATTGGTCATACGTGGACGGCAGAATGACGACGCCCAGGGCCGTGTGTTCATTCATCGCGGCATCGCGGCCCGCCAATTTCAGCGTGCGTTCGTATTGGCCGAAGGGATTGAAGTGAAAGGTGCATGGTTGGACAGCGGTCTTCTGCATATCGACCTTGCCCGGCCAATGCCCGCAACCAAGGTCCGCACGATTCGTATCAGCCAGCCCGGCGCCGTCGTGGACGGCCAACCAGACGCAGATTGAAGGAGCCTATTATGAACATTCGTAAGATCTCGCCCGATCAGCTCCAGAAACTCGGCATGCCCAGCATCGCATACCTGAAACCGGTCATGATGAATGGTGCCGCCGCCTATGCGATTCACGCCGCCGACGGTACCCCGATGGCGATCGCAGCCGACCGAGCGTTGGCTATTGCCGCGGTCATTGAAAATGAGATGAACCCAACGTCGGTGCACTAGGAGCGGGATGAAGTCTGACAGGCGACGTCATCCCGCTCCAGCTCTTTGTTTTATCGCGTGGTTCAGGCCTTTAGGTGATTCCACCTTCGGCATCACGCTCAAGGAGCCAACCCGCCCTGAGGCTGACTGCTCCAGCATCAAGGCGGGCTGATATAAGGCAGGTTATTTCTGCCCACTGAGTTCAGCCCCGGCCCGGCGATCCAGGCTGAGGCTGAACAGTGGGGCCAGCAATGCCACGCAGGCGACGGTCAGGAATGCCGTCGTGAAGTCGATCAGCATCGGCTGAGAATGGCCGCGCCAAGCGACGGCGGCGGACAGACTGGCGGCTGAGACGGCGATGCCCGTAGTCAAGGACAGCTGCTGGAACGTGGTGTAGAAGCTGGTTGCGGCACTCATTTGCGCCCGCGGCACATCGGCATACGCGATGGTGTTGTAGGCGATGAACTGCAACGACTGGAAAAACCCGCCGGCGAGCAGAATGGCGTAGATCAGCGGCATCGGCCAACCCGGACGAAATGCCGCGATGCTGCCGGTCAACAGCGTGGCCGTGAGGCCGACCCAGACCAGCACGCTGCGAAATCCCAGGCGACGCAGCACCGTCGGCGCCACGATTCGCATCAACAGCGAGCCGGCGGCACTCGAGAAGGTGATCAACCCGCTTTCCGCCGGCGACATGCCGAATCCAAGTTGCAGCGTCATCGGCAGCAGGAACGGCACGGCGCCCACCAATATGCGTGACAGCGCGCCGGACAGCACCGAATAGCGAAACGTTCCAATCTGCATCAGCTTGAGGTCCAGCACCGGTTGCGGGTGACCGTTTGCGTGCCGCCAATACAGCGCCGCACTGATGGTGCCCACGGCCACGAGCCCGCCGGCTGTGAGCACAGAGCCGACCCCGCGGCTGAACAGTTCAAGGCCCGCCATCAGGCAGGCCAGCGCCACGCCTGACAGCACCATGCCGCCGAAGTCGAAGTGAACACGGTCCGACTCGCGGATTTCCTCGATATAGCGGGTGACCAGGTAGATGCCGATCAGCCCGATCGGGACGTTGATGTAGAAGATCCAGCGCCAGTCGAAATAGGTCACGATGAAGCCGCCCACCGGCGGCCCCACGATGGGCCCGATGGTTGCCGGGATCATCAGCCAGGCCATGGCCGCCACGAGCTCGGCCTTGGAGACGGAGCGCAGCAGCACAAGCCGCCCGACCGGCACCATCATGGCACCGCCGATTCCTTGTAAAATGCGCGCCGCCACCAGGAAACCCAGGCTCGGTGCCTGCGCGCAGAGCAGCGAGCCGATGGTGAACAGGGCAATGGCGGCGCGGAACACGGTGCGGGTGCCGAAGCGGTCGGCGACCTTGCCGCTGGCGGGAATGAACACCGCGAGGCTGAGCAGATAGGAGGTAAGCGCCACGTTCATGTGCAGCGGGTCGACGTTGAAGCTATGCGCCATGGTTGGCAGCGCGGTTGCGATGACGGTGCCGTCCAACTGCTCCATGAACAATGCACTTGCCACGATCAGCGCTGTCAGCCTAGGGCTGGCGACCGCCTTCTGTGGCGGCTTCTGGGTCAGCGCGACGCTTTTGGACATTAGCCTACCATCGCTGCAGCGGCTGGCTGGCAGAAGACCCAGGTTGTGCATGGCCGCTGCCCGTTGACTGATTCGATTGCCGGAACCTTGGCGTGGCTTATGCTCGCGCTTCGGGTTTTGGGGACGAGTCGGTGCAAGATGTCCCGGTCAGCGTGATCGCGAGCGTGGTGGCGGCGGCTTTGGGCGCCTGCATCGGGGCCGAGCGCGAATGGCGACGCCATCCCGGCGGGTTGCGCTCCTGCGCCTTGGTCTCGGCCGCCGCCGCGGTGTTTGCCAGAATGGCGGTGGAGCATGGCGGATCGAACCCAGGTGCCGCGTTCGGCGCGATCGCCAGCGGCGTGGGTTTCATCGGCGCGGGCGTGATCATGCATCAGCAGGGCCATGTGCGCGGATTGTCCACTGCTGCAACCTTCTGGGCGGTGGCGGCCGTGGGTACTGCGGCCGGACTGCAAGACTACGCGATGGCTGCCATGCTGACGGTGGTGGTGTTCTTTGCCCATGTGGCGCTGCGCCCGCTTTCCGCGATGATCGAGCGCCGTGCGCCGCCGGAAGATCCCGGTCCCCGTTGACCGCCCTCTTATACCAACCCGCCTTGAGGTAGACACATGAAGGATGTGTCAACGGCGATTTGGCATGAACCATATTTTGCGGGCCGCCGCCGGCCAGCCCGGCGCGCGATGCCAGCCCGCCATGATGCTGGAAGGGTCAGCATCAAGGCGGGCTGGTATTTACCACGGGGGCGGTCGTTTTTGGTTCAGGCGGCGGCTGTCGGATCGATCCAGCCGATGTGACCGTCGCTGCGCCGGTACACCACGTTGAGTTCCCTGGTGGCGCTGTTACGGAACATCATGACGGTCTGGTCCGCCAGATCCATGCGCATGACCGCATCGCTGACGGTCAGGCTGGCGATTTCAGCCGGGGTTTCCGCGATTACCGTGGCGTAGGTGCTGGCCTGGGGCACGCCATTGGCCCCCTTCGGCTGTTCCTCCTCCTCCTGGCGCAGGATATACTGCCGCGCCGCCTGGGGACGCTCCTTGCTGGCCGCATCGCGGGCGTGCTCGTTGACGCGGCGCCGATAGCGGCGCAGGCGTTTGGCGATATGCTCGGCCGCGTCGTCGAATGCCGCATTGGCGTCCGCCGCCTCGCCTTCACCGCGCAGGGTCAGTCCGCGCGCAGCGTGCACATTGATGTCACAGGTGAAAAAGCTGCGGGCGCGACTGAAGGTGACGTGCGCCTCCAGCGCGTGATCGAAGTATTTCCCGGCGATGGTGTCGAGTTGGTCGGCCACGCGCGTGCGCAACGCGTCAGACATCTCGACTTGTTTTCCGGAGACCGTGATCTGCATGCGTTTACCTCATGCCCTGATTCGGGACCGCCTGCCGGCTTCGCTCAGACCGGCTCGGCCTTCTCCCGTTTGCGCTGCACGGAGCTAGGGATGCGCAGCGCATCACGGTATTTGGCCACGGTCCGGCGTGCGATGTCCACGCCTTCTCGTCGCAAAGCCGCCACGATGGCGTCATCGGAAAGTACGGAGTCAGCGGTTTCGGCCCCGACCATGGCGCGGATCCGGTGGCGGACGGCCTCGGCGGAGTGGCTTTCCCCGCCATGCGTACCGGCGATGGCCGTGGTGAAGAAGTATTTGAGTTCATAAATGCCACGCGGCGTCGCGATGTATTTGGACGCGGTGACGCGACTGACGGTACTTTCGTGCATTTCCACCGCATCGGCGATATCGCGCAGAATCAATGGCCGCAGATGGCTGACGCCGAGGCGGAAGAAGCCATCCTGCTGGCGAATGATTTCGGCTGAAACCTTGAGAATGGTCTGGGCGCGCTGCTGCAGCGATTTGACCAGCCAGTTTGCGGTCTGCAGCTTTTCGGCCAGAAAGCTGCGATCGTCCCGGCTGGCTTTGGGCAGCACCCGGGCGGTGAAGTTCTGGTTCACCAGCACCCGCGGCATCGTCTCTGGATTGAGCTCCAACAGCCAGCCGCCGTCAGGCGCTGCGCGCATCAGCACGTCGGGGACGACGGGGATCAGCGGTGTTGCGTCCCACGCCGCCCCGGGTTTGGGATCGAGCCTGCGGATTTCGGCGACCATGTCGGCCAGGTCGGCTGCATCGACCTCGCACAGTGCCATCAGCCGGCGGGTCTCGCGTTTGGCCAGCAGTTCGAGATTGTCGAGCATTGTGGCCATGGCGGGGTCGAGCCGGTTCTTCTCGGCCAGCTGAACCGCCAGGCATTCGCGCAGGCAGGTGGCGAACATGCCGATCGGGTCGAAACGCATCATGCGCTGGCGGACGCTTTCGACGCGGGCGATGTCGCATCCCATGGCGGTGGCGAGGGCGCCGACCGGAACCTCGAGGCGGCCAGTTGGCTGCAGCAGGGCGATCAGATGGGCGCCGATCAGCCGGTCCATGCGATCGGCGAAACCCAGGCGCAGCTGTTCGCCGAGATGCTCGCGCAGGCTGGTGGCATGCTCGGCGTAGTCGTCGATGCCGCGATCGTCGCTGTCGAAACTGGTCGATCCGCCGCTGCGCTGGCCGTCGCCGGCGCCGCCGGGGTCGTAGGTCTCGGCGTATTCCGCGTGGTCGAGCGGGGCTGTCGCCTCCGTGGCCATCGTTTCGCCGGACAAGGCCGTGATGCTGTCGTAACTGCCGCTGTCTTCGGTGACCCTGTCGTCGGTGCCGGTCGGCTGGGCCGGCATCTGGTCGAGCGCCGGGCGTTCGGCCGCCGGCGAGTCGATGCTTTCGTCGCGCTCGAGCAGTGGGTTGCGCTCAAGCTCCTCATCGATGAAGGCTGACACCTCCATATTCGAGAACTGCAGCAGCTTGATCGCCTGACGCAACTGGGGCGTCATCACCAGGGACTGGGACTGCCGCAAATCCAGGCGTGGGCCAATGGCCATGCAAACCCCTTCGCATCGGACGGACCTTGCCGTCACCCGCTAGGTGAACGCTTCGCACCGAAATTGGCAAGCAAGTTTCGTGCTCAGCTTTGGCCCGGCGCTCGCATGATTGACGCGGAAAGGTCTCCGCGCTGCCGGAAGCCTAGAGGACGAACCTTTCTCCGAGGTAAACCCGGCGCACATCTTCGTGAGCAACGACCTCCTGCGGCCGTCCCTCCATCAGAACCTGGCCGTCGTGCATGATGTAGGCGCGGTCGATGATTTCCAACGTCTCGCGAACATTGTGGTCCGTGATCAGCACGCCGATGCCGCGATGCTTCAGATGGGAGACGAGATCGCGGATTTCGCCGACCGCGATCGGGTCGATGCCGGCGAGCGGCTCGTCGAGCAGGATGTAGCCGGGTTGGGTTGCCAGTGCGCGGGCGATCTCGACGCGGCGACGCTCGCCGCCGGACAGGGCCAGGGCGGGGGTGCGCCGCAAATGGCCGATGCCGAATTCGCTCAGCAACTCGTCGAGCATTCGCTCGCGCTCGCTGCTGTCGGGTTCGATCACTTCGAGGGCCGCCATGATGTTCTGCTCGACGTTGAGGCCGCGGAACACGCTGGCTTCCTGCGGCAGGTAGCCGATGCCGAGCCGGGCGCGGCGGTACATCGGCAGGCCGGTGATGTCGTGCCCGTCCAGGCTGATCGATCCGGTGTCGGGTTTGACCAGGCCGACGATCATGTAGAACGTGGTGGTTTTGCCGGCGCCGTTGGGGCCGAGCAGGCCAACCGCCTCGCCGCGGCGGACGGAGATGGAGACGTTCCGCACCACAGGACGCTTCTTGTAGACCTTGCCGACGCCGGTTGCGACGAGACCTTGGTCCTCGTGCGCAGTGTTCAGCTCAGCACCGCCAGGGAGCACGCGCAGATCCATCAGGGAGTCCTTGCTTTGGGGGGTGGGGCCAGTTGCTTGCGGCTGGTGTCCGCCGCATCGTTCGGCACGATGATCCCGCTGACGCGGCCGCCCGGGACTGCGGTGATGCGGGCGATGCCGGTCTTCATGTTGATGTCGGCGGCCGGGCCGTTGATCTGGGTGCTGTTGTGGGTGATGCGGACGTGGCCGACCACGCGGGCGATGCCGGTATCGGGCAAATAGATGCCGCGGTCGCCGCGGACGATGTCGACTGCGGTGCGCACCTCGACATTGCCGTAGGCCTCGACCCGCTCGAGCTTGCCGGAGGTCAGCGGGTCCTGGCCGGCGCCGGGTTTTGCCGCGACCGTTTTGGGTTGTGCCGGGGCTTGCTGGTCGTCGTGCGTGAAGGCGACCAGCACGTCGCCGGCGAGCCTGCGGCCGTCGGCGGTGACCACGACGGCGTTGCCGCGGCCGACCGCCATGTGTTTCTGCGACCAGTATTCCATGGTGTCCCGCGCCGTCAGCACCTGTTGCGGCGTGGTCAGTTTCAGGGCGTTGCCGGTCATGACCAGAACGGCCTGGTCGATGTCGTAGACGGCATCGTCGCCGACCGCTTCGTCCGTCGCGGTGAGGATGCGGACGTGGCCGGATGCCTCAAGGCGATAGACCTCGTTCCCGCCGTTCTCATCGGCGCCTGGCAGGCCGGGGGCGCTGGCGGCGGCTGGTTTTACGATGGCGGGCGATGCGGCGTCGCTGACCTTCTTGCGGTAGCGGGCGACCAGGCGGTCGGCCAGGATGGTGACATTGTCGCGCACCGCGCGGGCGTCGCCGGTGGCGATGACAAGCTGTTCGTTCTCACGCCATTCGAAGCCGCCGCGCGCGGTCACGTCCACCGGTCCGCCGCCAGACAGGTCGAGCGCCTGCGCCTGGGCGGGGCGCGGCAGGGCGGCCAATCCCGCGAGAACGAGGGCCATGAGGATCCGGGTCACTTTGAATGTCCATTCAGAACCAGGCGGCCGGGGCCGGGGAACTGCACCACGGCGCCACGGTCGAGCAGGGAGAAGCCCTGGGCATCGAGGGTTCCGAACGGTCCTTCGATGTGCACGCGCCCGGAACTGGTGGCGATGCCGGATTTGAGGTCGATCGCCGTCGAGTCGGTCGAAAGGGTGATCCCATCGTCGCGATACAAGGTGACATCGCCGGACAGGTCGAGCTGCTGGGACTGCTGCATATAAACGCCGTTCTTGCCGCGCGCGTAGATCCAGGTTCCGTTGCCGAGTGAGAGATCACCGATCGGTGCGGTAAGGTTGATACGCTCGGGCGAGATCTGGCGGGCGATATCGGCCGTGACCGTGTAGCGCCGGCCTTGATCGTCCACGCCGCTGTAGCGCGCGTCGGTCAGCTGGCCGCTTTCTGGCTCGACCAGGCCGCGGCGCAGCGAGAGCCTGCCCTGAGTGGCATCGCGCCCCAGCTCCGGCCAAACTGCCACGATTGTGAGCAGGGCGAGCGCCACCACCGGCAGCAGGCGCTTGGCGAAGGTGACCGCCAGGCTGCGGCGGACGATGCCGCTGCGCTTGGGCATGCCCGGCCGTGGCCGCTGACGCGCCAGGCCGTCGCGCCGCTGCGCCGATTGGGCGAGCACCCGTAGCTTGCCCGGCTCGTTGCCGGTCGACGGTTCCGGAGGAGGTGTGACGGTGGCTCCGCTCATGCAACCCCATCTCGCAGCAGGTCGTGGATATGCAGGATTCCGACGGCAACTCCCTGCTGATCCACGACGAACAATGCGGTGATCGGCCGTTGCGGGTCGTTCATGATGCGCAGCGCCTCGGCGGCCAGCATGTCCGGCCCCACGGCGCGCGGGTTGCGGGTCATGACGCCTTCGACGCTGCGCGACAGCAGGTCCGGACCCATGGCGCGGCGTAGGTCGCCGTCGGTGACGATGCCGATCAGGCGGCCAGACTCGTCGGTCACGCCCAGGCAGCCGAAGCGCTTTGCGGTCATGGCGAGCAGCGCTGCCGGCATCGGCGTGGCAGGGCTTGCGAGCGGCAGGTTGGCGCCGCCGTGCATGACATCACGGACGCGGCGGAGTTGGGCGCCGAGCTTGCCGCCGGGGTGAAACACCC
Organism: Rhodospirillales bacterium; assembly: GCA_025352665.1. GTDB lineage: Bacteria > Pseudomonadota > Alphaproteobacteria > Acetobacterales > Acetobacteraceae > CAIQQQ01. The sequence continues at coordinate 73,831 of JANXSM010000128.1, read as the reverse complement.
GGAAGTCGGCTGGCCCGAAGCCTCGCCTGGTCAGCAGGGCGACCGCGATGGCATCGCCGAGGGCGAGCTGCATCGTGGTGCTGGTGGTGGGAGCGAGGCCCATCGGGCAGGCTTCCGGGGCGCTCGGCAGGATGAGGGCGACGTCGGCTGCCAGCGCCAGCGTGGAGCCGGCGCGCCCGGTGATCGCCACGAGCGGCAGCCCGAAGCGCCGGCTGTGCGCCACGAGATCGGCGAGTTCGGCGGTTTCGCCGGAATTGGACAGGGCGAGCACGGCATCGGTCGCCATGATCATGCCGAGGTCGCCGTGCGAGGCCTCGCCGGGGTGGACGAACATGGCGGGGGTTCCGGTCGAAGCCAGGGTGGCTGCGATCTTGCGGGCGACATGGCCGGACTTGCCCATGCCAGACACGACCACGCGGCCGTTGGTATGAGCACCGGCGCGACCTTCCAGCAGTGTGACCGCCTGGACGAACAGGTCATCGAGTGCGGCGGACAACGCGTTCAGCCCCGCCGCTTCCGCTGCCAGCACGCCGCGCGCCACGGTGATGTCTGCGCTGGCCGGGGCGCCTGCCACGCCCTGCCACACATCAGCGTCGATGACGGCTCCACTCATAATCAGTTCCTGTATTCATGTGGGTCAATTTCCGACCCCAAGGTTGCGCCCATATCGTGTAGGGCGCACGCCCCGTCCGCGTGACGAAGTGCGACATTGCCAGACTTTGCGGCGTCGAGGCTTCTCAAGTTTGTGTCAGGTTCCGGTAACGCGTTTGGTCAGTGCGCGAAGATGTCCGGTGTTTCGTAGCCGAGCAGATCGAGCCGGCAGCGCGCGGGCAGGAAGGCGAAACAGGCCTCTGCCAGTTCCAGCCGGCCTTCGCGCACGAGAAGCGCTTCAAGGCGTGCCCAGAGCGCGTGAAGATACAGCACGTCGGACGCGGCATAGGTCAGCTGCTCGGCGGATAGCTCGGGGCTTCCCCAATCCGAGGTTTGCTGCTGCTTGGAGAGATCGACTCCGACCAGCTCGCGACACAGATCCTTGAGCCCGTGCCGGTCGGTGAAGGTGCGAACGAGTTTGGCGGCGATCTTGGTGCATTTCACCGGTGCCACGGTGATACCGAGCGCTTTCTGCAGTACCGCCACGTCGAAGCGGGCAAAATGCATCAACTTGGTCACTGACGGGTCGGCCATCAGGTGGGCGAGATTGGGGGCGTCGTAGCCATGGCCGCCGAGATGGGGCGGAACCAGCTGCACCAGATGGGCGTGGCCGTCGCCGGAGGAGATCTGCACGAGGCAGAGCCGGTCGCGGTGCGGGTTGAGGCCCATGGTTTCAGTGTCGACTGCAATGACGCGACCCATATCGAGGTCTGCCGGCAAGTCGTTGCGGTGTAGATGAATGGTTGCGTTAGCCATGAACTGCGTGATTTCAGCCATTATAAGGTGATCCGCCGCGCTGGCCTTTCACGCGGAAAGGAATGGTGCCCAGGAGAGGACTCGAACCTCCACGATATTACTACCACAGGTACCTGAAACCTGCGCGTCTACCAATTCCGCCACCTGGGCAACAGGCGCTTGCCGATCCGTGTCGCGACACCAAGTCGGCTCGTGCGGTGGAGCGGCGGAATAGCGCCCTGCCGGAACGGCGTCAACAGGCAAACGCGTCGGTGCCTCCGGAGCTTGAGGTGCCGCGGGCGACCTTCTATCACTGCCACGACCATTTCGCAGGAGCGAGATATGCAGACGCGCAGTGTGGCCACGGTTTTCGGTGGGTCCGGTTTCATTGGCCGCTATGTGGTCAAGCGGCTGGCGGCCCTGGGCCATGTCGTGCGGGTGGCGGTGCGCGATCCCGAGCAGGCGGCTTTCCTGAAGCCGATGGGCGGGGTTGGCCAGATCGTGCCGCTGGCGATCCCGATCACCAGCGAGGCTGCGGTGCGGCGGGCGGTGGAGGGTGCCGACATCGTGGTGAACGCGGTGGGGATTCTGGTGGAGTCACGAGCGGGCGACTTCAACCGGCTGCAGGCGGACGGTGCCACCTTGGTGGCGGGCGCGGCGCAGGCGGCGGGGGTGGACCGGCTGGTGCATATTTCCGCGATCGGCGCCGATGCCGCGAGCCAGAGCGCCTACGCACGTTCCAAGGCCGCGGGCGAGGCGGGCGTTATGGGAGCGTTTGGCCGTGCCACGATCCTGCGACCGTCTTTGGTGTTCGGCCCCGAGGACAAGTTCTTCAACCGGTTCGGGGCGATGGCGAGCTTTCTGCCGTTCATGCCTGTGATCGCCGGGTCGAGCAGGTTTCAACCGGTCTATGTCGGCGATGTCGCAGACGCCGTGATGGCGGCGCTCGCCGATGCCACGACGGAGGGCAAGATCTATGAGCTCGCCGGCCCGAAGGTGTGGACCTTTCGGGAGTTGCTGCAATGGATTCTGGCCGAGACGCGGCGGCGGCGGCCGCTGGTGGAGATTCCCATGGGCGTGGCACGGCTGCAAGCCGCGATCATGGAGCATGTGCCTGGCAAACCGCTCACCCGCGATCAGCTGATCCTGCTGTCGCGCGACAATGTGGCGGGCGATTTGCCCGGGTTGGCCGCGCTGGGGATTACGCCGACCCCGGTTGAGCAGATCGTTCCGAGCTACCTGAGACGGTTTCGGCCCGGTGACAGCGCCGCTGACGCAAGTTTGAGCCGATAGGTCCGATCTGTGACGATATTATCGCAGTCTGGTTCGATCCGCGAACAGCGCGGGTCGGGCTTGCTCTAAAAATGGCAAGAGTACTGCCGTAACCACCGAAAAATCGCTCGCACTGGCGTTTCTCCTGGCTTAGGACACCTCAAGACCACAGGAGGACTGCGCCATGGCCCGCCGCATGCTGCAATTCATTACGCTGCCCCAGCAGACGCCGGACAAGCGTGCGGTGACGCAGCGACGCGCGGATTTCGCGGAAATCTACCAGGATTTCGATGCACCGCGGGCGGCCGAGCAGTCCAGCCGGTGCAGCCAGTGCGGGGTGCCGTTCTGCCAAATTCATTGCCCGCTTTCGAACAACATCCCCGACTGGTTGAAGCTGACCGCCGAGGGGCGGTTGGAGGAGGCCTACGAAGTTTCCTCCGCCACCAACACATTTCCTGAGATCTGCGGCCGCATCTGCCCGCAGGACCGGCTGTGCGAGGGCAACTGCGTGATCGAGAAGGGCTTCGAAAGCGTCACCATCGGAGCCGTCGAGCGATATATCACCGACACCGCCTTCGAGATGGGCTGGGTGAAGCCGGGCAAGCCGCGTTTCGAACGCCCGGAATCGGTCGGCATCGTCGGTGCCGGGCCGGGCGGGTTGGCGGCCGCCGAGGCGCTGCGCAGGCTGGGGTATCAGGTGCATGTCTATGATCGCCACGACCGCGTTGGCGGGCTGATGATCTATGGCATTCCCGGCTTCAAGCTGGAGAAGGAGATCGTCATCCGCCGGTGGAGGTTGCTGGAGGAAGCCGGGATTGTGTTCCATCTCAATGCTGACATCGGTGGCGCCATGGGCTTCGACACGCTGCGCGCCATGCATGACAGCGTGCTGATCGCCACTGGCGTTTACCGGCCGCGCGACATTGCTGGGCCCGGTGTGGGCCTCCCCGGCATTGTTCCAGCACTCGACTATCTCATGACCTCCAACCGCCAGGGCCTGGGCGACGACGTGCCTGGCTTCGACGACGGCTCGCTCAATGCCGCAGGCAAGAACGTGGTGGTGATCGGCGGCGGCGATACCGCAATGGATTGCGTGCGAACGGCGGTGCGCCAAGGTGCGAATTCGGTGAAATGCCTCTATCGCCGCGACAAAGCCAACATGCCCGGCTCCATGCGCGAAGTGAAGAATGCCGAGGAAGAGGGCGTGGAGTTCGTGTGGCTCGCAGCCCCCGAGGCATTCCTCGGCGATGACAGCGTGACCGCGGTGCGCGCCACGCGCATGCATCTGGGCCTGCCCGATGCCTCTGGCCGCCAGTCGGTGGAACCGATCGAGGGCGGGCATTTCAACCTGCCGGCCGATCTCGTCATCAAGGCGCTTGGCTTCGACCCTGAGGATCTGCCGCAGATGTTCGGCGCGCCGGACCTGGCGGTCACCCGCTGGGGCACGCTGAAGGTCGACAGCAAGAGCTTCATGACCAACCTGGCCGGCGTGTTCGCCGCCGGTGACATCGTGCGCGGGGCCTCGCTGGTCGTGTGGGCGATCAAGGACGGGCGCGACGTCGCCGTCCAGATGCACACCTACATGCAACAGAACGCTGTTGCCACCATCGCTGCGGAGTGAGGCACATGAGCGAAAATTTCGGTTTGTCGGAAGCGGGCGACGAATTTGTGGCCGGTTGGCACGCCAATGCCGCCTTGCTGCACGAAACCTACCAGCCTGACATGGAGCATGACGCTTGTGGCGTCGGCCTGGTGGCGGCACTCGATGGCCAGCGCCGCCGGGATGTGGTGGAAGCCGGGATCGACGCACTCAAGGCGGTGTGGCACCGCGGCGCCGTGGACGCCGATGGCAAGACCGGCGATGGCGCGGGCATTCATATCGAAATCCCGCAGGATTTCTTCGCCGATGCGGTGCAGCGCGGCGGCCATCGGGTGCGCCCAGGGCCAATCGGCGTGGGTCAGGTGTTTCTGCCCAAGACCGATCTTGGCGCGCAGGAGCGCTGCCGCCAGATCGTCGAGACCGAGATTCTTGGCATGGGCTACGGCACCTATGGCTGGCGGCAGGTGCCGATCAACGTGGGCTGCATCGGCGAGAAGGCCAATGCGACGCGGCCCGAGATCGAGCAGATCATGATCTGGAACGCCCGCGGCGTGGACGAAGCCGCGTTCGAGCGTGACCTTTATGTGATCCGCCGGTGCATCGAGAAGCAGGCGATCGCGGCACAGGTGGGCGAGCTGTATTTCTGCTCTTTGTCCTGTCGGTCGATCATCTACAAAGGCATGTTCCTTGCGGAGAGCCTCACGGATTTCTATCCCGACCTGCTCGACCTGCGCTTCGTCTCGCGTTTTGCGATCTACCACCAGCGCTATTCGACCAACACCTTCCCGACCTGGCGGCTGGCGCAACCGTTCCGCACATTGGCGCACAACGGCGAGATCAACACCGTCTCGGGCAACATCAACTGGATGCGCAGCCATGAGACGCGGCTGTCTGACCCTGCACTCGATCCGTTCATGGACGACATCAAGCCGGTGATCCAAGCCGGCGGCTCCGATACCGCCACGTTGGACAACGTGTTCGAGGTGCTGGTGCGCGCGGGGCGTGACGCGCCGATGGCTAAGGCGCTGATGATCCCGGCCAGCATTGGCCAGGACGCGACCATGCCGCAGCCGCATCGCGACCTGTTCTTGTACTGTTCCGTGGTGATGGAGCCGTGGGACGGGCCGGCGGCGATTGCGGCCACCGACGGGCGCTGGGTGATCGCGGGCCTCGACCGCAACGGTCTGCGGCCGCTGCGCTACGCGATCTCCAGCAACAACCTGCTGGTGGTCGGCTCCGAGACCGGCATGGTGAAGCTGGATGAGAGCACCATCATCGAGAAGGGGCGCGTGGGTCCGGGCCAAACCATCGGCGTCGACCTCGACGCGGCGCGGTTCTACGGCGATGAGGAGCTGAAGGACGTGCTTGCGGCGCGCCAGCCGTTCGGCGAATGGGCGTCGGGGATCACCCAGATCGACGCCATCATCAAGACGGACGCACCCGAGCCGGTGCTGTTCGAAGGCGAGGCGTTGCGGCGGCGCCAGCTGGCGGTCGGCACCACGATGGAGGATCTGGAAATGATCCTGCATCCCATGGTGGAGGACAGTGCCGAGGCGGTGGGCTCGATGGGCGACGACACGCCGATTGCCGTGCTGAGCGAAAAATACCGCGGGCTGCATCATTATTTCCGCCAGGCGTTCAGCCAGGTAACCAACCCGCCGATCGACAGCTTGCGCGAAACCCGCGTGATGACGCTGAAGACGCGGCTGGGCAACCTCGGCAACGTGCTCGACGAGGACCGCAGCCAGTGCAATCTGCTGCAGCTCGATAGCCCCGTGCTCAGCAATGCCGAATTCCATGCCATGCGAGCCCGCATGGGCACCGATGCCTGTGACGTGGACTGCACCTTCGCGGTGGCGGACGGGGAGGCCGGGCTGCGCGCGGCACTCGAGCGCATCCGCATCGAGGCGGAGGAGGGCGTTCGCGCCGGGGCCACGCATATCGTGCTGAGCGACAAGGATGTCGGCCCGGAGCGCGCTGCCATCCCAATGATTTTGGCCACCGCCGGCGTGCACACCCATTTGGTGAAGTCCTCGTTGCGCACCTTCACCAGCCTCAACGTGCGGTCTGGCGAGTGTTTGGACGTGCATTATTTCGCCGTGCTGATCGGCGTGGGCGCCACCACGGTGAACGCCTATCTGGCGCAGGAGAGCATCGCGGACCGCCACCGGCGCGGCCTGTTCAGCGGCATCACGCTGAAGGAGGCTGTGCAGCACTACAAAAAGGCGGTCGACAAGGGTCTGCTCAAGGTGATGTCCAAGATGGGCATTTCGGTGATCAGTTCGTACCGCGGCGGCTGCAACTTCGAGGCGATCGGGCTGTCGCGCGCGCTGGTCGCGGAGTTCTTTCCGGGCATGCTCAGCCGCATTTCGGGCATCGGGCTGATCGGCATCGCGCGCAAGGTGCTCGATCTGCACGCAGCCGCCTGGGAGGGCGATCTGCCGTCGCTTTCGGTCGGCGGCCTCTACAAGCTGCGGCGGCGCGGCGAGACCCATGCGTTCGATGGCGGTGCCATCCATATGCTGCAGGAGGCGGTCGCCTCCGACAGTTTCCAGATGTATCGCCGCTACACCGATATGGTTCGTCGCGGCCCGCCGGTGGCGTTGCGCGACTTGCTCGACTTCCGTCTCGACGGCATCAAACCGATTGCGGTGGAAGAGGTCGAGAGCATCACCGAGATCCGCAAGCGGTTGATCGCACCGGGCATTTCGTTGGGTGCGCTGAGCCCTGAGGCGCATGAGACGCTGTCGATTGCCATGAACCGCATCGGCGCGCGTTCCGACTCGGGCGAGGGGGGTGAAGACCCCGCGCGTGCGGTGCCGCGCGCGAACGGTGACAACGCCAATTCCGCCATCAAGCAGATCGCCTCCGGCCGGTTCGGTGTGACCGCCGAGTATCTCAATGCGTGCCGCGAGATCGAGATCAAGGTGGCGCAGGGTGCCAAGCCGGGTGAGGGCGGGCAGCTGCCGGGTTTCAAGGTGACCGGGCTGATCGCCAAGCTGCGTCATGCCACGCCGGGGGTGACGCTGATCAGCCCGCCGCCGCACCACGACATCTACTCGATCGAGGATCTTGCCCAGCTCATCTACGATCTCAAGCAGATCAATCCGGATGCGCATGTGTGCGTGAAGCTGGTGGCGCGCAGCGGCATCGGCACGATCGCTGCGGGTGTTGCCAAGGCCAAGGCCGATGCCATCCTGATTTCAGGCCACAGCGGCGGGACCGGTGCCAGCCCGCAGAGCTCGGTGAAATACGCGGGGCTGCCGTGGGAGATGGGGCTTTCCGAGGCGCATCAGGTGCTGATGCTGAACCGCCTGCGCCATACGGTGCGGCTGCGCACCGATGGCGGCATCAAGACCGGCCGCGACGTGGTGATCGCGGCCATGCTGGGTGCCGAGGAATTCGGGATCGGCACGGCATCTTTGGTTGCCATGGGCTGCATCATGGTGCGCCAGTGCCACTCGAACACATGCCCGGTGGGGGTGTGCTCGCAGGACGAGGCGTTGCGTGAGAAATTCGCCGGCACCCCGGAGAAGGTGATCAATCTGTTCAGCTTCATCGCCGAGGATGTGCGCTACATCCTGGCCGAGCTGGGGGCGCGGTCGCTGACCGAGATCATCGGCCGCACCGATCTGCTGCAGCAGATTTCGCGCGGGTCTGAATTCCTCGACGACCTCGACCTCAACCCGTTGCTGGTGCAGGCCGATCCGGGTCCCTACGCCCGCTATTGCACCAATGCGGGGCGCAACGAGGTGCCGGAGACGCTGGATGCGCAGATGATCACCGACGCGGGGCCGCTGTTCGAGCGCGGCGAGAAGATGCAGTTGCAGTACAACATTCGCAACACGCACCGCGCCATCGGCACCAAGCTTTCCAGCAAGATCGTGCGCAAATACGGAATGTTCGGCCTGCAGCCTGGGCATTTGACGGTGCGGTTGCGCGGTTCGGCGGGGCAGTCGCTCGGCGCGTTCGCGGTGCAGGGGGTAAAGCTGGAAGTGCTCGGCGATGCCAATGACTATGTTGGCAAGGGCCTGTCGGGAGCCACGATCGTGGTGCGGCCGGCGCCGTCGTCCAACCTGGTGAGCCATCAGAACACCATCATCGGCAACACGGTGCTGTATGGCGCAACCGCAGGTGAGCTGTTCGCGGCAGGGCAGGCGGGGGAGCGTTTTGCGGTGCGCAATTCCGGCGCCACGGCGGTGGTGGAAGGCTGCGGGTCGAACGGGTGTGAATACATGACGGGCGGCACGGTTGTGGTGCTGGGTGCGGTCGGCGATAATTTCGGGGCCGGTTTCACGGGCGGGCAGGCGTTCATCTATGATCCCGATGGGCGGTTCCATCTGCGGACCAATCCGGAGACGATCACCTGGCAGCGGGTGCAGCACCCGTATTGGGCGAACCTGCTGAAAGGCCTGATCACGCGCCATGCGGAGGAGACCAATAGCCGCTACGCCCGCATGCTCGTGCATGACTGGGCGCTGTCGCTGCCGAAGTTCTGGCAGGTTGTGCCGAAGGAATACGCGAAGTATCTGCCTGTTCCGGTCTCGCTGGAGGCTGTGGCGATGTCGGCCTGAATTCTTCCCGTGTTCGCCGGTTGGCGAGCACGGGCGCGCGGTGGCATAAGGCGAATATGCGATTCCTTTATCAGCTTCCGCTGTCTCCGTTTTGCCGCAAGGTGCGTCTCGTTCTGGCCGAGAAGCGTTTGCCGGTCGAGTTGCGCACCGAAAAAGTGTGGGAGCGGCGGGAGGAGTATCTCGCCATCAACCCAGCCGGCACGGTGCCGACGCTGCTGGAGGACTCGGGCCTGGCGATCCCCGAGTCGGGCGTTATCTGCGAATATCTCGAGGAGGCATATCCGGACAGCCCGCTGCTTGGCGCGACACTCGGCGAGCGGGTGGAGGTGCGTCGGCTGGTCGCCTGGTTCGATGGGCCGTTCGCGCTGGCGGTGACGATGAACCTCACGCGGGAGAAATACCTCAAGCGCGTGTCGGCGACCGGGCAGCCGGATGCCGCGGCACTGCGCACCGCCTATGCAAATCTGCGTGACCATCTCGCCTATATCGGCTGGCTTGCGGAGACCCGGACGTTTCTGGCCGGGCAGTCGCTGTCGCTGGCCGATTTGGCGGCGGCCGCCCATCTCAGCGTGCTGGACTTTCTGGGCGATATCGACTGGAGCCAGAACCCGCATGCGCGGGAGTGGTATGCGAAAATCAAGTCTCGCCCGAGCTTCCGTTCGCTGTTGAGCGACCGGGTTCCTGGCATGTCGCCGCCGGAGCACTACACCAATCTGGATTTCTGAGGGCCTCCTCGGGGTCGTCGGCATTGCGGTGCGATGCGGCACTGCCTAGATTAGGGGCTCAGCCAAGGGACCGATCATGGGTCGCGATTTCAGCCTTATTGCCCGCCGTTGCGAACGCGCCGTTGTGGTTGCCTACCGCGAGCTGCGCACGGTTGGTACCGCTGACATGGACGCCTTTCGCGCGTGCACGACGCTGTATCGCATCCATCATCCTGAGGCGTCGCTGAACGAGGCGCGCCGTTTGGTGGCGGAATGGATCGATCACCACGTGGTGCGCGCCGAACAGGGCCCTACACCCGGATGCGACTGCGACTGACCCTAGGGCTGTGCGCGTGCCTGGTGGGGCAGCCGGCTCTGGCGGCACCCAGACTGGCGGATCCGAGCCTGCTTGGGCGTTGGTGGGCCGGGGATCGCGATGGGGTTATCGAAGTCTACGCCTGTGGTAACGGCCTGTGTGGCCGCATCGTCGGTCAACCCGATCCACGAAATGCCGAAGGCGGACTGCCGCTGAGCAACGCGGGGGTTCCCGAGTGCGGGCTCACCATTCTTCGCGTCACGAAGCGGACGGATGATGGGCGCTGGTGGGGCACCATCACCAATCCCGATGACGGCAAGGAATGGAACTGCGAAATCTGGCTGGCCGCCGACGGGGCGGTGCGGTTGCGCGGCTACGTGCTGCTGCCGGTGCTGGGCCAGACGCAGACCTGGCAACACTTCACAGGCCATGTGGGCACGGACTGCCGGATCAGCTGACCCCGGGGCGCGCCGCATCGCGTGCCCAGCTTGCCACCCCCAACATCAGACCGATCACGACCGAGACCTCCGCCCACAGGAAGATCAGCAAATCCGCGGCGACACCGAGTGGCGGGGCGCCGGGCAAGGTGTTGCGCATGACGGGCACGGCGAACATCATGGCGCATAATGCGCCCAGGAGTGCTGCCTCCACACGGCGGCGGCGGGTGAACATCAGGCCGCCGATCGCAAGGGCGCTGATGGCCACCGCCACCATCGAGACCAGGATGGCGGAGGCGAACCATCGGATCATCACCGGACGTCGTGCGTTCAGGGCCACGGTGACATCGCCGGGCGAGGACAGCTTCGCCTCTCGCATCGGAACGTCGAACGCGGCACTGGTTTCGTAGGTGATGAGGCGGATGGGAATGGGGGCGCCGCGCTGGGTGGGGGTGCCGCGAAAGGCGCGCCAACGCATGTTGGCGTCGTAGCGGTCGAACGGATATTGCAGGATGGAGCCGTGTTCGAGGTCGATCCTCAGGTCGGTGGTGGGCATGCGCTGGTTCGCGGGGAATGCCAGGTCCTGCACTTCGTCGCCGATGCGCAGGACCAGCAGAAAATCGGTGTTGGGGGCGGAGGCACGGGCGCCGCGCATGGTTTCGCTGGGCACCACGGTCACGCGCAGCGTGGCTTCCCGGCGCACCGCGTCGATTTCGTGGAGCTCGAGCTCGATGTCGAGGCGGTCGGGCGTGTCGGCACCTGCCCCGAAGGCGATTTCGGCGGTGCGCACCTGCATGTCCAGCAGCACCAGCAGGGCGACATAGGCGGTCGCGGCCACCAGCAGGCACGCGAGCAGGAGCAGCCGCGAGAAGACCATCGAAATACCTCGCATCTGCCGAAGCGCCCGGGCGTGTCAGCCGACGGCCATGCCGGCCATCAGTTCGATCGCCTGCACCAGGGCGGAATGGTCGAGATCGGCGCCGCCGGCAGCCGTCACCACCGAGAACATCTGCTGGGCGATGGCGGTGTTGGGGAGCGCCATGCCCATGTCCTTCGCCGAGGAGAGCGCGAGGTTGAGGTCCTTCTGGTGCAGCTTGATGCGAAAGCCGGGGGCGAAGGTGCGGTTGATCATCCGCTCGGCGTGAACTTCCAGGATTCGCGAGTTGGCGAAGCCGCCCATCAGAGCCTGGCGCACGCGGGCCGGGTCGGCGCCGGCCTTGCGGGCGAAGGTCAACGCCTCCGCGACCGCCTGGATGTTCAACGCCACGATGATCTGGTTGGCGACCTTGCAGACCTGGCCGGCGCCGGGAGCTTCGCCGACATGGGTGATGTTCTTGCCCATCAGCTGGAACAGCGGCAAAGCGCGTTCGAAGTCGGTGGTGGCACCGCCGGCCATGATGGTCAGGGCCGCGGCCTTGGCGCCGACCTCGCCGCCGGACACGGGGGCGTCGATATAGCCGCAGCCGAGCGCTGCGATGCGGGCGGCGAAATCCTTGGTGGCGGTCGGGCTGATCGAGCTCATGTCGATCAGCAGCTTGCCGCGGCTGAGGCCTTCGGCCACGCCGTGGGCGCCGAACAGCACGGTTTCCACATCGGGGGTGTCAGGCACCATCAGGATGACGATGTCGGCATGCTCGGCGACCGAGGCGGCATCCGCCTCGATCGTGGCGACGGCGCGGATGTCTTCGCTCAGCGAGCGGCGGTCGGGTACGAACAGCGTGTGGCCGGCAGCCGCCAGATGCAGCGCCATCGGGCGGCCCATGATGCCCAGGCCAATGAAACCGATATTCATGGTTGTTTCCTCAAACGCCGTAGGTTGCGCGCCAGTCGAGACCGGCCACGGTGTCGCCCTTGGGACGATACTCGCAGCCGACGAAACCCTGGTAGCCCAGTTCATCCATGCGGCGGAACACGAACGGCCAACCGATCTCGCCGGTGCCGGGTTCGTTGCGGGCCGGCACGTCGGCGATCTGCATATGGGCGATGAGGGGCAGGAACTGCTCCATGCGCTTGGTGATGTCGCCCTCGGCGATTTGCACGTGGTACACGTCGAACTGCAGGCCGAGGCGGTCGCGGCCGATCGCCTCGACGATGGCGGCTCCTTGCGCCTGGGTTGCGAGGTGAAAGCCCGGCATGTCGCGTTGGTTGATCGGCTCGATCACCACTTTCACGCCTTGTGCCACGGCTTGTTCGGCAGCCCAGGCAAGGTTTTCGGCGTAGGTCGCAGCAGCCGTCACCGGGTGGACGTTGATGGGGATGCCCGCCATGGCGTGGACCAGCTTGCAGCCGAGCACGCCGGCGTATTCCAGCGCCTGCTTCACGCCCTCGCGGAACTCGGCGTGACGGCCGGGCAGGGAGGCGATGCCGCGTTCGCCGCCGTTCCAGTTGCCTGGGGGCATGTTGAACAGCGCCTGGGTCAGGCCGTTGTCATCGAGCCGGCGCTTCACGTCCTCGGCCGGGAATTCGTAGGGGAACAGGAATTCTACGGCGTCGAATCCGGCCTGCCTGGCGGCGGCGAAGCGGTCGAGGAACGGGACCTCGTTGAACATCATGGACAGGTTGGCTGCCAGACGCGGCATGGTATCGCTCCCTCACGGTTGCGGCGGAAGCTACATGGACGTTAGAGACTTGGAAAGCGGCCGCTGACATGGGCCGATGTGTCTGGATGCAGGCCGCGAATGGCTTGCCGGGAGTAGCGATGGAAGCCGAACGCCTGCTGATGACCCTGCTTTTGGGCGGCATCGCCATCGGATGCACGCTGGTTCTCTACCCGTTTTTTTCAGCCATCCTTTGGGCGGGAATTCTCACGTACACCACCTGGCCGGCCTACGACTGGGTCCGCCACCACGCCAGACTCGGCAATATGACGGCGGCTGGCGTGATGGTCGGCGTGGTGGCCGTCGTGGTCGTGCTGCCGCTGGCATTGGCCGTGCCTGGCGGTGCCAGCGACATCGACCAGCTGCGTCACGTGGTGCTGGACGCGTTGCAGGCGGGGCTGCCGGGAGCTCCGGCCTGGCTGCCCGGTATCCCCGTCGTCGGCCCTTCGCTGGTCAATCTGTGGAATACCTGGGCGGCTGACCTCACCAGCATGGTCGATTTCTTTCGCCCGTATTTCGGCATCGCCGGGGAATATCTGCTGGCGGTGCTGCTGGGTCTGGCCAATGGCGTGCTGCTGTTTCTGTTGGCGCTGTTCGTGGCGTTCTTTTTCTATGCCGCCGGCGAGCGCCTGGCAGCGACGGCGGTCGCCATTCTGCGTCGCATTGCCGGAGCCCAGGCGGATCGGCTGATCACCGTCACCGGCGCCACGATCCGTGGCGTGGTGTACGGCATTCTGGGCACGGCGCTGGTTCAGGGGATTCTGACGACGCTGGGGCTGTGGATCACCGGTGTGCCGCGTGCCCTGTTGCTGGGCGTTCTCGCCGGTGGGCTTTCGGTGCTGCCGATCGGCGCACCGGCGGTTTGGATCCCTGCGGCGCTGTGGCTGATGACACAAGGCCATGTCGCCTGGGGCATCGTGCTGATGATTTATGGCGTGGTCGCCGTCAGTGGGGCCGATTCGGTGATCCGGCCATTCTTTATCTCCCGCGGGGCGCAGCTGCCGTTTCTGCTGACCATGTTGGGCGTGCTCGGCGGCGCATTGGCCTTTGGCCTGCTCGGCGTGTTTGTCGGACCGGTGCTGCTGGGGGTGGGCTACACGCTGGCGGTGGAATATGCCCGCAACAACGAGGTGACGCCCACCGTTTGACCTCGGCCCTCGCTTTGCATACCACACATGCATACGGTCGCCGGCTGACGCCGGCCATGCATGTGCGCACCAGCTGACGCTGGTTCCGGATCAGTTGGGGTGACGTGCCGCCGATGTTTTCATTCATTTTAAGCCGTATCCTGCAGGCGATTCCGGTGTTGCTGGCGGTCGGGTTCATTTCGTTCGCCATGTTCGCTTTCGTCGGCGATCCCGTCACGATCATGTTGGGGCAGGATTACACCGAGGCGCAGCGGGCCGCTCTGGTCAGCCAACTTGGCCTCGATCAGCCGTTTTTTGTGCAGTATGCCAAGTTCGTGGTCGAGGCGGTGCAGGGCAATTTCGGCATCAGCTATCGGCTGGCACGGCCGGTCGGCGCGTTGATCGCGGAAAGATTGCCGGCAACCGTGGAGCTGGCGTTGACGGCGGCCGTGCTGGCGCTGGCGATCGGATTGCCGCTGGGTGTTTACACCGGCATTCGCCGCAACTCGGCGCTGTCGCGGTTGATCATGGTGTTCTCGCTGCTCGGCGTGTCGCTGCCGACGTTTCTGATCGGCATTCTGCTGATCCTGGTGTTTGCCGTGCAGCTTGGTGTGCTGCCCAGCTTCGGGCGAGGTGACGTGGTGCAGCTTGGCCATTGGAGCACCGGCTTTCTCACCGCCTCCGGCCGTCGGGCGCTGGTTTTGCCGGCGATCACGCTCGGATTGTTCCAGATGACGCTGATCATGCGCCTGGTGCGCTCGGAGATGCTGGAGGTGTTGCGCAGCGACTACATCAAATTCGCCCGCGCCCGGGGGCTGACGCCGCGGGCCATCAACTTCGGCCATGCCTTGGGCAACACGCTGGTGCCGGTGATCACCATCGTCGGCCTGCAGCTCGGCGGGCTGATTGCGTTCTCGATCGTGACGGAGACCGTGTTCCAGTGGCCGGGCATGGGGCTGCTGCTGGTGCAGTCGATCGGGGTGGCGGACATCCCCGTGATGTCCGCCTATCTGCTGCTGATCGCGGTGGTGTTCGTGGGCATCAATCTGTGCGTCGACCTGCTGTATTTCGCGGTCGACCCGCGGCTTCGGGCCAACCGATGAACGCCGTCTCGCGCTTTCTCGACAGCGATTTCGTCTATCAGTTCTGGCGCAATCCGGTGGCGGTGATCTCGGCCGCCATCGTGCTGGTGGTTGTGGTGGGCGCGGTGTTCGCGCCCATTCTCGCCCCGCACAACCCGTTCGATCTCGTCAGCCTCGACCTGATGGACAGCCTCAAGCCACCGGCGTTCACAGCCGAGGGCGACCCGCATTTCCTGCTGGGCACCGACGACCAGGGCCGCGACGTGCTGTCCGGCATCATGTACGGCACGCGGATCAGCCTGCTGGTGGCGGTGCTCGCGATCGGTTTTTCGCTGGTGGTGGGCATCGGCGTTGGGCTGCTGGCGGGGTATGCCGGGGGGGCCGTCGACGCGTTTTTGATGCGGGTGGTGGATGTGCAGCTCACTTTTCCGTCCATCCTCATCGCACTTCTGGTCGATGGCGTGGTGCGCGCCGCCCTGCCGCGCAGCATGCAGGAGCAGTTGGAGATCTATGTCATCGTGTTCGCCATCGGCATCAGCCGGTGGCCGCAGTTCGCCCGCACCATCCGCGGCTCGACCATGGTGGAACGCCAGCGCGACTATGTGATGGCGGCGAAGGTGATCGGGCTGTCGTCGGGCCGCATCATGCTGACGCATATCCTGCCCAACGTGATGGGCCCGGTGCTGGTGATCGCGACACTGAACCTGGGGCTTGCGATCCTGGATGAGGCGACGCTGAGCTTCCTCGGCGTCGGCCTGCCCCCGACGCAACCTTCGCTGGGCACGCTGATCCGGATCGGCAACAACTTCCTGTTTTCCGGCGAATGGTGGATCACTATTTTCCCAGGTGTGACGCTGGCGGCCATGGTGCTGTCCATCAATCTGCTGGGCGACTGGCTGCGCGATGCGCTGAACCCCAGGCTGCGCTGATGGCGTTGCTCGAAGTCGACCGCCTGGTGGTGGAATTCCCCGGCCGGCGTGGCACGCTGCGGGCACTGGACGAGATCAGCTTCTCCATCGAACCGGGCGAGGTGCTCGGCGTCGTTGGTGAAAGTGGTGCCGGCAAGTCGCTCACGGGGGCTGCCATCATCGGCCTGCTGGAGCCGCCGGGGCGGGTGGCGAGCGGGCAGATCCGGCTCGAGGGCACGCGCATCGACCGGTTCACCGACGCACAGATGCGCCCGATCCGTGGGCGGCGCATCGGTGCGATCTTTCAGGATCCTCTGACCACGCTCGACCCGCTGGTCTCGGTCGGCAAGCAGCTGGTGGAGACGATGCAGACGCATCTGAAACTGTCCGATCGCGATGCCCGCGCGCGGGCGGTGGGTTGGTTGGAGCAAGTCGGCATTCCCGCCGCCGCCGAACGGGTGGGCGCCTATCCGCATCAGTTCTCCGGCGGCATGCGCCAGCGCGTGGTGATCGCACTGGCGTTGTGTGCCGAGCCGAAGCTGGTGATCGCGGACGAGCCGACCACGGCCTTGGACGTGTCGATCCAGGCGCAGATCATCGCGCTGTTGCGCCGGCTGACCACGGATCATGGCACCTCCGTGATGCTGGTGACGCACGACATGGGGGTGATCGCCGAGACCGCCGATCGGGTGGCCGTGATGTATGCCGGCCGCATTGCCGAGATCGGCCCGGTTCGCGATGTGGTGCTGCACCCTTCGCATCCCTACACGGAGGGGTTGATGGGCTCTATCCCGCAGCTCGAACATCGGGTGGAGCGGTTGCGCCAGATCGACGGCGCGATGCCGCGGCTGACCGCCATTCCGCCCGGCTGCGCCTTCAACCCGCGCTGTGGGCGGGTGCTTGAAAGATGCCGGGTCGATCGGCCAGATCTGCTGGCGCGCGGCACGACGCTGGCTGCCTGTTGGAACATGGTGCCCATGGATGACGTGACTTGAGTTCGGTTCTGGAGGCGATCGAGGTTTCGCGCCGCTTCGACGTTTCGCGTCCGGCGCTGCAGCGCCTGCTTTCGGGCGAGAGGCGGCGTATTCTGACCGCGGTTGACGCCGTGTCGTTCGACATTCCACGCGCCACCACTTTGTCGCTGGTCGGCGAGAGCGGCTGCGGCAAGTCGACCATCGCGCGGCTGGCGGTGGGGCTGTATGCGCCGAGCGAGGGAGAGATCCGCTTCGAGGGCTATCCGCTGTCCTCGGCCCGGGCGCAGCCAGGGCTGCGGCGAAAGATGAACATGATCTTTCAGGACCCGTATGCCTCGCTCAACCCACGCTGGCGGGTGCGCGACATCGTGGCCGAGCCGATCCGTGCCTTTCGTATTCTGTCTGGCCAGAAGGCGATCGCCGATCGGGTGGGGGGATTGCTATCCCAGGTCGGGCTGTCACCGGCGGACGGCGAGAAATTTCCGCATGAGTTCAGCGGTGGCCAGCGCCAGCGCATTTCGATCGCCCGCGCCTTGTCGTCCGAGCCGGAGTTTTTGGTATGCGACGAGCCGACCTCGGCGCTGGACGTTTCGGTGCAGGCGCAGATTCTCAACCTGATGCGCGACCTGCAGCAGAGGCTGGGGCTGACCTATCTGTTTATCAGCCACAACCTGGCCGTGGTGCGCCACATGTCGGACCGGCTGGGCGTGATGTACCTCGGCCGCATCGTGGAACAGGGGCGGGGCGAGGATATCTTTCGCAATCCGCAGCATCCGTACACGCGGCTGCTGCTGGATGCGATCCCGGATGTGGCGATGGTCGGGCGCACGCGCGCGCCAGTGTCGGGCGAGGTGCCGAGCCCGATCGCACCGCCTTCGGGGTGCACGTTCCATCCGCGCTGTCCCTTGGCCAATGAGCGCTGCCGGGTGGAAAAGCCTTCGCACACACGGTCCGCCGATGTGATGGTGGCGTGTCATGCCGTGCAGGAAGGACGTGCGTAGCATACTCGGTGCGGGAATCCGCCAGTCTGCGCGCAATAGGTAAAATCCCTAAGTTGCCTTCGATCGGCCAATGTGTTCACGTTACGTTTCATGAACATCGTATCGCCCCTTTCCGTAACCGACCGGTTCTCGCAAGTGATCGAGGCGCTGCATGCGTTGGTTGCGGCGCAGTTTCGCGGGCCGGCGCTTTCGGTGGCGATGATCCAGCTGATCTGCGGCCATCTGCGGCGGGTCGAGCGGCGGGTGCTGGCGTTGGTGGCGGCAATCCGCGCGGGGACATTGCGGGTCGGGCACGCCCGCGGGGGGCGCCGCGGGCCGCGTGACGCACCGGCGGAGGTGCGGCCTGGCCCGAAATTGCCGCGGGGTTATGCATGGCTGGTGAAGGCGGTGCCTTACAAGGCGGCGGCCCTTGGCGGTTGGTTGCGCGTGCTGTTGCAGGATCCGGAGATGGTGGCGCTGATCGCTTCGACGCCGCGGCTGGGCGAGATGCTGCGTCCGCTTTGCCGGATGCTGGCGGTTGAGGTCTCGCTGGCGACGCCCTTCGTGGTGACCGGGGTGGTGTTGGCGGCGAACGAGACTGGTATTGGGACTGTCGACGATGTCGCCGGGCAGCGCGGTGGCGCGCCGGTGCGCGCGGGGAATTTCAGAGCGATCGCGCAGGCGGTGGCTGGACCACAGCCGGCGCCTCTCGTGGATTTCCGGTTTTTCAGGGCGTGAGGGCGACAATCTTACACGCCCTAAATGTTACGATACCGTAATATACTATCTCATCGCGTGCAGAATTTAAGTGTTCCTGGCTGGTATTGGGCCGATTTCGCCCTGCCCCTTGCCACGCGGTCGAAATTCCGCTTCAACCCGCGGCCTCGCACGGAACCGGCGCATTCCATGTCTCGCATCATCGGCATCGACTTCGGCACGACCAATTCGGTTCTCGCCGTGCTGGAGCAGGATGGTTCCACCACCACCGCGCGCTTCGGCCCGGATCTGCTCGACACGTTTCGCTCGGTGCTGTGCTTCTGGGCGGAAGGCGAGGGACGGCACATGCAGCTGCGTTCGTCGGCGGGGCCGGCGGCGATTGCAGCCTATCTCGACGATCCGCTCGACAGCCGGCTGATCATGTCGATGAAATCCTATCTGGCGCAGCGTAGCTTCACGCAGACCATGCTGTATGGCCGCGCGGTGACACTCGAACAGCTCATCGCTCTGTTTTTGCGCGCCTTCATGGCGGCCAGCGGGATCGACCCGGCGGAGGCGCATATCGTCGCCGGCCGTCCCGTGCGTTTCGTGGGCGATACGGCGGATGACGCGCTTGGCGAGCAGCGGCTGCGGGCGGCTTTTGAAGCAGCCGGCCTGGCGGGTGTGGATACGGCGATGGAGCCGGAAGCGGCGGGCTACCGGTTCGCGGCCGGCCTCGATGCCCCGGCCAATGTGCTGATCGGCGATTTCGGTGGCGGCACCAGCGATTTCTCGATCGTGCGGTTCGATCCCAGGTCTTTGCGCGGGAGCACCGTCACCTCGCTCGCCACCACCGGTATCGGCATCGCCGGCGATGCGTTCGACTATCGGATCATCGATGCGGTGATCTCGCCGCTGCTGGGCAAGGGCGACACCTATCGGGTGATGAAGACCGATCTGCCGGTGCCGCCCGAATACTTCTCCTCCTTCGCGCGCTGGCACCGCCTGTCGCTGATGAAGGCGCCCAAGACGCTGCGCGCGATTGGCGAAGTGGCGGCGATGTCGCGCCATCCCGAGCGGCTGCGCGGGTTGATCACACTGATCGAGGACGAGATGGGCTATCAGCTCTACCAGGTGGTATCCGCCGCCAAGGCTGCGCTGTCGCGCGCCGAAGCGACGGTGCTGTCCTTTCATCACCGCAACATCGCCATCGACGCGACGATCACCCGCGCCGATTTCGAAGGCTGGATCGCCGCTGACCTCGCGTTGATGGCGGCAACCGTCGACCAGGCGCTGGCGCAGGCGGGGCTGCCGCGCAAGGCCATCGACCACGTGTTCCTGACTGGGGGCACCTCGTTCGTGCCGGCGGTTCGCGCGCTGTTCGAAACCCGGTTCGGGGTGGAGAAGGTCTCGGCCGGCGGCGAGTTTGTCTCGGTGGCGGAGGGGCTGGCGTTGATCGGGCACGATCGTTTGGCGGCGGGCTAGCGTAATAGACCCTCGGTCGGGTTATACAGGTGCTGCCTGGACAGTCCGAAAGCGCACAGCCGATGGCCGATTTTACTCGCCTGCCTCACCCGATGCCGCCGCAGCCGGCCGAAAGCACGTTTGCTGGGCTGGCGTCCTGCATTGCTGGCGGCGACGCGCCCTATCTCGCGATCGACCTGATGCCGAGCCAGATGGTGGCCTTCGATCCCGGCCTGCTGCTGTGGCGGGAGCCGACGGTGACCCTGGGGCGTAGCCAGGCTGGGGAAGGCCTGGTGGCGCGTGGTCCCGGACGGGTCGGCTTTTCCCGCGGCACCGGCGGGCGGATCTTTCCCGTGCCGCTCGAAGCCGGCGCCTCCGTGCAGCTGGCGCGCGGCCATGCGCTGCTGCATGCCGGGGCCAGCCTGTCACGGGAACGGTCGCAGGGGCTGGGTGATCGGCTGGCTGGCAATACGGGTGTGACGTTGGATCGTTTCACCGCCGGCGCCGAGCCAGGCGTGGTGTGGGTGCAAGCGGAGGGCGAGGTGTTCGAGCGTGGGCTGATGGAGGGCGAGCAGCTCGACCTGCAGCCAGGCGCCTTGCTGTGCAAGGACCCCGCGGTTGGGCTGGAGAGCGTGTTTCCGCTGCAAGGGGCCGGTGCCGGGTTCGAGCTCGCCTGCCTGCGCTGCACTGGGCCAGGGCGCATCGCCTTTCAGACCGGCGCTCACAGTGGGGCGGGGATGGAGGCGGAGGCGCCCAGGGGCGGGCTGCGCGGTTTGCTCGGCCGGAGGGGCTGAGGGCGATGTCCGCGCAGATGGCCTCGCGTGGCTCGACGATCGCGCATGGGGTGGCGGTGCCGGCGAACGAGGTATTCACCATCGCCACCGAATATATCGATGCGGGCCGGCTGGATGCGGCCGAGCGAATGGTCGGCCATGTCCTCGCCGCCTATCCGCGGCAGGCCGATGCGCTGCACCTCAAGGGCCTGATCGCCGTGCGGCGCAACCGCATGGAGGACGCGCTGACGCTGATGGAACAGGCGCTGACGGCGGCCCCCCCGAAGGGCTCGCATCTGCGCAACATCGCCGAAGTGTATCGCGTGCTCGGCCGGCTCGACGACGCCGTGGCCGCCGCGCGGCGTGGAGCTGCGATGGATCCGGGCGATCCGCTGGGCCCGTTCAACCTCGCCATGGTCGAGTATGATCGCCAGGAGCTCGACGCCTGTATCGCCTCGGCGAAGCGTGCGCTGCAGCTCAATTCCGTGCTGCCGCAGGCGCATATGAAGCTCGCCCAGGCGCTGCTGGCGGTAGGGCAGTTCCAGCAGGGCTGGGAACATTACGAGTGGCGCTACAAAATCCCGGGTGCGCCGCCGCTGATGCCCGCGACCAAGATGACGCAGTGGCAAGGAAGCCCGCTGCCGCATGAAAGGCTGCTGCTGATCGGTGACCAGGGGTATGGCGACGTGATCATGTTCGGTCGCTACATCGGCTGGGCGATGCAGCGCTGTCCGCAGATGACGGTTGCGTGCAGCCCGGAGATGCACGCGATCGTGGCGCAGCTGGCGCCAGGCGCGCATCTCGCCACGCGATGGGAGGATTGCCCGCCCTACGCGGCATTCTGCCCCTTGTCGGGCCTGCCGCGGCTGGCCGGGACCACGCTTGAGACGATTCCGACGCAGGTGCCGTATCTTGCGACGGATCCGGCGCTGGTTGCGGGCTGGCGGCAGCGGCTGGAGGCCAGGCTGCCCCCGGGCCTGCGCTGGGTGGCGCTGAGCTGGGCGGGGCGGCCGACCCACAACAACGATCGCAACCGCACCCTCGCTCTGGAGCAGCTGGCGCCGCTCGGCCAAGTGCCAGGCGTGGCCTATGTCTCGCTGCAAAAGGGGCCCGCGGCGGTGCAGGCCAAGGCCTGGGCGGGGCCGGCGCCGCTGCTCGATCTCGACGCCGAGATCAATTCTTTCGAGGACAGCGCAGCGATTTTGGCGTGTTGCGAGAGGCTGGTGTCGGTCGATACCTCGATGGTCCACCTCGCCGGCGCGCTGGGCATGTCTGCCTGGGTGATGATGCCCTTCGCGCCGGACTGGCGCTGGATGCTGCAGCGCGAGGATACGCCGTGGTATCCCAGCTTGCGACTGCTGCGCCAACCGGCGCCACGCGACTGGGGCAGTGTGGTCTCCCGTGTGGTACAGGAGCTCAGCGGTTAGACTAGAGCCTGATCGCTTCTGGTAGGCGAAGCGATCAGGCTCTAGCTTTTTATTTGATCGCGCAATTTTATCGCACGGTTGGTGCAACCTCAGGCGATATTGCTCTAGGGCGGGATTGCGTCGCCTATCAGCCGTCACCCCGCTCTAGGACTGCGCGCCGGTTGGCGGAACGGCGGTTTCGGGAACCACGTCGGGCCCCGGCCAGACGAAGGTGTGGTCATCGTAGGGCACGTTCATCATCGTCTTGTCGATGAACAGCGCCCGGTAGCCAGCCGACACCCGTGGTGCGAACAGGCCCACGGCGACGATGCCGGCCTGCAGAGCCATCAGTGTGACCGCCAGCGTCAGGCGCCAATGTCTGAGAATGTGCAGCATCAGTAGAGCGCATTCGAGGCGGCGTACCAGCCCACCAGAACGACGGCCTGCAATGCCGCGATGCCGCCAAAGGCTGCGACGCGCAGGCGCGGGCCGCGGATGTGCAGCAGGCCGGCGCAGCAGGCGAACAGAAAGAACGGGTTGGTGGCAACGAAGCGCGGCAGCGAATGCATCGCAGTCGAAAGCGGCAGCAGCACGGAGGCGGCCAGCAGATAGGCCTCTGCCCAGCGGCGCTGCCAGGCGAGCACGCCTGCGACGAGCAGCCCTATTAACGCCCAACTGGCGGCATAGCTGCGGCTGGCATCGCCATGGATCGTGGTCATGCGCTGCCAGTCCCAGTCGGTGAAGGCGCGGGTGAGGTTGGCGATGGGGCCCACCCATTCGCGGCCCCACAGGAGTTGCACGTGGTTGAATGCCATGGCGTCACCGATGACGATGAACTGATAGAGCATGAACAGCGACAGGCCCAGCGGAGCGATCGCCAGCGGCAGCAGCGCCTTGCCCAGCACACCGAGCCGATCAGGCGTTGCCCGGGCCTGCCATGCCAGGTTTGCGCAATGCGCCAGGACGATCGGGATCATCAGCACGCCGGTTGGGCGGGTGGCGCACAGCAGGGCGGTGAGGAGGCCCGCAAGCAACAGGCGCCGATCTTGCAGGGCGAGCAAGACGGCGATGGTGAGCAGGGCGAAAAGCCCTTCGGTATAAACTGCGGAAAAAGTAAAGCCGAAAGGAAACAGGACCGCGAACAGCGCCCAAAATACCAGATTGAGACCGGGGCGAGTGCGCCGCAGATAGACGGCGGACGCCAGTACAAAACCGACGAACAGCAGATTGGACAATATCAGCCCGGCGGCTTCGCCTCGCAGCTGCGACAGCAAGGTGACGATGCGCAACAGGATCGGGTAAAGCGGGAAGAAAGCCCAGTTTGGCACTGGGCCCAACGTGTCCCACTGGCTGTCGGACTGGTATCCGTCAGCCGCGAGGCGAACGTACCAGCCACAGTCGTACTGGCACATCGCGCTGGCAAGACCGCCGAACGGATGCGCGATCAGGGCGTACACGCCGATACGTGCGGCCACCAGCGCCAGGGTCAGCAGAGCGAGGTTTCGCCAGGACGTCATGCGGGGCCTTGAGGTTTGCGGTCTAAACGCGCAGGCGACGGTGTCGTTTCAATGGCGAACACAGACGCTGCGCGGTCAGTGGAACCGGTCGATGCGGTAAGGGGAAGGGTCCACGATGGGTGTGTCGCCGGCCACGATATCGGCCATCAGGCGGCCTGCGCCTGGGCCGATGCCGAAGCCGTGGCCAGAGAAGCCCGCTGCGATATAGAGGCCGGGAAGTTTCGCGACCGCCGATATCACCGGCACCGTATCCGGCGTCGCGTCGATCATGCCGCCCCAGCGCTCGGCCTCGCGCATGGCGGAGAAGCCGGGGAAGGCTTGGATCAGGGCTGCTCGGGCTTCGGACAGCACGGCTTCTGAGGGCGTGGGGTCGAGCACGCGGATCTGCTCGAACGGGGTTACCTCGTCCATGGTCCAGCGCCGTTTCATGCGCCATTCCTCCAGGAAGCGTGGCCCCAGGCGGAGGCGAAGTTCGCGCCAGCCGCGGATGCTGGCGGGCAAAAAGCGGCGTAGCTGGCGGAAGCTGTCAGGCGTGATGTCGCTGATCGAGCCGTTGCGGCGGGCGATGGTGTAGCCGCCGTCTGCGCGTTTGCGAAAGGCGAAGCGGTCGCCGGCGGCACTGGTCTCGGGCAGCCCGGACAGCGGCTCGGTGCGCATGACGGAGCCGAGCAGCAGCAGGCTTGGCAGGTCGATCCCGGTGTTTCCCGCCAGCAGGCGCGACCAGGCGCCGCCGGCGAGCACGACCTGGTTGCAGGCGATGCGGCCACGCTCGGTGATCACGCCGGTCACGCGGCCGCCGGTTTGGTCCACGCCGCGCACGGCGCATTCGGTCAGCACCGTGGCACCGGCGCGTTCTGCCGCTGTCGCGATCGCCTGCGTGGCCTGGGCGGGTTCTGCTCGGCCGTCGCCCGGTGTGTGGATGGCGCCAGCGAAGCGGTTGGCAAGGCCTGGCAGCACGTGGGCGGTTTCGCTGGGTGTCAGGCGGCGCGAATCGATCTGGAATTCGCGGGCCAAGGTCAGCCAATGGTCCTGTGCGGCCAACTCGCGCTCGGTCTCGCAGAGATAGACGATGCCGCAGCGGCGCCAGCCGGTGTTGCCAGCCACCATCCGGTCCATGCCGGCCCACAGGCGCAGGCTCTCGATGCCGAGCGGGATTTCCGCCAGGTCCCGCCCCATCACGCGTGTCCAACCCCAGTTGCGGCTGGATTGTTCGCCGGCGATGCGGCCCTTTTCGCACAACACGACCGGAATGGATTTCTGGGCCAGGGCGAGGGCGGTGCTGACGCCGACGATGCCGCCGCCGATGACGACGGTCTCGGTGTTGGCGGGAAAGATTGTTTCATGCGGCATGCGCACATCTTGCCCGAGAATCTGGACCGTCACCGCAGGTTTTTGTCACTTTCCGACGACGTTCGGAAATTGCATGATATCGATAACGAAAATCTTAGTAAGGAGACAATCATGATCCGTGCAACAGCCTTGGCGGCGTCGGTTCTGGCGATGGGTTTTGCCGCTGCCACCGCCCAGGCCGGCGAAATCCGCATTGCATGTTATTCCGACGGCAATGAATGCGAATCGACCGAGGTGCTCGCCGCGCGGTTCATGAAGGACAATGCCGATGTGAAGGTCACCATCGACAAGATGCCCTTCAAGGCCATTCAAGAAAGCCTGCCGGTGCAGTTGGCGGCGGGGCAGGGGCCGGACATCGCGCGCACCACCGATTTCGGTCCCGTGATGAAATACATGTTGGACCTCACCCCCTATCTGAAGGATCCCGGCTATTGGGAGGCCAGCTTTGGTCCTGTGCTGGGCTGGATGCGCGCGGATGCGAAGGACCACGGCATCTACGGCCTGATGACGCAGCTGACCATCTCCGCGCCGCTCGTGAACAAGACGCTGTTCGACCAGGCCGGCGTGCCCGTGCCCAAGGCCGGCGCCAGCTGGGACGATTGGGCGACGGCGGTGAAGAAGGTGCAGGTGGCCACCAAGATTCCGGCGGGCATGGCGTGGGATCGCAGCGGCGCCCGCTTCTCTGGCCCCGCTATTTCCATGGGTGCGAAGTTCTTTGCCGCCGACGGGTCGCCCGCCGTGGTGGACGACGGGCTGAAGGCCACCGCCGGCCGTGTCGTCGATTGGAGCAAGGACGGCACCTTCGCGCGTGACGTGTGGGTGGCCGCCGGCGGCGGCTATCGTGATGCGTTCGATGAATTTGCCAACGGTCGGGTGGCCGTCTACCTGTCCGGCAGCTGGCAGCTGACCCGCCTTGAGAAGCAGATCGGCGACGGTTTTGAATGGGTGGTCGGTTCAGCCCCCTGCGGCGTCGGCGGGTGCACCGGCATGCCGGGCGGCGCCGGCTTTGTCGCTTTCAAGAACAGCAAGAACCCGAAGGACGTTGGCCGGTTCCTCGACTTCCTCGCGTCCAAGCCGGTTTATGCCGAGTGGATGGTGATGACCTCCAACGTGCCGGCGCATACTGCGTTGCAGAACGAGAACCTTCCGTACAAGCTCTCGCCGGCCGGGATCGCCGCCGTCCAGGCGTTCGGCACCAACGCGGCGCTGCTGACCCCGCTGGCCTACAGACTGCAGGGCGACCCGATGAGCCGGCCGATCTTCAACGCCGTGATCGATCGTGTCAGTCAGGCGATGAGCGGGCAGATCACGCTCGACCAGGCCTATGCGCGCATCACAGCCGACGTTTCCGATGCAGTGGCGGCTTCGAAGAAGTGAACGCTCTGGCTTCCCTGTTTGCGGCCTTGATGAACCTGCCCGAGCGCCCGATGCGATGGGCGCAGGGGCGACTTTCCGGAGGACGGCTGGGTTGGGTGTTCGTTGCACCCAACCTCGCCGTGTTTGCGGTGTTCACCTTCCTTCCGATCGCGATCGATCTGCATTACGCGCTGACCGGCGGCACCAATCTGCTGCCGGCCGAGCGCCCCTTCGTCGGCGGCGACAACTTCGCCTCGCTGCTGGACTGCTCCAACCATTTCGACGCGTCGTCGTGTCGGCGCGACCTGTTTTGGTACGGCATTTGGAACACGCTGCGCTTCGTGGTGTTCCAGGTCGGCCTGATGCTGGTGTTCAGCCTGCTGACCGCCATCGTGCTGAACAGCAAGATCATCGGGCGCGGCTTCTTCCGCGCGGTGTTCTTCTATCCCGTGCTGCTGTCGCCGGTGGTGGTGGCGCTGATCTGGAAATGGATCTTGCAGCGCGAAGGCATCCTCAACGCGGGCTTCATCGGTGCCGGGATCACCCCGGTGAACTGGCTGCTGCATGGCAACTGGGCTTTCTTTTGGAGCGTGTTCGTTTCCATCTGGGCGCATATGGGATTTTACACGCTGATCCTCCTTGCAGGCTTGCAGGCGATCCCGGCCGAAATCCACGAAGCGGCTGCCATGGACGCAACACCTCCGTGGCGGCATTTCCAACGCATCACCTTGCCTTTGCTGATGCCATCGGTGCTGGTCGTGTTTGTGCTGGGGTTGATCCGCGCGGTGCAGATCTTTGATGAGGTCTATGTTCTGACCGGCGGCGGGCCAGGCACCGCGACAACCTTCATCGTGCAATATATTTACAAAACGGGCTTTGCGGATCAGGTGCGCCAGTATGGTCTGGCCGCAGCGGCTTCGCTGTTGTTGGCGGGTGTGTTGCTGGTGCTGACGCTGATCCAGTTGCGAGGAATGAAGCGTGGGTAGGTTTCTGGCGGCCACGCGCGGCTTCGGGCGGTGGGATTGGACCGATTGGGCTGCGCACGCCTATCTCGTCCTGGGTGTGCTGGTCATGCTGGGACCAGTGTTGTGGCTCGGGCTGAGTTCTTTGAAAAGTGAAAGCGGCCTGCTGGTGTTTCCGCCGACGCTGCTGCCTTACGAGCAAGCAAGTGTTGCGGTCGAAGGTCGCGGCAACCTGAAGCTGTTTCACGTCACTGCCGGCGAATATGCCGGGCACGATCTGGCTGAGGTGCGCCGGCTGGGGCTGCAGTCGCAGCTCGTCGATCCCGCGGCACCGGCGACCTTGATCCGCCTGCCGTTGGACAGCCGAGTGCCGGTGACGCGTCTGCGCGCGGCGTGGGAGAACTATTCAGGACTGTTCGAGCAATTCGACTTCCTGCGCTACCTATGGAACAGCGTGTTCATTACCGCGGTCGCGACCATCCTCACCTTGCTGCTGAATTCGATGGCGGCCTTCGCATTGTCGAAATACCGCTTCGCCGGGCGCGAGCCGGTGTTCCTGCTGATGCTGGCGACGCTGATGATCCCGCCGACCATCGTGCTTGTGCCCAACTACCTCATTGCAGCGACCCTGGGACTGACCAATTCGCCTTGGGGTGTGATTTGGCCGGCCGTGGCGACGCCGACCGGTGTGTTCCTGTTGCGGCAGTACATGTTGACGCTGCCTGACGAGTTGATCGAAGCGGCGCGCATGGACAATGCCTCGGAGTGGCGGATCTATTGGCGTATCGTGCTCCCGCTGTCCGCCCCGGCGCTTGCGGTGCTCGCCATTTTCTCGGTGATGTGGCGGTGGAACGAGTTTCTTTGGCCGATGGTGGTGCTGAGCCGCAGCGAGAGCTTTACGCTGCCATTGGCGCTCAATGCCTTCCAGGGCGAACTGACCACGCAATGGAATTTCCTGCTTGCCATGACAATGGTCACATTGATTCCGGTGACGGTCATCTTTTTGGCACTGCAACGCCATATTACGCAGGGCATTGCCTCGGCGGGGGTAAAGTAGATGGGCTCCTTGTCATTGCGCGACGTCGCGAAAAGCTTCGGTGACGTCAAGATTATTCATGAGGTGAGTTTCGACATCCCGGATGGTGGGTTCACCGTGTTCGTGGGCCCGTCTGGCTGCGGCAAGTCGACGCTGCTGCGCATGATTTGCGGCCTGGAAACCGTGTCCGGCGGTGTGATCGAAATCGATGGCACGCGCGTCAACGATGTGCCCGCGGCGCGGCGGGGCCTGGCGATGGTGTTTCAGTCCTATGCGCTTTATCCGCATATGACCGTGTTCGAGAACATGGCGTTCGGGCTTGAGAACATTGCAACTCCTGCGGATGAAATTGCGCGCCGGGTTGGCGAGGCCGCGCGCATGCTCAAGCTCGAACCTTATTTGCAGCGCAAGCCTACGGCGCTGTCTGGCGGGCAGCGCCAGCGCGTGGCGATCGGGCGCGCCATCGTGCGCGAGCCGCGCATTTTCCTGTTCGATGAACCGCTGTCCAACCTCGACGCCGAATTGCGCGTCGGCATGCGCGCCGAACTGATCGATCTGCACCGGCGGCTGCGCACCACGATGATTTACGTCACCCATGATCAGGTGGAGGCAATGACCATGGCCGACACCATCGTCGTGCTGCGAGCGGGACGGGTGGAGCAAGTGGGGGCGCCGCTCGATCTGTACAACCACCCCGCCAATGTATTCGTGGCAGGGTTCATCGGCTCGCCGCGCATGAATTTGCTGTCTGGCAAGGTGCATCGGCTAGATGATGCAGGCGTCAGTGTCGAACTGCCTGGCCACGGCGTGTTTACAACCACGGCGCGCAGGACGCGGCTGCAAGTCGGCGAGCCCGTCACTCTCGGCGTTCGCCCGGAGCATATCCGGCTCGATGGCGATCACAATATGCTGGCGGGCGGCGTGGCCGGGGTGGAGCAGTTGGGCGGGCTGTCTTACATCCGGCTCGCCGAGTCTGAGGTGACCGTGCAGTTGCCCGGGCAGACCAAGCTTGGCTTCGCCGACACGGCGCGCGTACATCTGCCTGCCGATATGATCCATCTGTTCGACGCTGACGGGCTTGCGGTCCCCCGCGTAGGAGTTACCGCATGAAACCGATCCGTTCCGCCCGCCTGATCGCGGCCACCTCGCACGGAGTTTTGCTCGACTGTGGCAACACCATCACCTGTCGTGTGTCGTTGTTGCAGGGTGACCTCGGCCGCGTGGTGTTTCTGCGACGCGACGCGCTGGTGATCGGCCGCACCTGGGCGGTGCCGGCGCATGGCGAGACCGATGTGCCGTGGGAAGGCCGCGACCGGCTGGACGAGACGAGTTGGCCGCAGGGCAACGCCGTGCTGCACGAAGGTGCAGACCAGATCACGCTGTCCACCAAAATGATGACTGCGACGATCACGCTCGACCCGTTCGCCATCACCTGGTCGCTGGCCAATGGCCAAATATTTGCCCGCGACCGCGAGAGCCAGGCTGCGTGTTTCGGCCGTGAGCGGATCAGCCACGCCTGGCTGCGCGATGTGCGCGATCGCTACTATGGTCTTGGTGACAAGACCGGGCCGCTCGACTTGCACGGCAGGCGGCTGCGCACCACCATGCTGGACAGCCTGGGCTACGATCCGGAACGCGGCGATCCGCTTTACAAGAACTGGCCGTTCCTCATCACCGTCGATGGCGAGAGCGGCATCGCCTCGGGCCTGTTCTACGACAACATGGCCGATGCCGCTTTCGATCTCGGTTGCGCGCATGACAATTACCACGGCCTGTATCGCAGCTTCGAGGCGGAGGGCGGCGATCTCGACTATTACGTGTTTCCCGGACCGCGCATCGTCGATGTCACCCGCAAATTTCTGGCCCTGACCGGCCGCCCGGCATTGCCGCCGCGCTGGACGCTGGGTTTCTCGCAGACGGCCATGGCACTGGCCGACAGCACCAATGGGCAGGAGCGCGTCGAGGAATACATTGACCGCGCGACTGCAGAGAACATTCCGGTCAGCGCATTCCATTTCGGTTCCGGCTACACGATGATCGGCCCGAAGCGTTATGTGTTTACTTGGAATCGGTCGAAATACCCCGATCCGGACGGGCTGATGCGCAAGTTCCACGCGGCCGATATTCATGTCGTGGCCAATATCAAACCGTGCCTGCTGGATGATCACCCGCGCTATGCCGAACCTGCCGAAGCCTATGTGAAGGACACCGCAGGTCACCCGATCATCCGCCAGTTCTGGGACGGCGAAGGCGCGCATCTGGATTTTACCAACCCGGCCGGTATCGCCTGGTGGCAGCAAGGTGTCACCACCGACGTGCTCGGCCACGGCATCGACGTCGCGTGGAACGACAACAACGAATACGGTTTTTCCGAGGAAGACGCGCAGGTGTCAGGCTTTGGCACCGCCATGTCCTTCGACTTGGTGCGCCCGCTGCAATGCCTGCTCATGACACGCGCCTCCTTCGAGGCGACCGGGGCGCACAAGCCCGGCGAGCGCCCGTTCGCCATCACGCGCGCCGGAACGCCGGGGGTTCAACGCTACGCGCAAAGTTGGAGCGGCGACAACCAGACCAGCTGGCGCGGCCTGAAATGGAATCTGCGCACTGGCCTCACCATGTCCCTGTCCGGCCTCGGCAACACAGGTCATGACGTCGGCGGCTTCTCTGGCCCCATTCCTGACGCTGAGTTGCTCATTCGCTGGACCCAGGCCGGTTCGATACATCCGCGCTTCATCATGAATTCCTGGAAGCCGGACGGCGTCTACACGTCGCCCTGGCTGCACCCCGAAGCCATTCCGATGGTCCGCGATGCCATCTGCCTGCGCTATCGGCTGATGCCCTATATTTACGCGCTGATGCACGATCACGCGGCCACGGGCACACCGCCGCTGTTGCCGACGTTTGCCGTGTTCGACCACGATCCCGCCACGATCGAAGATTGCGACGACCTGATGCTGGGCCGGTTCCTGTTGGCAGCTCCGGTGGTGGAGCCCGGCGCCCGCTCGCGCAAAATCTATCTGCCAGCCGGTCCCGAGTGCTGGTTCGAGTTCTGGTCAGGTGAAATGCTGCCGGCCGGTGCGTGGACGGTGCTGGCCGCACCGCTCGATCGGCTGCCGCTGGCAGTGGCCAGCGGCGGCATTCTGCCGATGACCGACAGCCTCGACTTCAGCGCCAAGCATGACGAGCCCAGCCGCTGCCTGCGGGTGTTCCCAGGGCGCGGCACCGGCAGCAGCGAGTTCACGATGGTCGAGGACGACGGCATCAGCGCCGCCGGCGCCACCACCTTGGTGATCGTCACGATGGAATGGACACCGACGACCGTGACCGTCTCGGCGTCGGTGTCTGGCATGTATCCATTGCCCGCCGGCATGATCGGCGTGTCGCTGGTGCCTGGTGACGCCCGCAGCCTCATCTTGGCCGGCCCACTCGAGGCGCGCGCCTACCGCGGGTGATTCTAGAGCATGATCCGCGCTGATAGGCGCGCGGATCATGCTCTAGCTCTTTGTTTTAGCGAGCATCTTGATCCGAACAGTGATACTGTTTGGTCGGATGATGCTCTAGCTCACCAGCCTCGTGGTGAATGTCGGCCCCAGATCGACATTCGCAGCCGCGATGCCGGGGTCGAACCCGGCCAGCATCTTCTTCACCGTCTCGGCCTGGGCCTGGGTGATCCTGCCATCGTGGTTGAAGGCCTCGCGGTTGCTGGTGAAGGCTGACTCGCAGACATTGGCGCCGAGGAAGCACATGCCCTTTTGCAACGCGCCGATCGCCTGTTCGGGGGTGGCGGACCTGAGGAAGGTCACCGCCTCGACGATCGCATCGGCAGCCATTTTGCAGGTCGCCTCGTTCTTCGCCAGCCAGTCGCTCTGCGCATACAGCGAGCCCGAGGCATAGGGACCACCGAAGATTGCCGTGCTGCCCTTGGTGTCGCGCGCATCGGCGAGCACCACGATCTCGTTGCGGCTTTCGAGATCGGCGATGATCGGGTCGAACAGCGACAGGGCGTCGATCTGCTTGCTTTGGAACGCGGCAACCGCTGTCTGCGTGGTGCCGACGCCGATCGCCGCCGCATCGCTTTTGCCGATGCCAGCTTTCACCATGAGCTGCATGGCGAACAGATGGGTCGACGATCCCGGAGCGGACACACCGATCTTGCGGCCCTTGAGATCGGCTGCGGTCTTGATGACGCCTTCGAGATCCTTGCGGATGCCCAGCGCCAGGCCGGAGTTCTGCGCCTGCAGCACGAAGGCCGTCAGCTTGCCGCCCTTGGCCGCAATCTGGATGGTGTGTTCGTAGAACCCGCAGGAAATATCGCTGGAGCCACCGAGCACGGCCTGCATGGCAAGCGCGCCGCCCGGGAACATCGCGACATCGGGTTCCAGGCCGTGCTTGGCGAACAGGTTCTGGCCGATCGCGATGAAGAACGGCATGTAGCCATACAGCGCCACGCCGCCGCCGGCGAAACGCACCTTCGTCCGCGTCTGTGCGATGGCGGGCATGGCCAGGAGGGAGGTGGCGGCAATCAAGCTGCGGCGTTTCAACATGGTCATTTCCTTTTATGAATCGCGCGGTATGTCCGCGCGCGGTTGCCAGACGAGCAAACGCGATTCGGCGATTGTCACGATCGCATCGAGCATCAGTGCACAGGCGGTGAGCACGGCGATCCCGGCGAATACCGCATCGACGTCGAACACGCCCTGCGCCTGCAGGATGAGGTAGCCCACGCCCGAGGCGGAGCCGAGGTATTCGGCGATAACGGCGCCGACGAAGGCCATGCCGACCGAGATGTGCAGCGAACTGAACACCCAGCTCATCGCTGCCGGCAAATACACGTGACGCAGCAGCTGTACACAATTGGCGCCGAGCATGCGGGTGCCGTTGAGCACCACGGGAGACACCTCGCGCACACCCTGCAGCACGTTGAAGAACACGATGAAGAACACCAGCGTGAACCCCAGCGCCACTTTGCTGCCCATGCCAAGCCCGAACCACATGGCGAAGATCGGCGCCAGGATCACCCGCGGCATGGCGTTCGCGGCCTTGATGAACGGGTCGAGCACGGCCAGGCTGCGCGGGCTGAGGCCGAGCCAAAGCCCGGCCAGCACGCCGCCGATGGTGCCGCTGGCAAACGCCATCAGCGTCTCGGCGATGGTGACGGCGAGATGCGGCCAGATCTCGCCGGTGACGAACCATTCGACCACCTGGGCCGCGATCTTTTCGGGGCGGCCGAAGAACAGTGGTGAGAGAACGCCGGTTGCACTGCCGAGATACCAAAGCCCCAGCAGGGCCGTGGCCAGCAACACGCGATAGAGGGTGATCATGCGGCGACATTCCGGCGGTAGGTTTTCAGCACCTCGTCGCGCAGCACGTCCCAGATCCGCGCGTGTGCTTCCTGGAACGCATGGGTATGGCGGATTTCGGCGACGTCGCGTGGGCGGGGCAGGTCGATGTCGAAAGCAGCGATCGGCCGGGTGGAAGGCCCGGCCGACAGCACCACCACACGATCCGACAGGCTGATGGCTTCCTCGAGATCGTGGGTGATGAACAGCACGGTCTTGCGAGGCCCGCCGCTACCGGCCCAAAGCGCCAACAACTCGTTTTCCATCATGAGCCGGGTCTGCACGTCCAGCGCCGAGAATGGTTCGTCCATCAGCAGGATCGGCGGGTCCATCACCAAGGTCTGCGCGAGCTGGGCGCGCTTGCGCATGCCGCCGCTCAACTGGTGGGGGTATTTGTTGCCGGCGCCATGCAGGCCGACCCGTTCCAGCCAGACATCGGCCTGGCGGCGTGCCTCACCGAGCGGAACACCGGCGAACTGCGGGCCGGCCGCCACATTGTCACGCGCGTTGCGCCAGGGCATCAGGCTGTCGCCCTGGAACAGGTAGCCGGCCTTGCGGTTCACGCCGGAGACTTCGACGCCGAGGCTGCGCACCGAGCCGGCGGAGGGTGCCAGCAATCCGGCGGCAAGATTCAGCAGGGTCGATTTGCCGCAGCCGGTCGGGCCTACGATGGAGACAAAGGCGCCGGTTTCCACGCTGAGCGTAGCACCACCCAGAATGGTTGCGGCGCCGTACCGCACCACGGCATCGGTGAACTCCAGTGCGGCCATTGATTGTCTTTCTCCCCGGTGCCCAGCCTGGACCAGTCTAGACCGGACCAGGCGTGTCCGCCACGAAGCCGGCAATCTCGGCCAGCAGCTCCTGCGTCACGTCACTGCGCAGGGAGTGGCTGGCATTCTCGAAGATGCGCAGGCGGGACCCTGGAATAAGCGCGTGGATCTCCTCGGAGAATTGCGGCGTGCAGATCCAGTCGTGCCGGCCGGCCAGGATCAGCGTGGGCGCCTTGATGTGCGAAAGCTCCGGGCGGAGATCGAAGCTGCGCAGGAAACCGCCGGGTCCGAAGGCGCGGTTGAGCGGCTCGGGCGCGTTGGTGCCGCGGCCGCGGGTCAGCGCCGCCTTCGCGGGGTCGTAAGAGAGCGCGTAGAGCGGCGCCATGACCTCGTAATAATGTTGCAGCATCGGCACGTCGGTGAACCCGCCCGCCCATAGCGTGTCGCACACGGCCTTCTGCTCCGCCGTACCGTGCGAGGCGATGAATTTCTGGGCTGCGGGGATGAACCCGCCATGCGAGGCAGTCACGCACAGGATCAGATGGCTGACCGCATCCGGATAGCGGGCGGCATGGGCTTGCGCGACCATGCCGCCATACGACGTGCCGATCGAGACGATCGGGCCCAGGCCGAGATGGCGGCGCAGCGCCTCCATATCCTCCACGTTCTCGTCGAGCGTGTAGCGGTCCGGGTCGCCCACGGCGGAGCGGCCCTGGCCGCGATGGTCGAAATAGACGAACTGCATCCGGTCGGTCAGCGGCTCGAAGGTCGACTTGAACGCGCTGTGGTCCCCGCCAGGGCCGCCGTGGATGGCGAATGCGGTGGGGTGTTCCACCATGGCGTTGCCCTCGGGGGCCAGGCCCACGCCGTCGACGTCGAAATAGATCTTTGTGTCACGGATGGCTGCAAACACGATTTTCTCCTAGGCCAGAAGCGGCGACCAATCATCCAAGCCCGTGCTCGCCGCGGCAAGACCCGCTGGCTTGACGTGGGGCGGGATTGGTCTGCAATGAGGCATCTGCACGGTAACAAAGCCGGCCGGGGAACGTCATGGATTTCAGTCTCAGCGAGGACCAGCGCGCGTTTCAGGACACCGCCCGCAATTTTGCGCGCGACCGGCTGGCGCCCTTTGCCAGCACGTGGGACCAGGAGCGGCATTTTCCTGCCGAGGCACTGCGCGAGGCCTGTTCATTGGGGTTCGGCGGCATCTACGTCGCCGAGGAGCATGGCGGCACCGGTCTTTCCCGGCTCGACGCGGCGCTCATTTTCGAGGAGCTTGCCGCTGCCGACCCGTCCACCACAGCGTTCCTGACCATTCACAACATGGTGGCGGGCATGCTGGCCCGGTTCGGCAATGACGAGCAGCGCGAACGCTATCTCGCCCGCGTCATCAGCGGCGAGTTGTTCGTCAGCTACTGTTTGACGGAACCCGGCTCCGGCTCCGACGCTGCGGCGCTGAAAACCCGGGCGATGCCGGACGGCAATGCGCATTATCTGGTGAACGGATCGAAGGCGTTCATCTCCGGCGGTGGTGTCTCAGACCTCTACGTCACCATGCTGCGCACCGGCGACGAGAGTGCGCGCGGCATCTCCTGCGTGGTGATTGAACGCGACACGCCCGGCATCTCCTTCGGCAAGCCCGAACGCAAGATGGGCTGGAACAGCCAGCCGACCACGACCGTCAGCTTCGACAATTGCCGGGTTCCCGTGGCCAATCGCCTGGGCGCGGAGGGCGAGGGATTTCGCTTTGCCATGCAGGGTCTGGATGGCGGCCGGATCAACATCGCAGCCTGTTCGCTCGGCGGAGCGCGCGCCTGCCTCGATGCGGCGGTGGCCTATGTCAAGCAGCGACGCGCCTTCGGCAAGGCCTTGTCGGATTTTCAGGCGCTGCAGTTTCGCCTGGCCGACATGGCAACCGAGCTGGAGGCCGCACGCCTGATGGTGCATCGCGCAGCGGCCGCCCTCGACGCCGGCGAGGCCGACACCACCAAGCGCTGCGCCATGGCCAAGCGCTACGCCACCGACGTATGCCTGCGCATCTGCGACGAGGCGCTTCAGCTGCATGGCGGCTACGGCTACATCGCCGAGTATCAGATGGAGCGCTACGTGCGGGACCTGCGGGTGCACCGGATCCTGGAAGGCACCAACGAGATCATGCGCGTGATCATCGCGCGCAAACTGCTGGAGGCGACGCCATGAGCCGTATTTCGTTCATAGGGCTTGGCAACATGGGGCTGCCGATGGCGATCAACCTCGCCAAAGCCGGTCATGACGTTTGCGGTTTCGACCTGTCGGCCGAGGCAAAGGCAGGCTTTTCGGCCCATGGACGGGTCGGCGAGAGCGTTGCCGCCTGCGTGGTCGGTGCCGAGTTCGTTATCACCATGTTGCCGGCGGGGCGTCACGTTGAAGCCGTGCTCACCGACGTGCTCGCAGCCGTCGGCGCGGCCAGGCCGTTGCTGATCGACAGTTCGACCATCGACGTGGAGACCGCGCGCAAGGTTGCGGCCCGCGCGGCCGAGGCAGGACTCGAGATGCTGGACGCGCCGGTATCAGGCGGCGTCGGTGGTGCCACGGCGGGAAGCCTGACCTTCATGGTCGGCGGCCCCGAAGCGGCGTTCGCCCGCGGTGAGCCGCTGTTGCGGGTGATGGGCAAGACCATCGTGCACACTGGCCCGGCCGGCGCGGGGCAGGCTGCCAAGATCTGCAACAACATGATCCTCGGGATTTCCATGCTGGCTGTGTCCGAAGCCTTCGTGCTGGCGGACCGGCTGGGGCTCGACCGCCAGAAGCTGTTCGACGTCAGCAGCACATCGTCCGGCCAATGCTGGTCGCTCACCTCCTATTGTCCGGCGCCGGGGCCGGTGCCGAATTCGCCCGCCAACCGCGGGTGGCAGCCAGGCTTTGCCGCGGCCCTCATGTCCAAGGACTTGACCCTGGCGCAGGCGGCCGCCGAGGCGAGCGGGGCACCGACGCCACTGGGCGCGCACGCCGCCCGCCTGTATGCGCAGATGCTGGAAGACGGTGCCGGCGACCGCGACTTTTCCTATGCCTATCCTTGGCTGGGCGGCAAATGGCGTGGGGATCCGGCGTGATGGATTTCCGCTCCGCACGCGAATTCCTGCTGACCCATCGGACCGATTACGCCACGGCCTACGCCGGGTTCGAATGGCCGCGTCCGGAGTTTTTCAACTTCGCGCTCGACTGGTTCGACTCCGAGCTCGCCCAGGGTGAAAGCGGGTCGCGTCCTGCCTTGCGGATCGTGGGCGCGGGGGCGGCCGAGGTCAGCTTTGCCGAACTGTCCGCGGGCTCAAGCCGTGTCGCCAACGGTCTGCGCGCGCTGGGGGTCGGACGCGGCGATCGCATCCTGCTGATGCTCGGCAATTTGGTGCCGCTGTGGGAAGTGATGTTGGCGGCGATGAAGCTCGGGGCCGTTGTGGTGCCGGCGACCACGCTGCTGACGGCGGAGGATCTCACCGAGCGCGTGCAACGCGCCGGCGCCGGGTTCGTGGTGATCGCAGCGGAGGACGCCGCCAAGATCGCAGGGATCGATGCCGTGCGTATCACGGTGGGTGCCGTCGAAGGATGCATCGACTATGCCACCTTGCACGACCACGCGGCGTTGTTCACGCCGGATGGCCCCACACGGGCCTGCGATCCGCTGCTGCTGTATTTCACCTCCGGCACCACCGCGCGGCCGAAGCTGGTGCAACACAGCCACGCCTCGTACCCCATCGGCCATTTGTCCACGATGTACTGGCTCGGGCTGCTCCCAGGCGACGTGCATCTGAATATTTCCTCACCCGGCTGGGCCAAGCACGCATGGAGCTGCTTCTTCGCTCCGTTTATCGCAGGCGCCACCGTCTTCATCTGCAACCAGCCGCGCTTCAATGCGAAGGCTCTGCTCGACGCGATCGCTGAAAACGGCGTCACCACGCTTTGCGCGCCGCCGACGGTGTGGCGCATGTTCATCCAGGAGCACCTGGCGGGCTGGCAAACCAGCCTGCGCGAAGTGTGCGGCGCCGGCGAGCCGCTCAACCCCGAAGTGATCGAGCAGGTGCGCGCGGCCTGGGGGCTGACGATCCGCGACGGCTACGGCCAGACCGAGACCACCGCGCAGATCGGCAATCCGCCTGGGCAGGAATTGCGCCTGGGCTCGATGGGCCGCCCGCTACCGGGCTACCGCATCCGCCTGCTAGATGCGGACGATCAGAATGCCCAGGAGGGCGCGGTCTGCCTGCCGCTCGATCCGCCGCCAGCCTCGCTCATGGCAGGATATCTGCAGGATGACGGCACACTCTTGGGCGTCGATGGCACAGTCTATCGCACCGGCGACGTCGCCTCGGTCGATGCCGATGGCTATATTACTTATGTTGGTCGCGCCGATGATGTCTTCAAAGCCTCCGATTATCGGATCTCGCCTTTCGAGCTCGAGTCGGTGCTGATCGAACATCCGTTGGTGGCGGAAGCAGCGGTGGTCCCGGCGCCGGACGCGCTGAGGCTGGCGGTGCCCAAGGCCTATGTGACGCTGGTGGCCGACGCCGAGCCGAACGCAGAGACCGCCAGATTGATCTTTCGCCATCTGCGCGCGAGGTTGTCGCCCTACAAGCGGGTGCGCCGGCTGGAATTTGCCGAACTACCGAAGACAATCAGCGGAAAGATACGCCGCGTCGAACTGCGTCGCGCCGAGGCGGCGCGAACGGAGCGGGCGGCGGGGGAATTTCGTGAGGAGGACTTCGTCGAGCTGGCGCCAGCGCCAGATTAACCTTTCCGTGCTAGGAGATCTCCTCCCCTGACTGGGCTTGGAGAGAGAGCGTGGAACAAAAACGGATCTACTTCGTGTGTGGTGGTGTGTTCACCGATGGCCAGCTAGACCATCTGGAATCCGGCGGGACACCAGAATGCTACGGCCCGTATCACGAGGCGGCAGTCGCCGAACGGGTGTGTGAGGAGAAGAACCGTCGCAATGTCGATATCTGCTGGCACCACCTCTACGTCGTCTCAACCCTGACCACTGGATAGGCATGACAGGCAACACCGACTACGGCATGGATTTCGACCTCGGCGAGGAGGTCGATATGCTGCGCGACAGTGTGCGGCGCTTCTGCGATGTGGAAGTGGCGCCACGCGCGGCCTCTATCGACCGGGAGAACGACTTCCCGGCCGATCTTTGGCGCAAGTTCGGTGACCTCGGCGTGCTCGGGCTGACCGTCGGTGAGGAATATGGCGGCGCCGGCATGGGCTATCTGGCCCATTGCGTGGCCATGGAGGAGATCAGCCGGGCCTCCGCCTCGGTCGGCCTGTCATACGGCGCCCATTCCAATCTTTGCGTGAACCAGATCCGCATCAACGGGTCGACCGCACAGAAGCAGCAATATTTGCCCGATCTCGTCTCGGGGGCGAAGGTCGGTGCGCTCGCGATGAGCGAGCCAAATGCGGGGTCTGACGTTGTTTCCATGCGGCTGAAAGCCGAGCGGCGCTCCGACCGTTACGTGCTCAACGGCAGCAAGATGTGGATCACCAACGGGCCGGAGGCCGATACGCTGGTGGTTTATGCCAAGACCGATCCCGAAGCCGGCTCGCGCGGGATCACCGCGTTCCTGATCGAAAAGGGCATGGCGGGGTTCTCCTGCGCCCAGAAGCTCGACAAGCTCGGCATGCGCGGCAGCAACACCGGGGAGCTGGTGTTTCAGGATTGCGAGGTGCCGGCCGAGAACGTGCTCGGCCGCGTCGGCGGTGGGGTAAACGTGTTGATGTCGGGCCTGGACTACGAGCGCGCCGTGCTGGCGGCAGGGCCACTCGGCATCATGCAGGCCTGCATGGACATCGTGCTGCCCTATGTCCATGAGCGAAAGCAATTTGGCCAGGCGATCGGTGAGTTCCAGCTCATGCAGGGCAAGCTCGCGGACATGTACACCGTCATGAACGCTGCGAAATCCTACGTCTACACAGTGGCCAAAAACTGCGACCGGGGACGCACGACGCGCAAAGACGCTGCGGGCGCCATTCTCTATGCAGCAGAAAAGGCGACCTGGATGGCCTTGGAAGCGATCCAATGCCTGGGTGGCAACGGTTATATCAACGACTACGGTACCGGCCGGCTGCTGCGTGACGCGAAGCTTTACGAGATCGGCGCCGGCACATCCGAAATCCGCCGCATGTTGATCGGGCGCGAGTTGTTCAAGGAAACCGCGTGAGCACGTTGGATACGCGCTCGGAGCAATTCCGGGCGAATGCCGCTGCGATGGCCGCGCTGGTGGCGGATCTGTGCGCAAGGGCCGCTGTGATCGCCCTGGGCGGAACGGAGGTTTCGCGGCAGCGCCATGTTTCGCGCGGCAAACTTCTGCCACGAGACAGAATCGCCAAGCTGCTCGATCCCGGTACACCGTTCCTGGAGCTGAGTCAGTTCGCGGCCTATGGGATGTATGCGAATGAGGTTCCGGCCGCCGGCGTGATCACCGGCATAGGGCGCGTCTCCGGCCAGGACTGCGTCATCGTCTGCAACGACGCCACGGTGAAGGGCGGCACCTATTTCCCGATCACCGTGAAGAAGCATCTGCGGGCGCAGGAGATCGCGCGGGAGAACCATCTGCCTTGCGTCTATCTCGTCGACAGCGGCGGCGCCAACCTGCCCAACCAAGACGAGGTGTTTCCGGACCGTGAGCATTTCGGCCGCATCTTCTTCAACCAGGCGCAGATGTCGGCCGCGGGAATTGCGCAGATCGCCGTCGTCATGGGCTCCTGCACCGCAGGCGGCGCCTATATGCCGGCGATGTCAGACGAGAGCGTGATCGTGCGCGGACAAGGGACTATTTTCTTGGCCGGCCCACCGCTGGTGAAGGCTGCCACCGGCGAAATCGTCTCGGTAGAGGATCTCGGCGGCGGCGATCTGCATGCTCGCACCTCCGGCGTGGTCGATCATTTGGCGGAGAACGATGCGCATGCGCTTGGCATCGCGCGGCGGATCATCGCCGGCTTGAACCGCACCAAGCCCGCCCCGCCGCGCGTGCCACTGCCGCCGCTGTTCGATCCTGCCGAACTGGGCGGCGTGATCCCGGTCGATCGTCGCAAGCCGTTCGATGTGCGCGACGTGATCGCCCGTGTCGTCGACGGTTCGGAGCTACAGGAATTCAAGGCTCTGTACGGCACCACGCTGGTGACCGGCTTTGCGCATATCCACGGCATGCCCGTGGGCATCATCGCCAACAACGGCATTCTGTTCAGCGAATCGGCGTTGAAGGGTGCGCATTTCATCGAGCTGTGCTGCCAGCGAAACATTCCGCTGGTGTTCTTGCAGAACATCACTGGTTTTATGGTTGGCCAGAAATACGAAGCCGGCGGCATCGCCAAGGACGGTGCCAAGCTGGTCACGGCGGTGGCAACCGCTTCGGTTCCGAAATTCACCGTGGTCATCGGCGGCTCGTTCGGCGCCGGCAACTACGGCATGTGTGGCCGCGCCTTCGGGCCGCGTTTCCTGTGGATGTGGCCCAACGCCCGCATTTCCGTCATGGGCGGCGAGCAGGCGGCGAGCGTGATGTCCACGCTGCGACGCGATGCGATCGAGGCGCGCGGGGCGAACTGGTCCGCTGCGGAGGAGGAAGCGTTCAAGGCACCGATCCGCGACCAGTACGAAACCCAGGGCCACCCTTATTACGCCTCGGCGCGTCTGTGGGACGACGGCATCATCGACCCCGCAGACACGCGGCGCGTGTTGGGCCTGGGCCTTTCCGCCGCCATGAACGCGCCACCTCAAGCCACGCGCTTCGGCGTGTTCCGGATGTGAGCGCCATGTTCTCCTCATTGCTGATCGCCAACCGCGGCGAGATCGCGTGTCGCATCATCCGCACCGCCCGCAAACTCGGCCTGCGCACCATCGCCGTGTATTCCGACGCCGACGCCGGTGCCATGCATGTTGCCATGGCCGACGAGGCCTATCGGATCGGTGCCGCGCCGGCACGCGAGAGTTACCTGCGTGGCGATGTCATCTTGGACGTGGCACGGCGCGCGGGCGCGGAAGCAATTCACCCAGGGTATGGGTTTCTTTCGGAAAACGCCGATTTCGCGGAGGCCTGTGCCACTGCCCGCGTGGTTTTCGTGGGTCCTCCGGCATCGGCGATCCGCGCCATGGGCGGCAAGAGCGAAGCCAAGGCGCTGATGCAAGCCGCCGGGGTGCCGCTGGTGCCTGGCTATCACGGCGAAGCACAGGATCTGGCAACGCTGCGCGAAGCCGCGATCGCGATCGGCTTTCCGGTCCTGATCAAGGCCTCGGCCGGCGGTGGTGGCAAGGGCATGCGCGTGGTGGAGAGCCTCGACACGCTGGAGGCTGCTGTCACCGGGGCCAAGCGAGAGGCGATCTCCTCCTTCGGCGACGATCGCGTGCTGATCGAGCGCTACCTCACCCAGCCGCGCCACATTGAAATCCAGGTGTTTGCCGACAGCCACGGCAACTGCATCCATTTGTTCGAACGCGACTGCTCGGTGCAGCGCCGCCACCAGAAGGTGATCGAGGAAGCCCCGGCGCCGGGCATGACCCCTGCGATGCGCGACGCCATGGGGGCAGCTGCGGTCGCTGCCGCTCGGGCGGTTGGATACGTCGGCGCTGGCACTGTCGAATTCATCGTCGAGGGTGACAGTTTTGCCTTCATGGAGATGAACACAAGGCTGCAAGTCGAGCATCCCGTGACGGAGGCGATCACTGGCCAGGACCTGGTCGAATGGCAGTTGCTGGTGGCATCGGGAGGCGCGTTGCCGCTGCGCCAAGACCAACTCGCAATTGCCGGCCACGCCTTCGAGGCGCGACTCTATGCCGAAGATCCGCAACGCGACTTCCTGCCTTCGATCGGCCGGCTAGTCCATCTCTCGCTGCCCGAGACCGGCGTCCGCATCGATGCCGGCGTTCGCGCCGGTGATGCGATCGGCGTGGATTACGACCCGATGATCGCCAAGCTTATCGTCCACGGGCCGGATCGGTCGACTGCATTGCGCCAGTTGGCGAAAGCTCTCGGGAACTGCGCCATCGTCGGCGTGCAGACCAATCTCGGCTTGCTGCGCGGCATCGCTGTTCATCCAGACTTCGCGGCGGGGCGTTTTGATACCGGCTTCATCGGCCGCAATCCGGCCCTGCTGGCACCGACCGCGGCGCCGGACACCGCGGTCACGGCAGCAGCGCTGCTCGAAGCCATCGGTCCGGTCCCTGATGATCGCGACCCCTGGGCCGCCGGCGACGGTTTCCGCCTCAACCTGCCCGCCGAACGCGAGGTCACCTTGGGCGGGATCACCGCCATCGCACAACCGCTCGATCAAGGCTGGAGCCTGACCTGGGACGGTGCCACGCATGTCGCCCAGCAGCGGCCATATGGTGTGGTGGTCGATGGCATCAGCCGGACCCTGTCCGTCGTGGCGCTGGTCGACAGGATCGTGGTGATCGATGCTGGCGTGAACCATGTGTTCGAGCGTGTCGACCTGCTTGCGCCACCGCGCATGATCGCACTCGGCGGTGGGCGCGTCACCGCACCGATTCCCGGCAGGGTCGCCGGCATTCTGGTGGTCGAAGGCGAAGCTGTGACGCAGGGGCAGGTGCTGGTGGTGATGGAGGCCATGAAGATGGAATTATCGCTTGCCGCACCCGCCGATGGCATCGTTGCCGCTCTGCGCTGCGCGATCGGAGACATGGTAAGCGAAGGATTCGAGCTGATCGAACTGCGCCCGGCCGAATAGTTTGGCTTATTTGCGCACTGCAGCAAAATGCGACCTCACGATAGAAAATGTCGTGATAAGACTTTGTATGTTGCTTATCGATAGCTTTTCGCGCGCTTGAATCGGCTGGTTGCTGCGTTCTTTTGCGGGGCGCATCGCGTGCTTGGTTAGGACACTGTCACTGTCCTAACCTGCTCTCAATCAATAAGGAGGGCGCGATGGGCACGCTGGTGGCGACGCTTGATCAGAAATACGACCTCGACGCCAACCGATTTTACCTGACCGGAACCCAGGCGCTGGTGCGCCTGCCCATGTTGCAGCGCCAGCTCGACCGCAAGCTGGGCCTGAACACGGCGGGGTTTGTTTCCGGCTACCGTGGCTCGCCGCTGGGCTCCGTTGATATCCAGATGGGGCAGGCGGCCGCCCACCTCGCCGAGCAGAACATTGTTTTCAAATACGGTCTGAACGAGGATTTGGCGGCAACTGCC
Organism: Rhodospirillales bacterium; assembly: GCA_025352665.1. Classification (GTDB taxonomy): domain Bacteria; phylum Pseudomonadota; class Alphaproteobacteria; order Acetobacterales; family Acetobacteraceae; genus CAIQQQ01. The sequence goes on along the minus strand of JANXSM010000128.1, from coordinate 29,024 downwards.
GTATGGGGCACGCAACAGGTCACGCTGTTCCCAGGTGCGAAAGTCGATGGCGTGTTCGCCTTCTGGTACGGCAAGGGCCCAGGCGTGGACCGCAGCGGCGACGCGCTGAAACACGCCAATTTCGCCGGCACCTCCCGCAACGGCGGCGTGCTGGTGGTGGTGGGCGACGATCACGCCTGCAAATCCTCCACCGTCCCGCACCAGAGCGAGCAGGCACTGGCGAGCTTCGGCATTCCCGTTCTGGTTCCAGCCGACGTGGAGGATGTATTGTTCCTCGGCCTGCACGGCTGGGCGATGTCACGGTGGTCCGGCCGTTACGTGGGTTTCAAGCTGGTGGCCGATGTGGTCGATAGCTCCGCCAGTGTCGCCTTCGATCTTGAGAACTTCGTGTCCGTCCAGCCGGAGGGTCTGCTGCCGGACGTGCATATACGCCTGCCGGACACGCCTTTGGCGCAGGAGGCACGGCTGTTCGCCCATGGCCTGCGGGCGGCGCAGGACTATGTTCGCGCCAACGGGCTGGACCGGCTGATGCTGGCGGGGCACGGCGCGCGAGTCGGCATTATCACCGCCGGCAAATCCTATCACGACACGCGCCAGGCGCTGGCCCTGCTGGGTGTCGACGAGATGCAGATCCGCCTGCTCAAGCTGGCGCTTACCTGGCCGCTTGACCCGCAGACTGTACGCGCGTTCGCCCGCGGCCTCGATGAGATCATCGTCGTCGAGGAGAAGGCGCCGCTGATCGAACAGCAGCTGCGCGATGCATTGTATGATCTCCCGGTCCGCCCGAGGGTGGTCGGCAAACAGGCGCCGCAGGGCCGCAGCCTGCTCAAGGCGAACGCGGATCTGTCCGCAGCCGAGATCGCGGCCGCCTTGGCCCAGCGGCTGGCCCTGTTCATGGAACCAGACCGATTGGGCGAGCTGGCCGGCAGCTTCATCGCCCGCACCGCGCGCACCGCGGCCATCCAGCCGGCCGCCGAGCGCAAACCCTTCTATTGCTCGGGCTGTCCGCACAACACATCGACCAAGGTGATCGACGGCAGTCGTGCGTTGGCTGGCATCGGCTGCCACTACATGGCCGTGTGGATGGACCGCAGCACAGACACGTTCAGCCAGATGGGCGGCGAAGGTGCTGCCTGGATCGGCCAGGCGCCGTTCACCGAGGAGAACCACATCTTCGCCAACCTGGGCGACGGCACCTATTTCCACTCCGGCCTGCTCGCGATCCGTGCGGCCGTCGCGGCCAAGGTGAACATCACCTATAAGATCCTATTCAACGACGCGGTGGCGATGACCGGCGGCCAGCATGTCGACGGCGTGCTGACCGTGCCGCAGATTACCCGTCAGCTGGCGGCCGAGGATCTCGCGGCCATCGCGGTCGTGACCGACGAGCCGGAGAAATACGAGGGCGAAACCGGCTTCGCCCTCGGTGTCGAAGTGTTCGAACGCCATGCGTTGCAGGAGGTGGAACGGCGGTTTCGCGACACGCCGGGCTGCACCGCCATCATCTACGATCAGACCTGTGCGAGCGAGAAGCGCCGTCGCCGCAAGCGCGGCACCCTGGTCGATCCCGCCAAGCGCGCCTTCATCAATCCAGCCGTGTGCGAAGGCTGCGGCGATTGCTCGCGCACCTCGAACTGCATCTCGGTCGCACCGCTGGAGACCGAGTTCGGCACCAAGCGGCAGATCGACCAAAGCTCCTGCAACAAGGATTTCTCCTGTGTCGATGGGTTCTGCCCGAGCTTCGTCACCGTCGAAGGCGGCAGCCTGCGCAAGCCGGAACGTCTGACACCGCCGGACGACATGCCCGCGCCCGAACTACCCTCGCTTGATGACGGCTGGAGCATCCTGCTCGGGGGCGTCGGCGGCACGGGTATCGTGACTGTTGCGGCCCTGCTGGGCATGGCCGCCCATGTCGATGGTCTGCGCGTGTCGGTGCTTGATATGCTCGGTTTGGCGCAAAAAGGCGGCGGCGTGTTCAGTCATGTGCGCCTGGCGCGCGATGGGGCACGGCTGCACGGGCTGAAGGTTGGGCAGGCCGATCTGCTGCTGGGGTGCGACCTGGTGGTGGCGGCCTCGCGTGAGGCGCTGGCCGCTGTTCGCGCAGATGGCACGCCAACCCGCGTGGTGCTCAACACGCATGAGACAGCCACCGCCGCCTTCGTCATGGACACCAGCAAGACACTGCCGGGCGGCGCATTGAAACGCAGCATCATCGCCGCTGCGGGTGAGCCGCAGGTCGATCTGGTGGACGCCACAACACTTGCCACGGCGCTCACCGGTGATGCGATCGGGGCCAATCTGTTCCTGCTCGGGTTCGCCTGGCAACGCGGGCTGATCCCGCTGCGTCACGACAGCCTGATGACCGCCATCAGCCTGAACGGCACCGCGGTTGCCTCCAACCAGGCGGCCTTCGCCTGGGGACGGGCCGCGGCCTGCGATCTCGGCCGGGTCGCAGGCCTTGCCGGCGTTTCGCTGGAGCGGCGGGTGCCGCCGAGCCTGGATGAGATCATCGCAACACGGGTGAAACATTTGCGGGCCTACCAGGGCGCTCGGCTGGCGCGGCGGTATGAACGCCGCATCGGACAGGTGCGGGCGGCTGAGGACATGATGTTCTCTGGCGCCGGTGCGCTGACCGAGGCGGTTGCGCGCGGCCTGCACAAGGCGATGGCGATCAAGGACGAGTACGAGGTAGCCCGGCTATACACTGCACCTGCGTTCCGCACGGCGCTAAATGCCCAGTTCCAAGGCATCGAAGGCCTTCGCTTTCATCTGGCTCCGCCGCTGCTGGCTCGCCGCGATCCCCGCACCGGGGAACTACAGAAACGGACCTTCGGGCCTTGGCTGATGCAGGCATTCCGCCTGCTTGCCCCCCTGAAGCGGCTGCGCGGCAGCTGGTTCGATCCGTTCGGTCATACCGAGGAGCGCCGCACCGAACGCGCGTGGCTGGCTACCTACGAATCCGCCATCAATCAGATGCTGCAATATCTGATGCCCCAGAACCTGGCTCACTGTGTCGAAATCGCACAGTTGGCCGAGCGGGTGCGGGGCTTCGGTCATGTGAAGGATCGAAATCTTCGCGAGGTTCTGCCCCAGCTGGAACGCGAATTGGGCAGGCTTCGTGAGCACTGCGCGCAAACGAGCAGAACCTGAGCCAATCAATTGCAGAATGATAAAGATTTTGTAAATTTGTGTATCGATCTTAACAAAAAATGACAGATTGTTAAATATCGCGCAAAGCACGCAAGAACACGTGAATTGCATCCGCATTGAATGCGGGTAGGTTCCAAATACCGGAATGAGTTGGCCCGGTCTTATCGGGTGCGGATCGGCGCGGATCAACGCGGTTGATCGCATTGATAGGAATCCGAGGGTCAGCATTCCCAGGCTATTTGATGAACGGACGAACAGCCGCGGAGGCTTTCATGAACGGCAAACACGCAGTGACCCTTTCGACCGGGTCACAGGCCCACCTGAGTGCGGGGGGCGCGGGCACGTCGCGCGCGACTTCCAAGAATGGCGGCATCTACCACCAGAGGCATTCTCAGACGGTGACAAAAAAGCGCGGCGGCATCAGCGACGTTGCATTGATCCGTGGCACGATGCTCGAGCTCGTGCGCCGCGATGGCCGCGACTTCACCGCCCGCCAATTCACCACGCTGCTGACGGTATATCTCGAGGACGAGGTGCATTCCGTAAGTAGCCTCGCCCGCATGCTCAACATCTCGCGTCCTGGCGTGACCCGGATCCTCGACCGACTGGTGGAAGCCGACCTGGTCAGCCGCGCGGAGGATCCAGCCGATCGCCGCCGTGTGCTGGTATATCGTACCCAGTCCGGCGGCCGTTACATCAGCGAGTTCGGCGAAGTCGCTGAACAGGTTGCCGACGAACTGTCCAAGGCGGATGCCCGCCTGAGCTGATATCGGTCATGGTTTCTTGGGGCGCAGAAAGGCAAAGTCAACACCTTCGTCGGCCTGTGTCACCTGGTCGAGGAAAAGGCGCAGATAACCGCGCTCTGCCCCCAGCGGCTCCGCAGGGGGTGTCCATTCGCTTCGCCGATTTGCAAGTTCCTCCGCATTCACCAACAGGTCCAACCTTCGTGCGCCGGCATCCAGACGAATACGATCGCCGTCGCGCACCAGCGCCAACGGGCCGCCGATCGCGGCCTCCGGGGTTGCGTGCAGCACGATCGTTCCGAAAGCGGTGCCGGACATGCGGGCGTCGCTGATGCGCAGCATGTCTTTGACGCCCTGGCGCGCGAGCTTGCGTGGAATGGGGATGTAGCCAGCCTCGGGCATGCCCGGTGCGCCCTTCGGCCCCGCGTTGCGCAGCACCAACACATCGTCGGCGGTGACATCGAGATCATCCGCGTCGATGCGCGTGGTCATGTCCTCGATACTGTCGAACACCACGGCGCGACCTTCATGGACCATCAGCGCCGGCGTGGCCGCCGATCGTTTCAGCAGCGCACCACCCGGTGCCAGGTTGCCGCGCAGCACGGCCAGCCCGCCGCCTTGGTGGATTGGCGCCGAGCGTGGCCGGATCACATCCTGGCCCGGAACATACTCAGCAGCGGCCACCACATCGGCCAGCGTACCGCCGGCCACGCTGTGCTGGGTAAGGTCGATGAGATCGCCCAACTCGGCCAACAATCGGGGCATGCCGCCGGCCCAATGAAAATGCTCCATGTAGTGTTGGCCGGAGGGTTTGAGATCGACCAGCACCGGCACGTCGAGCCCCAACCGGTCGAAACTGTCGAGATCGATGTCGATGCCGAGGCGACCGGCGATGGCCGTGAAGTGGATCAGCCCATTGGTGGAACCGCCGATCGCCTGCAGCACCGTGAGCGCATTGGTGAAGGCCGCACGGGTCATGATGCGCGAGGGTGTCATACCGTCGCGCGCCAGCCGGATTGCCGCAGCCCCTGAAGCTTCGGCCGCCCGGATGCGATCGGCGTGGGTGGCAGGCACCGTGCCGGCGCCTGGCAGGCACATGCCGAGCGCCTCGGTCATGCACGCGACGGTGCTGGCGGTGCCCATCACCATGCAGGTGCCCTTGGTCGGCGCAAGACGGCCGCTGACCTCGTCCATTTCGGCTTCAGTCATGTCGCCGGCGCGATGCTTGGCCCACAGCCTGCGGCAATCGGTGCAGGCGCCGAGCACCTCGCCCTTGTAGTGGCCGACCAGCATCGGTCCGGTCGGCAGGACGATTGCGGGAATATCGGCGCTGGCGGCGCCCATCAACTGGGCGGGAATGGTCTTGTCGCAGCCGCCGATCAGCACCACCGCGTCCATCGGTTGGGCGCGGATCATCTCCTCCGTGTCCATCGCCATCAGGTTGCGCAGGAACATGCTGGTCGGGTGGGCGAAGCTTTCGTGAATGGAGATGGTGGGGAATTCCATAGGCAGGCCCCCGGCCAGCATCACGCCGCGCTTGGCGGCGGCGATCAGGTCCGGAACATTGCCGTGGCACGGATTGAAGTCGCTGTAGGTGTTGGTGATACCGACGATGGGGCGGTCCAGCGCGTCATCCGAATAGCCCATCGCCTTGATGAAGGCCCGGCGCAGGAACAGCGAAAACCCGGCGTCGCCATAGCTGGTGAGGCCCTTGCGCAAGCCTTTGGGGACGTCGCTTACCGGATTTTCGTGGGACATCGGCGTTCACCTCTATTTCTGGTGGAGAACTTAGCCTGGCGCATCAAGCGAGGAAATCTGCGACCCGGCTGATCGTGGCAACCGGCCGCAGCGCCGCGATGGCGGTATCGTGGGTGGCGCGGTCGAAAGCAGCACAGCCATCTTGCAGCACGGTGACATGGTAGTCGCGCACATGGGCGTCCCGGACCGTGCTGGCCACGCCGCCCTGGGTGACGATCCCGGCCACCAGCAGATGTTTCACCCCCGCGCGGGCCAGCACCCAGTCGAGCCGGCTCATGTAGAAGGCCGAGAAGGCGATCTTGTCGACGGCCATGTCGGATGGGGCGAGTGCGTCGACCAGCGCGTGGCCCCAGCCGCCCGGCGTGAAATCGCCACGCTTCAGGAACGGGCGGTTCTTCAGCAGATGCTCGGAGATGAACGGGATGCCTCCCTTGCCGGGCACCAAGGTGAAATGCGTCGAGACGATCCAGCCGCCGGCCGCGCGCACCCGCGCCACCAGCGGTGCCAGCCGCGGTGCGAGGGCTGCCAGATCCGGCGTGCCCATGCCGGCGCGGCCGTAGGCGCCGTCCGGATGCAGGAAATCGTTCTGCAGGTCGCACAGCAGCAAGGCGGTATCCAGGCTCATCGTGTGGCCTCCAGGATCAGATTGCCGAACCGGTCGACCCGGGCGTGCTGCCCGGGCTCCACCAGGGTGGTGGCGTCCGGCTGTTCAAGCACCGCGGGGCCGTGGATGACGGCGCCTACCGGCAGCGCCAGCCGATCATAGATGGCGCTGTCGGTCCAGCCGCCGAACCACACGCGCCGGTCCGCCCGGCGGGCGGCCTCGATCGTGGTGCCGGCGGCGGGTGCCAGCGAGGCGAGATCGATGCGCGGGCGCGCACCGATGATCGTGCTGCGCAGGTTCATCACCCGCACGGGCACATGCGGCAAAACACGGCCATACGCACCGGCATAGGTTGCAACGAAAGCTGCCTGGATCGTCGCATGATCGAAGGCGCCGCTGCCGTCAGCACCGAGATCGAGCGTGACACTGACCGTATGCGTCTGTCCCTGGTAGTGCATGTCCAGCGCATGTTCGACACGCACGTCCGCAAAGGTCAGGCCGGACTGGTCGAGCAGCGGCGCCAACAGCGCGATTGCGGCGTCCATCTCGGTGCGCAGGGTGGTGGGATCGAGGTCCAGCAACGGCCGGGCGAGGGTGCGCACGCGGTCGTGGCGCATGTCCGCGATCACGCAGCCGAGTGCTGAGGTGACGCCCGGGTATCGCGGCACCAAGGCGCAGGCGAGCCCGACGTCGCGCACCAGGGCGCCCGCATGCAGCCCGCCGCCACCGCCGAACGGCATGAACGCGAACAGCTTGGGATCATGACCGCGCTCGATGGAGACCAAGCGCAAGGCACCGGCCATATGGGCGTTGGCCACGCGCAGGATGGCCTCCGCCGCCTGCATCAGCCCCAGGTCAAGCGGGCGTGCCACATGCGTTTCGATCGCATGGGCGGCGGCCTCGGTGTCGAGCGCCGGGCGGTTGCCGATCGGGCGGCTGGCATCGATCCGGCCCAGCACGACATTGGCGTCGGTGACAGTGGGGAATTCACCCCCGGCGCCGTAGCAGGCCGGCCCCGGGATCGAGCCGGCGCTCTGCGGGCCCACCTGCAGCAGCCCCGCCGCATCGACACGGGCGATCGAACCGCCGCCGGCGCCGATCGTGGTAATCTCGATCATTGGCGTGCGCACCACCAGGCCGAAATCCAGCGTCGACTGCGCCGATGTGGCGGGGGCGCCCGACTTGATCAGCGACACGTCGAAACTGGTGCCGCCGACATCGCCGGTGATGACATCGGGGTAGCCGGCGGTGACGGCGATATAGGCGGCCGCAATCACACCCGCGGCCGGGCCGGACAGCGCGGTGCGGATGGGCAGGCGCGCGGCGGTGGCCGCGTCCATCACACCCCCATTGGACTGCACGATGAGGAACCCGCCACCGAAGCCTTCCTGGCGCAGCGCCGTGTCCAGCCGATTGAGATAAGGGCCGACGACGGGCTGCAGCACGGCGTTCAGGGCTGCCGTGCTGGTGCGCTCGAACTCGCGGATCTCGGGCAGGATGTCCGACGAGATCGTCACATGTTCGTTCGGCCACACCGCACGGGACGCGGCGAGTGCCGCCTGTTCGTTCGCAGGATTGGCGTAGCTGTGCAGAAACACGATGCACAGCGCCGTGGCCCCCTGGGCAAGCAGGGCGCGCGCCGCGGCTGCGATCTCCTCCGGGTCCACCGCCTGCAGGATGCTGCCGTCCGCCAGCGTGCGTTCCGCCACTTCGATCCGCCGGTCGCGGGGGATGACCGGGAAGAAATTGCCGGTCAGCCCCCAGGTCTGCCGCCGGTCTCGCCTTCGCATGGCGAGCACATCGCGAAACCCCGCAGTCGTGATCAGGCCCGCGACCGCGCCCTTGCCTTCGAGCAGCGCGTTAGTGCCAACCGTCGTGCCGTGCACGATGGTGGAGAGTGCCGCCGGCTTGGTGATGGTGGCAATCCCCGCCAGAAACCCGTCAGCCTCGCGGCCACGGGTGCTCGCCACCTTGGCTACGCGGGCCTCGCCAGTCGCAGTATCGAACAGAAACAGGTCGGTGTAGGTGCCGCCGACATCGACGCCGAGCATCAGGCTCATGGTGTCAGCCCCAGTGCCGCATCGCGTTTGAGATCGTCGGGGGCACGGTCAGCCGGCAATCCCCGGCCGCCGCCGCCGGGGGTTTCGATGCGCACGCGCTGCCCCGAGGCCAACTTCACGCCGACCGCCTTGGAGCCGAGGGCAGGGGTCTGCCAACCGTCCTCCTGCTCGAAGGCGATTACGTTGCGCGCGCCGTCGCCACCGCCGAGCACGCCGCGCGGAGAGAACCGCGCGCGTTCGGCGAACACGAAGGCCTCGGCATCGCCGTTGACGGCAATTTCGTAGATGGCGCCGAGTCCGCCGCGCTGCGCGCCATCCCCGCCCGAGCCGTCCCGCAGCGCCCACTGGGTGAAGCGGATCGGATAGGCCTGCTCCATGATCTCCACCGGCGGAATGATGGCAGTCGCGATCGGCGGGTTGCCGTGGCTCAAGCCGTCGCCTTCGGGGTTGCCGCCGTGGCCGCCGCCGAAGAAGGAGAACATCACCCATTGCGACCCGTTGGCACGCCGCCCGGTGAGGCTCAGCGCGTTGATCGTGCCATAGGCGTTGCCAGTCGCGGCATCCGGCCGGATGCGGGCAAAGGCGCTGAAGATGACGTCGATCACGCGGAGGATGGTCTCGGTGTAGCCCCCGGTCGGAGCTGGGCGTTTGGCGTCCAGCAGGCAGCCCTCGGGGATGTGGATGCGGATCGGCACCATCACCCCGGAGTTGGCGGCGATTTCCGGAAACAAATGCTTTAGCGCGACATAGACGCTGGCCTCGGTGGTGGCGCGGCTGATGTTGACCGGCCCGGCACAGGCGCCGGCCGAACCGGTGAAATCGAAGGATAGCGTCTCGCCCTCGATGGTGACGGCGCAGGCGATGCGCAGTGGCGTGTCGGTGCGGCCGTCATTGTCGAGGAAGTCTTCCTCGTGCCATGTGCCATCGGGCAGGCCCGCGATTTCGGCGCGTATCTGTCTGGCACTGATGTCGGTGAGCCGCTGCATGGCTGCGGCGAGCATGTCGCCGCCGGTTTCGGCCACCAGATCGAGCATACGGGCGACACCGAGGTCGAGTGCCGAGAGGTGGGCGTTGAGGTCGCCGAACGCGGTGTCGGGCAGGCGGGAGGCGGCGAGGATGATGTCGACGATGTCTTGTTCCAGCACGCCTGCGCGGTAGAGGCGTACTGGCGGGATCAGCACCGCCTCCTGAAAGTAGTCGGTCGCGGCGGGGTTGTAGTTGCCTGGCACGGCGCCGCCGAGATCGTTCCAATGGCCGACGCTGGCAAGCCAGCAGAACAGCCGTCCCGCGCTGAACACCGGCCGGATCAGCCGCATGTCGGACAGATGGGTGCCGCCGAGATAGGGGTCGTTGAAGATGAACACGTCGCCGTCCGCAGGCGCGCGGTCGGCGGTGAACTTCTCGATCACCGCGCGGACAGCGTGCGCCATCACCCCCACGAAGATCGGCAGGCCCGATTTGCCCTGGATCAGCGTGGCGCCGGTGTCGGCATGATAGATGCCGTGGCAGGCATCGTGCGCCTCGGCGATGGTGGGATTGAACGCACGGCGGAACAGGGTTGCGTCCATCTCGTCGGCGATCTGCTCGAGTCGTCCCTTGAGGACGGCCAGCGTCACCGGATCCAGGTCAATCATAGCGACGCCCCTCGGCGAGGATGGCATCGGTGCCGAGCATGTCGTTGAGGCCTTTGAAGTCGTGCATCCGGTCGCGGAAGGCGGCGGTGGTGCCGTCGCGGTGCAAGGTGGCAAAGAATTCCTGCGTGGCACGGGCGAGCGCGCGCACGAGGCCCCCTGGGAAGATCACGATCTGGTAGCCGAGCTGCGCCAGTTGCGTGGCATCGCGCATGGGCGTGCGGCCGCCTTCGATCATGTTGGCCATCAGATGGGTGCGGCCGGTGAAATGGCGCGGAATGGCCTCGAGCTGGGCGGCATCCTCGGGAGCCTCGATGAAGATCACATCGGCGCCCGCAGCCAGATAGAGCTCGGCCCGGTCGAGCGCCGCCGCATAGCCCTCAACGGCGATGGCATCGGTGCGGGCGATGATCAATGTCTTGTCGCGCGCATCCACACAGGCGCGGATCTTGCCAGCCATTTCGGAAGGCGAGACCAACACCTTGTCGCGCAAATGGCCGCAGCGTTTGGGAAACGCCTGGTCCTCAATCTGGATGGCATCGGCGCCGGCGCGCTCGAAGCAGCGGACGGTACGCTGTGCGCCGATCGCGTTGCCAAACCCGGTGTCGCCGTCAACCACGATGGGCAGCGTGATCCGCTCGCGGATATGGCTCAGCGTGTCCGCCATTTCGGTCATCGAGACCAGTCCGATATCGGGTCGGCCGAGCTTCGTGTAGGCGACCGAAGCGCCGGAGAGATAGACCGCCTGAAACCCAGCAGCCTCAGCGAGTGAGGCGGTAAGGGCATCATAGACGCCGGGGCACAGCAAGGATTGTCCTCCGCTGAGCATCGATTGAAGACTCATCGTAATTCCTGATAAAGCCACGAACGTGTTACGCCACCCACAGCCGTCGACGTCAACGCAGGCTGGATATCGCAGGCCTGGCGACGCATGTTGCGATAGAGCAATGGTCCACATTTCCACAGGCCGCGGTAACCAGCGAACTTTGGCTGCTCATGCATGTGGAGGAGAGCTGGCGGAAGCCGGTCATGATCCTGCCGGCAGCTGCCACGTTGTCATTGGTGCGCCACTATTGTGGCGGAGCAAGGGCTTCCTGGCTCATGCACACAGTCAGCAAGGCCACGGTGGTGATCGTCGTGCGGGCGGCGCTAGCTCTTTACTTTATCGCGTGATTCAGACCTCTCGGTCATCTCGCCCGATGGCTTCAGGCCTAACCGCTGCTGCAACGCGCAGGCGAAGCCCGCCTCTGCTTCAGCCCGCTTCGACCTTCTCCCGCAACAGCTCCAACTCCAGCCAGCGCTCCTCCGATGTCGCCAGTTCCGCCTCGGCCGCCTGCAGCGTTTGGGTGGCGCGTTCGAAGCCGGGGCGATCGCGGATGTAGAGCTTTGGATCGTCGAGAATGCGGCGCTGCTTGGCGACCTCGCCGGTGAGTTGGTCCATGCGCTTGGGTAGCGTCTCCAACGCGTGCTTGTCCCTGAAGGACAGCTTCTTTGGCGCCGAGGTGGCCGCAGCCTGCTGCTTGCGACCGCTCGATTGCTGTTCGACCGCGGTAAGCGTCGCCGGCTTGCCGCGCTGGTTCAGCATGTCCGAATAGCCGCCGGCGTATTCGACCCATTTGCCATCGCCCTCTGCGTTGATCACGCTGGTGCATACGCGGTCAAGGAAGTCGCGGTCGTGGCTTACCAGCATCACCGTGCCGGGATAGTCGGCCAGCAGCTCCTGCAGGAGCTCGAGGGTTTCGAGATCGAGGTCGTTGGTGGGTTCGTCGAGCACCAGCAAGTTGGAGGGCTTGGCCAGCGCCACCGCCAAGGTTACGCGACCTCGCTCGCCACCGGACAGCACCCCCACGGGAGTGCGCGCCTGCTCAGGGCCGAACAGGAAATCCTTCATGTAGCCGATCACGTGGCGCGACTGCCCATTCACTTCGACGGTTTCGCCGTGGTTGCCAGTGAGCGTGTCCGCCAGCGTTTTGGTGGGGTCGAGTGAGGCGCGGCGCTGGTCGAGTGTGACCATCTGCAAGCTGGAGCCTACGCGGATCTCACCGCTGTCCGGTTGGGTTTCCCCCGTCAGCAGGCTCAGCAACGTGGTTTTACCCGCGCCATTGGCGCCGATGATGCCCACACGGTCGCCGCGCAGGATCCGCGTGGTCAGGTGGCTGATGATCGGGCGGTCGCCGAACGAGAGCGACACGTCTTCGGCGACGGCGACGAGCTTGCCCGACAGATCTGCGTCGGCCGAGGTGAGCCTGGCGCCGCCGGTCGGTCCGTTCTTCTGACGACGTTGTTCGCGCAGGCTGTGCAGTCCCGCCAGGCGTTTCACATTGCGCTTGCGCCGCGCGGTGACGCCGTAGCGCAGCCAATCCTCCTCCATGGCGAGCTTGCGGCCGAGCTTGTGACGGTCGCGCTCCTCCTGCTCGAGCGTCTCGTCCCGCCACGCCTCGAAATGGCTGAACCCGCGTTCGAGGCGGCGCGAGACCCCGCGGTCAAGCCAGACGATCGAGCGCGACAGGCTTTCCAACAGGCGACGGTCATGGCTGATCAGCACCATGGCGGAGCGCAGCGAGGCGAGCTCGCTCTCCAACCAGGCGATCGCCGGCAAGTCCAGATGGTTGGTGGGCTCGTCGAGCAGCAAAATGTCGGGGCTCGGCGCCAGCACACGGGCGAGTGCCGCGCGGCGCGATTCGCCGCCAGACAGATGGGCGGTGTCCTCCTCCCCGGTCATGCCGAGCTGCTCCAGCAGGTAGCGCGCGCGATACAGGTCGTCACCAGGACCCATGCCGTCCTCGACATAAGCGAGCACATTGGGGAACCCTGAAAGATCCGGCTCCTGCGGCAGATAGCGCACAGTCGCCCCCGGTTGCACAAAAACCGAGCCGCCATCGGGCTTGATCATCCCTGCCGCAATTTTAAGCAAAGTCGATTTGCCCGAACCGTTGCGCCCGACCAGGCACAGACGTTCGCCAGGGCTTACAGCGAGCTCCGCGCCCGCCAGCAGGGGCGCTGTGCCGAGCGTAAGGTGGATGTTCTGAAGGATTAGCAGGGGAGGAAGGGCCATCACGGCGACATAGCACAGCAGTTTCGCCACTGGCATGCCGATTGCTCCATCCAGACGCAGGCCGGATGCGCGGGAATGCTGCGGTGCAAGGTAAAAACCCAGGCATCGTTTCAGTCGGCCGTGCGCCAAACGGGATGCAGGATTGCCAAACGGGCATAGTGGCATCAAGCTGTCGTTGCCGTGGCGTTCCGTGCGCCATGAATCAAATAGAAAGGGTATTCGCAATGATCTCGCGTCGCTCGACTTTCAAGGCCGCCGCCGGCATTGCCGCCGCGGCTACAATCGGCGTGCAGTCAGCACGTGCCGAAGACAAGGTGATCAAGATCGGCTTCAGCATGTCGTTCACCGGAGCGGACGCCGAGAATGCGCTACGCGTGAGCCAGGGCGGCGTGTTTGCCTTCGAGGAAGCCAACGCCAACAAGGCGGTGAAGGGCTATCAGTTCCTGGTTGAGAAACTCGACGACGCAACTGCCACGGCCGGCCAGTACGATCCGGCGCAGGCCGCCACCAACGCGCGCAAGATGGTGTCCGACAAGGCGATTATGGCAGCCCTCGGTCCGCAGATGTCAGGCGCCGGCAAGGCCATGTCGCCGATCCTGTCGGCCGGCGGCCTTGCGACCATCACGCCCTCGTCCACCAACCCTGATATCACCGATCCGAAGTTCGCCGCCCAGTATCGCCCCGCCGGCAAGCCGATCTACTTCCGCACTGTTGCGACCGACGCCTACCAGGGCCCGAACATGGCCAACTACATGGCCGACACGCTGAAGATCAAATCCGTCTACATCCTGGACGACAGCGGCGCCTATGGCGTGGGCCTGGCGGATGCCTTCCAGGGCCAGGTGGAAAAGAAGGGCGTGAAAGTTCTCGGCCGCGACCGGCTCGATCCGAAGGCGGCCGACTACGCGACCATCCTGACCAAGATCAAGTCGCTGGCGCCTGATGCGCTGTACTACGGCGGCGTCGGTCAGGCCGGCGTGAAGTTGGCCAAGCAGGCTTATGACATCATCCCGACCATGATCAAGGCAGGCGGTGATGGCATGCAATCCGCCGATCTGCTCAAGGGTGCGGGTTTTCCCGCTGTTGAAGGCTGGTATGCCACGGTTGCCAGTCCGCATGTCATCGAAGACCCCAAGACCAAAGATTTCTCAGACAAATATTTCGCGCGCTTCAAGATGCGTCCAGACGACTACACCGTCACCTGCTACGTCGGCGCCCAGGTCATCATCGAGGCGGTGAGGGCGGTGACCGCGACTGGCAAGGCGCCCACGCGCGAAGCGGTGCGTGACGCCATCCAGACTGTGTCGCTGCCGAACAGTCTGCTCGGCCCGATCTCCTTCGACGGCAATGGCGACCTGAAGGACAAGATAATCAGCGTGTTCCAAATCAAAAAGGACGCGACCAAGTCTCTCGAAGATCCTGACGCGCAATTCAAATACGTCGGGGTGGCGCCGATGGCCTGACCATGTGCATTCGTAGACGGGCAGGGCGCCCAGCATGACCACCGGTGATCTCTTTCTCCAGCAACTGATCAACGGGCTCAGCCTCGGGTCGATGTATGCGCTCCTGGCGCTTGGCTTCACGCTTGTCTACGGCATTATGGAACTGATCAACTTCTCCCATTTCAACGTGTTCATGGTGGGCGCCATGATCGCCATGCTCACGTTGCAATGGGGTTTCGGCTTGTACGGTCAGGACGTGGTCCTGACCGGCCTGCCGCTGATCCTGTCTCTCGGCACCGCGATGCTGCTGTCGATGGTGCTGTGTGGCGGCATCGGCGTTTCAATCGAACGCTTCTTGCTGCGTCCGCTGCGCCAGGTGAAGGGCCCGGCGGCGATGATCACCACGATCGGCGTGTCCTACGTGTTGTTCAACGTGATCCTGCTGACGATCGGCTCTGATTCCAAGAATTTCCCCAACCCGCTGGCACCGATCGCCTTTCATATTGGCGGCGCGGTGCTGCGGCTGAAGGAGATCCTGATCTGGGTGATCTCCCTCGTGCTGATGGGCGGACTGACCTATTTCGTTCAATACACCAAAATAGGCCGCGCCATGCGCGCCACGGCCCAAGACCCGGAAGCTGCCCGGATGATGGGTGTTGAGGTCGATCGGGTCGTGATGATGTCGTTCTTCCTCGGCTCGGCGCTGGCCGGCGCCTGCGGCATGGTGTTCGGGCTCTACTACAACCTCGCCAAGGTCGATATCGGCTTTGCCGCGGGGTTGCGCGCCTTCACCGCAGCCGTGCTTGGCGGCATCGGCAACGTGCCAGGTGCCATGCTTGGTGGCGTGCTGATCGGGCTCATCGAGTCGTTGAGCGGGCAGGTGATCGGCACCGCATGGTCGGACGTGGTGATCTTCGGCCTGCTTGTGCTCGTTCTGGTGTTCCGCCCGGCTGGCCTGCTCGGCCGCATTGCTCCCAACAAATCCTGAAGGGGCTCGTCATGTTCCAAGCCCTCAAGACACAGCTTGCCCGCCCTCTTGCCGGCATGACACCCGAACGGCGCAAGGCGCTGGGGCTTTTGGTGCTGGCGGTGGTGCTGATCGCATTTCCGATTGTGAACCCCGACGATGGCGACATCGATGGCGCCGCCAACGCACTGTCCTACGCAACACTCGCCCTTGGCCTCAACATCGTGGTCGGTTTCGCAGGTTTGCTCGACCTAGGCTACGCAGCCTTCTTTGCCATCGGCGCCTATTACTACGGCATTTTCACCAGCTTCCAGGTGATGCCGCTGTGGAGCAACGCCTGGGGGCCGCTCGCCTTCCTCGGGCTGGTCGAAAAGATCAACCAGGGTGGTCCGGACCTGGTTCACTTCACCCTGTCGTTCTGGCTGGCGCTGCCCACCGGTGCGTTGGTGGCGGCCCTGTTCGGCGTGCTGTTCGGCGCTCCCACCCTGCGGCTGCGCGGCGACTACCTGGCCATCGTCACCCTGGGCTTCGGTGAGATCGTGCCCATCGTCGCCCGCAACCTCGACAGCGTGACCAACGGTGCCGCCGGCCTCAATGGCGTGCAGGCGCCGAAGCTGTTCGGCACCAGCTTCGGCGTGGACGCCACACCTTATTACTATGTCGGCCTCGCATTGGTGGCGCTGCTGGTGTTCGTCTCCATTCGACTGCGCGACAGCCGGATCGGCCGTGCCTGGATGGCGATCCGCGAGGACGAAACCGCAGCCTCCGCCATGGGCGTCAACCTCGTCCGCTTCAAACTGCTCGCCTTCGCCATTGGTGCGGCCTTCGCGGGCATGACCGGCGTATTTTTCGTGGCCAAGCTGCAGACCGCGACCCCGGAAATGTTCAACTTCGCCGTCTCCTCCATGCTGCTCGTCATGGTGGTGCTCGGCGGAATGGGCTCGGTATGGGGCGTGGTGCTCGGTGCCGTGCTGCTGCAATTGATGCAGACCTGGTTCCTGCCGCAGGTGAACGGCTGGATGCACGATCTCGGCGGCCTGACCGGAATCGCCTATCTCAGCAATATCGACCTCGTGCAATGGACCCAGCTATTTTTCGGCATCATTCTGGTGATGATGATGCTGTTCCGCCGCGAAGGGCTGATCCCCGCGACGCGGCCGGCACCGCCGCTGAACTTCGCAGCCCAGCACGCCGAAGTGAAGCGCGGCGGCTTCGTGGGGCTAGACCGCATTCCCCATTGGGTGAAGCACGACAAACCGGGGCTGGAAATCCGCGACGTGACGGTGAAGTTCGGCGGCCTGGTGGCGCTGAACGCAGTGTCGCTAACGGTTCCGGCCGGCGGCGTGGTGGCGGTGATCGGACCGAACGGGTCGGGCAAATCCACGCTGTTCAACGTTATCACCGGCCTGGTTAACGCCAACAGCGGCTCGATTCGGTTTGAGGGGATGGAACTGCTGGGTCTCCGGCCGGACCAGGTGCTTGTCCGCGGCGTGGCGCGCACCTTCCAGAACATCCGCCTGTTCCCCAACCTCACCGTGTTGGAGAACGTGCTGCTCGGCCAGCACGCAAGGCTTACGTCTGGCCCGTTCAGCTCGGTGCTGCACACTCCGGCCAACCGGCGAGAGGAGCGCGAAGCGCTGACCTGGGTGACAGATATCATCGCCCTGTTCGGCAACCGGCTTGCGCCGCGCGTGGCGCAGACCGTCTCCGGCCTGTCCTACGCCAATCGCCGCCGTGTCGAGATTGCCCGCGCACTCGCCTCGCGCCCGCGCATTCTGCTGCTCGATGAGCCGACCGCCGGCATGAACCCGGCGGAAACCCTGGAACTCGCCGAGCAGATCAAAAGCCTGCACGACCTGGGCCTGACCATTCTGATCATCGAGCACAAGCTCGACGTCGTGACGAAGCTTGCCGACACCGTGATCGTACTCGACCATGGCGACAAGATCGCCGAGGGCCTGCCTGAAGTGGTGCGCCGCGACGAACAGGTGCTCACCGCCTATCTCGGCCGCGCCGCGCGTGCGGCTGTGATGGAGGAAACCCATGCCGGCTGACGGTTCAACCATGGTCCTGCCGCCCGACTTCCTGTTGGAATTCAAAGGGATCAACACCTATTACGGCGATCTTCACGCGCTGAAGAACGTGAATTATGAAATCGTCCGCGGCGAGATCGTCTGCCTGCTCGGAGGCAATGCCTGCGGCAAGTCTACCACCATGAAGACCATCATGGGCGTGGTGCGCCCGGCCACCGGCACGGTGATCTTCGATGGCAAGCCGATCGAGACCCTTCCGACGAGCGAGCGTGTGCGGCGCGGCATTGCCCCGGTGCTGGAGGCCCGACGGCTATTTCCGCGCATGTCTGTCTATGAGAACCTCGAAATGGGCGCCTACACGCAAAAGCGCGGCCCGCAGTTCAATGAGGATCTGGAGCGGGTGTATTCGCTGTTTCCGCGCGTCAAGGAACGCCGCGCCCAACTGGCCGGCACGCTGTCAGGGGGCGAGCAGCAGATGGTGGCGATCGGCCGGGCGCTGATGGCCCGCCCGCGGCTGATCTGCATGGACGAACCTTCGATGGGCTTGTCACCACTGTATGTGGAGCAGGTGTTCGACATCATTCAGGAGATCAACCGGCAGGGCACAACGATCTTCATGGTCGAGCAGAATGCCTCGATGGCACTGTCGATTGCCCATCGCGCCTACGTTCTGCAGACCGGCATGGTGGTGCTGTCGGGCACGGCTGCCGAGTTGCGCGAGAACGAGGACATCAAGCAGGCCTATCTCGGCGAGATGCAGGTGGACGCGACGGCCAAGATGTCGGCGGCCTGAGGGCCTCGTGGTTCCGTGGCCCGATGGGATCTACCAGATCCGCCAAAATGCCCTTTCGATCGGACGCATATTCCGGATCTATGACGGGCAGGGCAGCCAGGTTGGCTATGCAAAGCACCCGATCCTGCGGTTGCTCGAAGAGAACGCGCTTTACGCCGATGACAGCGAGAGCGAGATGCTGATCTGCTCCCGGCGGGAGGCGCTGTTTCAGATCAACTTCTCCTATCTGCTTAGCGATGGCGCAACGGGCGTGCCGCTCGGCATCGTACGCCGAATGAGCTTTCGTTCGCTGTGGCGGGATCATCTGCAACTGCTGGCGCCCGACGGTACCCAGGTCGGCAGTATCGAGGAGACCGGATACCCGTTGGTCCGCAGGCTTCTGCCATTCTGGCCCTATTCCTGGCGCATCGAACTCGGCGGAACCGAAGTCGCCACGATCACCCAGCAACTCACCCTCTTCGCCAAAACGTTGACGCTCGACACCAGCGGGAACAATGGACTGATCGCCCCCCAGGCCGCGGTGATCTGTGCGCTGCTGCTGATGCACGAGGTACACGGTGCAGCAACTGAAAACGGGAGTGGATTTTCGTTCGACGTATCCTGACGCCAGCCCGCCTTGGTGCTGACTGATCCAGCATTAGTCTAAGGCGGGCTGGTATCGCGCCCCGGGCTTGCCGGCGAACCCGCTCTAGAGCCTGATCGCTTCTAGTAGGCGAAGCGATCAGGCTCTAGTCTTTTGTTTTAACGAGCAATTTTATCGCACGGTTGGTTCAACCTCAGGCGATATTGCTCTAGGAGCCCGTCCGAGTAATCGCTTACGTAAGCACACCGCGCAACATTGGTTCGCAGCCGAGGCGGCGCTGATTCTTTTTAGAACCAGCCTGCCCCCTTCTGAAGCAAGCCTCTTTCGTTTTTCGTTACGGCCATGATTACTCAGACAGGCTCCTAGCCCTCGCGTACTCGGCGGGTCACCTGGAAGATCACCGCCTCGAACATCTCGGGGGTAAGCCGGCGGGTCGAAGTGTTGTAGCGCGAGACGTGATAGCTGTCCGCGACCAGTAGCCCGTCTGGCAGTTCGTGAATGGTGCCGTGGTTGAAGCGGATGCGGGCAGGGGGAATGCCACAGGCCTTCAGCACTGCGGCATGCGCAAGTACGCCGAGCGCAAGCACAACCTTAAGCGCAGGCATGCCCTGCAACTCCGCGCGCAGGAAGCTGTTGCAGGTCGAGACCTCCTTCGGCTCCGGCAGATTGGCGGGCGGCACGCAGCGCACGGCATTGACGATGCGGCAATCGTTCAAGGTCAGCCCGTCATTGGGATCGGCACCGTATTCGCCTTTGGCAAAGCCGAACTGCAGCAGGGTTTGATAAAGCAGCAACCCTGCATGGTCGCCGGTAAAAGGGCGGCCGGTGCGATTGGCGCCCTTGACCCCGGGCGCCATGCCTACCACCAACAGCTGCGCGTCGGCCGAACCGAAACTCGGTACCGGACCATTGAACCACGCCGGGTTCGCCTGCTGATTGCTTGCCCGATAGGCCACCAGCCTGGGGCACAGCGGGCAGTCGCGGGGAGGGGCTGCAATCTGGTCGACGTCTGCCAACAGGGTCATGTCGGATCTTTCACTCAGCCCAACTCGGCAGCGTCGGCGTAGGGTTCGGCCGGTGTCACGCGGCTGGCGGTGGGGCGAGTGGGGCGCGGTTCCGTCTGTCTGCGGGTGAACTCCGGGGCGATTTCGGCCAGCTCGATGAACTGGTCGGCCTGGCGACGCAGCTCATCCGCCACCATCGGTGGCGTTGTGCGGATGGAGGAGATCACCGACACGCGCACCCCCCTGCGCTGTACGGCTTCCACCAGGCGGCGGAAATCGCTGTCGCCGCTGAACAGCACGGCATGGTCGATCTTGTCGGCCAGCTCCAGCATGTCGATCGCCAGTTCGATGTCCATGTTCCCCTTGATACGCCGGCGGCCGGCAGCGTCCGTGAACTCCTTAGCGGGCTTGGTCACCAGCGTGTAGCCATTATAGGCCAGCCAGTCGGTGAGCGGCTTCAGGGGCGAATATTCCTCGGTCTCCAGCACAGCCGAGTAATAGTATGCGCGGATGACGTGGGCGCGTTTGCGAAACGTCTCCAGCAAATTTCGGTAATCAACGTCGAACCCAAGGTTGCGGGAGGCTGAGTACAGATTCGCGCCGTCGATAAACAGTGCGACACGCTCGGTCGGAAGAAAATGCATGGTAAAATGTCCCGGCTGATGATTTTGGATTGCTGGAAATCGTTTGGCGAGGATGATCTGGTCAACCGCATTAAATACACGTCACACCACCGCGTTGCGATGGCGTTCCCGATGCGGGACCGTTTCGTCCGCTGGGCGGAACCATAATCCGTCAGATGTATGACTAAAAGGTGAAAATGAACGTTTCATTGCAGGCTGAACCGAAGTTTATAGCGCCAATCTTCATTGCCGTTGGTGCCAATCTTCCCGGGCCGGACGGCCGCGACGCCCTGGCGACCTGTAGTGCGGCAGTTCAGGCTCTGCATGATCTGCCGGGCCTGCGCGTCAGCGGCCAATCGCGCTGGTTCCGAACGGCGCCGATCCCGCCGGGTGGCCCCGATTACGTCAATGGCGTTGTGCGTCTGGAAGGTGTCGCCGATCCAGAATGGCTTCTTGCCCAATTGCAGGTGATCGAAAACCAGGCCGGCCGCGTCCGCACCACCGCCAATGCACCGCGCACGCTCGACCTTGACATCATCGCAATGGGTAACGGCGTCCGAGAGTCACCGGACCCGATCCTGCCACACCCGCGCGCCCATCTTCGGGCCTTCGTCCTCGCGCCGCTGTGCGACATTCAGCCAGAGTGGCTTCATCCCGGATTGGGTCTGACCGCCGCCGCATTGCTGGCTTCTCTGCCCGCCCAGGACGCTACGCCAATCTAAGCTTGCAAGCGCCGTGCGATCACGTCATATGGTGGGTTCGCTCAAAGCAAAAGACTGGAGTTGAACGCATGGCTCGCGTGACCGTTGAAGATTGCGTCCAACGCATCCCGAATCGCTTCGAACTAGTGCTGCTTGCTGCCCAGCGGGCACGCAACATCGCGCGCGGTGAGGAAATTACCGTGGAACGGGACAATGACAAAAATCCGGTGGTGGCGCTGCGTGAGATCGCCGATGAGACGATCACGCTCGAAAAGCTGAACGCCGATCTGCTGAAGTCGCTGTCGCGTGCGCCCGAGCCGGAGCCTGCTGACGAGGAGGTGCTCGACCTCATCCCGACTGACCAGAACATCTTTGGCCTGCAGGATAGTGCCGACGCCGACGAGGGGCAGACCCTTCCGGTCGACGGCGAGGAACTCTCGCCGGACGACATCGAAGCGGCCATTGAGGCCGAACTTGGTGGCCGCGGCCGCCGGTAGCGATAAATGACCGCCGGCGCGCAAGGCCGATGGCGCGCCGGCGCCTTTCGCGCGCCGGATGGCGTGACGAGCACGACCGCCTCGGCCGGCTCGGCCCTGGCGACGAAGGTCCGGCAATATGATCCAAAGGCCGATGTCGGTCTGATCGAGTCGGCTGTCGCTGTCGCCACCCAGGCGCACAGCGCACAGAAACGTGACAACGGCGAACCGTATATCATCCATCCATTGGCCGTTGCCGACATCCTGGCCGGCTACAGGCTGGATACCGCCAGCATCGTCACTGCCCTGCTGCACGACGTGATCGAGGACACGTCGATCACGCTGACGCAGCTCAGCCGTGAGTTTGGGACAGAGATCGCAGGCCTCGTCGATGGGGTGACCAAACTCACCCGGCTCGAACTGCAATCGGATCGAACCAAGCAGGCCGAAAATTTCCGTAAGCTGGTGCTTGCGATGTCCAAAGACATCCGGGTTCTGCTGGTCAAGCTCGCCGACCGGCTGCACAACATGCGAACACTTGGTGCGGTGCAGCAGGCCCCACGGCGGGCTCGCATCGCCCGCGAGACCATGGATATCTACGCCCCGCTCGCCGAACGCATCGGTATGGAGGCGGTCAAAACCGAACTGCAGACGCTCTCCTTCGCCCAGCTCGACCCCGAGGCCTATGACAGCATCCAGGCGCGGCTGAATTTTCTACGCGGGCAGGGTGCAGACGTCATCGAGGAGGTCCGCCACGAGCTCGCCCGCGTGTGCCACGAGCAGGGCGTTACAGTGATCGAGGTGACCGGACGGGAGAAATCGCCATTCTCCATCTGGGAGAAGATGCAGCGCCGCAACGTGCAGTTTGAACAACTCTCTGATATCATGGCATTTCGGATCGCGGTACCGACCCGCGAGGCCTGTTATGCGGCCCTTGGTGCGATCCATGCGGCCTATCCCGTGATAGCCGGTCGGTTCAAGGACTACATCTCGACCCCAAAATCCAATGGCTACCAGTCGATCCACACCGGCGTCACGCTCCGCTCGCCGCGCAACCAGAAGATCGAGGTGCAGATCCGCACCGAGGACATGCAGAACGTCGCCGAAAACGGCGTGGCCGCACACTGGATCTACAAGCAGCACGACGCCGCCGCCCAGGAGGCGCAGAAATTCCGCTGGGTGCAGGACCTTCTGGAAATTCTGGAAAACTCGACGCCGGATGAGTTCCTGGAGAATACCAAGCTCGAACTCTACCAGGACCAAGTGTTCTGCTTCACGCCCAAGGGCCAGCTGATCCAGCTGCCGCGCGGCGCCACGCCAATCGACTTTGCCTATGCCGTGCATTCCCAGGTCGGCGACACCTGTGTCGGTGCCAAGATCAATGGCCGCCTGCTGCCACTGCGCCACGAGCTGCAGAACGGCGACCAAGTCGAGATCATGACCTCTCGCGGGGGCACCCCGAGCCCGCAATGGGAGCGTTTTGCTGTTACCGGCAAGGCGCGGGCGCGGATTCGCCGCTTCGTGCAGCAGCAGCAGCGCCAGGTGAATCGCGATGCGGGGCGTGCGGCGCTGGCCAGAGCATTCCGCCAGGACGGCGTTGACGGATCGGAAAAGATACTCGAGCCCGCCCTGAAGCAGCTCAAGCAGGCCAATCTCGACGATCTCTACATAGCCGTCGGCAACGGCAATCTGGGGCCCAAGGACGTCGTGCTGGCAGCCTACCCGGAGCTGCGCCAGGCACCGCGCACGCCGCGCATGATGCCCCAGGTCGGCAACCGCCAGACCGCGGCGCGCATCGGCCATCATTTGCCTATCACCGGGCTGGTGCCGGGCATGGCTATTCAATACGCCGGCTGCTGCCATCCACTGGCCGGCGACCGCATCGTGGGGATCGTCGCCACCGGCAAGGGTGTGACTATCCACACCAAGGATTGTCCGACGCTTGAAACCTTCGCCGCCACGCCGGAGCGGTTCATCGATGTCGACTGGGACCCCTCCGCCTTCACGCCGCAGAAAGGTGAGGCGGACGGGCATATCGGCCGTATCAGCGTGATCGCCCATAACGAGCCGACGGCGTTGGCCAGTGTCACCAACGCCATCGCTAAGCAGGATGGCGCCGTCGCCAACCTAAAAATTCTTAATCGCCAAGCGGATTTCTTCGAGATTCTCGTCGATGTGGAAGTACGCGACCTGCGCCACTTGTCCAACGTTATCGCCGGCCTGCGCGCGGCCCCAGGCATTCACCAGGTCGAGCGGGCCCGCGGATGATTTTGGGTGTAGGTTCCGATATCTGCGACATCCGCAGGATCGAACGCGCTTTGGAGCGTTTTGGCGATCGGTTCATCCAGCGCGTGTTCACCGAAGCTGAGATCCGCCGCGCAGAGCGTCGTTCTGGGACCAACCGTACCGGCACCTATGCCAAGCGCTTCGCTGCCAAGGAAGCGTGCGCCAAGGCGCTCGGAACCGGCTTCGCCCGCGGCGTGTTCATGTCCGATCTTGGCGTGATCAACCATCCCGGCGGCCAGCCTGGCTTCGACCTGTGCGGAGGTGCTGCCGTGCGCCTTGCTGCTTTGACACCTGCGGGTCATGTCGCACGCCTGGACCTGACAATGACTGACGAATACCCTTACGCCTACGCACAGGTGATCCTGTCGGCGGAGCCGCTCGCTTGACATGCGGGAACGCCTAGGGTTCATCCCGAGCACCTCTCTTCCGGACCGATCCCCCGTCATGGCCATTTCATGAGCAAACGCACCTCCGACGGGCTGTTCACGCTCGAGAACCTCAAAACCATCGTGTACGCCGGCCTCATTGCCATCGGCATTCGTACGGTCGCATTCGAGCCCTTCAACATCCCGTCCGGCTCGATGATCCCGACGTTGCTGGTTGGTGACTACCTTTTCGTTTCGAAATTCAGCTACGGCTATTCGCGTTATTCGATGCCACTGTCGCCGCCCCTGTTCCATGGCCGCATCTTCGGCAAGCTGCCGGCCCGCGGCGACGTCGCGGTGTTCAAGCTGCCGCGCGACAACGAGACCGACTATATCAAGCGCATCGTGGGCCTACCCGGCGACCACATCCAGATGAAGGGTGGCCAACTGTTCATCAACGGCACCCAGGTCAGCCGAGTCGCAGCCGGCGATGCGGTGGCCGAGGGCGATGGCCCGCGCATGCTGATGAAGCGCTATCTTGAGACCTTGCCGGGAGTTGACGGTGCGCCGGCGCGCCAGCACTATATCCTTAAGGCTTCCGACCACGAGCAGCTGGACGACACCCAGGTGTATGACGTGCCGCCCGGATATGTTTTCGCAATGGGCGACAACCGGGACAACAGCCTGGACAGCCGCGTCCTCAGTGCTGTCGGCTTCATTCCGGTCGAAAACCTGGTTGGCCGCGCCGAATTCATCTTTTTCTCCGTGGATGCGACCGCCTGGTGGTGGGAGTTCTGGGAATGGCCGTTCGAAATCCGCTGGTCGCGCCTGTTATCGGGGATAACCTGAACCCCTCGTCGCCGAACCGGGTCGAGGCGCTTCTCGCCCACAGCTTCGCGCGGCCGGAGCTTCTGGCGGAGGCGCTGACCCACCGCTCGGCAGCCCTTAGTACGTGGGCCGGCAAGCGCACGCAGTCGCACAGCAACGAGCGGCTGGAATTCGTCGGAGACCGCGTGCTCGGCCTGTTGATCGCCGAATGGCTTGCCGAGCGCTACCCCCGCGAGAACGAAGGCGGGCTGGGTCGGCGACTGGCGCTGCTGGTGTCTCAACCGGTGCTCGCGAAGATTGCCGATGAGCTTGGTCTCGCAGCAGCGCTCTCCGTCTCACCCAGCGAAAGCAAGGCGGGCGTTCGCAAGCTGGCCACCGTGTTGGCGGATGCCACAGAGGCGGTGATCGGTGCACTCTATCTCGATGGCGGCATCGAGCCGGCGCGCGCCTTCGTCCGCCGCGCCTGGGGGCACGTCATCGCCGAGCAAATTGACCCACCCAAGGATTCCAAGACCGGGCTGCAGGAATGGGCGTTGCACCGTGGCCTGGCCTTGCCGTTTTATGAGACCGTCTCCGCCGAAGGCCCGTCGCACGCGCCGGTTTTCGTCATCGCCGTCACCGTCGGCACCCATACCGCATCCGGCACCGGCGGCAGCAAGCGCCTGGCCGAGCAGGCGGCGGCGCATGACCTTCTTGAAAGACTGAATACATGACCACCCGATGCGGCTTCGCCGCGATTCTTGGCGCCCCGAATGCGGGCAAGTCGACACTGCTCAACCGGATGACCGGCGCAAAATTGTCGATTGTCTCACCAAAGGCGCAAACGACACGGTTTCGTGTGCTGGGTATCCTGATGCGGAACCAGTCGCAGATCCTGCTGGTCGACACGCCAGGCATCTTCAAACCGCGCCGCAAGCTTGATCGCGCCATGGTCAATGCCGCCTGGGCCGGGGCGGAGGACGCTGACTTGGTCGTGTTGCTGGTCGACGCAAAGGCCGGGGCCACCGAATCGGTGCGCGAAATCGCTGCCGCGATCGGCAAGCGCGGCGGCCGTGCCTGGTTGGTTTTCAACAAGACAGACCTGGTGCCCCCCGGCAACCTGCTGCCCTTGATCGCGACGCTCAACGCGATCCACGTCTTCCAGGAGACCTTCATGGTATCCGCCGCCAACGGCGACGGTGTGCTCGCCCTGATGGATGCGCTGGCCGCAGCAATGCCGGAAAGCCCCTACCTTTTCCCCGAGGACGATCTGACCGATCTGCCGGACCGGCTGTTGGCAGCGGAGCTGGTGCGTGAGCAGATTTTCCTGCAGACGCATGAGGAGGTGCCCTATGGCGCCACTGTGGAGACCGAAAGCTGGCAGGAGAAGCCGGACGGCTCGGTGCGGATCGAGGCGACGGTTTATGTCGCCCGCGCCGGCCATAAATCCATCCTGATCGGCGCCGGCGGCAGCCGTATCCGCGAAATCGGCGCCCGCGCTCGCGCCCAGCTTGGCCAGTTGCTGGAGCGCCGCGTGCATCTGTTCCTCAACGTCAAGGAGCGCGCCGGGTGGGATGAGGAAGGCGCCCGGCTGCGGGCGATCGGGTTGGAGGATCCCCGGTGAAGGAACCGGATTGGCTGGTCTGGAGCCGCGAGATACAGGCAGTCGCCCAATCCGGGCTGACCTTCGCCAAGGATCCTTATGATCTTGAACGATACGAGCAACTGCGCGCACTCGCGGCCAGGGTGATGGCGGCCCATTGCAACACCGACGGCACCCGGATCGAAGCCCTGTTCAAGGATCAGTACGGCTACGCCACCCCCAAGGTTGACGTGCGTGGCGCGGTGTTTCGCGACGATCGCATTCTGATGGTGCGTGAGGCTGCCGACAACCATCTGTGGACGCTGCCGGGCGGCTGGGCGGACGTTAACCTGACGCCGGCTGAGAACGTGGTGAAGGAGGTTTTTGAAGAATCGGGTTTCAACTGCGTCGCCACCAAGCTGGCCGCCGTGTGGGACCGCAGCCGTCAGGGCAATCAGCCGCCGGCGCCATTTTCCATCACACGGCTGTTCTTCCTGTGCGAACTAACCGGCGGTTCAGCGGCAACCAGTCTTGAGACCAGCGAGATCGGCTTTTTTTCCGAACATGAAATCCCGGCCGATCTGTCGCTCAGCCGCACCTTGCCGCGCCAGCTCACCGCCATGTTCGCCCATCACCGCAATCCTGGCCTGCCCACGGAGTTCGAATGACGGAACTCGACGGCGAACTCGCCATCCGCACCATCGCCATGCCGGCCGACACCAACCCGAATGGTGACATTTTTGGAGGCTGGCTGATGTCGCAGATGGATCTTGCTGCCAGCTCCATCGCTCACACCCGCGCGCACGGCCGGGTCGCAACCGTGGCGGTCGACGGCATGAGTTTCCTGAGCCCGGTCTTCGTGGGCGACGAGGTGTCGCTCTACGCCCGCCTGCTCGCCACCGGCCGCAGCTCGATGCGCATCTTCGTCGAGGCCTGGCGCCGCCAGCGCCATGATGTTGCGCGGGTGAAGGTGACCGAGGCGACCTTCACCTTCGTTGCCATCGACGAGCATCGCCGCTCCCGTCCGATCGACCCCCAGCCGGCATGACCGAGCGGCTTGATTTCGCGCCGGTTCGCCTGCCGACGGCGATGCTGGTAGAACTTGTCATCCGGATCGCCTTGGCGATTTTCCTGGTGGGCGTTGGGCTGACGGATCAGGATCTCGGTCTGGTGCTGGTGCTGTGTTGCCTGGCCGCCCTCTACCATCTGTCTGTGGCAGTCTCACTCGCCAGCTGTCGGATTCCCAGCGCCACCCATTTGACACTGGATCGCACTGGTCTCACGCTGCGTCGGCTGTGGCGCGACCAAAATGTGGCATGGACCAGCGTGCTGGGTGTCGCCGTGCAGACCGCAAAACCCTTGTCGGCACAACGGGCTTGGGCGTTGCTGACCCTGGGTGACCGGAAGGGTCCAACCGGCTCGCTCGCCATCCCAGATGTGTTTATGCCGAGCCGGCACGAGCTCGTCGCCGAAATGGAGCGCCTGCGCCAGGGCGGTGGCTGATGGAGTGGGAGGCACCGGGCATTATCCTGGATCTGCGCCCACTCGGCGAAGGCGATTCAGTCGCAACCGTGATGACAGAGGCGCACGGCACCCATCGTGGCCTCGCGCGCGGGGCCCAGTCCCGCAGCCGCGCGGCGCTCTGGCAGCCCGGCAATCTCGTGCAGTTGCGCTGGGTCGGAAGGCTCGAGGAACAGCTCGGCAGCCTCACTGCCGAGATGGTGCATCCCGCGGCCAGCCTGGTGATGGAAGATCGGCTGCTGCTGGGCATGCTCACTGCCGCCTGCGCCGTGGCCGCCGGCGCGCTGATCGAGCGCGAGCCGCAGCCGGTGGTGTTCGGTGGGCTGCTGCGCCTTCTGGCCCGCCTGCCGGCCGGACCGCAGATGCTGAACGAACACATTCGCTGGGAGTTATCGCTGCTGGCGGCGCTTGGCTTTGGCCTCGACCTGTCGCATTGCGCCGTCACCGGGGAAACCGTGGACCTGCCCTATGTCTCGCCGCGGACTGGCAGGGCTGTCTCCACCGCAGCCGCCGGCGTGTGGAGAGACCGCCTGTTGCCGCTGCCGGCGTTCCTGCGCGACAACTCTGAGGGCGATTTGCCGGCTTGGCGCGATGGTTTGCGACTGACCGGAACATTTATCGAACGCGATGCCTTCGGAAGCCATCACCGACCGTTGCCTCAAGCACGCCAAGCGCTGTACGACATGGTTCAGGCATTGGCTGAAGGACGCTCATGAGCGACGATCTCGACACGCTAGGCGGGCACACCGAGGACACGCGGCTGATTGACGCGCTGTCTGAGCGCTACCTCGCCTATGCCATGTCCACCATCATGTCCCGCTCGCTGCCGGACGTGCGCGA
>JANXSM010000113.1 GCA_025352665.1 Rhodospirillales bacterium | reverse complement strand
CTATTTCAGCGAAGGCAACGTGAACGCCTGTGCCGCGGCGGGGATTGAGCCGGTGATCGCGATGGGACGCGAGGCGCATCATCCATCGCTCGCCGCGCGTTTTGCCAAGCCGCCGCCATCGCCGAAGAACCCCACACCACTCGACGCGATGGCCCACCGCCTGAAGACGCCCGAAGGCAAGAAGCGCTACGCCTTGCGCAAGCAGACGCCCGAGCCGGTGTTCGGCATCATTAAGTCAGTGCTGGGATTCCGCCAGTTCCTGCTGCGTGGGCTTGACCAGGTCCGCAGCGAGTGGAGCTTGGTGAGCATGGCCTGGAACATGAAACGGATTTTTGTCCTGGGCGGTGCGATATGAAGCGGGATCGCGCCGTTCGGCCCCAAACCCGGGTCAACTGGCGTGGCAGAGCGCGCGGTACTGCCGCAACGTTCCGGTCGCGACAGCCAAAGACGACAACGTCCATGATGCCCTTATCGGAAAACCAGCCTCAGCCTCGATCGGAAATCTCCTGGGCCTTCACTCCGACAGGCTGCTAGAGATCTTCACCAAAAATCCCGTTCCACCACCAAAGGCCGATCTTCGTGTGAAACCGCGCCAGCCCCGCCTTCCCAGTGGCCTGCACGGCCTCGCCGGAGAAGGTGAAACCCAGACCCTCGATCGCCTGCCGTTTCCAGGCCGCGATCATTGTCTGATGGGTGCCGTGCTTGACGGACAGCTCCCCCAACGTCTGCTCGCCTCAGATCGTCTCCAACGCCACCTTCGCCTTGTGTTCGCTCAATGGCCATTATGGGTGATGTGCATCGACTGCTGGTCGTGTCCCCGGTGGTGGTGTAGGAGCAGTGGGTAAGTCGCCCGCCGAAGCGCGCGACGATGGGCTTGCCGCAGATGGGTGACAGGCCTGGCAAAGCGGGCGTAAGAATGATGGCGGCGGGCATGGCGCTCCGGGATCGGATCATATTTGTTTCAATACCAAAATATGACATTAAGTCAGCGGCTTGTTCCCGTATCCGCCAACCATCATGCATAATACGGGCTAGCCGGCAACGTTGGCAGCAGTGCAGCAGTGGTTGAGATGCTCCGTGCCACAACCCGTGTTTATCTGGACGGATACAACAACAATGCCGTGCACCATTGTCGAGCAACGCGATCGTGGTCAGTGGCGGTGACGAGGTCATCTACGCAGGCCTTGGCGCGGTGACCGTCATCGTCAGCGATGCCGACGGCAACAATACCGTCACTGGCAGCTTCGGCGGGTCCTCCGTAACCCCCGGCAGTGGCGACAACACCATCGCCCTCGGTGGCTACGGTAACTACATCAAGCTCGGCGACGGTCAGAACGCCATCGACGCAGGCCTCGGCTCCGAAACCGTAGAGATCGCCGGCGGCACCGCCGCCATCAAGGTTCAAGGCTTCTATGACGCCTTCAACATCGACGGCAGTGCTACTAAAATAACCTGCTTTGCCGGCTACGCCACAATCAACCTGGGCGCCCAGTTCACCGGCACCAACAGCGTCGATCTGCATGGCCTCGTAGGCGACGTCCTCACCTTCGCTCACGGCGTCGGCACGATCGCCAAGCTGGACGGCGAGATAGTCGCTACGGTGAATTCCTCAGTCGGTCAGACCCTCTCAGCCATCGACGATGGCACCGAAGGGCTAAAGATCGTGCTCGGCACCATTGTTCCGCCTGCGCCTACGGTCCTGGCTGAAACGCAATGGGGTATGAACACCACACTCGCAGACGCCACCAAAATCGTTCACCTCGTCGGATACGACAACCCCGTCACCTGCGGCGACGGTAACCATACGGTCGACGGCGACAATAGCGGCCTGGCGCTCACGCTCGACAGCGGCGACAACGCCGTATCGGTGAACAGCTATCACCACACCCTCAAGCTCGGGGTCGACGCTCACGGCGCCTTCACCGGTAACGACAACAACACCGTCACCGGCACGCTCGGCTCCACTATCATCCACACGGGCAGCGGCAGCCAATCCATCGACGACGCCGGGTTACATAACGACATCACTACCGGGGCAGGCAACCAGAATACCGTCATCACCCAGGAGGGCGGCAGCACCGTCACGCTCAACGGCTGGACCAATTTGATCCCGACCGGCGCGGGTCACACTCAGGTCTCCAGCGGCTACTTCAATACCGACAAGATCACCAGCCTCGGCTCCCACGGCGGCGTTGAAGTGAGGGATTTCTCCACCCTGTTCGGCGACGTGCTCAACTGCACGATGTGATGAGCATGGGCGACACCATCAGCTTGGCCAACCACAACGGCGATCTGCTGGTGTCTGTGGTGCAAGGGACATCCATCACCCAGGTGGCCGATCTGCAGGGGCTTGCCGGCAAATCATACTCCGACCTGATGGCAAGCCACAGCCTCGTGGTGTGAATATGGCCCGTGCGCCTGAGCGGGACGGTGTACTGGGATTGACCCGGTTTGGTGCCTGCCGGGCCGGTCGGCAAGTTCCTGGTCACGCAGATGGCGGCGGTTGCCGAGCTGGAAGCCGGGTTGATCAGCCAGCGCACGCGCGCGGCCTTGGCCGTGGCGAAGGCGCGCGGTGTCCGCCTCGGCAACCCCTCCCCTACCCCGGCAACGGCGGAGATGGCGGCGGCAGCGCGGCAGGCGCGTAGCCGCCAAGTGGCGGCGCGAGCGGCGGACGTGCTGGCCGTAGTGCGCCAGGTGCAGGCCGATGGGGCGAGCAGCCTTCGCGCCATTGCGGCCGAGCTGCACGCGCACGGCGTGCGAACGCCGACCGGCAAGGAGCAATGGTCAGCAGCGCAAGTCCGCAGGTTGCTTCACTGCAGCCAAAGCGTCATGACGCCAAAACGTCAAACCTTGAATGCGTCATGGCGTCATGAAATCATGGCGTCATGAAGGTAGTTGCGTTCCTCAGTCAGAAGGGCGGTGCGGGCAAGACCACCTTGGCCGTTCACACTGCTGTGGCAGCTTACGAAACTGGTCTCGGAGTCGTCCTAATCGACACGGACCCTCAGAAATCCGCGACGGTATGGGGTGAAGCCAGGCAGGAGCCGGGACCTGTTGTCGCAACGGCGGACGTGTCCGACCTCAGGCGCGTGCTCGATGCGGCCCGCAGTGATGGGATGGGATTGGCGATCATCGATGCTGCGCCCCACGCAGCCCCGGCAGCCGCCAGCATCGCCCGTGCAGCCGATCTGATAGCTATCCCATGCCGACCTACGGCGTTTGACCTGGCGGCAGTTGATGGCGCGGTGCGCATCGCCAAAGCAGCCGGCGTCAAAGCCGTTTTCGTTCTCTCTGCTTGTCCTTTTAGAGCACCGGAAATTGCCGAGACGAGGGACGCTTTAGGCGCTTTCGGACTTCCGGTTTCCCCCGTGGAAATTACTGATCGGCGCGCCTTTGCGCGAGCGGTCGCGAGCGGCCGAGCCGTTACCGAGTTTGAGACGGACGGCAAGGCGGCTGGCGAAATACGCGCCTTATGGTCGTGGTTACAGGAGCAGATGGCATGACGACGAAGCCGACCGGCCTAGCGGCCTTCACCCGCAACCGTGGTGCGCAAGCATCGTCGCCAGAAGCACCCGCCCCTAAGATTGGGCGCAAGCGGGCGCAAGGCGAGACGGTTGCCTTGACTGTCAGAGTTTCACGAGCGGAGTGGGCGCGGCTTCATCAGCTCGCCGTGGCCGAGGGTGTGAGCCTTCAATCCTTGGCGTTGAATGGGCTTTCTAAGGTGTTTGCCGAGCACGGTTTGCCACCCATAACGCAATGACGCTGTGAAGTCATGGCGTCATGACGCCATGACTGTTAAGGATGCTCATGTCAGACACCGACTTCGATCTACAGGCAGTCAGCATCCTTCCGCCTACTGCGGCCCGCCTGATCCGGCGGGGAAGCGAGATCGCTATGGAGCCGACGGCTCGCCCGGACTTTCTGCACTCCGTCTTGTGCCAGGTCGGCCTGCCAAGGCGGCGAGTGGTTGGCAACACCTTTGAGCGAATGAACGGAAATGTCTCTTTGCTGGTCGAAGCGGGAAAGCTTTGGAACGGCAAAGAGTGGCAGCCGCAGCCTTTGCCCTACGGTAATCGCCCCCGTCTGGCGTTGGTGCATGTCAGCAGCGAAGCTGTCCGCACTAAGTCCCCAACTGTGGAAGTCGGGCATTCGGCACGTGAGTTCCTGCTTCGGCTGGGGATCGGTACTGGCGGAGAGGAGTACGCCAACTTCAACCGGCAACTCCGGGCACTTGCCGCTTGCCGCATGAGCCTGGGAGTGGGTCTCGAAACACTCGATACCAAGCCCATTAAGCGGTTCGCCGCATGGGCCAGCCAAAATGGCCCAGTCACCTCATAGGCCGAAAAACGGCCAACTTGAGGAACGGAGTGGAAACGCTCTGCGCGGTTGACTGTTGCCATTGAGGGTCTGATTGTCTGGCGAACAGTCGGGGACGACGATGCCTATGGCGGCCGTTTTGGACGTGGACGGGACCTTGGCCGCACGCTGGAGCCTCGGCTTCGAAGATCTGACTCTTTTGAATGCCAAGCCGGCCGGCACCCGGCTCGGTTTTGCTGCCCAGCTGCTGATGTATCGCACGACGGGGCGGTTTGGCTTGTTGGCCAGCGAGTTCCCGGAGGCCGCGATTGCATACTTGGCCGAGCAGATCGGAGCGCCGGCTGAGGATTTGGCGGCGTATGACTGGCTTGGCCGCTCCGGACGCCGCCATCGCGCCGAGATCCTGGTTTACCTGGGGTTCCGCCGTGCGCGGCAGCAGGACATGCGGGAGGCAGCGGCCTGGACCGGGTCCGAGCTATGCCCCTTGGGACTGCCGGCATCCGAGATGATGGAGCGTCTTCTCGGCTGGTTCGTCGAGCACCGGATCGCAGCTCCCGGCGACGAGGCCTTGGGCGCGCTGATCGTCACGGCTCGCCGGACGTTTGAGGACAAGGTGCTGGAGGCGATCGCCTCGTCCTTATCGCCCGAACACCGCCGTGGGCTCGACGCGTCGCTCGCCGATGAGGATAGCGCGACCAGCTTTTCGGACCTGAAGGCCGACCCCGGCCAGCCCAATCTCGACAACATCCTGATTGCCTCCAAGCGGCTCGCATTCGTGAAGGGCCTGGCACTGCCCGTTGCGGCATGTCCGGATTTGAGTGGCCCCGTCGCACGGATGCTGCGGCGTCGTGTGTTCAACGAAACCGCCTGGACCATGCGCCGGCATCCGGAGGGTCGACGCCACGCTCTCTATGCGCTGTTCCTCGCGCATCGGCAGCGCGAGCTCACGGATGGGCTGACCGATCTGCTGATCGAGCTCGTCCACAAGGTCGGCAGCCAGGCCAAGAGACGGGTGCTGAAGGCATTCACCAACGAGATCGAACGGGTCCACGGCAAGGAAGGATTGCTGGTCAGGATCGCCGAGGCCGCCTGCCTGCACCCCGAGGGCACGGTGCGCGACGTCGTGTTCCCCGCAGCAGGCGGTGCAAGCGTGCTGGCGGCGATCGTGCGCGAGCACAAAGCCTCGGGCAGTTTCGAGCGCCAGGTGCATACGGTGCTGCGCTCCTCCTACCTGGGCCACTACCGGCGCATGCTGCCGGCCGTTCTGGGTGTGCTGGAGTTCCGCTCCAACAACGCGGTGCATCGTCCGGTGCTGGACGCCGTCGATTGGCTGCGCCGCACCGTCGACGATGGCCGCCGGGTCATCCGTCCCGAAGACGGCGTGCCGATCGAAGGTGTGGTGCCACCCAAGTGGCGCGACCTGATCCTGGAGAGGGACCCGGCCGGTGGCGTGCGGGTCAACCGCGCCAACTACGAGATCTGCGTGCTGACCGCCCTTCGCGAGCGCCTGCGCTGCAAGGAGATCTGGGTGGTGGGCGCGGACCGCTACCGCAACCCTGACGAAGATCTGCCGCAGGACTTCGAGGCCCGCCGCGCCGAGTACTATCGTGAACTCGGCCGCAGCCAGGACGCCCGCGCCTTTGTCGAGGATCTTCGGGCGCAGATGACTGAGGCCCTGCGGACGCTGAACAAGGGGATGCCGCGCAATCCCAAAGCAAGGATTCTCTGGCAGGGCAAGAACCGTATCTCGATCACGCCCTTCGAGCCCCTACCGGCCGCGCCGAACCTTGAGGCGATCAAGGCGGAGCTGGAGCGGCGCTGGCCGATGACGGACCTGATCGACGTGCTTGTGGAGAGCGCCCGGCAAACCGGCTTCCTCGACGCCTTCACCACCTCGGGGGATCGCGTCGTCCTGGACCACGACACGCTGCGTCAGCGCCTGGTGCTCTGCCTCTACGGCCTGGGCACCAATGCCGGCTTAAAGCGCGTGAGCGCCGGCACCGATGCAGCAAGCTACGCGGAGCTGCTGCATGTCCGGCACCGCTTCATCCACAAGGAGGCGTTGCGCAGCGCCACGGCGCTGGTGACCAACGCGATCCTGGCGATGCGCGACCGGCGGATCTGGGGCGAGGCGGGGTCGGCCTGTGCGTCGGATTCGACCAAGATCGGCGCCTGGGACCAGAACCTGATGACCGAATGGCATGTCCGCTATCAGGGCCGCGGGGTCATGATCTACTGGCACATGGAGCGCCAGGCGACCTGCATCTATTCGCAGCTCAAGCGCTGCTCCTCATCGGAGGTCAGCGCCATGATCGAGGGCGTGTTGCGCCATTGCACCGACATGGATGTCCAGCGGCACTATGTCGATAGCCACGGCCAGAGCGAGGTGGCGTTCGCCTTTTGCCATTTGCTCGGCTTCGAATTGGCGCCACGGCTGAAGGCGATTGCGCGACAAAAGCTCTATCTGCCGGACGCGGAGCTGCGGGGTTCGCTCGATAACCTGACGCCCATCCTCACCCGGGTGATCGATTGGGCGCTCATCGAGCGTCAGTATGACAAGATGATCAAATATACCGCCGCCTTGCGGCATCGCACGGCGGACCCGGAGGCAATCCTGCGCCGTTTCGCGGGAGCTGCGGGCCAGCATCCGACCTATGCGGCGCTCGCCGAACTCGGCAAGGTCATCAAGACAATCTTTCTGTGCAGCTATATCGGCTCGGAGGATCTGCGCCGCGAAATCCACGCCGGCCTCAACGTGGTCGAGAACTGGAACGGCGCGCACAGCTTCATCTTCTTCGGCAAGGGCGGCGAGGTGGCCAGCAATCGCCTGGAGGACCAGGAACTCTCAGTGCTGGCGCTCCATTTGCTGCAGAACTGCCTGGTCTATGTGAACACGTTGATGCTGCAGCGGGTGCTGACCGAACCTGCGTGGCTGAAGCGGATGACAGCGGAGGACCATCGCGGCCTGACGCCTGCTATTCATGCTCACATCAATCCTTACGGCCGCTTCAATGCCGACCTCGACCGACGCATCGATCTCGATCTGCCGATGGCGGCATGACGAAGCAGAATCCTCCGCTTCCAGGTGCTGCACAAACGTTCGTTTGTGCAGCACCTACAGCACCCAAGCAAAAACAAGTCAGTAGCCGTCGCACAAAACTGTTGCCAAACCTACCCCAAAAGCAACAGACAAATGCGACATCTCCCGCCCTGCTTGGCTACGCTCGGGTCTCCAAGGCCGAAGACCAGGATACCGCCCCGCAGATCGAGGCCCTCCACGCCGCCGGCTGCCCGCGCGTCTACGAGGAGCGCGTCTCAGGCGGCCGCTGGGATCGGCCAGAACTCCATCGCTTGCTGGACCGGCTCGCACCCGGCGATGTCCTCACGGTCTGGAAACTTGACCGGCTGTCGCGCTCCCTTAAGGACCTTCTGCTCATCCTCGACAAGGTCGAGAAGGCCGGCGCCGGATTCCGATCGCTCACTGAAAACATAGACAGCACCATGGCTTCTGGCCGTATGATGATGCAGATGCTCGGCGCTTTCGCCGAATTCGAGCGCGCCATGGTCCGCGAGCGAACCCAGGCAGGCCTCCGCTCCGCACGCGCTCA
>JANXSM010000027.1 GCA_025352665.1 Rhodospirillales bacterium | reverse complement strand
CGTTCGCGGCGACTGGGTTGGAGGTTCATTCTCCCGCGGCTGCGGCCCAACATCTGCTCGCCGTCGTCGATCAACTCTCGGCAGACGCCAACGGCGGTTTTTTCGACTGGCGCGGCCAGCCAGTGACTTGGTGATCCGATGGCTGGGATGCGTCGCAATGCTGATCTGCCGACTGAACCCTGCATTGTTTGCGGTCGGCCCTTTGCCTGGAGAAAGAGATGGGGCGCGTGACTGGACGAACGTGAGGTCGTATCCCTGGGCGTGTTGTAGGAGCTGTGGGTAAGTCACCCGTCGTAGCGGCCGTCAAAAAGTCTGGCGTAGGCGGGCGACTTATTTACGGCGGTGGTTACTGCGGTGGTTACTGCGGCGGTGCTGGGTAGGGTTGGGTTGGGTGTGCAACACGCAACTCTGACCCAAGGACCTCCATGATGACCGATGACAAGATCGCCCTTGGCGAGCTACTCGAAAAGGGTTCCGATACAACATTCCTGCGCGAGATGATCGGCTTTGCCGCCGAGCGCCTGATGGCGCTGGAAACCGAGAGCCTGTGTGGAGCGGCACCCGGTGAACGCAGCACCGAGCGAACCAATCAACGCAATGGCTATCGCGACCGGGATTGGCAAACTCGGGCCGGGACGGTCGAATTGCGCATTCCCAAGCTACGCCACGGCACTTATTTCCCGGGTTTTCTTGAGCCACGGCGGATGGCCGAGAAGGCGCTGACGGCGGTGATCCAGGAGGGCTATATCCAAGGCGTCTCCACCCGATCCGTCGATAATCTGGCCAAGGCGCTTGGCATGGAGGGCATCAGCAAGAGTCAGGTTTCACGGCTTTGCGGCGAGATTGATGAGCGCGTGCATGCTTTTCTCGCCCGGCCGATCGAAGGCGATTGGCCCTACATCTGGCTGGATGCCACCTACGTAAAAGTCCGCCGAGACCATCACATCGTGTCCGTCATTGTGGCCGTCGGCGTCAACACCGATGGTCGGCGCGAGGTTCTTGGCATGACCGTGGGCCACAGCGAGGCCGAGCCGTTCTGGGTCGAATTCCTACGCTCCCTGGCGCGCCGCGGCCTGCGTGGCACCAAGCTGGTGATTTCCGACGCCCACGAGGGGTTGAAGGCTGCCATCGGCAAGGTCCTCAGCGCCACCTGGCAACGCTGCCGCGTGCACTTCATGCGCAACGCCATGGCCCATGCCGGCAAGACCCAGCGCCGGATCGTGTCGGCCTGGATCGGAACCGCCTTTGCCCAGGACCGATGCTGCCGCCGCACGCAAGCAGTGGCGCGAGGTGGCCGACCAAGCTCGCCCACGTGTATCAAAACTGGCAGCGTTGATGGACGAGGCGGAGACAGACGTTTTGGCCTACATGGCGTTCCCCGCACAGCACCGGACCAAGATCCATTCCACCAACCCGATCGAGCGGTTGAACGGCGAGATCAAGCGCCGCAGTGACGTTGTCGGCATATTTCCGAACGCAGCCGCCGTCACCAGACTGATCGGTGCGATCTTGCTGGAGCAAAACGACGAGTGGGCCGTACAACGCGCTCGCTACATGACGCTGGAAACGATTGCTCCGTTGAGCGATGATCTCGCCGTCAGCATGCCGTCACTGGCAGCCTGAATGGGCAGCCAGATCTGCTCAGCAGCGCCGTTGCTACACCACGGCTTGGGACACGACCGCGGCCACGACGTAAAGGAACCGTACG
Source organism: Rhodospirillales bacterium (assembly GCA_025352665.1). Classification (GTDB taxonomy): domain Bacteria; phylum Pseudomonadota; class Alphaproteobacteria; order Acetobacterales; family Acetobacteraceae; genus CAIQQQ01. The sequence continues at coordinate 34,667 of JANXSM010000027.1, read as the reverse complement.
TCATTAATCAAGTTGCGTTATCCGGTCAAAACATTGTTCAACATTTCTCCTGAATAAACAATTAAACTTAGATCATCCCAGGTTATTTCGCTTCTTTGACAAAAAATAACTCAAAAAGCGCAGGTGTGGCTCGTTCTATGCTGTTCTGTTGCCGCGCCAGACGGTTAGATGTTCGCTGAACAGGAGACGATCGCATGTTCGTTCAGCAGTTGTGCCAGCCGGGATTCACCTTTCAGCGTGTTTCGAAACCACGCGCCGCAGCGCTCGCGGACGGCGGCGAAGCTCTACCGTTGCCCGTTGCCTTGCGGGCCTGGACAATGGTTCTGCTGACCGGAGGCCTCTGGGGTGGACTGTTCCTGGCCGCCCGCACCATCTTCTGATGAGGGCAATATCGCCTGAGTTTGAACCAACCACGCGATAAAATTGCTCGTTGAAATAAAGGGCTGGAGCCCGGCCACTTCGCCTACCAAACGTCATCCCGCTCCAGCAATCCGCGGGCCTTGGCGTCACAAGCGCCGCGCGATCATCAACCGCGACAGGCTGGCCACGCTGGCAAAGATCGAAAACCCCGCCGCGAGCAGAAGCGCCAGTTGCGGCCCGCGCATGGCAGCCAACCCCAGGCATAGCGCCACCAATGCCGAGCCGACCGACTGGCCGGTCAGCCGGGAAATCGCCACGATGCCGCTGGCGCCCCCGCTCCGCTCGCGCGGCGCGCTCGACATGATCGCCCGCAGGTTGGGCGACTGAAAAAATCCAAACCCCACACCGCACAGCATCATCCGCCACACGATGTCCGGGATGGTGGGGTTGGCCGGCAACAGCGCCATCAGCAGCAGGCCTACCGCCAGCATCGCGAGGCCGATGCCTCCCAGCACGGCCGGCGGGTGGCGGTCGGAGAGCGATCCCGCAATCGGGGCCATCAATGCCGTCATCATCGGCCATGGCGTGAACAGCAACCCGGTCTCGACGGCGCTGCGGCCTAGCACGGTCTGGAAATAGAAGGGCAGCGCCACGAAGGCCAGGCCCTGGGCCACGAACGAACATACCGAGGTCATCGAGGACAGAGCGAAGATCGGCCGGCGATACAGGTCCACCGGCAGCATCGGCGCCTGCAGGGTGAGCTGGCGCTGGATCAGCAGCACGCCGAATACCAGGGCGGCTACAATGATCACGCCGGTAAGCCAAGGGTCTGCACTGTGCGAGCCCTCGCTGATGCCGAAAATCAGCAACCCGAAGCTTGCCGCATTGAGCAGTGCACTCATCCCGTCGAAGCGATGGCCGGAGCGGTCTGTGCGCGGCAAGGCGCGCAGTGCCAGCGTGAATGCTATGATCCCCAGGGGCACGTTGACGGCGAACAGGGCCGGCCAGTCGGACACGTAGAGCAATCCGGAGGCAACCGTCGGCCCGATCGCGGTCGACACGCCGACCACCAGAGCGTTGATCCCCAGGCCGCGGCCCAGCAGCTTGTTGGGGAAGATGAAGCGGATCAGGGCCACGTTCACGCTCATCAGCCCGCTGGCGCCGAACCCCTGCAGCACGCGGGCGGCGGCCAGTGTCGGCAGCGACCAGCTGACCGCGCACAGGGCAGAGGCGAGGGTGAACACGCCGAGCCCCCATAGGAACACACGGCGATAGCCATGGATCTCGCCGAGCGAGGCGAATGGCAGCAGCGAGACCACCAGGGCCAGCTGGTAGGCGTTGACCACCCAGATGCTGGCCGCGGGGCTCGCCTGCAGGTCGGTTGCGATCGTGGGTAGGGCGGTGTTGGCGATCGAGCTGTCCAGCGAGGCCATTCCGATGGAAATGACGATGGTGGCGATCGCCCAAAGGCGGCGGTTGGGCGGCAGGCCGTCCTGCTGGGCTGAGTCTGACATCCCGGCACTCTCCTGGGCGCGGGCGAGACTGGCAAGCCAGGCCACGCATCGATACGACCAGCCGCCTGCGTCGCGGCGCTGGGCGTGCCCGCGCTGAGCCTGCTCACGCTGAGCCTGCTCACGCTGAGCATGATCGCGTTGGTGGCAGGCGGCGGGCATGGCGGCATGTGGTATGGCGAGATCTTGCTGGTCGGGGTGGCTTTTGCTGTACGCGGAACAACATCGCGTGCCCGGCATCACTGAAAAGGACATCACCATGAAGCGTCTTCTGCTGGCCAGCCTGCTGATTGCAACCCCCGCTCTGGCGCAGACACCCAGCGTTACCGCAACCGGGGCCTGGGCGCGGGCCACCGCGGCCAGCCAGAAGGTCGGCGGGACCTTCCTCACGCTGACCGACAGCGGCGCTGCGGACCGGCTGCTGTCCGCGAGCTCCCCGGCTGCGAGCAAGGTGGAGCTGCACCGCACGGTCGCAGACAACGGCGTGATGAAGATGCTGCCGGTCGAGGCGCTCGATTTGCCACCTGGCAAGCCAGTGGAGCTGAAGCCAGGCGGCTACCACCTGATGATGATGGGCCTCACGCATCCGCTCGTGCCAGGTGCCACCTTCCCGATGACGCTCACCTTCGAGAAGGCTCCCCCCGTGACTGTGACAGTCACCGTCGGCCGAGCAGGCGATTCAGGTCCCGCAATGCCAATGGATCACGGAACCATGACGATGCCCATGAAGCCTTAGAGCGTTGATGACCGAAGGTGAGATCACGCGATAAAACAGAGAGCTAGAGCAATATCGCCTGAGGTTGAACCAACCGTGCGATAAAATTTCTCGTTAAAACAAAAGACTAGAGCTTGATCGCTTCGCCTACCAGAAGCGATCAAGCTCTAGAGCAGACTGACGTCGCCTATCCAACATCATCACGCGCTACGTCGGCACGCCCTTCGAGGTGCTGTATTCAAAATGCAGCGCAACGTCGGGGTGGACGATGGGGTGGATGGCATGTGCGGCCATTGCGGCCTCGCTGAAGCCTTGCAGGATCAGCTTCAGCTTGCCGGGGTAGGTCGCCACATCGCCGATGGCAAAGATCCCGGCGACGCTGGTCTCGCAGGTCGATGGCGTGACCGAAACATGGTTGCGGGCAAGGTCCAGCCCCCAGCTGGCGATTGGGCCCAGATCCATCGACAGGCCGAAGAACGGCAGCAGCACGTCGGCTTCCAGATGGCGGGTCAGGCCGTCGAGATCGGCCACCTCCACCTGGGTAAGCTTGCCGTCGGCACCGTGCAGGGCGTGCAGCTGGTAGGGAATGACCAGCTCCACCTCACTGGCCGCGGCGGCGGCGTCGAGCTGGCTGGCGGTTTCCGGTGCGGCGCGGAACTTGGCACGCCGGTGCACCACCTGGATGCTTGCGGCGACGCCGCGCAGGGCCAGCGCCCAGTCGACCGCGCTGTCGCCGCCGCCGGCGATCACCACGCGGCGGCCCCGAAGATCCTCGCGCCGGCGGACAAAATACTGCACCGCGCCGCTGGCCTCGTATGCTGGCAATCCCTCCAGCGGTGGCCGGTTGGGGCCGAACGCGCCGGCACCGGCTGCGATCACCACGGCCTTGGCATGGATATGTTCGCCGCGGTCGGTGTGCAGCACGAAGCCGCCGACCTGGCCGTCGATCCGTTCCACTCTGCGGCCGAGCAGGCGTGGCACCTGGAATGGCTCGATCTGGCGTTCCAGGTTGGTGATCAGCGCCCCGGCTTCGATTTCGGGGTGGGCGGGGATGTCGTAGATCGGTTTTTCCGGATACAGCGCCGTGCACTGGCCGCCCACTTCGTCGAGCGAGTCGAGCAGCAGCGACGTTAGCTTCAACATGCCGCATTCGAAGGCCGCGAACAGCCCAACGGGTCCCGCGCCGATGATCGCGACGTCGGTGAACAGGGTGGCAGTCGGGTGGATCTCGCTCATTCGGCAAACCTAGCTGTGCTTGCACCGTTGGCAAGGCTAGGTTGTCGGCATGTTCGTGGACCTGCCCGACCTCGCCGCCACCGAAGCGCTCGCCGCCCGCACCGCAGCCTTGGCGCGACCTGGCGATGCAATCCTGCTGGAGGGCCCCTTGGGTGCCGGAAAATCCGCCTTCGCGCGGGCGTTCCTGCGCGCGGCGGTGGGCGACCCGGCGCTGGAGGTGCCGAGCCCGAGCTACACGCTGGTGCAGAGCTACGAGGCGCCGCGTTTCACCGCCCATCATTTCGACCTGTGGCGGCTCGACGGTCCCGGGGCGGTGATGGAGCTGGGCTGGGACGAGCTCACGCAGGATGTGGTGCTGGTGGAATGGCCGGACCGGCTGGGACATCTGACCCCCGGTGACGCGCTGCACATCGCCCTGACGCCAGGGGCAGGCGATTGCCGCGTGGCCGAGATGACGGGGTGGGAGGGCAGACTGTGAACCTTGTCACCATTCCCGCCGATGTGCCGTTCCTCGATGTCGTGGCCGCACGGTGGCTCGACACCGGGGTATCGCGCGGCCTGATCCTGCTGCCGACTCGCCGGGCCGCCCGCTCGCTGGCAGAGGCGTTCCTGCGTGTCTCCGGTGGCCAGCCGATGCTGCTGCCGCGCATCACCGCCATCGGAGCCCTCGACGAGGCGCCGCTCACCTTGGCGGGGGCTCTCGACCTGCCGCCTGCGATCGACCCGGCGCTGCGGCTGGCCGAGCTGACCCGCATGATCCTGGCGTTGCCGGTCGCAGCCGGTGGCGTCACCGGCGCCGACCAGGCATGGCAGCTCGCCCAGGCGCTGGCCGAGCTGATGGACGAGGCGGAGCGCGCGGAGATCATGGACTTGCCGACGGCACTCGAAGGTGCCGCTGATGGCGCCCTGGCCGCCCATTGGGATGTCACGTTGCGGTTTCTCGACATCGTGACGCGGCAATGGCCGCTGTTCCTCGACGCCCATGGCTGGATGAACCCTGCCGCCCGCCAGGTGCGGCTGCTGCGGGCCCAGGCGCGGGCGTGGCAGGACGTGCCACCGGACCGTCCGGTGTGGATCGCGGGCGCCAATGGCGGCATTTCAGCCGTGGCCGCTTTGCTGAAGGTTGCGGCACGGCTGGACAATGGCCTGGTCATCTTGCCAGGCCTGGACCTCGCACCTCCCGCTGAGGTCGAGCCGTCACATCCCCAGGCGGGATTGCTGGCGCTGCTGGCGGAGATGGGAGCCACGGTCGGAGACGTCGCGCTGTGGTCCGCGCCTGTCTCGCAACGGGCCGGGCTGCTCGCCACCGCCTTGCTGCCGGCAGCGGACCTCGGCTCCTGGCGGGACACGCGGCATTCCACCCCGGCGGGATTGTTCCGCCTGGAACCGGCCGATGCGCAGGAGGAGGCAGTCGCCATTGCGTTGATCCTGCGCGATGCGTTGGAAACGCCGGGTGCGCGGGCGGCCCTGGTCACGCCCGACCGGCAGCTGGCCACGCGTGTCGCGGCCGAGTTGCTGCGTTGGGGTGTGGTGGCCGATGACAGCGCCGGCGAGCCATTGGCGCACACCCCGCCGGCGGTGTTCCTGCGCTTGCTCGCCACCGCGGTTGATGAGGGTCTGGCGCCGGTGGCCTTGCTCGCGGTGCTGAAACATCCGCTCGCCGCGGCCGGTCTGGCCCCGGCTGAATGTCGCCGGCTGGCCCGGGCGCTCGAGGTCTCCAGCCTGCGAGGACCTCGGCCGGAGGCTGGGTTGTCCGGCCTGCGCCGTGCTGCGGCCGAGGCGGACGGGATGGATGATTTTCTGTCTCGCATCGAGGCGGCCATCTCTCCGTTGCTGCGGCTGTCAGCGGAATTGCTGGTGGGCCCGGCGGACATGCTGGCAGCGCTGGTCGAAGTCGCGGAGGCCCTGGCGACCACGGATGAGGTGCCTGGCCCCGCGCGGCTTTGGAGCCAGGAGGAAGGCCAGGCGCTGGCCGAATGTCTGGCCTCGGCCCTCCAGGCGTTATCTCGGCTGCCCGACCAGGTGCCCGGCGTGCTTCCAGGCTTGCTCGACGCATTGCTGGAAGGCATCGCGGTGCGCAGCCGTCGTGCGTTGCGCGGGCGGTCAGCCGTCAGCGAGCATCCGCGTGTGTTCATCTGGGGCCTGCTCGAGGCCCGGTTGCAATCGGTCGAGACCATCGTGCTCGGCGGGCTTGCCGAAACGATCTGGCCGCCGGCGACCGATCCCGGCCCCTGGCTGAGCCGGCCGATGCGCACCGCCGTCGGCCTGCCCAGCCCGGAGCAGCGCGTGGGTGAGACCGCGCATGATTTCGTGATGGCCGCCTGTGCCGCCCCGGTGGCCGTGCTGTCCTGCCCGCGCCGGCGCGACGGGGCGCCCGCGGTGCCCGCGCGCTGGCTGGCGCGGCTGGATGCCTACCTGCAAGGGCATGGTCAGGCGCTTGAACGTCACCCCGCCGCACAGTGGGCGCGGCTGCTGGATCAGCCAGACGGCCCGGCGCGGCCGGTGAGCCCGCCCACCCCGCGCCCCCCGGTGGGGCTGCGGCCGCGCCGTCTCAGCGTGACCGAAATCGAGACCTGGTCAGCCGATCCCTACGCGATCTACGCCCGCCATATCCTGCGGCTGTCCCCGCTCAGGCCACTGGAGGAGGCGACCGATGCTGCCGATTACGGATCGCTGGTGCATTCTGGCTTCCAGCTGTTCCTGGCCGAGCACGGCGCCGGCTGGACCGGTGCTTCGCGCCGCCAGTTGCGCATGGCCATGCAGAAAGCGCTGGCGATGGCTGGGCTGCGCCGGGCGCTGGGGGAATGGTGGTCACCGCGGCTGGACCGCATCGCCGACTGGGCGGCGGAAACCGAGATCGCCCGGCGCAACCTGCACCGCCCGGCGGCCATCGGCACCGAATTGAAGGGCTTCTGGGAACTGGCTGTGCCCGGCGGGTTTCGCCTCACCGGCCGAGCCGACCGGATCGAACGCCGAGCCGATGGCAGCATCGCCATCCTCGACTACAAGACCGGCGCGCCGCCGTCGCAGTCCGCCGTGGATGCAGGGTTCGCGCCGCAGCTGCCGCTGGAAGCCGCCATGGCCAGCGCCGGCGCGTTCGGCGAGGCCTGGCGCTCGGCGACCGCGGAGTTGGTTTACTGGCATGTGACCGGCGGGTTCGAGCCAGGTCAGGCGCACACGCTGTTCAAGGCCGATACCGACCAGATCGCCCAGGCCGCAGCCGAGGCCGCGGCCCAGCTGCGGTCTCGTGTCATCGCTTTCGACGATGTCGATCGGGCGTATCTGGCGCAGCCGCATCCCGGCCTGCGTCCACGCTTTTCCCACTACGCCCAGCTTGCGCGGGTCGCCGAGTGGGATCAGGGAGAAAGCGCTTGAACGTGGTTTCCATGGCCGCGCTGTCTCCCGGCGAACGCGCCTCGCAGGCCCAGCAAGTGGCGTCGGACCCCATGGTTTCCGCGTTCGTCGCGGCCTCCGCCGGCTCGGGCAAGACCAAGCTGCTGACCGACCGGCTGCTGCGGCTGATGCTGGCAGGGGCGCGGCCGGAGCGTATTCAGTGCCTTACTTTCACCAAGGCGGCGGCGGCCGAGATGGCGCTGCGGCTGCAACGCGTGCTCGGCCGCTGGGTGAGCCTGGACGCGGCGGATCTTCGCCAGCAGCTGAGCGAGATTGGCGTCGACCCGACCGATGAGACGACCCGCACCGCGCGCGCGCTGTTCGCCCGGGTGCTCGATCTGCCAGGCGGCATGCGCATCGGCACCATTCACGCGTTCTGCCAGTCGCTGCTGCGGCGGTTTCCGCTGGAGGCGCAGCTTTCGCCGCATTTTGAACTGGTCGACGAGCGCGACACCGCGATCGCCTGGCAGGCGGCGCGTGAGACCATGCTGGGCCGCGCCCACACGCCGGAGCGGCGGGCGGCGCTGGAAAGCCTCGCGGGGCTCGTGTCGCTCGATGGGTTCGGCAATCTGGTCGAACGGTTGCAGCGCGATCGCAACCGGCTCGACGCTGTGGCAGCGCTTGGGCCCGACCTGATCCGCCAGCGCCTGCGACGGGTGCTCGGCGCCACCACGCCAGGGCAGCTCGGGGCGCACGCGATCTGGCAGGCCGAGCACGACTTGCGCGAATGCGTCGGTGTCGCAGCACGAAAGGGCAGCCCGGCAGTCGCTGCCAAGGCGCAGCGGTTGCTGGACTGGATGTCGCTGCAGGCCGATCTGCGCGAGGAGAACTGGGGCGCCTGGCGCGAGGAGTTCTTCACCAAGGCCGGCGAGGACCGCAAGCATTCCACCTTCGTCAACGCCAAGCTGGAGCCGAGCCTGCCGGAGTTCAAAACCTGCATCGCCGCCGAGCAAGTTCGCATCCGCGCCATCGAGGACGGCTGGCAGGCTGCAACCGTCGCCGATCTCACCGCCAGCTTGCTCGACCTCGCAACGCCCGTGACCCAGCTTTACAGTCAGGCCAAGGCCGCGACCGGGCGGCTCGACTACGACGATCTGATCGCGCGCACCGCCGGCCTGCTGGTCGATCCTGGCGCCGCCTGGGTGCTGTTTAAACTGGATGGCGGGCTCGACCACTTGCTGCTCGACGAGGTGCAAGACACGGCGCCGGCGCAATGGGATATTGCCGGGCGACTGACGGCTGATTTCTTTACCGGCGACGGGGCGCGTGAGGGCGCCCGCACGGTGTTTGCCGTGGGCGACCGCAAGCAGTCGATCTACGGTTTCCAGGGTGCCGATCCTGATGCGTTCGAGTTCTGGCGCAAGGTGCTGCGCCGGCGTGTCGAGGACAGCGGCCAGACGTGGCGAGACGTGACCTTGGACGTGTCGTTCCGCTCGACCGCACCCGTGCTGGATCTGGTGGATGCGGTGTTCGCCAATCCCCTCGCAGCAGCGGGGGTCACCGAGCCCGGCGCGCTGCAGCACATCCCCGAACGCAGCCGCCATGCCGGGCAGGTGGAGCTGTGGCCGCTCACGCCCAAGCCCGATGCGCCGAGCCTGGAACCCTGGGTGATCCCGGATCGCAACTTGCGCCAAGTCAGCGCCATGCAGCGCCTGGCGGACGCGCTGGCGGATTGGATTCGCACACAGACCACCACGGGTGTGCGTTTGGAGAGCAAGGGGCGCGACCTTGCGGCCGGTGACATCCTGGTGCTGCTGCGTCGGCGCAACGCCTTCGCCCCTGCGTTGGTGCGTGCCTTGAAATCGCGCGGCGTGCCGGTGGCAGGCCTGGATCGCATGGTGCTGACCGAGCAGCCTGCCGTCGCCGATCTCATGGCTCTGTGCGACACGCTGTTGCTGCCGCAGGACGATCTTTCCCTGGCTTGCGTGTTGACCTCGCCGCTGGGTGGATTGTCCGACGACCAGCTGATGGCGCTGGCCGCTGGCCGCCCCGCAACGCTGTGGCAGGCGCTGTCGCACAGCCCGGCTCCGGAATGCCGCGCCGCGTATCGTTTCATCGACATGCTGTTCCGCCGGGTTGACCACGCAAGCCCGCACGCCCTTCTGAGTGAGGCGCTGGGCCCGCTCGGTGGCCGCGCCCGGCTGTTCGCCCGATTGGGGCCGGAAGCCGCCGAACCCGTCGATGAATTGCTCGCCGCCAGCCTGCGTCACGCCCAAACCCATGCGCCGTCGCTGCAGAGCTTCCTGCACTGGCTTCGCCAATCCGCCGCCGAGGTGAAGCGCGAGGCCGAGGGGCCCGGCGGCGAGGGGTTCGACGCAGTGCGGATCATGACCGTGCATGGCGCCAAGGGATTGCAGGCGCCCTTGGTGATCTTGCCCGATACCGCTTCGCTGCCGCCGGAGGACGAGCGAGTGCTGTGGTTGGCGGATGATGAAACGGGCCTTGCTTTGCCGGTCTGGGCGCCGCGCAAGGAGCTGAGCTGTGCCGCTGCCCGCAATCTGCGCGCCGAGCTCGTCGCCAGGCAGGCCGAGGAGCAGAACCGTCTGCTCTATGTGGCTCTCACCCGCGCCGAGGATCGTCTGCTGGTGTGCGGCTGGCAGACCAAGGGGAATGTCCCGGACACATGCTGGTACAGCCACGTCGCCCGCGGCTTCGAGGCGCTGGGCGCAGACGCAGCCCCGTTCGACGTGATTGCCGAGCCCTGGGAGGGGGAACGATGCAGCCACGCAAGCCCCCAGTCCGGCGACCCGACACGGGACCGCAGCGCCGCAGCCATCGTCCCGCACAGCCTGCCCGCCTGGGCAGGTGCGGCACCTGGCTGGCACCCGTCACCGCCACCCCCCGAGCCGGCGCTGCCGCAGCCGCTCGCCCCCAGCCGGCCGGAGGGCGTTGAACTCGGCAATGTTCCGCAGGCGGCTTCTCCGCTCGCCACCCGCGATGCCACCGGCGCCCGTTTCCGGCGCGGCCAGCTGGTGCACACGCTGCTCCAGCATTTGCCGGACCTGGCGGAGGACGAGCGCGAAATTGCAGCCCTCGCCTACCTCGACCAGCCCGGCCTCGGTGTCGACGACCCAGTCAGGCTCGCTGGCGAGGTGCTGGCCGTGCTCGACCATCCCATGCTCGCCCTGTTGTTCGGACCGGCTGGACAGGCCGAGGTGCCGCTCAGCGGCGTCGTCGCGGGCCAGGTCATCGGCGGGCTGATCGACCGGCTTGCCATCCTGCCGCACGAGATCCTGCTCGCCGACTACAAGACCCATCGTGCCCCGCCGGCCCGGCTCGAAGACACGCCGGTCCTCTATCTGCGCCAGATGGCCGCCTATCGGGCTGTGCTTTCGGCCATCTATCCCGGCCGTCCGATCCGCTGCCTGCTGGTCTGGACGGTGGGGGCTTCGGTCATGGAACTGCCGGCTGCGTTGGTCGACATCCATGCACCTAGAGCAATATCGCCCGAGGTTGAACCAACCGTGCGATAAAATTGCCCGGTAAAACGAAAGGCCAGAGCCTGAGCGCTTCGCCTACCAGAAGCGATCAGGCTCTAGCGCAGCGGCGGCTGCTTGATCATTCTGCCCGACCGTCCCACATCGATGCCAAACGTCTTGAAAGGCCTTGCCCCAATGAGCTCATCCACCGTTGCCGTCACCGATGCCAGCTTCGCCACCGACGTACTCGCGGCCAAGGGCCTCGTGCTGGTCGATTTCTGGGCGGAATGGTGCGGCCCGTGCAAGGCGATTGGCCCCGCCCTCGAAGAGATCAGCGCCGAGTTCGCTGGCAAGCTGACCGTGGCCAAGGTCAACATCGACGACAATCCGCAGACCCCCAACGACTATGCCGTCACCGGTATCCCGACGCTGATCCTGTTCAAGGACGGCAAGCCGGTTTCCAAAAAGGTCGGGGCTGCGCCCAAAAGCGTGCTGAAGCAGTGGGTCGCCGACCAGGTCTGAACCTGCGGCGCCCGTCCGCGTAACGTCACCGTCCGGTTGAGTGGCGTCGGGTCATCGCGCGACGCTCTCGTTGCACGAGCCCCTGTCCGCCAGGCTTGATGTCGTGGAGGACGAACCGCTCGACGATGACGAGGATACCGGCGACCTAGAGGCCCTGGGCGTCATTCGCCGCAATGCGACCCGACTGCTGCGACAGACGCAGGAGTTGGGCGCTCTGCTGGTGCATATGCCTGGTGAAAAGCCGACCTGATCGCCCCACCGGAACGTGCCCGAGCGTTACAGGACGAAATCGGCTCTCGGAAATGGAAAAGACCAATCGGCGGCTGATGCTGCTTTCGGTGCCCTCAGCGGTTGAGCTGCCGCTCTCCCTGATCAGCGGCGTGTTCGGCATGAATCTCAAAGGTCTGCCATGGAAGGAAAATCACAGGGGATTCCTGTTCACCATTGGGCTGATGGCCATTTCCATCGCAGGCCTGATATATCGGCTCCGTCGTCTGCGACTGATTTGATGGTGGGCCGGTTGCCGTCGGGGGGGATCTGACGGATACATTGGATGTTTCTTTGCACTGCTGATGGCACGATGAATTCTGACACGACGACCGAGATGATGACGGCGGACGGACCGCGGTATGATTTCCGTGCTGCCGAGCCACGTTGGCAGGCGGCCTGGGAGGCGTCCGGATGTTTCCGGGTCGAGGACGTTCCAACCGATGGACGTCCCAAATATTATGTTCTTGAAATGTTCCCGTATCCGAGCGGGAAGATCCACATGGGGCATGTGCGCAACTACACGCTGGGCGATGTTGTCGCACGATACAAACGCGCCCGCGGGTTTTCGGTTCTGCACCCGATGGGCTGGGACGCGTTCGGCCTGCCGGCGGAAAACGCGGCGCGCGAGCGCGGCATTCACCCGGCGAAATGGACCTGGGACAACATCGCCGCGATGCGCACCGAGCTGCGGCGCATGGGTTTGTCTCTGGACTGGACTCGCGAATTCGCGACCTGCGACCCCAGCTACTATGGCCACCAGCAGAAGCTGTTCCTTGACATGCTGGCAGCAGGCCTGGCCGAGCGCCGGGATGCCTGGGTGAACTGGGACCCCGTCGACAACACGGTGCTGGCTAACGAACAGGTGATCGACGGGCGCGGCTGGCGCTCCGGTGCCCTGGTCGAAAAAAAGCGGCTGTCGCAATGGGTTTTGCGGATTACCGATGCCGCGCCCGATCTGTTGCAGGCGTTGGACGATCTGAAGCGTTGGCCGGAGCGCGTGCGGCTGATGCAGGCGAACTGGATCGGCCGGAGCGAGGGCGCGCGGCTGAAGTTCGCCCTGACCGACGCGCAGTCCGGCGGCGACAGCGCGATCGAGGACGTCGAGGTTTACACCACCCGGCCGGACACCTTGTTCGGCATGTCGTTCCTGGCGATTGCCGCCGAGCACCCGCTGGCAGCGGCGGTGGCGGCGCGCGATCCGCAGGCGGCGGCCTTCATCGCCGAATGCCAGAGCAAGGGCACCAGCGAGGCCGTGTTGGAGACGCTGGAGAAACGCGGCTATCCGACCGGGTTCGAGGTGGTCAACCCGTTCACGGGGCAACGCCACCCGGTGTGGATTGCGAATTTCGTGCTGATGGAATACGGCACCGGCGCGATTTTTGGATGCCCCGCGCATGACCAGCGCGATCTCGATTTCGCGCGCAAATACGACCTCCCCGTCGTGGCGGTGGTGTGCCCGCCGGATGCGGATGCGGCAAATTTTGACGTTGGCACCAAGGCCTATGACGGTGATGGCGTTCTGATCCGCTCGGGTTTCCTCGATGGCCTGACGCCCGAGGCAGCGCGGGTGGCGGCCATTGCTGAACTGGTCCGGATCGGCGCGGGCGCAGGCGTGGTGAACTGGCGGCTGCGCGATTGGGGCGTGTCGCGCCAGCGCTACTGGGGCTGCCCGATCCCGGTCATTCATTGCCAGGTCTGTGGCGTGGTACCGGTGCCGGCGGCAGACCTGCCTGTGATTCTGCCCGATGACGTGACCTTCGATCGGCCCGGCAATCCGCTGGACCATCATCCGACCTGGAAGCACGTGACCTGCCCGCGATGCAGTGCGCCAGCCGTTCGTGAAACTGACACGTTTGATACGTTCGTGGATAGCTCCTGGTATTTCGCAAGGTTTTGCAGCCCGCATGCCGACGCGCCAGTGGTTCGGGCGGCTGTGGATCACTGGCTGCCGGTGGACCAGTATATCGGTGGTATCGAGCACGCCATCCTGCACCTGCTGTATTCTCGATATTTCACCCGGGCGATGAAACAGACCGGCCATCTATCCGTGCGTGAACCGTTCGACGGCCTGTTCACGCAAGGCATGGTGACCCACGAGAGTTACAAATCCGCTGATGGGCGCTGGCTGTATCCCGAAGAGGTACATTGGCGGCAGGACGGCTCGGCAGTGCAGCGCGATACCGGCGATGTCGTGACGGTCGGCAGGGTCGAAGCGATGTCGAAGTCGAAGCGGAACACTGTCGATCCCGGGGCGATCATATCACGTTACGGTGCCGATACGGCGCGCTGGTTCATCCTGTCCGACAATCCCCCTGAGCGCGACATGCAATGGACGGAAACCGGCGTGATCGGTGCCTACCGGTTCACGCAACGCCTTTTCCGACTGGTGGAGGCAGCCCCGGCCGCGGTCGGAGCGATGCCAGAAAACTTTGCTCCGGCGGCCCGTCTGCTGCGCCGTGCAACGCACCGAACGATCGCAGCAGTGACCGAGGCGCTGGACGGACTTGCCTTCAACGTTGCGGTTGCCCGAATCTACGAGTTCACCAATGCGGTCGCGGAGGCCGAGCGCGCGGCCGAGGCGGACGCTACGGCCGAAGGACTGGCCTGGGCCCGGCTGGAGGCTATGAGGATGTTGGCGGCGCTGATCTCGCCCATGATGCCGCATCTCGGCGAAGAGATCGCCAGTCGGTTGCCGGGTTTCGCAGGCGGCTTGCTCGCCGAACAGAGCTGGCCGGTTGCTGACCCCGTGCTGACAGCGGCCGAAGCGTTTACCATCGCGGTGCAGGTTATGGGCAAGCTACGCGGCAAGATCGAGGTCGCCCCTGGCGCTGCCGAAGCTGACGTGATCGCGGCCGCCGAGGCGGAGCCGAATGTGGCGCGCCTGCTTGAGGGCAAACGCATCGTGAAGCGCGTGTATGTGGCGAACCGTATCGTCAACTTTGTTGTGTCCGGATAGTTTGATGAACCGACGCATTGCTCTTCGCACATTGGCTGCAATGCTGGTTCTCGCCCTGTTGCCGTCTTGCGGGTTCCAGCCGGTCTATGGGCCGCGCCAGGGAATGGCTTCGCCGGCGTTGGCAGGTTTGTCGCAGGTCAACGTTGCCGTTATACCGGAGCGGTCGGGCCAGTTGTTGCGCCAGGCGCTGCAGGATCGACTGGAACGCGGCGGCGCCAACGGGGTGCGTCTCTATGAACTCGTGATCGGTAGCATGGTCATCAACCAGACCTCATTGGCTTACCGCCAAGACAGCAACCCCACGCGCATTCGCATCATTGCCAGCGCCGCTTGGTCCTTGGTGTCGTTGGATGCCCAACGCAAGGTGCTGAGCAACGGGGTCGCGCGTTCGACCGACGGTTTCAACTCGCTCGACCTGCAGTTTTTCTATGCCGATCTCGCAAGCGAAGCCGCCCAGCGACGATTGGCGGAAGCGGTGGCCGACCAGGTGGCTTTGCAGTTGGCCACCTATTTCAACAGCCAGCCGACCGGCAGCTAGCCGGTGAAGCTCGACGCGCGACGCGTGGAGGCCTTCCTCGATGATCCCGGCGCCGCGCGTGCCGTGCTGCTGCACGGCGAGGATGCTGGCCTGATCCGGGAATGGGCAACACGCCTGGTTCGTGCTGTGGCGGGTTCGTTGAACGATCCATTCCAAGTCACTGAACTGGACCGCGATGCCGTGGGCCAGCTTCCGGACGAAATGGCATCACAATCGCTCATGGGCGGCCGGCGGGTCATACGGGTACGGGACGCAACCGATGGCTCGACCGCGGCCGTGCAAAAAGCGCTGGCGGCTTTCGGGTCTGCCTTTTTGGTTCTCGAAGGCGCGGGGCTGGGCTCAAAGTCGCGCCTCAAGGCGCTTATGGAAAAGAGCGAGCTTGGTTACGCGATCGCCTGCTATCCGATGGAGGCTCGCGCAATTCCGGGTCTGGTCAAAGGCCAATTGGCACAAGATCGTGTGACTGTCGCGGCTGATGCGTTGGAGTATCTCTCCGATCAGCTCGGAGCGGACCGGGCGGTCACGCGCAGCGAAATCGATAAACTGGCAGTTTACGTGGGTATCGGCGGCGTGGTCGATCTCGCGGCGGCGCGCGCCTGTGTCGGCGATCAATCCGGACTGTCACTCGAAGATGCGCTGTTCGCGGCGACAGAGGGCGACGTGGTGGCGACCGACCGTGCGTTGGAATTGGCGCTGTCTGAGGGCGCCGCGGCGGTGAGCGTGTTGCGGGGTGGGTTGATGCATATCCAGCGCCTAGCCCGTGTTCGGGGGGCCGCGGACGCAGGGTCGAGTGTCGACCAGGCCGTGAAGTCAGCCCGCCCGCCGGTGTTCTTTCGTCGCGAGGCAGCGTTCAGCCGGGCGGTGCGGCTGTGGTCGGCGTTGGCGCTGGAGCAGGCAGCCACTCGGTTGTGGGAGGCGGAGCGGGCCTGCAAGCGCACCGGTGCACCCGCAGAGGTTCTGTGCCGCAGTGCGATCATCGGCTTGGCCCAGCGTGCCGCGGTGGCGCGGCGTAGAGAAATGGCACGCTGAGCTTACGTTGTGGCGCACCGTGGGAGGACAGGGTTGAGCCTGAGCGCTTCTGGTAGCCGAAGCGGTCAAGGTCTAACCTTTTGTTTTATCGATCAATTTTATCGCGTGGTTGATTCAACCTCAGGCGATATTGGTTTAGAGCGATATCGTCCCAGAGCGTGATGACCGAAGGTGGAATCACCGAAAGGTCTGAACCACGTGATAAAACAAAGAGCTAGAGCGGGATGACGTCGCCTATCATACGTCATCCCGCTCTAGTCCCGGCTCAGTAGGCTGACAATCCCGTCCAGTTGGTCAAGCGAGCGATACAGGATCCGCACAGCTCCGCCCTTACCATCAAAGTGGATATCGATCTTCAGGCCGAGGCGTTGCGATAGATCGCGTTCCAATGCCGCGGTTTCGGGATCTTTTACCTTGGCCGTGGCGGAAAGGCCGCCCTCCGCCTTTTTGCTGGACAGTGCCTCGGTCTGGCGCACGTTCAGGCCACGCGAGATAACGGTGAGAGCGGCCTTCTCGGGCTCAGGATGCGCCAACAGGGCACGGGCATGGCCTGCCGAAAGCGCTCCGTTGCGAACCTCGTTGCGCACGGTGGCAGGCAGATTGAGCAGGCGCATGGTGTTGGCGATATGGCTGCGCGATTTGCCAACCGCCTCTCCCAGGGTCTCCTGCGTCATCTTAAACTCTTCGACCAGACGCTTGTAGCCCTCGGCTTCCTCGATAGCGTTCAGGTCCTGCCGCTGCAGGTTTTCTACCAGGGCGGCGGCCATGGTTTCCATGTCGGTGAGATTGCGGACCAACACGGGTACTTCGTGCAGGCCGGCTTCCTGGGAGGCGCGCCAGCGCCTTTCTCCGGCAATAATTTGGAAGCGACCCGCAAGGGTCGGGTGTGGTCGCGCGAGCAGCGGTTGCAGAATGCCGCGAGCGCGAATGGAATCGACCAAATCACCCAATGCCGTGGGATCCATAGCGCCGCGAGGCTGAAACGGGCTTGGCTCGAGCATTTCCACAGGAATGGTCTTCACACCCATCGCTGCGGCCGGGGCGTTTGAGGCCGTGGCAGCATCGCCCAGCAGGGAGGCCAGGCCACGGCCCAGGCGAGGGTTTGAGTCTTTGGCACTCATGTGCGGTGTCCTGTGTTTGGCTGCTGGCGGCGCAGCAGCTCCGCCGCAAGTTTGATATAGGCCTGAGCGCCTGGGGAACGGGCATCGTACATGGTAACGGGCTTGCCGTGGCTGGGTGCTTCCGAAATGCGGATATTTCGTGGAATCACGGTTTCGTAGACTTTATCACCAAAGAAGCTCCTGGCGTCTTCGGCGACCAGGTCGGAGAGGTTGTTGCGCCGATCGTGCATGGTCAACACGATGCCTTCCAGAGAAAGGCTGCGGTTAAGGTTGTGTTTTACCGTCTCGATGGTGCGCATGAGTTGGCTCAGGCCCTCCAGTGCAAAGAATTCGCATTGAAGTGGAACGAGCACCGTATCGGCGGCGACCAGGCCGTTAAGCGTGAGCAGCCCAAGGCTGGGCGGACAGTCGATCAGAATATAGGTGAACGGTCCGGCGGGGTGCCCGGCCGGGCGGAGGGCTTGGCGCAAGCGGAATTCGCGCTGTGGCTCGCCCACCAACTCGATTTCGGCACCGGCAAGATCTGGTTCTGCGGCAACGATCGAAAGGTTGGCGACGATGGTTGACTGAACCACCGACATGACAGAAACCGACTCGGTCAGTAAGGCGTAAGTTCCCGCCCCGCGGCCGGTTCGGCTCAAGCCCAAGCCGGTCGAGGCGTTGCCTTGTGGATCCAGATCGATCAGGAGAACCAGCTCGCCGGTTGCGGCGAGTGAGGTTGCCAGATTGATCGCCGTCGTCGTTTTTCCGACACCACCCTTTTGGTTTGCGATGGCGATGATCGTTACCGGCGCACGGGAAATGGCGTCAGGGGAGGTGTCCGACACGGGTTACCTCGGTGATTTGAAGGATAGTGGCGTTCGGATCAGTGATGCTTGCCGTCCGCACAACATGCATGTGCCATTGCTGTCGAGCCTGCGTCAATTCGGCCTCAACATTGCGACCTTTGGGCGCGAGGAGCATGCCCAACGGTGCCAGGAGTGGAGACGCAAGCTCGATCAAGAGTGGAAGTGGCGCCAAGGCCCGGGAGGTCACCAAGCCCGCGGGGGAAGCGGTGAATGTTTCCGCTCGGCCCGCGTGGACAACGACAGGCGCCGCGCAGACCCGGGCTGCTTCCCTCAGAAATGTCGCCTTGCGCTGGTCCGACTCCACGAGCGTGAAGTGGCAGCCGGTTGCGATGGCCAGGACCAGGCCCGGGAAGCCGCCACCCGAACCGAGGTCGAAGGCACGATCCACACCGGCCGGCATCAGGGGAATGAGCTGCAGGGAGTCGCATATGTGACGATCCCAGAGATGGGGCACATCTCGCTTTGAGACGAGATTAATAGCCCTGTTCCATTCAGCCAGAAATTGCGCAAAGCGGCGGAGCCGAGCCTCTGTTTCACGTGAAACACAGAGCGCTGAATCGTTGTTGTGTTTCACGTGAAACACTGAGCCGACATATGGCGTCTGGCATGGGCAACGACAGCGGCGAGGGCGGCTGGGGTCATGCCCTGGATACGCGATGCGGCCCCGACGGATGCCGGCTGGGTCGCCGCCAACTTTTCTCGAAGCTCGGTCGAGAGGCCGCCGACAGCGGAAAAATCAAGGCTGATGGGTAGCGTCATCAAGTCTTCGCGCATGACGAGATTGCGCTCGGCCTCCTGCCGATGCAAATAGCCCGAATAGATTGCGTCGGTGACCAGTTGCTCCAAAGCGCGGGGCGAGAGATCCGCGAGCCACGGGAACATCGGTATGAGCCGTCCCACGGGCATTTCCGGCTGGCCCAGTGCATCGGCAAGCCGGCGAGATGAGCCGCCCCGCCGCATATTCAAGCCAAGGGTGGTGGCGATCGAAGGCGTGATCCACTCACCGGCGGCGCGCTGCTTGCCCGATGTCACCTCGCTCGCGAACTGCGCAAATGCCTTCGCCCGTTCGGAGCCAACGCATCCCCACTCAATGCCGCGCTGCGTCAAGCGGAGGTCTGCGTTATCGGCACGTAGCGTCAGTCGGAACTCCGCCCGGGAGGTGAACATCCGATAGGGCTCTGAAACGCCTTGGGTCAGAAGGTCGTCGATCAGCACGCCGATGTAGGCGTCCGACCTTCCAAGTACGGCGGCCTGCATCCCTGTGCACAAACGGGCTGCATTGATGCCGGCCATCAGGCCTTGGGCTGCGGCCTCCTCGTAGCCGGTCGTGCCGTTGATCTGGCCGGCCAGGAACAGCCCGCGCACAGCGCGAAGCTCAAGGGAAGGCTTAAGCGATCGCGGGTCCACGAAATCGTATTCAACGGCATAACCGGGCCGAAGGATCTGTGCATGCTCAAGCCCCGGGATAGAGGCGATGATGGCCGCCTGCGTGGATGCTGGAAGGCTCGTGGAGATCCCGTTTGGATAGACGGTGGGGTCCTCCAGCCCTTCCGGTTCCAAAAAGATCTGGTGGCGCTCGCGCTCTGCAAAGCGAACCACCTTGTCTTCGATCGATGGGCAATACCGCGGACCACGGCCGGAAATCTGACCATTGAAAACAGCCGACAGATGGAGATTCTCGCGAATGATGCGATGCGTCTCAGGGGTGGTGGCCGTCACACCACAAGCGATCTGCCGATTGGCGATGCCAGCGGTCATCGTGCTGAACGGCTCTGGTACTTCATCGCCCCAGTCTGACCCGAGCGAGGCCCAATCGATGGTGCGCCCGTCGAGGCGCGGCGGCGTGCCGGTCTTGAGGCGCCCTAACGGAAGCTGAAGCCGGGCCAGCGTGTTGGCCAGACCGATCGACGGCGCCTCCCCTACCCGCCCGGCGGGACTGCTGTCTGCACCGACATGGATCGTGCCGTGCAGGAAGGTGCCAGCGGTCAGAACCACTGCCCTCGCGGAATAATGTGCACCGTCGCTGCAGATAACCCCCGTCACGCCGCCAGCGGGGTCGAACGCGAGGTCCTCAACCGCGCCTGCGGCAATCGTGAGCCCGGGCTGTTCCGCCAACATGCGCTGGATCGCGCTTCGATACAGGCCGCGGTCTGCCTGGGCGCGCGGGCCACGCACAGCGGGGCCCTTGCTGCGATTGAGCAGCTTGAAGTGAATGCCGGCCGCGTCCGCCGCTTTGCCCATCAAGCCGTCCAATGCGTCGATTTCGCGCACAAGATGGCCTTTGCCGATCCCGCCGATGGCCGGGTTGCATGACATCTCCCCGATCGTCTCCAGCCGGTGGGTCAGCAACAAGGTGCGGGCGCCCATGCGCGCCGCAGCGGAAGCGGCCTCGCAACCGGCGTGGCCGGCGCCGATCACGATGACATCGTAGCTTCTCATCGGCATTTAATCCTGCTCGCAGGCGGCTGTCTCAATTGAAAGACCCTCCGCCCGCCGGTGTTTGGTGCGCTGGCATCGCGGTCGAACAACATGTAGCTCGGCCTCATTTGCCGATACAGAACTGGCCGAAGACAGAGTCAAGAACATCCTCAACACCCACGCTACCGGTAATCTGCCCCAGGCTTCGCACTGCCAGCCGCATGTCTTCCGCGCAGAGCTCCGGAAGTGGTGCGGCTAGTGCAACCTGGACATGCTCGATCGTCTGTTCAACGGCCAGGCGGTGCCTGGCGCGGGACAGCGCGGGCGTTTCTCGAAGCCCGCACAGCGCGCGCACGCTGTTCTCGAGCGAGGCCACCAGCTCGGCCATGCCGGCGCCGGTCATGGCGCTGACACTTAGCTGCCCGGTCGCACCGCCAAGGAGGTCGCTTTTGGTGACGACGCGCACAACGCGCGCATCATTCGCCAGATCGGTGTGCCAGGCAGTCTCGGCCCCTGCAGACAATGCCAACACCAGATCCGCCGAGCGAACACGGGCGCGGGCGCGACGCACTCCTTCCGCTTCAATCTCGTCGTCGGTCTCCCGCAGCCCTGCCGTGTCCAGCAGCGTCACCGGCACACCTGCCAGCTCGACGCGTGCTTCCAACACGTCGCGTGTCGTACCGGCGCGCGACGAAACGATGGCGACATCGCGCTGGCACAGCGCATTGATCAGCGTGGACTTGCCGACATTCGGCGGCCCTGCGATGGCGATGACCAGGCCGTTGCGCAGACGTTCGCCGCGACCGTCGTCATCAAGATGCTCCCGCATCCCCTGTTGAAGTGCCGTCAGCTCCTCGATCATTGCGGTAACGATCGCAGGTGGCAGATCCTCATCCGGAAAGTCGATCAGCGCTTCCTGCTGGGCCAGCAGGCGCAACAGCCGGGCCGCCCACCCGCCGTAGATCTCTCCAAGGCCGCCCCCAAGCTGACGGAGTGCCTGGTCTCGCTGTGCCGGGGTTTCCGCCTCGACGAGATCGGCGACCGCTTCCGCTTCGAGCAGATCCATCCGGCCGTGGACCACGGCGCGGCGCGTGAACTCGCCTGGGCCGGCGTGGCGGGCGCCCAGGGAACCCAATACCTTCAGCACGCCGGACACGACGGCCAGCCCACCATGCAGGTGCAGCTCGCAACTGTCCTCACCCGTGTAGCTGGCAGGCCCAGGCATCCACAGAACGACAGCGCGGTCCAGCAGCACACCGGCGGGATCATGCAGCGTGCGCAGAGACCCTCGCCTGGGCGGCGGCAGGCGGCCGCACAGCTGCGTCACGAGGGATTGGCTGGCGGGTCCGCTGATCCGCACGACCGCCAGGGCGGCGCGGCCCGGCGCAGTCGCCACCGCGAAAATCGTGTCGCTTGATCCGCTCTGCACGAGGGATCGCCTACGGCAGCATCAGGTTGGAGGCACGGCCGCCATCGCGGACATGTTGTTCCAGTACCGCATCCACGTCCGCAGTCGTTTCGATCTTATACCAAACTCCCTCGGGATAGATCACCAGGCACGGACCCAGTTCGCAGCGGTCGAGGCAGCCGGCCGAGTTCACGCGCAGGTGCTGCAGCCCCATCTCCTTGGCCCGCGCCTTCATGTAATCGCGCAGCTTCTCGGAGGACTTCGCGGCACACGAGCCGCGCGGATGACCATCGGGTCGACGATTGCAGCAAACGAAAAGATGCGCATCGAAATAAAGATCTGGATCGCCCGGAAGTCTTTCACCAACACTCATGTCTGTTCCTTAACACCCCGGAAAATCGGCTAACCCGCAGGCCTCGACGACCCGGTTTGGCAGACAGGCTTTACCAGCAACCCCTGCAGTCCGGCGATCATTTCGGCATGCACCGGCTGCATTGGACCCACCCTTCCGCGCGGCCAGGATGGCATCCAGCCGCCAGGGACTGTGGCACACGCCCTCCGCCCACCACCCCTGGGCAGGTGGCCATGAATGAGGCATGTTTACGCCTCGTTTTCTATGGAGGCGTACCCTCGTCCTCCACACCCAGACCTGCGTGGACAAGTTTGCCCCAGCTTTCGCTGCACACTCCCGTTGGTGATCTCTCCTTGTCCGAGGAGAACGGTGCCCTGGTGGCCCTTGATTGGGGCTGGGGCAGCCTGCAGACGCCCACGCCGCTGCTGCTCGCAGCTCGCATCCAGCTTCAGGCGTATTTCGATGGTGAACTGACGCGGTTCGACCTGCCGCTCGCGCCGTTCGGAACACCCTATCGCAAGCGCGTGTGGCAGGCGTTGATTGCCGTTCCTCCAGGCCATACCGTCACCTACGGCGCGCTCGCGGCTCTGGCAGGCGGCAGTGCGCGCTCGATTGGCTCCGCTATGGCCACCAACCCGATCCCCATCATCATTCCCTGCCACCGGGTGCTCGCAGGCAACGGTCCGGGCGGGTATTCCGGTGGCGACGGCTTGCCGACCAAGCATTTCCTGCTCGCTCTAGAGCGAGGCGGGGCATCTTCTGTTTTCACCGATCAGCCACAACTGGAACTGTCATGACAAAAGCCATTCGTATCCACGCCAATGGCGGCCCCGAAGTCATGCGTTGGGAAGATGTGCCCACGCCTGAGCCCGCCCGGGGCGAGGTGCTGATCCGCCATGCCGCAGTCGGGCTGAACTATATCGACGTCTATTATCGAACCGGTCTCTACAAAACCGCCTTGCCCGCCACGATCGGCATGGAGGGCAGTGGCACGGTGCTGGCCTTGGGCGAGGGAGTGACGGAGCTCGAGGTCGGAGACCGAATTGCCTATGCCGGCGGTCCGGTGGGCGCCTATGCCACCGAACGCGTCATCGCGGAGGACCGGCTGGTCAAACTGCCGGAGGCGATTGGCTTCGAGACAGCCGCCGCCATGATGCTGCAGGGACTGACCGCACAATATTTGCTGCACCGCACTTTCCCGGTGACAGCGGGACAGACCATTTTGGTGCATGCGGCTGCCGGCGGCGTGGGACTCATTCTATGCCAATGGGCAAAGCATCTG
Source organism: Rhodospirillales bacterium (assembly GCA_025352665.1). Lineage (GTDB taxonomy): Bacteria > Pseudomonadota > Alphaproteobacteria > Acetobacterales > Acetobacteraceae > CAIQQQ01. Next base: position 11,289 of record JANXSM010000027.1, on the reverse strand, counting down.
GGCGCCACGGTCATTGGCGTGGTTTCGACCGCAGAAAAAGCCGAGTTGGCGCATCAACATGGCGCGGCCCATGTCATTGTCGGCCAGACCAATCTTGCAGCCGAAGTCAAACGCCTCACCGGCGGCGCCATGGTGCCAGTTGTGTATGACAGCGTCGGGCGAGACACTTTCACGGCCAGCCTGGACAGCCTGGCCCCGCTTGGCATGATGGTGACCTTCGGCAGTGCTTCCGGCCCGGTTCCGCCGGTCGATGTCGGGATGCTTTCGGCCAAAGGAAGCCTGTTCCTCACTCGGCCGACACTTGCCACCTACACCGCCAAACGTGCCGAGCTGGTGGCGATGGCGAATGATTTGTTTTCCGTCGTCGCCAGCGGTGCCGTGGTGATCCGCGTCAACCAGACCTTCCCGCTCAGCGCCGCTGCGGCCGCCCATACGGCGCTCGAGGCACGGCAGACCACGGGGAGCACGGTGCTGCTGCCCTGAGTCGGGGCAATGACCGATCCAGCCATTCGTCCGCCGATCATGCCCGAAAGCCTCGCACCCGATCTTTTTGTCCGCGATCGCCAGCGCCGCACGCGTCTCACCGCCCTGATCGTGGCTTGTGCGCTGTTCATGCAGAACCTCGACAGCACGGTGATTGCCACAGCCCTTCCGACGATGGCGCGAGACTTTGGCGTCGACCCGGTGCGCATGAACGTCGCCCTTACCTCCTATCTGCTCAGCCTGGCGGTGTTCATCCCCGCGAGCGGCTGGATGGCGGATCGCTTCGGGGCTCGCACCGTGTTCCGGGCCGCCATCGCCGTTTTCACCGTGGGCTCGGTGCTGTGCGGGCGAGCCGACTCGTTGCCCTTCCTCGTGCTCGCTCGCATTCTGCAAGGAGTGGGGGGCGCCATGATGGTGCCGGTTGGTCGGTTGGTGCTGCTGCGTTCCGTGCAGAAGTCAGAACTTGTGGCCGCTATGGCGTGGCTGTCGATGCCCGCCCTGATCGGCCCGATCGTGGGGCCGCCGCTGGGCGGTTTCATCGTCACATACGTGTCCTGGCGATGGGTATTCGACATCAACGTGCCGATTGGCCTGCTCGGCATCACCCTCGTGACCTTGTATGTGGAGGATGTCCGCGACCTGTCGCGGTCCAAACTGGATGGCTGGGGTCTCGTGCTCTCGGCCATCGCACTCGCCGCCACCATGGTCGGGCTCGAAACCGCCGGGCGCGGCATCGTGGACAGCGGTCTCACGGCGGTCTTGCTCGGCATCGGGGTCATGGCGGGCTTGGGCTACTGGCGCCACGCCCGGCACCATCCGGCGCCTTTGCTGGACCTGAGCCTGTTTCGAATTCCCACCTTCTTCGTGTCAGTCGTGGCCGGAACCCTGTTTCGGATCGGCGTAGGCGCCGTGCCCTTCCTGCTGCCGTTGATGTTTCAGATCGGGTTCGGCAAGTCGGCGGTCGAAAGCGGGCTGATCACCTTTGCCAGCTCCGCAGGTGCGATCGTCATGAAACCTGCCGCCATGGGTGCCCTCCGGCGGTTCGGCTTTCGCGACACGCTTCTGGTCAACACAGTTATCTCGGCTGCGTTCTTGGGCGTGTGCGCCGCATTCCGGCCGGCGTGGCCGATCGCTGCGATCTATCTCTGCCTTCTCGGCGGCGGCTTCTTCCGCTCACTGCAGTTCACCGCCTACAACGCGGTCGCCTACGCCGACATACCGCGCGAGCGCATGAGTGCCGCGACCAGCCTGTTCAGCACCATCCAGCAGGTTTCACTGACCCTGGGCGTGACCATCGGGGCCGCCGTTCTGGAATTGTCGATGCGCGCCCAGGGACACGAAAACCCCGGCCTGCTCGACTTCAGCGTGGGGTTTGTCGTGGTCGCCCTCATCTCGCTCAGTGCCGCACCCATTAACCTGATGATGCCGCGAAACGCCGCGCAGGAGATGTCCGGCCACGCCCGCGCTGCCGATCGTCAGAGCAATATCGCCTGAGGTTGAACCAACCGCGCGGGAAAGTTGCTCGTTGAAACAGAGGGCTAGAGCACGACCGCTTCGCCTGCCAGGAGCGATCAAGCTCTAGAGCCCTATCGCTTTTTGTAGGCAAAGCAATTTGCCTATAACATGCTGTTCTCAATAGCAATTCTATCGCTAGATTGGTCCAACCTCAGGCGATATTGCTCCTAGCTCCAACCGTTACCCGCGCAGGAACAGCCCGACTGTCAGCGCAATTCCCACCAGCACCACAAAGCCGCGCAGCAGCTTTTCGTTGACCCGCTTGAGCACCCAAGCGCCCGCCAGTCCTCCGACGATGGCCGCGACCGCCGCCGTCGCCGCCTGCGGCCAGGCGATGTCTGGTGCGAACAGGAAAACCGCGACGGCTGAGGCATTCATTGTGGCCGCCAGAGCGTTCTTCGTCGCACCCGCCTTGCGCATGGCAACCCCCGCCACGGTGAGGGCCGCCAGCATGAGGAAGCCGATTCCGCCACCGAAATAACCGCCATAGATGGCAATGGCGAGCTGACCGAGCCCGGTGATCTTCGGGTCCCGCGGCTTGTCCTGCGTACTGGGCGTGTGGATGAAGCTGCCCCAGGCGAACACCAGCGTGGCGAACAAGACGAGATAGGGCACGAGGGCGGCGAAGAAGGCTGGCGGCGTCGCCAGCAGAAGCAGGGCGCCAACCACGCCGCCGCCAAGGCTGATGGCGAACAGGCCAACAAATGGCATCCGCCCGGCGCCATCGACCATTTGGCGCCCCGCCCAGCCAGTCGCCACCTGGCCCGGAAACAATGCCACGGTGGACGTGATGTTGGCGGCCCGGGCGTCGAGCCCAGTCAGCAGCAGGGCCGGAAAGGTGATAAACGAACCGCCGCCTGCCAGCGCGTTCATGCCGCCCGCCAGGAAGGCCGCGCAGAACAGAATTGGATAGGACCAATGCATCATCGCGCTGCTCAAATGCCCGGCACCAGCACTTGGCGGCGACGCGCGCGAGCCAGGTTGGTCACGGGGATGGCGGCGTAGCAGTCCTTGCCGGCCTCGGTGATCGTAACGCCCGCCAGATGCGGCATGAGCAGCCGGCCGCTGCGTTCCCAGGCCGGTGCCCCGCGCAGCACCAGCCGCCACTGGGTCGGCGGCAGGAACAAGGCGGTGTCGCGACGCTCGATGCGAAACAACGCCTCGGTCAGCAGACGGCTGATCTGGCCGGGCGAATAGGGTTGGCCCTGTCCGAACGGCGTGCTGTCGGCAAGCGCCCACAGGCCACGACGGTTGGGGACGACCACGATCAACCGGCCGTCGTCGCGCAGCACGCGCCAGGCTTCACGCAGCAGTCGCCGGGCGTTTTCCGCTGCCTCCAGCCCGTGCACGATCAGCACGCGGTCGAAACTGAGGTCGGCGAACGGCAGGCTGTCCTCCTCGGCGACCGTCGATCGGCCGGCAGCATCGGTGGGCCAGGGATGGCTGCCGTTCTGCGCCAGGGTCACCGCGAGGCAGCCGGGCCGGCTGTCGTTGAGATAGGGCAACAGATAGGGAAACGGGTAGCCGATGCCGAGCACTGCAAAACCTGGTCGCGGCGGACATACGCGCAGCAGCCGCTCGCGCAGCAGCCGGGCCACGACGGCGCCCTGGCTGGTGGCATAGAAGGCCGTGGGATGGTGCCGGCTGGGGATCATGAAAATATCTATAGCATGGGCGGCGTCTGTCATGGCTTGGCGGCTTGCAGACGATGCGCCCGGTGATACATCTTCGGCCATGATCACAGCGCACGCCATTCCCATACTGTCCGACAACTACGCCTGGCTGCTGGTCTGCAGCAAGACCGGCGCCACCGCCATCGTTGACCCCGCCGAGGAGGCGCCGATCGCAGCTGCCATCACGGCCCATGGCGGCCGGCTCGATCTGATCCTGCTGACCCATCATCACGGCGACCATATTGCCGCAACCGACGCGATCCGCGCCCGTTTCCCGGCCCCGGTGGTAGGGGCCGCAGCCGACGCCTACCGGCTGCCCAGGCTCGATCGCGAGGTTTCCGAGGGCGACCGCGTCAAGCTCGGGGACAGCGAGGCTGTGGTGATGGACACTCCGGGCCATACCATCGGCCATATCGCGTACTATTTCGCGGACGGTGACGTGCTGCTGAGCGGCGACACGCTGTTCAGCCTCGGCTGCGGCCGGTTGCTCGAAGGCACGGCGGCCGACATGTTCGCCTCTCTGGCGAAGTTCGCCCGCCTGCCCGGCCAGACCCTGGTGTGCTGCGGCCACGAATACACCGAGTCGAACGCCAGGTTCGCCCGCCATGTCGACCCCGAGAACGTGGCGCTGGCGACCATGGCCGCGAAGATCACCGCGTTGCGCGGGGCCGGCAAGCCCACCGTGCCGAGCCTGCTGCGCGACGAGCTGGCGGCCAACCCGTTTCTGCGCGCGCCGGATGTTGCGCGCCTGGCTGAGCTGCGCGAGTTGAAGAACAAGTTCTAAGGCCAGCATCGACAAAAACCGCGTCAGCGCGCCGATGAAGCCGCCCGTTGAAACAAAGGCCAAGGATCACTCATGAAGCTGTTTCACGCACCGACCAGCCCGTACGCCCGCAAGGTCCATGCCTGCGCCATCGCGCGCGGTATCGACGATTTGATCGAGATCGTGCCGACCAATCCCCATGTCTCGCCACCGGAACTGATCGCGGCCAACCCGCTCAGCAAAATCCCCTGCCTGGTGACCGATGACGGCCTGGCCTTGTTCGACAGCCCGGTGATTTGCGAATACCTCGACACGCTTGACGGCGGCCTGCCGCTGTTTCCCCGCAGCCTCGGCCCACGTTGGCATGCGCTGAAGGAACAGGCGATCGCCGACGGCATCATGGACGCAGCCGTCGGTCGCCGCATGGAACAGGGCCGGCCGCAGGAAGCCGCGCGCGATGCGCTGATGGCGCGCTACAAGTCAGCCGTTGCCCGTTCGCTGGACGTGCTGGAGGCTCACCCGCCGAGCCAGACGATCGACATCGGTTCGATCGCCGTCGCCTGCGCGCTCGGCTATCTCAATCTGCGCTTCAGCGACGAGCCCTGGCGCGAAGGCCATCCGAAATTGACCGCGTGGTTCGCCGAATTTGGCCTTAACCCCTGCATCGCCCGTACCAAGCCGACGCCGTGATCGATCTGCGCGACCCCTCGGCCTCGGCTGAGGCGGTTATCGACGCGCTGCAGCTGGTGGTCCATCCGGAAGGCGGCTGGTACCGTGAGACCTGGCGGGATAAACCCGCCGACGGCAGCCGAGGGGTTGGCACCGCCATCCTGTTCCTGCTGGCGGCCGAGCAGTTCAGCCACTGGCACCGCGTCGATGCCGCCGAGCTGTGGATCTGGCAGGGCGGCGCGCCGCTGGTTCTGTCGGTCTCGCCGAACGGGGTTGACGCGTCGGCGCATTGGCTGGGTACTGACCTGCGCGCCCGGCAAAGCCTGCAGCATCTGGTGCCGGCCGGGCACTGGCAGGCGGCAACCAGCATGGGGCGCTGGAGCCTGGTGACCTGTACCGTGAGCCCGGCCTTCGAATTCACGGGGTTCGAACTGGCGCCACCGGATTGGCTTCCCGGTCCGGCGCTGACCGACCAGCATGTTGGTCCCGCTGGGTTGGCGTCGTGACCGCATAGCCAACAGTCCGGCTTATTCTTGCGTCCATGCGCCGGTTCCGCTACACCGCGCGACTTCGCTGGCACCCCTGGAGGCCGGCGTCTTTAGGAGAATGATGGTGGCCAATTTCGTGGCGATTGAAGCGGAGGCGCGCGCGGATGCAGGTAAGGGGGCAGCACGTGCAACTCGGCGGCAGGGCAAGGTTCCTGGGGTGATCTACGGGGCGAAGCAGCCCGCGATACTGATTTCGCTGGACCCGCGCATTGTGGTTCGCGAAATCTCCAAAAGCGGCTGGCGTTCACGCCTGTATGAAGTGGCGGTCGGCGGGCAGACCCAGCGCGCCCTGATCCGTGAGGTTCAGTTCCACCCGGTGTCCGATAAGCCGGTGCATGTCGACTTCCAGCGCCTGGCACCTGGCGAAAAGATGAAGGTCGCCGTCACGGTGGTGTTCGCCAACGAGCTGCTCAGCCCGGGCCTGAAGCGCGGCGGTGTGCTGAACATCGTGCGTCATACGGTTGAATGCTATGTCGATCCCGACAGCGTACCGGCCCATTTCACCGCCGAGCTGACCGGTCTCGAGATCAACGAAAACATCCGCTGGTCCGACCTCAAGGGTACCGAGGGCATCGCCCCTGTCATCGCCGACCGTGATTTCGTGATCGCCTCTGTCGCCTCGACCAAGGGCATGGAAGCGGCAGCGGCCGAAGCCACCCCGGCGGCTGCCGCTGGCAAGGCACCGGCCAAGGGCAAGGCGGCACCGGCGAAGGCCGCTCCGGCGAAGCCTGCTGCAAAGAAGTAGACGCGTTTCATGCTGCTGTGGGTCGGACTGGGCAACCCCGAGCCCGGAATGGCCAGGCAGCGGCATAATATCGGCTTCATGGTTTTGGACGAGATCGCACGCCGCCACGGGTTTTCTCCGTGGCGGCAGCGGTTTCGCGGCATGGTGGCCGAAGGCTCGGTGGGCGGGGTGAAGGTAATGGGGCTGAAACCCATGACCTATATGAACGCTTCGGGCGAGAGCGTGCAGGCTGCGGCGGCATTCTTCAAATTGCCGACCTCCGATATCACCGCCTTCCACGACGAGCTGGACCTGGTTGCGGGCAAGGTCCGCGTGAAGCGGGCCGGCGGTGCGGCGGGGCACAACGGCCTGCGGTCGATGGACCGGATGTTGGGCAGCCCAGACTATTGGCGGGTGCGGCTCGGCATCGGCCATCCCGGCGACAAGGATCGTGTGACCGGCCATGTGCTGGGGGATTTTGCCAAGGCGGAGCAGCCCCTGCTGGTTTCGTTGCTGGATGCGGTCTCGGATGCGGCACCGCTGCTGGCCTCCGGCAAGCCGGAAGAGTTCATGACGCGCGTGGCGCTGCTGACACAGGATGTTCGGTGATGGGTTTCAATTGCGGTATCGTTGGTCTTCCCAACGTCGGTAAGTCCACCCTGTTCAACGCGCTGACCGCCACGGCCGCGGCGCAGGCGGCAAACTACCCGTTCTGCACCATCGAGCCCAATGTGGGCCGCGTGGCAGTGCCCGACCCGCGGCTGGATATGCTGACCAAAATCGGTAAGTCGCAGAAGACGGTGCCGACCAGCCTGGAATTCGTTGATATCGCGGGGCTGGTGCGCGGCGCCTCCAAGGGCGAGGGGCTGGGCAATCAATTCCTAGGCAATATCCGCGAAGTCGATGCCATCGTGCATGTGCTGCGCTGCTTCGAAGACCCAGACGTGACGCATGTCGAGGGCAGTGTGGACCCGATCCGCGATGCCGAGACCGTCGAGACCGAGCTGATGCTGGCCGATCTCGACAGCCTGGAGAAGCGGCTGCCGTCGCTGCAGAAAAAGGCGAAGGGCGGCGACAAGGAAAGTGCCGCGCAGGTCGCGCTGATGGAGCCGATCGCTACAGCGCTCGCAGCTGGCCGGATGGCCCGAACGGCGATTGCACCCGCCGATGTCGAGGCGGCCAAGCGGCTGCAGCTGATGACCTCCAAGCCTATTTTATACGTCTGCAACGTGGAGGAGGCCTCGGCCGCTACAGGCAATGCGTATTCAGACCGGGTGGCGGCACGCGCGGCCTCCGAGGGAGCACGGTACGTCATTGTTTCGGCCGCGATCGAGGCGGAGGTGAGCCAGTTGCCGGAGACGGACCGTGGCGAGTTCCTGGAAGGCCTGGGCCTGTCGGACAGCGGCCTCGACCGTGTCATCGCGGCTGGGTATGGCTTGCTTGGGCTGATCACCTATTTCACGGTGGGGCCAAAGGAGGCACGCGCCTGGACGATCGTGCGTGGCACCAAGGCGCCGCAGGCGGCCGCGGTCATTCACAACGATTTCGAGCGCGGCTTTATTGCCTGTGAGACAACCGCCTATGATGACTTCGTCGCCTTCAAAGGCGAGCTTGGTGCCAAGGAAGCCGGCAAGGTCCGGGTCGAGGGGAAGGAATACGTTGTGAAGGACGGCGACATCCTGCTGTTCCGCTTCAACGTCTGATGGATCTCGTCGACCTCCTCATGGAAGCGTCAATTGAAAGTCGCGACAACGACCTGGTTGTCAGGCTTGGTCATAATGCCCTCGATGCGTATTTCGACGATCTGCAGCAGCGTTTCCTGCCTGGCTGGGGCGGGCAAAGGATGGTGCTGGCCAGCCTGAATTTCGCGATGCAGCAGCTGGCCACGCGCAGCCGCAACCCGGAGCGGCGCGCCTCTGAGCGCTATCTGCAGCTCGGCGGGTTCGAGGCCATGGATCTCGCCGCTGCGATGGCCGGGGCCATGCCGCACACGATCGTCGATTGGGTACCGGGCTTCACCGACACGAATGCTGAGATGGTGCACGAGGCAGTCGAGGCCACCCGCGTCCTGTTGCCGGCGGACGCGATGCCGCGTGACGTGACGATCGCCGATGTCGACTGGCAGGACCTGTTGCCGCTGGCGGGCAATTTCGGGGTCATTGCGTTGTTTTCCGATCGCCGTACGCCCGATCTTGAGGCCTGCGTCGCAGGCCTGCGCAGCATGGTCAACGTGGGCGGACGTGTCGTGGTGTTCGAATCGTTGAGTGGCGGGCGTCGCCCCACCAATTTCGCCGACCCCGACTTCGCCGGGCGCTACCTGATGGGCGGTGAGCCGCCGCTGCGTACGTTGTGCATCTCGATCCTCCCGGCCACCCGGGAGGCGTCGGCGTGATCGAGGCAATGGACTACGCAGCCCTCACGGCTTTCCACTCGCTGCCGCGCGTGGCCAATCTGGCGCGGGCGAGCGATGACAGCATCCAGGTGCTGGCGGACGCGCGCGAGGTGGCCATTCCCGCGCCGATGTGGATCGATCAACTCGAGCCGTTGCCGGATTTGACCCGCGATATCGTCTCGCGCGGCAGCGCTGCCACCGATCCGGTCTATCTCGCCCGGCTGAATGACGTGCTGCTGCATGGCCACCGGGACCTGTACACACTCTCGGGACTGTTTCTGACCGATCTCGCCGGCCAGGCCGGGTTGCACAACCGGCCGCCGAACCTGGTTTCCGACGGCAAGAACGGTTGGCTGCGCCATCTTGAGGCGATGACGCCGGAACTGGTGGACGAAACCGCCGCATTGCTGTTCTTCCACAGCGCCAGCGGCGACAATCATTCCCACTGGCTGCTCCAGACGCTGCCCCAGCTGCGCCTGTTCCAGCAGGCCGGCGTGAGGCCGGCCAAACTGGTGGTGCAGCCAAGCATCCGCCCCTACCAGCGCGAAACGCTGCGCCTGCTGGGCTGGAACGACCGGGATATCCTGGTGCGCTCGCCGGATAGTCCGATCATCTTTCGCGAGCTGTATGTGGGCTATGTCGACGGCGGCCTGGTACCGGATGACACGATCTTCGCGGCACTTCGCAAGGCCTGCCCGCCGCGCAAAGGCAGCCCGGAAAAACTTTACGTCTCGCGGTTGGACGCGCGTGATGTGCGGCGGTTCCTCAACGAGGACCGTTTGATCGAACGGGTGCAGCAGCTGGGCTACACCGTTGTGACGCCGAGCGTGCTCGGTGCGTCCGAGGAAATCGCGCTGTTCGGTGGCGCGCGGGTGATCGCCGGCCCGCTGGGCGCTGGTCTCTACAACGCGCTGTTCGCTGAGGCGGGGGCCACGGTGGTGGCGCTGAGCGATCCCAATTATGTCATGACCTGGCTGCAACAGGTCGCGGCCTTGCGCGGGCACCGCTACGGCTGGATGTTCGGCATCGCCTTCGACAGCACGGAACCGGTTTACGGCGGCACTCACAACAACTGGCTCTGCGACATCGAACAGGTGGCGGCGCGGCTCGGCGGCCTCTGATACCAGCAGGCCTTGTCAGCGGATGGCCCACCCGAAGATCGCGGCAAGTGGCGTAGCCTCACGCGGCCGGCCGCAGCGCCACGGTGGCTGCAAGGCTCTCGCGAATGAAGCCGACCAAGGGGCCGACCAGCGCCATGCGGCCCTCGGCGTCGCCGAAGATGGCCATTTGCGCGGTGCCGAGGTCCGGCAGCCCGGAGACCTCACGCAATCCGGCCGGCAATGTCGAACGTCCGAGCACCGTCACGGCAAGCCCTGCCTCGGCGGCGGCGATGACGCCGAGTAGGCTGGCCGATGTGTACATGATCTCATGGGCGATGTTGGCACGTGACAGCGTGGCGAGCGCGCGGTCGCGGAACATGCAACCTGGCGGAAGCATGGCCAGCGGCAGTGGCGAGCGGCGTCCGGCCGCAAGATCCGGAGCAGCGGCCCAGGCCAGCGTCTCGGTCCAGATCGGCGTGCCCGTGGTCTCGCCATCGCGGCGTTTGCCGATGACCAGGTCGAGTGCTCCGCGTTCGCAGGCGGTGCGCAATTCGTGGCTGCGGCCAACCTCCACTTCGAGCTGCACGTCCGGATAGGCACGCGCAAAGCGGGCCAGGATCGGGGCGAGGTGCTGGGGAACGAAATGATCGGCCACGCCCAGCCGCAGATGGCCGCGCACCGGGGGGGCGATCATGCGGCGAACGGCTTCATCGTTCAGGCTGAGCAGGCGACGGGCGTAGACCAGCAGCACCTCACCCTCGGTGGTCAAAGCGAGCCTGCGGCTGGTGCGTTCGAACACGCGTCGGCCCAGCACGTCTTCGAGGCGTTTCACCTTGAGGCTGATGGCGGACTGGGTGAGGCCGAGCGCCTGGCCGGCCGCGGTGAAGCCCCCCTGCTCGGCGACAGTGGCGAAGCAGCGCAGCAGGTCGATGTCCAGGTCCGGGTAGCGCATCAAGGCCTCCGGCGCCGATCTTACGCAGAGTTGCACTGACGCGCCAACGGACGGCTTTACAAACAGCGCGTCGGCGTGACCCCGCTTAGGTTTTGGTGAAGGGTGCGAGCTGCGGGCGTCTACTCAGAAGTGGCGCGAATTCGCTGCCAAGCCACGCCCGCTGAGCGGTTCGAACGGCAAAGTCTGCCACGCGGGAGCGCAACAACATACGGAACCTTCATCCGACATGTCCCGTTCAATAACGCAAACGTTCTGGCTGTGTGCTCGCGGCTGTTCCGACTTAGGAGAGATTCATGCCAACAATTCTTCTCATCATCATCCTGGTGCTGCTGCTTGGCGGCGGCGGCTATGGGATGTCGTCCGGCTGGGGCATGTATCCGACCGGCGGCATCGGCCTATTGATCGTGATCGTTCTGGTGCTTCTGGTCGTCGGTAGAATTTGACGGGTTGCGGTCATCGCCTGGCCGGAT
>JANXSM010000021.1 GCA_025352665.1 Rhodospirillales bacterium | reverse complement strand
GCGGCCGGCGTCGCCGAGGGCGTGGCGGGTTCGGGGCAGGCGCGCGTTCTGGATGTGGTCCAGTGTTGCTTGCGGACTGAGGGTGAAGATCGGCGAGGTGACGGCCGCGGCTTGGGCTGCGGCGTTTTCGGTTCGGCTGACGGCGAGCAGCGCGTCGACGATCTGCTGGGAGCGGGCGGTGGGAGCGATGCCCAGGGCGTCGCGCACTTCCTGGCGGGCCTGCAGCATTTCGGCCTGGGTGATGCCTGCCAAATTCGACCACTCGCCGCCGGAGTTGAGCTCGCCGCCGAGAAATTCGACTTCCGCCATCGCACGCGCCCGTTGGGCGACGCTCATGAGAGGCGGCACGTCGCTGTCGAAGGCGCGGGATGCTTCGATGCGGGCGCTGTTGTCGATGTCCTGGCCGGGGCCGAACATGTCCTGCGGCAACTTGGAGAAATCGACACGCTCGGAGGCACAGGCGCCCAGCAGCAGGAGGGCGAGGATGGAGGTGTAGCGGGTGATGGCCACGGGTGGTCTCCTGCGGTTGTGGTAGCCTTACGCACCGGACGAGCCGTCAGTTTCAACGGCGGCCAGGCTATTTTGCCGCCACACCCTGCTCAGCCAGGTAACGTGCGGCGAGCTCTGCATAATGAATGGCGGTCTGGTCGAACTTGTTCCGCTCGGCTGCGTCCATGACGCGGTTGAGTCTTGCGGGGCTGCCCTGCCACAGCTCGTTGCGGCCGATGCGCTTGCCTGGGGTGAGCAGGGCGCCGGCGGCCACCATGCCGCCCTCCTCGATCACCGCGCCGTCGAGCACCGTGGCCCCCATGGCGACGAAGGCGCCGTTGTGCAGCGTGCAGGCGTGCACGATGGCAGCATGGCCGATGGTGACGTCGTCGCCGATCAGTGTTGGGAAACTGCCGGCATTGACGTGGACGATGGTGCCGTCCTGGATGTTGCTGCGGGCGCCGACGCGGATTTGGTTGGTGTCGCCGCGCAGGACGCAGTGAAACCACACGCTGCTGTTCTCACCCACTTCCACGTCGCCGATCAGGATTGCGGTGGGGGCGATGAAGGCACTGGGATGCACCTTGGGAAAGATGCCGTTGAACGGCAGGAAGCGCGGGTCACGCATCCGCCGTCTCGAGCCCGAGCATGAGGGTCAGGTTCTGCACCGCAGCCCCGGATGCGCCCTTGCCGAGATTGTCCAGCCGCGCCACCAGCACCGCCTGGCGATGGCCGTCATGGCCGTAAACCCGAAGTTCCATTACGTCTGTGTTGTTCAGCGCCTCAGGCTCGAGCTTGCCATCCGGGGTCGGTGGCATGACGTGGACAAGGCGGCTGCCGGCATAATAGGCCGCCAGCAGCGCATGCAGGTCGGAGGATTTCGGCGTGCCGTTCAACAGGTCCAGGTGCAGCGGGATCGAGACCAGCATGCCTTGGCGGAAATGGCCGATGGAGGGGGCGAAGATGGGGCGCCGCGTGAGCTTCGAGTAGACCTGCAGTTCCGGCAGGTGCTTGTGCTCCAGGCCCAGGCCGTAGAGCTCGAACGCAGGGCCGCCGCCTGCCTCGTGGGCGGTGACCATGGCCTTGCCGCCGCCGGAGTAGCTGCTGACGGCATTGACGGTGATCGGGTAGTCGGCTGGCAGCACGCCGGCCTCGATCAGCGGGCGCAGCAGGGCGATGCCGCCGGTCGGGTAGCAGCCGGGGTTGGCCACCCGATGGCTGGCAGCGATCCGGGCGGCCTGGCCGGGCACCATTTCGGCGAACCCATAGACCCAGCTCGGGTCGACCCGGTGGGCGGTGCTGGCGTCGAGCAGCTTGGGGCCGGAGGAGCCGAGCGCATCGGCGATCGCGGTGGACTGCAGAGCCGCCTCATCGGGCAGGCAAAGTACCACGAGGTCGACCTCGCGCATGATGTCCCGCCGGGCCGCGGGGTCCTTGCGGCTGGCTTCGGGCAGGCTGTGCACTTCCACCTGTGGCAGGGCGCGCAGCCGTTCGCGGATGCCCAGGCCGGTGGTGCCGGCTTCGCCGTCGATGAACACGCGTGCGGTGTTGGCCATGGATGCGCCCTTTGCTATGCGCAAAGCCTTCGCCTGACCGGGGTTTAGGGACAAGCCAAGAAACTGCCGCGTCCGCTATGCGCCCAAAACATGCAACTGTGCCGACGCGGACCGCGCGCACAAAAAAAGGGCAGCGCGAACGCTGCCCTTTTTCTGCGCGCAGGCGCCAGGTTCAGCGCTTGCTGAACTGGAAGCTGCGGCGGGCCTTGGCGCGGCCGTACTTCTTGCGCTCGACCACGCGGCTGTCGCGGGTGAGGAAGCCGGCGAGCTTGAGGATGCCGCGCAGTTCCGGCTCGTAGTGGGTGAGAGCGCGGCTGATGCCGTGGCGGACGGCGCCGGCCTGACCGGACAGACCGCCACCGTTCACCGTGCAGAACACGTCGAACTGGTTGTAGCGGTCGGCGATCAGGAACGGCTGGGTCAGCAACATGCGCAGCACGGGGCGGGCGAAATACACGCCGACGCGCTTGCCGTTCACCTGGATCTCGCCCTTGCCGGGCTTGATCCAGACGCGCGCGATGGCGTTCTTGCGGCGGCCGGTGGCGTAGCTGCGGCCGAGCGCGTCACGCTTCGGCTCACGCAGGGGCGTGGCCTCGGGGTTGGCGGAGGTTGCGACCGCAAGGTCCTTGAGGTCGGCGAAGGTACGGGACTGCGTTTCGGACATCGGGTCAGACCCTCGTGTTCTTGGGGTTCATGGCGGCGACGTCGAGCGGCTTTGGCTGCTGGCCGTCATGCGGGTGCGTGGCGCCGGCATACAAATACAGATGTTTCATCTGGGCGCGCTGCAACGGGCCGCGCGTGATCATGCGCTCCACGGCCTTCTCGAGCACGCGCTCGGGATGGGCGCTGTCGAGGCGCTGTTTGATGGAGCGCCCTTTGATGCCGCCGGCAAACCCGGTGTGATAGTACAGAATCGCCTGCTCGGCCTTGTTGCCGGTCACGCGGATCTTCTCGGCGTTGACGACGATGACATGGTCACCGCAGTCGACGTGAGGAGTGAACACCGCCTTATGCTTGCCGCGCAAACGGCTGGCGATGATGGATGCCAGGCGGCCAAGCACGAGGCCTTCCGCATCGATCAAAATCCAGTCCTTTTTCACCTCCGCTGGCTTCAGCGAGGCTGTGGTCTTCATCATGGGCTGATCCTTATCGCCGGCGCTGATTTCAGCTAATACCGGTCACCATACCGGTGTGATGGCGATGGATGGCGTCGCCGTCAAGCGTCTTATAGTGTGGTAATATCATACCGTATATTTGCAGGTCTCCAGAAATGCGCTTAAGCGTTTGATGATGCTCAGAAATTCGCAAAATTTGCGCGACCCCGTGCATGTCGTCGGTGCAAGCGGACGCTCCGGTCAGGCGTTGTGCCGTGCGCTGATCGCAGCAGATATCCGCGTTGTGCCACTGGTCCGCAGCCTAGAGAAATGGGCGACGACGGGGCTTGCCGGCGAGGCCCGCGTGATCGAGCTGACCGATCGTTTCACCTTGGTGCGCGGCTTTCACGATGCCACGCGCGTGGTGTCGGCCGCCCACGCCCGGCACACGCGGGCGATTATCGAGGCTTGCCCGGAGGATGCGCTGCTGGTGCTGCTGGGCAGCACGCGGCGTTACACGAAGTGGCCGGACGCGCATGGGTTGGGGGTGATGGCTGGCGAGACGGCCTTGCTCGGCTCCGGTCGCGCCGGGGTGATGCTGCACCCGACGATGGTCTATGGCGCCACGGGCGAGAACAATGTGCAGCGTCTGGCGGCCTTGCTGCGCCGGTTGCCTATGGTGCCGCTGCCCCGCGGCGGGGCGGCGCTGGTGCAGCCGATCTGCCAGGACGATCTGACCGCCTGCATCCTGGCCGCGCTGGACCGGCACTGGCCGGTGCCCGAGGCGCTGGTGGTCGCTGGGCCCACGGCGGTGCCCTACGCCGATTTCGTCCGCGCGGTCGCCGCGGCGGCCGGCCTGCCGCGACCGCGCATCCTGCCCCTGCCCGCAACGTTGGTGGCGCTGGGCGCCTGGCTGGCCGGTTTCGTCCCGGGCCTTCCCGGCATCGGGCGCGACGAGATCCGCCGGCTGGGCGAGGACAAGGCGTTCAGCATCATGCCGATGTTTAGCAAGCTGGGCGTGACCCCACGCGCGCTTGCCGATGGCCTGGCTGCCACCTTCGCCGCCGGCCGTTCCCGACAAAGCGATCGCTGATCTACGCCGTCACGCCTCGGCCGAGCACCAGGTTTCGGTCCAGTGATGCGCCCATTGGCTGATCTCGCGGGCGGGCATCGGGCGGCCGAAATAATAGCCTTGCGCCACGTCGCAGCGCAGCCGGGCCAGGTGCTTCAGCACGTGGTCCGACTCGATACCCTCGGCCACCACCTTCTGGCCAAGGGCGTGCGCCATGTCGGTGACCGACTCGATGATGATGCGGCTTTCGTCGTTGCGGTCGCAGTCGGCGACGAAGGAGCGGTCGATCTTGATTTCCGAGAACGGCAGCTTGTGCAGCTGGCTCAGCGAGGAATAGCCGGTGCCGAAATCGTCCAGCGACAGGCCGACGCCCATCTGCGCCAGGCGCTTCATGGTGGCGAGCGTGCGGGGTTCGTTCACCATCGCCACCGTCTCGGTCAGTTCCAGCACCAGCAGGCTGGGGTCCACCTGGTGGGCGGCACAGCTGTCCACCACCAGTTCTGCCACGTCGAAGGCGCCCCAGCAGCGGCCGGAGATGTTGACCGCGGTCTGCAGCGGCAGGCCCTGGGTTTGCCAGGCGCGGGCCTGGGCGACGGCCATGTCAAACATGCTGCGGGTGAAATCCAGGATCACGTTGCTCTGCTCAAGCAGGGGAATGAAGGTGTCGGGCCCGATCGGCCCGCGGGTGGGGTGATGCCAGCGCGCCAGCGCCTCCACCCCGATCGGCCGCAGCGTCTGGATGTCGACCTTGGGTTGGTATTCCAGGGTGAACTGGCCGGCGTGCAGCGCCTCCGCCAAGTCAGACTTCGAGATCAGCCCGGCCTCCTCGAAAATCTCGCGGAAGGCTATGCGCAGCTCCTCCAGCCGTAGCGGCTTCTGCAGGATGCCGGCCATCAGCAGGCCCCGCTGCAGGCCGAGTGCGACGGCATTGCTCATGGCATCATGGTCGCGGCCGCTGACGATCAGGATGCGGGCGGCACAGCCCTCGTCGGCCAGCAGCCCGAGCACTTGCAGCCCGTCCAGGTCTGGCATGCCGAGGTCGAGAGCGATCACCGTCGGCTGCCAGGTGCGCACGCGGTTCAGGAAATCGTCGATATCGGTGGTGACGATCGTATCGTAGCCGGAGCCCCTGGCCACGCGGCCGATGACGGCAGCCACTTCCGGCTCGTCGTCAATAATGAGAAGCCGGTTCGAGGACATCGATCGTTCCTACAATTCCTGTAGCCGGTTCAGCGAGGTCGGGCACCCGTTGATCCGCCACATGCGGTCTGCCCGGTCTGACGAATGCGTATTCTGCCTGGACCATTCTCTGGCCGGTCCCTGCCTCATTATCTGCCTCTTTTCCTGCCTCGTTCCCTGGGGGGCTCGCGGTGTGAGCATCCCTGCTCTGGCATAATGCATATGTAAATAATTTGTCCCGCTTCGGCCCTGCCGTGTTGAACAAAATGCCTTGATCACGCGGGCGTGCACATAGTCGTCGCCAAACGAAGTACGAAACCAGACATTTCGCGCCATTTCAGGACATTCCAACGGGCTGCGAGGCCCCATTCTGACGCTGCGCGTCAGCTGCGGACGGGCCCGCCATCTGGCTTTCCGCCACGACGCGGTTGCGCCCCAGCGCCTTGGCCCGATACAGCGCCCGGTCGGCTGCCTGCAGCAGGCTGGCCGCGTCGTCGCCGTCGAACACCAGGCTGGCCGCGACGCCCAGGCTTGCCGTGACGCGGCCGGACGGGCTGCCGGTATGGCGCATGTCGGCGGCTTCGATGGCGGCACGGATGCGTTCGGCGATCAGCTGTGCTCCGGCCTCGTCGGTGTTGGGCATCAGCACGGCGAACTCCTCGCCGCCATAGCGTGCGCCGAGGTCTCCCGGGCGGCGGATGGTGGTGGTGATCGAATGGGCGATCATGCGCAGCGCTGCGTCGCCTTCGGGGTGGCCGTAGGTGTCGTTAAACGCCTTGAAGCAGTCGGCATCGAGCATCAGAAGCGCCAGGAAGTTTTGTTCGCGATGGGCCCGGCGCCACTCGCTGGCCAGCGCCTCATCGAAGCGCCTTCGGTTGGCAAGGCCGGTGAGCCCGTCGGTAGCGGCCGAGCGCATCAGGTCGGCCTCGACCTTCATGCGGCCGGTGACATCGCGGCAACTGGCGATCGCTTCCAGCGGTTTGCCGGTGACGGGGTCGCGGATCAGGCGGAACAGCGACTCGACCCAGACCTCGCTGCCATTCTTGTGCTTGCAGCGATACGTGACGGTGGCCTGTTCGGCACCCCCCTTCAGCCGGCCGATGGCGCGCTGCACCGACGTCACGTCGCGCGGGTTGATCAGGCTCTGCCCGGCCACCCCTGACAGATCGTCCGGCAGGTAGCCCAGCATCGTCTCGATCGACGGAGAGACGTAGCGCAGCGTGCCATCGAGGCGGACACGGAGGATGGTGTCGATCGCGGTTTCGGTGAGCTCGCGAAACCGCGCCTTGCTGTGGCGCGCCGAGCGTTCGGCCAGCTGGCGCTGCACCAGCGCGTGGCGGAGGGAGACGGCGCCGAGGATGAGCACGACGGACAGCGCCACCACGATGGCCCCGATCACCCACACCCAGCGCGTCCAGCCGGCATAGACGTCGCTGAGCGGCAAGGCGACCGCGATGAGCAGCGGCAGGCTGCCGACCTGGGTGTAGGTGACCAGGCGCGACGGGGCCCCGGTGGAGGTGTAGGCCTCAAACGAGGCACCGCGTTCGGCCGGAAAATGCTGCAGCACCTGCGTGTCGGCGAAGGCTGCGGTGGCGGCACCGGCATCGGAGCCCTCGCGCAGCACGACGGTACCATCGGCTCGCAGCAGCATGGTCTCGGCGGCGCGGCCGAGGCGCATGTCGGTTGCCGCGGTTTCGAAGAAGCCCAGGTCGAACAGTCCGACCACATGGCCTGCGAACGCGCCATTGGCATCGGTGATCACGCGGCTGAGCACCACGCCGGCGCGGCCGTTCTTGAGCGCGTGGTACGGCCGCCCGATCTGCAGCCCGGGCGGGTGGGCGGGGGTGAGGTCGTCGAGGCCAGGGAGCCAAGTATAGGACCCGGGGTCGATCCGGTCTGTGCGGCTGTCAGCGATAACGGCGCCGGTCGCATCGCGGACCAGGATGGCACCCTGGGCGCCGGCGGTGGCGACACTGTCGAACAAGACATGGCGGCGCCCAGCCGGGGTGGCCTGCCAAACCCCGGGTTGACGCGACGACTCGGCGACGCCGCGCAGCGACGTGTCGTAGAGTTGAAGATTGCGATCGAACGCGCGCTCCATCATCGCGACCAGGTTTTGCGATGCGTTGGCGGCGTCGCGCCGCACGTCCTGGCGGGCGTGGAACAGGGCAAGGGCAGTGAGGCCGATGAAGATGAGGCTGACCAGGAGGGCGGCCGGTATTAGAACGCGGCCCACGGGCTCGTTGCCGAGCTTATCGGATCCCGAATTTCCATTGGCGGCCGAGGGGTGCGGTCGCTGCGTTGCCTCCCGGTGCGGAAGCAACGAAGTCGTCTCCGAGTGCGGGAGCACCTGTGTGGCCATCGGGTTCCCTGTACTGCGCGGTGAAGGCGTTCAGCATTCCGTATTGCTCAATGTTAACTCTGCATTCACAAAATCATGTTTGCATGCCAGATGAGGCAACCTGCGGAGAGTAATGAATTTCATGGTAAAGAAACTCTTACTATCTTAATTTTAACTCTACACATTGATTCGAAATGATCTCTTTGGAAATTGTCAGAAATTGGTTCGATATTGGGCTGGTTGTGATATTTCATGACAATTTGCATCGCTGGCCGACGCGCCGGTGATGGAACAGGTACAGGCTGGCTCGATAGTGGTACGCGCCAGAGTTTATGATATACACACGAATGAGCTGGACCGACCGATTCCAGGACACCTGAGCCTGAAACGTGGACATGGAGCAGTCGTTTTGCAGCGTGAAATCAACAATGTCGCGAAGGTCTGCCAGCTGCCGGGCTTCCGCTACATTGCCTTTACGCCGGCGGCGCTGCCCGACGCGGCGGCGAGCCTGCCTTTCAGCGCAGTCGAGGACGTGGGCGACGTTGACCGATCGGGAGCCGATTGGGCCCGTTCGGAGGCGGATGGCGGCGATGATGTGGCCCCCGAGACTCTGGACGCCGCCGCTCCGGATGGGCTGGCGCTGGGCGCGCCGCCTGACAAGGTGCTGACCTTGGCTGCAGCGATGCACACGCCGCCGCTTGCGGTCGTGGCGCCGGTTTTGCCGATCGCCGCGCGCGCGATCGCTCAGGCGAGCGTGACCCCGGGCGTTTTGCCGCCACTCGGGCCGCCATCCTATCGAGCGCGGCCGGTTGCGGTTCCGGCGCCGTCTGCCACAGCCTCGCGGCCGCCCGAATTCGCCCTGCTTGCTGAGCTGGCTCAGGCGGTCGGCCCGCTGACCCAGGTGACACCGCAAGCGATCAGCCCGGCCTTCTCCGCGGCACCTGCCGGCTCCGAGCCGCAGCCCTTCGCTTTGCTTGACGAAGTCGAGGTAGTTTTGGCGAGTCCCACCCGATCCATCCGCAGACGCGCGAGCAGGGCGTCGTAGTGTTGCCATTTTCCTCGGTGGGTTGCGTGCGGCCGCTCCAACAATCCTTCGGTGGCATGCCATGCCGCTGATCGCATTCGCCTCGCCCAAGGGCGGTGTGGGGAAGAGCACCCTGGCCGCGCATGTGGCAGCCGGCCTAGTGCAACGCGGGCACAAGGTGCTCGCCATCGATTTCGATCCACAGAACGCGCTGCGCCTGCATCTCGGCCAGGCGATGGCCGATGAGGCCGGCTGGCTGTGCCAGATCGACCGGCATCCGGACTGGCGGACGCTGGTGCGCCGGACCGCCTCGGGGGTCGATCTGCTGCCATTCGGCGCCAGCGAACCGCGTCGTGCCATGGAGCTTGCGGCGCTGTTGATCAATGAACCGGAGCTGCTGGCCGGGCCCGTCCGCACCATGCTGGAGCAGCCTGGGCTGGTGGTGGTGGTCGACACGCCGCCTGGCCCGAGCCCGGCCCTGGAGGCGGTGATACCGATGGCGGATCTGATCTGCATGGTGCTGCTGGCCGATGCCGGCAGCGCGGCGCTGATCCCGCAGGTCGCCAGCGGCCAGGTTTTCGGACGCGGTACTCTAGCAGCGCGGCTCGCCACCCGCACGGTGGTGGTGGTGAACCAGGTCGACCTTGACCAGCCGCTCGGCGATGCGGTGATGAACTGCGCGGTGCGCATTCTCGGTCCGCGCCTGCTCGGCGCGGTCTGCAACGATCCGGCGCTGGCCGAGGCGCTCGCGGAAAAGCACCTGCTGAGCGAGGACGAGGCCGACGCCGGCACCGACCTTGCCCTGCTCACCGACAGGATCGCAGCGCGGCTGCGCCAGGGAGCGGCCCCGGGGCGTTTGGCCGCACTTTCCGAAGGAGGCTTGCGCTGATGCCGGCCAGCCGCAGCGTGCTCAGCGAAATCCGCCCGAAACTGCCGCTTGGCGGGCGCATCATGCGCCTGGTGTCGGTCTATCTGGGGCTGCTCGGCCTTGTCACGGTGGTGACGGTGCCGATGAACGCTGACCAGCAGGCGGTGCTGACGGTGCTGGGGATCATCGCCTATCTGGTGGTCAATCGCTGCTTCAAGTCACGC
This sequence comes from Rhodospirillales bacterium, assembly GCA_025352665.1. Classification (GTDB taxonomy): domain Bacteria; phylum Pseudomonadota; class Alphaproteobacteria; order Acetobacterales; family Acetobacteraceae; genus CAIQQQ01. The sequence goes on along the minus strand of JANXSM010000021.1, from coordinate 21,580 downwards.
AAGGCCTCGCTGGTTCTGGTGGTGCTGTCGGTGACCATCACCAGCCGCTACCTGTTCTGGCGGCTGACCGACACGCTGGTGTTCGAGGATGTGTTCCAATCCATCCTGGCCCTGGGGCTGCTCGCGGCCGAGGCCTATGCCGGCTGCCTGCTGACCCTTTCCTATTTTCAGACCGCCTACCCGCTGGAACGCAAGCCGGTGCCGCTGCCGGTCGACCCTGATCTTTGGCCGACGGTGGATGTCTACATTCCCAGCTACAACGAGTCGCTCGATCTGGTGCGCCCGACGGTGTTCGCGGCGATGGCGATGGACTGGCCGCGCGACAAGATGAACGTGTGGATCCTCGATGACGGCAGGCGCGAGGATTTCCGCCGGTTCGCCGAGGAGGTCGGCTGCGGCTACATCATCCGGCCGGACAATCTTGGTGCCAAGGCCGGCAACATCAATCACGCGCTGCGCCACACCACCGGCGAGCATATCGCCATTTTCGACTGCGACCATGCGCCGACGCGGGCCTTCCTGCAGCTCACCGTCGGCTGGCTGATACGCGACAGCCGCATCGCGCTGGTGCAGACTCCGCATCATTTCTACAGCCCCGATCCGTTCGAGCGGAACCTGGCCCGCAAACGGCCGGTGCCCAACGAGGGGCTGCTGTTCTACGGCCTGACGCAGCAGGGCAACGACATGTGGAACGCGGCGTTCTTCTGCGGCTCCTGCGCTGTGATCCGCCGCGCGGCCCTGATGGAGATCGGCGGCGTGCCGCACCAAACGGTGACGGAGGATTGCCACTGCGCCTTCCTACTGCAGCAGCGCGGCTGGCATACCGCGTTCCTGCGCGTGCCGCTGGCAGCCGGTCTGGCCACCGAGCGCCTGGCGCTGCATGTTGGCCAGCGGATGCGTTGGGCGCGCGGCATGCTGCAGATCATGCGCCAGGAGAACACGCTGTTCGCACCCGGGCTGCTGCTCCATCAACGGCTCTGCTATTTCACGTCCGGTTTTTCATTCATGTTTTCGCTGCCGCGCATCGTGTTCCTGACTTCGCCTTTGGCGTTCCTGTTCTTCGGCCAGAGCGTGATCGCCGCCTCGCCGCTGGCCATCATCGCCTATGCCGGCTCGCATATGTTCCACTCGGTGGCGACGACCTCGCGCCTCAATGGCCGCAATCGACATTCGTTCTGGGCCGAGATCTACGAGGCGTCGCTCGCGGTGCCGCTGCTGCCGGTGACGCTGCTGACGCTGTGGGATCCGCGCAAAGGTAAGTTCAACGTCACCGACAAAGGCGGCACGCTGGAACAGGGCTACCTCGACACCAAGGCGGTGACGCCGAACCTGATCCTGCTGGCGCTGCTGCTGACCGGCTTCGGGATTGGCCTGTTCGGGATCTTCACCACCGTGGGGCTGGAGTTCCAGGCCTATCTGCTCAACACGATCTGGTGCGGCATGTGCCTCATTCCGGTCTCGGCCAGCATCGCGGTCGGGCGTGAGCGCGAGCAGTCGCGCCACCATGCGCGGGTGGACGCCGATGTGCCGGTGGAGCTGCACCTCCGCCACGGCGCCGTGGTGAGCGCGCGCAGCACCAATATTTCGCTGTCCGGCGCCAGGCTTGCGATCGACCGGCCGCTGGGATTGGCGGATGGCGACCCCGTGCGGGTTGTATTCGACACCTGTGGCGAGCTGATCGAGCTGCCCGCCCACGTGTTGCACTGGGAGGGTAGCGACGCCTTCCTCAGCTTCAACATCGCAACGCTGGCCGACGAGGCGGCCGTGGCGCGGCTGTTCTTCGGCAGGCCCGATGCGTGGCTGCACTGGGATCACTGGCCGGTCGATCGGCCGTTGCACGCCTTGAAGGACGTGGTGATGGCGACGGCCGAGGCGGTGTTCCGGAAGTATCGCTTCGGCCAGGTCAAGATCGCCACGCGCGCGGCGGCGGTGCCCGCGGCCGCACGGGTTTCGGACGTGGTGGTGCCGCGCCACGGTGGAGGGGCGGCTGCGAGCCGGGTCCGTGCCGTCGCCGGCCGGGTCGGTGCCATCCTCCTGGCACTGCTGCTGGCCACGGGCAACGCCGCAGCCCAGGCACCGGCTTCGCCGCCTGTAACGATCCAGCTCGGCGCCCCGCCACCGGCGTTCAGCGCCACGCCACCGGTTGCGCCGCCCGCACTTGCGCCCATCATACCCCTGTCCGCCGCACCGCCGCCCGCCGCACAGACCGGCCCCGCGCCACTGCCAGCGGGGGCCCGCGATGTGCGTCTGACGCTGCGCCAGCTTGGGGCGCGTGGTCCGTTGCAGATGCGCGGCACCACGGATCTGCAAGGCGTGCTGTTCGGCCTGCGCGCCGACGAGGTGGTGACCGCGGCCAAGCTCACCGTCCAGGGCGGCAGCTCGCCTTCGCTCATCCCCTCGCTAAGCCAGATTGCGATCACGCTGAACGAACAATCGGTTGGCACGCTCGCGCTCGATCCGATCCGGCAGACGTTCGGTCCGCTGGATTTCGACCTGGACCCGCTGTTCTTCAGCGACGTGAACCGGTTGAACTTCCGCTTCTCCGGCCGCTACGCGGTGGAGTGCAACGACCCGATGTCTGGCCTGCTGTGGGCCAATGTGTCGGATTTGTCGTCAGTGTTGCTGCGGATCGAGACGCTGCCGCAGACACGCGATCTGTCCAAGCTGCCCGAACCGCTGTTCGACCGCCGCGTGCTTCGTTCGGCGCTGTCACTGCCGTTTGTCATTTCCGAGAATGCTGGCCCGCTTGGCCTGCGTGCCGCGGCTATCGCCGCGTCATGGTTCGCCGTGCAAGCCGATTATCGCGGCGCCAGCTTTCCGGTCAGCCGCAACCCGCCGGCGCAGGGCAATGCGGTCATGGTCGTGTCGGGGCTCGATGCACAAGCGCTGCTGCCGCGGATCGAGGGGCCGACTGTGGCGGTGATCGCGAACCCGACCGACCCGTTCGGCACATTGCTGGTGATCGCCGGGCGCACCGAGCAGGAAGCCGGCATCGCCGCGACCGCCCTTGCGATCAACCGCGTCGGTTTCACCGGAATCACCGCGCTGGTGCAAGCCGTGCAGCCCGCCACCCGAACCCCCTACGACGCGCCGCATTGGCTCTCGTCCACCGGTCCCGTGAAGTTCGGCACGCTGGTCGATCGCAGCGAACTGCAGTCGAACGGCTATGCGCCGGGGCCCGTGCGCATTCCGCTACGCACGGCGCCCGATCTGTTCACTTGGCGCAACACCGGACTGCCCGCGCAGATCCGCTATCGCGCGCCGCCGGGCCAGATCGCCGATATTGCGGCCTCACGGCTCGATGTTTCGCTGTCCGACAGCTATCTGCGCTCGTTTCCGCTGAGCCCGGGGCCTTCGTGGTGGCCGATCGAATGGGTGTCACAGAAATTGTCGCCAATCTTTGGCACGGCAACGGACGCCCAGGTCGGCAATGTTGGCTTGCCGCCATATCTGCTGTTCGGGCGTGACGAGTTGCAGTTGCGCTTCGACCTCCGCCCGCTGGCGCGCGGGGATTGCGCCGCAGTGCCAGGCGACATCCATGCGGCGATCGACCCAGATAGCACGGTGGATATCAGCCGGGCGTTCCGCTTCGCGCGGATGCCCAATGTGGGGCTGTTCGCCAGCGCGGGGTTTCCGTTCACGCGGCTCGCCGATCTGTCGGAGACCGCAGCGATTATGCCGGACAAGCCCAATGTGGTGGAGGAAGGCGCCTTTCTCGACACGATTGGAACGCTCGCGAACATCGTGGGGCTGCCTTCGACCGGGCTGGTGGTGGCGGGTCCGGGCGGGCTGAACACCGTGGCCAGCCGCGATCTGCTGGTGTTCGGAGCACTTGGCCGGCAGCCGGCCTTGGCGATCTTGCTCAAGAACGGCGCCATTTCCGTCAATGGCGACAAGCTTTCGGCGGCGATACCGGACGCGCTGCAGGATGCGCGGGCGTTGCTGCTGACCAACGCGCCGGATCGGGCCGAACGCAACCGGGTGGTGCTGGCGCTGAACGAGGCGGGCGATGGCATGGGAGCGATCATCGGCGTTGAAAGCCCGCTGCAGGCGGGACGCTCGGTGGTGGCGCTGACCGGGCTGACGCCTTCGGCCATGGCCGATATGGTGGCGATCCTGCGTGATCCGGAACAATCCGGCAAAGTTCAGGGAGATATCAGCATCCAGACGAATGGCCATTTGGCTGCGTTCCGCGCCGCTGAACCCTATGAAGTCGGCAACCTGCCGTTCTGGCTGCGCGCGCAGCTGATGTTCGGTGGCAGACCTGAACGCACGGCGGCCCTGCTGATCGCGGTGGCGTGCCTGATCGGCATTCCGTTCTTCTGGATGCTGCGCCGGCGTGCGGCGATGCGGCTGCGTGCGCGCATGGCAAAGTCCTGATGCGCACACCGCTCCTTGCCGCATTGCTCGCCAGCGTGGCGCTGCCGGCGCTGGCACAGACCGTGGCCACTCCGGTCGCGTTGACGACGGGTGAGAACAATGCTGTCACCACGTTGATCCGGCAGACCGAACGCTGGCTGGCGCAGAAGCGGCCAGACCTTGCGGCGCTGTCGATCGGCCGGGCGCTGGCGGCCGAGCCCAACAATCCCGCTGCACTGCTGGCGGCGGCGCGGGTTGAGACGGCGCGCAACAACCGCGACGGCGCGCTGGGCTACCTGCGCCGCGCCGAGGCGGTGGCCGGGACCGATGAGCAGCGCAACGCGGCCGCGGCCGCCCTGCGCAGCAGCACGCTCGACCAGACCGCCCTCGAGGCGGCGCGGCGTTCGGCGCGTGACGGGCGCGCCGACGAAGCCGCCGCCCGCTACCGTGCCCTGTTCGGTATCGCGGGCCTCCCGCCGGAATACGCACGCGAATACTACCAGGTGCTCGCCGGTAGCGGCGGCACCCGCGCGGAGGGGCTCGCAGGCCTCGGCCGCATGGCCACCGCACCCAATGCGGATGCCGACACCAAACTCGCGGCCGCCGAGGCGCTCACCTATCAGGAGGGCACCCGCGCCGAGGGCATCGGCCAACTTGCCCAGCTCGCAGGGCAGCCCGCAACAGCTGCCGCGGCCCAGCGATCCTGGCGCCAGGCACTCGGCTTCCTCGGCGCCGACCCTGCCGCGGCGCCGTTGATCGCAGCCTATCTGAACCGTTTCCCCGGCGATACCGAGCTAAGCCAGCGCCTTGCAACGTTACGTGCCGCGCCGGTCGCACCGGTGGCCAGCCCCGGCGATGCATTGCGCCGGGAGGGGTTCGCGCAGCTGGAGAACGGCGCGCTGCAGCCGAGTGCCGCCCGGTTCACCGCAGCACTCGCCGTCAACCCCAACGATGCCGACGCACTCGGTGGCCTGGGCCTGGTGCGGCTGCGGGAGAACAAGCCGGATGAGGCGCGGCCGCTGCTGGAACATGCGATCGCGGCCGACCCGGCCCGCGCCGCACAGTGGCAGAAGGCGCTGGATGGGGCGGCCTATGGCGCCGAGCTGGTCGACGCGCGCAAGGCAATCCGCGGCAACGACATCGCCGGGGCCGATGCGCTGCTGCGCCAGGCGCTGCGCCGCGATGTGGTGGACCGGACCGACGCCGAAAGCATGTTGGGCGAAGTGGCGCTGCGACAGAGCGACCCGGCCGCCGCCGAGCAGCATTTTCGCACGGCACTCAGTCGCAGGCCGGGTTTTCCGCCGGCCGCCACCGGACTCAACCAGGCGCTGCGCGCGCAGGGCAAGCCTGTTGAAGCGCCGGCACCGCGGTCAGCTGTTGTGGCTGACAACTCAGCCTCGACTGCACCCTCCGGCGGCGGCCAATCAAGCGGACGCGTTGGGGAACTGCGCTCCCAGGCTGCCCAGGTCAGCGACGGCAATGTGGCGATCACGCTGCTGCGCAGCGCCATGGAGCTGGCGCCCTCCGACCCGTGGGTGCGGCTCGACCTTGCGCGCGCGATGAAGCGCCAGGGCCGCGGACCGGAGGGCCGGGCCTTGGTCGAGGAGCTGGCGGCGCGCGACGCCGGTTCTGACGGGCATCTCGCCGCCGCGTTGTTCGCCCAGGAAGATGGTCGGCTGGACGATGCCGAGGCACAGATTGCGCTGATCCCGCCCAATCGCCGCACGCCGGACATGACCCGCCTGTCCGCGCGGCTGCGCACCGATCGGGACGTGGGTCGGGCGGCTGCCGCCTATCTGGCCGACCCCGCCAGCGGCCGCCAGCAACTCATGCTGGTTGCGGCGCGGCCAGATCCGTCCGGCGCCACCGGTGCCGCCGTGATCCGCACCTTCGGCGATGCCGGTGACCGCGCTGGCGCGGTAGAGGCCTCGCGCGTGGCGATCGCCGCCAACGGTGCGGCGGGCCCTGCGGCACGGCTGGCGATTGCCGGGGGCCTGCTTGGCGCGGGCGCCGATGCCGAGGCCAATACGATGGCCGATCAGCTTTCGTCTGCCACGCTGACCGGCGACCAGCGGCGCGACCTTGCCTCGCTGCGCACCGGCGTCGCCATTCGCGCGTCCGATAAGCTGAACGAGAACGGGGCGCAGGCGCAGGCGTTCGAACGGCTGCGGCCGGTCCTGGCGCAGGATCCGGACAACGTGGAGGGCCAGTTGGCCCTGGCGCGGCTGTATCAGGGCGCGCGGCAGCCGGCCGAGGCTTTGCGGCTGGCGACGGCCGTGCTCGCGCATGACTCGCGCAACTTCGCGGCCCGGCAGGGTGCCGTCGAAGCCGCGATGGCGCTGGGCGATCGCCGGACGGCGTCGTTGCTGGTGACCGACGGGCAGGCGGCCGGACCTACCGACAGCCGGCTGCTGTATCTGCAGGCTCGCGTGGCCGGGCGGTTCGGCGACAGTACGCGTTCCCAGGCGCTGCTGCAGCAGGCGCTGGAGCAGCGTCGTGCCGAGCTCGGCACAACAGCGGGGATTCCTGTGGCCAGTGGCCTTGCCAATCCGTTCCAGACTGCTGGTGTGACCGCCGCGGGGCAGACCAACGATCCCGTCAGCAAACAGATCCTGCACGATCTCGCCGCGTCGGAGACCGCGAGCGCGCCGTTGGTGGCGTTCGCGCCGACGGTGCACACTCGCTCGGGCTCCGCGGGCCTTGACCAGCTGGCGGCAATCGGAGGGACGATCGAGACCTCGGCCGCAGCCCCTGGCATCGGCGGGCGGATCACCGCGCGGGCGGAGCCTGTGATGTTGAACAGCGGGCAGCTCGGCGGCAGCCTGCCGGTGCTGTACCGGTTTGGCACCAACCCGCTGCTGGGCACGACTCCGGTGGTGCCGAAGAATGTCACCGCGACCGGGGTGGGTCTCAGCGTGGCCTATGCGCTGAGCGACCAGCTCAAGCTCAGCCTAGGCACCACGCCGCTGAGCTTTCGCAGCACCAATGTGATCGGCGGTTTCGAGTTCGCCCCCAAACTCAGCGATAATTTGCGCCTGCGGGTGACCGGAGACCGCCATGCGATGACCGACAGCTTGCTGTCCTGGGCGGGGCTGACCGATCCTGCCAGCCATGTCAGCTGGGGTTCGGTGGTCAGCACGGGTGGGCGGGCGCAGATCGAAGGTTCGGTCGGGGCTGGTTCGGCCTATGTTGGCGGCGGATATGCCGTGCTGAACGGGCTGCATGTGGCTTCCAACAACCGCACGGAAGGCGGCGCCGGCTTCTCATATCCGGTGTTCCGCCAAGGCGACGGGGAGCTCACTGCAGGGCTCGACCTGGTGTATTTTAGTTTTGCCAACAACCAGCGCGCCTTCACTTTGGGCAATGGCGGCTATTTCAGCCCGCAGACCTATGGCGCGATGAATATTCCAATCGACTATCGCGCCAAGTCCGGCGACTTCAGCTATCGGGTCGGCGCGACTGTGGGGTATGCGAGCTTCAAGGAGAACACCAGCCCGGTGTTCCCGCATGACCCGACGTTGCAGGCGCAGTTGGTGACGGCGGCTGCGAGCAACCCGCTGCTGTCGACGCGCAACCCTTCGCTGACCCGCAACGGATTTGTGGGCGGCGTGCGGGTGGAGCTTGCGTATCAGCTGACGCCGGCGATGACCCTGTCCGGCGCGATGCGGTATGACCAGGCGCCGCAGTTCGATGAGACCAATGTGCAGGTACGGTTGGAGAGCAAGTTCTGACCGGGTGGGGTGCAGCCTTGCGGCACTTCGCGCAACATCAAGGCGCCGACCACCACCTCGTCCTGCTTTGTGGCCCGTCCGGCCATCTTCATGGCTCGGTCCAACAACTGATCGTCGGTGTCGATATTTGTGCGCATGGGCTGGCTCATGCGTATCGAAAGTGATGACGATACGCAGGTGGCGAAAGCGAAATCTATAGACCCAGATAGGCCCGCCGCACCGCGCTGTCGGCGGCGATTTCGGCTGCCTTGCCGGACATCACGACGCGGCCGGTTTGCAGAACATAGGCGTAGTCGGCGATTTCCAGGGCCTCGGCGAGGCGCTGTTCGACCAGCAGGACGGTGAGGCCGAGGTCACGGATGCGTTGGATGGCGCGGAAGATGTCGTCGACGAGTTTGGGCATGATGCCCTGGCTGGGCTCGTCGAGCATGAGCAGGCGGGGTTGGGTCATCAGCGCGCGGCCGATGGCGAGCATCTGCTGTTCGCCGCCGGACAGGGTTTCGGCGCGCTGGGCGAGGCGTTCCTGCAGGCGGGGGAACAGGCTGAACACCAGTTCCAGCGGCTTGAAGCGATCAGGGCCGGCGATGGCGTAGGCGCCGAGGCGCAGATTGTCCTCGACCGAGAGGCGGGGGAACAGCCTCCGGCCTTCGGGCACCAGGCCGATGCCGGCGCGGCTGATCATATGCGCCTTGAGGCGGCGCAGGTCCTGGCCATCGAACACGATGGAGCCTTCGGTGGTTACCAGGCCTGCAACGGATTTCAGGAGTGTGGTTTTGCCGGCACCGTTGGCGCCGACGACGGCGACGATCTGGCCTTTTTTGACGTTGAGGGAGACGCCCTGCAGTGCCTTCAGGCCGCGGTAGGAGGCGTTGAGGCCTTCAATCCGCAGCATAGCGGTCACCCAGGTAGGCCCGGATGACGTCCGGGTTCTTTACGATTTCGGCGGGGGTGCCGATGGTGAGCACGCGGCCGAGGTTGAGCAGGACAGCGCGGCCGACCAGGGGGAGCACCACCTCCATCACATGCTCGACCATGACGATGGTGACCCCCCTCGCCTGCACGTCGCGCACCAGTTGCACGCCGGCTTGGGCTTCAGTGGGGGTGAGGCCGGTCAGCATTTCATCCAGCAGCAGCAGGCGCGGCTGGGTGGCGAGTGCGCGGGCGACTTCCAGGCGGCGTTTTTCGGCGGGGCTGAGGCCGTGGGCGGGGGCGTCTGTCTTGGCGGACAGGCCGCAGAATGCGATGGTTTCGGTGGCTGCCTGCATGGCCTCGGCGGCGCGGGGATGGCGGGCGAAGGCGCCGACCATGACGTTCTCCAGCACCGTCATGCTTTCGAAACTGCGCACCACCTGGAAGGTGCGGGCGATGCCTGCCATGGCGCAGGCGACCGGGCCCAGGCCCGAGATGCGCCGGCCGGCCAGCAGGATTTCGCCGGAATCCGGGGTGACCTCGCCCGAGATCGCGTTGAACAGCGAGGTTTTGCCGGCGCCGTTGGGGCCGAGCAAGCCGAGGATTTCGCCTTCCACCACGTCGAACGAGATGTCGATGTTGGCAGCGACGCCGCCGAAGCTTTTAGAGACGGAGCGGATTTCAAGGAGCGCCATTGGCGTTCCTCCGAAACACTGCGCCCAGGCTTGCGAGGCCCTGCGGTCGCAGCAATGCGACGGCCATGATGAGAATGCCGTAAAGCATCAGGTCGAATCCGTTGCCGGAGGCGCCGAGGTAGGAGCTGCTGACCTCGCGCAGCGGGATCAGCACGGCAGCGCCCAAAAACGGCCCCCACAGCGTGCCCACGCCGCCGAGCACGGCGGGCAAGGCGATGAGAATGGCAAGCTGGCCGGAGAGAATGCTGTCGGGGTCGATGTAGCCGACATATTGGGCAAAGATCGCCCCGCCCACGCCGGTGAAGAATCCGCTGAGCGCGGCGGCCGCCATTTTGGAGCGGAACACGCGTACGCCGAGCGAGCGGGCGGCGACCACGTCGTCTTTCACCGCGCGCCAGGAAAAGCCGAGGCGCGCCCCTTCCAACCACCAGGCGACCGCCCAGGTGACCGCGGCAAAGCCGAGGGCGACGTAGAAATACGGCAGCTTGTCGGTGCGGAACTGCAGGTTCAGCCAGCTTTCGCCGCGAAACGGGATGAATACGCCGGAGGCGCCGCCGATCAGGTCCCAGTTCAGGGCGAGCAGGTAGCCGATCTCCTGCACCACGACCGTTGCGATCGCGTAGTAGTGGCCGGACAGGCGGAACACCGGCCAACCCACGAGCAAGGCGCCGGCGGCGGCCACCAGGCCGCCCGCGATCATGCCGACCGGCGGCGGGATGTGGCCGTTCACGAACATGAGGGTGGAGACATAGGCGCCGATACCGAAATACAGCGAGTGGCCCAGCGAGATTTGGCCGCAATAGCCGCCGAGGATGTTCCAGGCCTGGGCGAGGCCCGCGAACAGCAGGGTGATGATGAACAGGTTGCGGGTGTAGACGTCGTGGATCGGCAGCGGCAGCACGATCAGCACGGCCAATAGAACCGCTGCGATGACCAGCTCGCGGCGGCGTCTGCGGGTGATCGAGGGCACCATCACAGTTTGCCGAACAGGCCGCGGGGGCGGAACATCAGCACGGCCAGATAGATCGCGAACATGCCGACCTGCTTCAGCGAGGGTTCCAGGAGTTGGGCGGTGATGGCCTCCACCTCGCCGATGAGAAGTCCTGCGGCGAGGGCGCCCAGCATGGAGCCGAAGCCGCCGAGGGCGACGGTGACATAGGCGATGAGGGCAAAGTTGGCGCCGACATTTGGCGAAATGTAGTAGAAGCCCGCCAGCATCACACCGGCCACGCCGACGGTGGCGGCCCCCAGGCCCCAGCCGAGGGCGAAGATGCGGTCGCGGTCGATGCCGATCAGGGCAACCGCCTCGCGGTCCTCGCGGGTGGCTTCCAGCGCGCGGCCGAACTCGGTGCGGCCGATGGCGAGCAGGCCCGCGAAGGCCAGCAGGCATACGAGGGAGGCTGCCACCTGCGGCAGCGGCAGATAGACGCCGTAGATGTTGGCGGTGCGGTTGGCGAGCCAGGTTCCGGTGATGGAGCGGAATTCGCCGCCATAGACGAACTGCATGAAGCCGCGGATGAAGATGGCGAGACCGAAGGTTACGAAAATCTGCACCATGCCCCGGTTGAAACGCACCGAAAGAGCGCGGGCGATCAGCAGCCGGTAGATCGCGACACCAAGGCCGAACATCAGGGCCGCCACGATCGGCAGCAGGATGAACGGGTCGAGCCCGCTCATTTGCCACAGGGTGAAGGCCGCGTACATGGCGACCATCATCAGCTCGCCATGCGCGAAGTTCACCACGTCCATCAGCCCGAAGATCAGGCTGAGGCCGGCCGCCACCAGCGCGTAGATCAGCCCCATCAGCAGGCCGCTGACAGCGACCTGCAGCAGGGTTTCGATGGTCAAGGAAAGAAGCTTACTTCACGTCCCAGACGGCAGGCTGCACGGCCACGTCGAACGGCCAGATGGTGTGGTAGACGCCGTTGGTGACCTGCTGGATGACCGGCGTGCCCTTCACGTTCTGCCCGGTTTCGTCGAACTTCACGCCGGCCCAGGGCATGACTGTGAGGTTGCCGGGGATGTCGGTGGCAATCAGTGCCTTCCGGATGTCCTCCGGCTTGGCGGAGCCGGCGCGGTTGATGGCGTCGGCCAGGGTGAACAGGGCGGTGACGTCACGCGAGGTGTTGTCGTTCATGTCCTTGTCGTTCCGCGCGCGGTAGAGCGCGTTCACTGGCGCGATCGCCGGGCGCGAGGCGGTGGCGTCGAGTGCGAAGGACGAGCGGCTCATGGCGCCTTCGGCAAGGGCGCCGGCGCCGGTCATGAAGGCGCTTTCCTGGAAGCCGGCGGCCTGGGCCATGATCGCCTTGGGTTTGTAGCCGATTTCGTTCATTGCGCGGAGGATCAGGATGGCGTCCGAGGTGTAGGACGACGGCAAAATGACGTCAGCGTCGGCTGCCTTCAGCTTCTGCGCCTCGGCAGAAAGCGAGGGCGAGTTGGCGCGATACTTGATGTCCGCGGCGATGGTCATTTTGTTTTCGCCGGCCAGCTTGCGCTGCACGTTGGAGCTGTCGGCGCCGAAGATGCTGTCTTCGTAGAACAAGGCGACCGACTTCACCTTGTGGCCGGTTTTAGCGCCTTCGTCGGCGAAGAACTGGAACATCGCCTGGGTGAACATCTCGTCGTGCGGGCTGGTGCGGAAGAACCACTTCATGCCGCGCTGGTTGAGGCTCGGCGAGGAGTTGTCGGCCGACATATACGGCACTTCGTAGCGCTCGGTGACCTGGCTGATGGTGACGGCGGTGGCGGAGGTGTAGCTGCCGACGATGGCGACGGCATGTTCCTGGGTGATCAGGCGTTCCGTTTCGGCGCGCGCCTTCTGCGGATCGTTCTGGCTGTCGGCGAAGACCAGCTTGATCTTGGCGCCGCCGAGCCGGTCAAGACCGCCGCCATTGCCCATCAGCACGGGGATCGGCGCGTGGGTCGAGTTGATGATGTCGGCCGCGGTTTCATAGGCGGCCTTGGCATCGAGCCCGATCGGGGCGGCGTTGCCAGTGAGCGGGTAGACCACGCCGATGACGATGTCATCGGCCGCCTGGGCCTGCCCGGCGACCAAGGTCACTGCCATGAAGAGGGGGGCGGCGGCGGCGGCGATGCGGTTCATGCGGGTGGTCCTCTGCGTTCGCAACAGACCTAGCACGGCGCATGCCAGCGGGAAACGTTACGAACCGACCTTGAGGGTCGAGACCAGGCCGCGCAGGCAGGCGAGCACGGAGAGTGGAGTGAGCTTGCCGGTGCGGGGATTGGCGTCGCTTGGAACACCTTCGATGGACATGGTGAGGCGGGCGGCGGCGGCCTCCACCTTGATGGTGTGCATGTTGCGCAGCGCCGTAGGGTCGGCCCAGATGCGCACCTGGGTGCGGTGCGGGCCGATGCCAGCCAGCGCCAGGGCGGCGGCCACGTTCACGTTGGCGGGGAAGCCTCGCGCGGCGTCCAGCGCGTTGCCTTCGAAGATCAACGTCGGCGTGGTGATGGCCAGCACGTCGATGTCGTTCTCGGTCAGATAGGGCGCGCCGACCAGACCCGCGGGCGGCTTGCGGGTTTCGATGGTGATGCTTGCAACCTCGCCCTCGGCGCAGGCGCGCACGGCGTCGAGCCCCAACAGGGCTCCGGTGGGGGCGATGATGCGGGCCCCGGTTTGCCGGGCGCGGTCCACCAAATGCATGCGGGGCAGCAGGGCGCCGACCGAGCTTGGCACGAAGATGCGGCCGGCCTCGATGGCGGGCACGGCGACGGCTTCGAAGATCGCGGCGGGGGCGGCCTCCACAACGATGTCGGCCCGGGCGAGGCCTGCAAGATCGGTGAGATGCGGCGGGGTGTGGAAGCCGGCCAGGCGGTCGGCCGCGCGGGCCTGGTCGCGCACGCTGACGGCTATGAGTTTCAGCCCGTCCACGCCGCGATCGAGGGCTTTTGCGAGTTCGAAGCCGATGGCGCCGAGGCCGGCGATGGCGACGGTTTTCATCGCGTGCCTCCTGAGGAGAAACTGGGGCGAACGACGGGTCTCGAACCCGCGACATCCAAGACCACAACCTGGCGCTCTACCAACTGAGCTACGCCCGCCATCCAGGCGGCGGTGATTACGCCGTTCGGGCGGTCTGCGTCAACGCTGGCTTCCGGCTGAAATGTGCCGACAGCCTTGCAACCGCTTCATCCAACACCTCGAAGCGTTTGCAGAACGCGAAGCGGGCGTATTGGCGCGGGGCGTCGCCGTCGTAGAAGGCGCTGAGCGGGATCGCTGTCACCTTCGCCGCCTTGGTGATGTGTTGGCAAAACGCGACATCGTCGCCGTTGAAGCCGAGCGGGGTGAAATCGACGGTGACGAAGTAGCTGCCGTGCGCCGGCAGCACCTTGAAGCCGATCGAGGCGAGGCCTTCCGACAGCCGGTCGCGCCTGGTGGCAAGTTCGGCACCGAGCGAGGCGAAATAATCGTCCCCCTTGGCCAGTCCCTGCGCCACCGCGCGCTGGAGGTTGGGGGGGGTGGTGAAGGTCAGGTTCTGGTGCGCCTTGGCGACCAGGCCGGCCAAGGCCGCGGGTGCGGTGACGTAGCCGATCTTCCAGCCGGTCAGCGAGAAGGTTTTGCCGGCCGAGCCGACGCGCAGGCAGCGCTCGCGCATGCCGGGCAAGGTCATGAGCGGGATGTGCTTCCAGCCGTCGAAGGTCAGGTGCTCATAGACCTCGTCGCAGATGGCATAGCAGTCGTTTCGGGTGATCAGGTCCGCGATGAAGGCGAGCTCGGCGGTGGTGAAGACCTTGCCGGTCGGGTTCATGGGCGTGTTGAGCAGGATGGCCTTGGTTTTGGGGCCGAAGGCTGCTGCGAGTTCCGCGCGGGGGATTTCCCAGTTGGGCGGCTGCAGGCGCACCAGGCGCGGGATGGCGCCGAGCAGCTTCACCACCGGCAGGTAGGTGTCGTACAGCGGTTCGATCAGCACCACCTCGTCGCCGGGATTGAGCAGCGCCATCAGGCAGGCGGTGATCGCCTCGGTGGCGCCGGAGGTCACCACCACCTCGGTCGCGGGGTCCATGTCCAGGCCGTAGAAGCGCTGGTTGGCGTGGGCCACGGCCTGGCGGAGTTCGGGCACGCCGGTGAGCGGCGGATACTGGTTGCGATGGTCCAACAGCGCATCCGCGGCCGCCTGCACCACGTCGGCCGGGCCTTCCGTGTCGGGGAAACCCTGGCCGAGATTGATGGCGCTGTGCTGGACCGCCAGGGCCGACATCACCGTGAAGATCGTGGTGCCGGTGTTGGCCAGCAGCGTGTTGGGCGTTTTCATCGTGCGACTTCCTCGGGGCAACGTCTCGCCACTATAGCCAAAGCGTGGGGCTTGCCAAAAATTCGTGCAATATCCGCCTACTGTGCGGGCGGCACGACGCTTCGTGCCCGGCAGGATGCTGATTGCGCGGTGGCACGCGGCATGCAAACTTCCGTCAACACCTGGGAGGAGCCCGGCAGTGCCGGGACGTTGAAAAGCGATGAAAAAGATCGAGGCGGTCATCAAGCCGTTCAAGTTGGATGAGGTCAAGGACGCGCTGCACGAGGTCGGGCTGCAAGGGATCACGGTGGTCGAGGCGAAGGGCTTCGGGCGCCAGAAGGGACATACCGAGCTGTATCGCGGCGCCGAATACGTGGTGGATTTCCTGCCCAAGGTGAAGGTCGAAGTCGTGTGCGACGACGATGTTTGCGAACGGGCGGTGGAGGCCATCGTGAACGCGGCGCGGACCGGTCGGATCGGCGACGGCAAGATATTCGTGAGCAACATCGAGGAAGTGGTGCGTATCCGCACCGGCGAGCGTGGGCAGGACGCGATCTAGCCTGGCCGGCCGCTAACAATTCTATTCTATGTGTCGCGGGGCTCTCCCGCGCACGCCATCGAGGGAAACAGAGTATGGCAAAGAAGGCTGTCGACGCGAACAAAGGCGTCGAGAAAGTGATGAACATGATCAAGGAGAACGGGGTTGAATTCATCGACCTGCGGTTCACCGATCCGCGTGGCAAGTGGCAGCACACCTCGCAGTACATCACCACGATGGGCGAGGACGCCTTCCGTGACGGGATCATGTTCGACGGCTCCTCGATCGCCGGTTGGAAGGCGATCAACGAGAGCGACATGATCCTGATGCCGGACCCAGAGACCGCGGTGCTCGATCCGTTCTCGGCCAAGCCGAGCCTGATTTTGTTCTGCGACATCTACGAGCCGTCGACCGGCCTGCCCTACGCCCGCGATCCGCGCAGCACGGCCAAGAAGGTCGAGGCCTACGTGAAAGCGACCGGCGTCGGCGACAGCATCTCGGTCGGCGCCGAGGCTGAGTTCTTCATCTTCGACAGCGTTAAGTTCGGCACCGGCGGCAACTTCGGTACCTACCAGATCGACAGCATCGAAGGCCCCGGCGCGTCCCTGAAGGACTACCCGGAAGGCAACATGGGCCATCGCCCCGGTCTCAAAGGCGGCTACTTCCCGGTTCCCCCCGTCGACTCCGAGAGCGACCTGCGCGCCGAGATGCTGTCCGCCATGGGCGAGATGGGCCTGCCGATCGAGAAGCACCACCATGAAGTGGCGCAGAGCCAGCACGAGCTCGGAACGCGGTACGGTTCGCTGCTGACGATGGCCGACCAGATGCAGATCTATAAATACTGCGTCCACAACGTGGCCCACAGCTACGGCAAGACCGCCACCTTCATGCCGAAGCCGATCTTCGGCGACAACGGCTCGGGCATGCATTCGCATTTCTCGATCTGGAAGAAGGGCAACCCGCTGTTCGCCGGCAACGGCTATGCCGACCTGTCCGAGATGTGCCTGTATTTCATCGGCGGCATCATCAAGCACGCCAAGGCAGTGAACGCGTTCACCAACCCGTCCACCAACAGCTACAAGCGTCTGATCCCTGGCTTCGAGGCCCCTGTGCTGCTGGCCTACTCGGCCCGCAACCGCTCGGCCTCGTGCCGCATTCCGTACACGACCAACCCGAAGGCCAAGCGCGTCGAAGTTCGCTTCCCGGATGCCTCCGCCAACCCATACCTCGCCTATTCGGCGCTGGTGATGGCGGGCATGGACGGCATTCTCAACAAGATCCATCCAGGCGACCCGATGGACAAGGACCTGTATGACCTGCCGCCCGAGGAGCTGAAGGGCATTCCGACCGTTTCGGGCAGCCTGCGTGAAGCGCTGACCTCGCTCACCGCCGACCACGAGTTCCTGCTCGCAGGCGACGTGTTCAGCAAGGAGCAGATCGAGAGCTACATCGAGCTGAAGTGGACCGAGGTGTATCGCTTCGAACACACGCCGCATCCGGTCGAGTTCGAAATGTATTATTCCGTTTGACCGCTCCGCGATCGGGGTCTGTTTGACCGCTCCATGATCGGGTCTGTCTGATCGTTCCGCGATCGGAATGTCGTGAAGGCCAGGGGTTCGCCCCTGGCCTTTTCTTTTGTACAATGGCGCCGCTCTGCCCGCCTTATCCATCCTCGGCCATCGAGGGCTGCGGACGGGACGGAGCCTTGAGACATTTGAACCCGGAACCACACCCTTGACCCTGCCGCAGATCGAAAGCCTGGGCATTCTTGCAATCACGCTGGCGTTGTTCATCTCCGACCGGCTCCGCTACGACGTGGTGGCTGCCCTGGCACTCGCGGTTGCCGCCGTCCTCGGCGTGGTGCCGCACGACAAGGTCTTCGAGGGTTTCGCCAATCCGGTGGTGATCATCATCGCAGCGGTTCTGGTGCTCGGCCGTGCCGTCACCGTATCAGGGGTGATCGAGGCGGCCGTCACGCCCGTGTTGCACCGGCTGCGCTTCGCCTCGCTGCAGATCGGCGCACTGGTCGCCTGCGTCACCTTCCTGTCGGCGCTGATGAAGAACGTCGGAACCCTTGGCATCTTTATCCCGATCGCGGCACAGGCGGCCGCCCGCGGCAAGCGTTCGCCGTCCAGCTACATGATGCCGATGTCGTTCGGTTCGCTGATCGGCGGCACCATGACGCTGATCGGTACCTCGCCCAACCTGCTGATATCCGGCGTGCGGCAGGAGGTGCAGGGACGGCCCTTCGCCATGTTCGACTTCCTGCCAGTGGGGCTGCCGCTGTCGGTGATCTCGATTGGTTTCCTGGCACTGGGCTGGCGGCTGCTGCCGGCGGGCCGAACCGAGGCTGCCGCACAGCCGGATCTCGGCCGCTACACCAGCGAAGCTCGCATCCCCGACGGATCCGGCAGCATCGGCAAGGCCGTGGGTGCCCTCGAGGCGATGTCCGAAGGCGAGATCGAGATCACCGCCGTCCAGCGTGACGGCGCGCGGCATCAGCCACCGGCGGCGGACTTGGCACTTGCGGCCGGCGACATTCTCATGCTGCACGGCGATCCCGTCGCGATGGAACCGCTGGTCGAGCGGAGCGGCCTGGAGTTGCTGCACGCCGAGCAGATTGCACAGCCGAACGGCGCCAAGGGCAAGGATTCCGAGCTGGACACGGTCGAGGCGGTGGTGACCGGCAGGTCCGAACTGATCGGGAAAAGCCCGGAGAGCCTGGCGCTGCGCAGCACCTATGGCCTCAACCTTTTGGCGGTTTCCCGCAGTCGCCAGCGCATCACCAGCCGCATTCGCCAGACCCTGCTGCGCGCCGGCGACGTGCTGGTGCTGCAGGGCCACCGGGCGAGCCTGGCGGAGGTGCTGGCGCGGCTGGGCTGCCTGCCGCTGGCCGAGCGGCAGCTGCGGCTTGGCCAGGAACGCCCGCGCTGGTTCGCCCTCATCGTGCTGGCCGTAGCACTTGGGCTTGTGGCAATGCGCCTGCTGCCGGCGGACATCGCCTTCTTTGCCGCAGCAGTGGCCGTTGTGCTCGGCGGCGCGCTGCGGCCCAGGGAAGCCTATGAGGCGATCGACTGGCCGATCATCGTCATGCTCGGCTGCCTGATCCCAGTGGGCGAGTCGCTGCGCGACACTGGCGCTGCCACCGTCATCGCAGGCGCCCTCACCGGCGTCGCGGGTCATCTGCCAGGTCCGTTTGCGGTGGCGCTGGTGTTGATCGTGTCGATGCTGGTCACGCCGTTCATGCATCATGCCGCGGCCGTGCTGGTGATGGGCCCGATCGCCGCCGCCATTGCGCATGCGCTCGGGTTCGCCCCGGAGGCGTTTCTCATGGCCGTCGCACTCGGCGCTTCCAGCGACTTCCTCACGCCGATCGGCCATCAGAACAACCTGCTGGTGATGGGCCCGGGCGGCTACCGCTTCGGTGACTACTGGAAACTCGGGCTGCCGATGTCCTGCATGGTCGCAAGCCTCGGCACATGGCTCATCCTGCGGGCCTGGCCATTGCATTGAACGGGAGGCAGGGTGACGGCGACCAGGCCGTGATTGACATAGGTGCCACCGCCCGCGGTGGCGTGGGTCTTGGCGTCGGCGATCCGGCCGATGGCCTGACCGTCTAGCCGATGGAGGCGGTGACAAGGGGTCGGTCGGTTACAGTATGAAGGCGGTACCGTTCAGTTCAGGGCGCAACAGGTGCCACGGCCTGCAGCGCCTGACGCATGGTCGGGTAGCAGCCGATCGTGAGTCCGGTCGAGGCGTTCCAAAGGGTCAGGCCATTTTCGTGACTGGCGATGCCCCAGGCCGCCCAGCTTGCGCGGCGCGCGTAGATCAGCACGTAGTCACCGGGTTCGTGGCCCGAGGTTTCGCAGGCGTTGTCGAATTCCAGGCGCGTGTAGTCATGCGCGTCTGCCTCATCCATCCAGCGCGTGGCTTCCATGCGATCGCGCACGGTAAAGCGGTTCTTGGGGCGGGCCACCGGATGAAAGGCAAGAATGACTGCCCCACCCTCGTGGGTGGGGCGCGAAGCAGTCGGCGGCTCCTTCGCGGAGCCATCGGCGTGGACAGTGCCTTGGGCGAATGATGTGGGCATCACCGGTCCTCTCGCCGTCTATTATGGATGTCTGTTAATATGCTCTTAGCGCAACCTCGAACGGCAGACTGTGACTTCGATCACTGAACTCGCATAAACTTTGTTAAAAAACGTACAGTATCCATCATTTCTGCAATGATCTGTGATCCGCCTCAGCCTTCGAAGGGATCGCGCATCAGGATCGTATCGTCGCGGTCGGGGCCGGTCGACAGCAGCGTGACCGGCGCCTCCACCAGCTCCTCGATCCGGCGCACGTATTTGATCGCCTCGGCCGGCAACTCGCCCCAGCTGCGGGCGCCGCGGGTGGTGCCGGACCAGCCGGGCAGCGTCTCGTAGATCGGCTCAGCGGCGGCCTGGGCCATCTGGCCAGCCGGCAGATAGGAGTAGGCGCGCCCGTTAATGCGGTAGCCGGTGCCGATCTTGATCTCTGGGAAACCGTCGAGGATGTCGATCTTGGTCATCACCAGACCTTGGATGCCGCCGACCTTGCAGGCCTGGCGCACCATGGCGGCATCGAACCAGCCGCAGCGGCGGGGGCGGCCGGTGACGGTGCCGAACTCCTGGCCGCGCTCGCCCAGCTTGCGGCCGATGTCGTCATGCAGCTCGGTCGGGAACGGGCCGGAGCCGACCCGGGTGCAATAGGCCTTGGCGATGCCGAGCACGAAACCCACCGTGGCCGGCGCCATACCGCTACCGGAAGCCGCGGTGGCGGCGACGGTGTTGGAGCTGGTGACGAACGGATAGGTGCCATGGTCGACGTCGAGCATCACCGCCTGGGCGCCTTCGAACAGGATGCGCTTGCCGGCGCGGCGTGCTTCGTCGAGCCGCTCCCAGACCGGCTCGGCATAGGGCAGGATCTTCGGCGCCCATTCCAGCAGCTGGTCGAGCAGCGCTTGCTTGTCGAAGGTCTCGGCGCCGAGGCCGGCGAGCAGCGTATTGTGGTGCAGCAGCAGTTCGTCGAGCTTGTCCGACAGCACCTGCGGCTCGGCGAGATCGCATACGCGGATGGCGCGGCGGGCGACCTTGTCCTCGTAGGCCGGACCGATGCCGCGGCCCGTGGTGCCAATCTTGCGCTCGCCGCGGGCAACCTCGCGCGCGCGGTCGAGGGCACCGTGCAGCGGCAGGATCAGGATGGCGTTCTCGGCCACGCGCAGTGTCTCGGGTGTCACAGTCAAGCCCTGGGCGCGCACGCGGTCGATTTCGGCGAGCAGCGCCTGCGGGTCGATCACCACGCCGTTGCCGATGATACCCAGTTTGCCGCGCACCAGGCCGCTCGGCAGCAGGCTCAGCTTGTAGGTCTGGTTGCCCACCACCAGCGTGTGGCCGGCGTTGTGGCCGCCCTGGAAGCGCACCACGATATCGGCGCGGCTGGCGAGCCAGTCGACCACCTTGCCCTTGCCTTCATCGCCCCATTGGGCGCCGATGATGGTGACATTGGCCATGGCGTCTACTCCGCTGTGAGGGCGGTGATGCCGCGCTCGGTCAGAACATGGGTGCAGCCGAGACGGGCGGCCTCGGCGGCGGGATCAGGGATATCGGCAAGGCCGGCAACGGTTGCGTATCCCTGCGCGCGGACCGCCGCAAGGTCGTTGCCGCGCAGTCCGATCGGCACGAACACGCGAGGCCGCGCGGTGCGGCCGGGGGCGGCGCGCAGCACGGCGTCCGGGTAAAGGGTGATGCCGGTGGCCGGCTCGCCGTCGCCGGACGTATAGCGGCCGCCGCGCCCCAGCTCCTCGTGCCGGCCCGGCGCGTAGATGCTGGTGCAGACGCCGGTGTGGTATTTCAGGCCGCGGAACTCGACCGGATCGATGGTCAGCTTCAGCCCCGGAACATGGGCGTGAATGGCGGCGACGGTGGCTGCCAACCGGTCAGCCAGTGCGCGGACCGATGCCGGCAGCGCTGCGGCATGCAGGGCCGCCAGCGCGCGCGGCGCGGGGCCGGCTGCCAGCAGCAGGTCGTTCAGCGTTGCCGACAGGTCGCCGCCAAGCATCGCCACTTCGGCGGCATCC
>JANXSM010000168.1 GCA_025352665.1 Rhodospirillales bacterium | reverse complement strand
ATGACCCCCTGCTCACTCTCAAACTTTCTTAAACGAATGGTGTCCAGAGGCTCAGCCTCTGGCGGGGTCGAGGGGCAGAGCCCCCGCCTTGCTTACCTGCACCTAAACCGAAGACAACACCGCGGGCGCGAGGGCAGCCGTTTTAGCGGCGGGGTGGGCGGGGTTTCGGAAGCGGAGTTCGCCGTCGGCGGCGGCGTCGGGGGCGAGGCCGCCCATCAGTTCGATCCGCGAGGCGCAGGTGACGGCGACGACGGGGCGGGCTTCGGGGTGGGTAAGGAACTGGCGGGCTTCGCCTTCGAGTTCCAGGCGGTCGCGCAGGTGGCGCCATTCCACACGGTCAGTGTCTTCGATGAACATGGCGAGGATGCCGGGTCGGGTGCCGGTGAGGCGGGCGGGGGCGAGGGCTGCGAGGCGGCGGCGCAGGGCCACTGCGACTTCGTCTTCGCGGGCGGAGCGGGCGGCGAGCACGAACACGCCGGCGCCGCGGGCGGTGACGGCGAGATGCGCCTCATGGCCGAACTCGCGGCGCAGGCTGGGCATGAGGCGGTTTTCGTCGGGTTTGAGGTTGGTTTGCGAGGCGGCCAACATCAGTGGATCGAGCCGGAGCACACAGGCTTCATCGTGATCGGCGCGCCGGTCCGATTCCAGCATGAGGCGGATCCGGTCGTGCAGCGAGGCAAGGCGGGCCTGGTCTCCGGTGAGGCCGCCGGGCAGCGTGAGCTTGAGCAGGTACCGGCCGGGGTGGTGGGACAGCCAGTGCTGCAGATCGGGATCGATGCGGTCGACCAGCTGCACCCAAGCGCCACGGTGGACGTCGCGACCGTCTTCGGCCGAAAGCACGTCGCAGACGATTTCGGCTTCGCTGCCGTTGCGCCGGAGCAGCAGGTCGAAGCTGGCTTCATCCTCGAAGCCGGAGAAGCGCACATCGAAACCGCGGCCGCGCTGCAGGCCTGCGGTGCGCAACAAATGGAAGATGGGAACCAGCGTGGCCTCGTTCACCATGCTGGCGGCGAGGGCTGCGCGAAAGCGGGCGCGACCGGCGGGGGAGAGGGCGCGGTCGAGTTGCACGGCATCGCGCGCGAGTTCGAGCAGGATGCGGTCAGGGCCAACGGGCTTGGCCTCGGGGTTGCGACGCATGCGTTCGAGCGCGACCTCGATGACGTGTTTCTGCACGAGCGCCCGGCCGACGCGTTGGCTGCGGGCGGCCTCCCGCGCGATGGTTTCCACCCGTGCGGTCCACCGTTTGGTGCCGACGCAAATGAGGAATGCCTTGATGACGGACGCGGGAAGCGGGTCGCTGGGAGCCATCTGTCCACCTCGATCTTGCCGCCGGGTGCGGCGCGAAGACTATTGAACGCGATAATACATCTCCAACGCGGCAGAAGCGAGCCCAGATTGAACCAGACCGTTCAGTCCAAAACAATGATCAGTTGTGCGGAAAGGTCAGACCGGTGGGCGCATGAGGGTTTTGTGCGCGATGGCGCAATAGATGGTCGGCGAGCACACAGGCCAGCATCGCCTCGCCCACCGACACGGCGCGAATGCCGACGCAAGGGTCGTGTCTTCCCTTCGTGACGAGATCGACGTCCTGGCCCGCCTGATTGACGCTCTGGCGAGGCGCCAGGATCGAACTGGTCGGTTTGACCGCAAAACGGGCAACGATCGGCTGGCCAGTGGCAATGCCGCCGAGGATGCCGCCGGCGTGGTTGGACAGGAAGCGGGCCTGGCCGTCCTGCATGCGCAATTCGTCGGCATTCTCTTCGCCGGACAGGCTGGCGGCGGCAAATCCTTCACCGATCTCCACGCCCTTGACCGCGTTGATGCTCATGAAAGCGGCCGCGATATCGGCATCGAGCTTGCCGTAGATCGGTGCTCCCAGGCCAGGCGAAACCCCTTCGGCGACAACCTCGATCACGGCGCCGCAGGAAGACCCAGATTTGCGGATAGCGGAGAGATAGCCCTCCCAGAGCACCGCGGCCTGCCGGTCGGGACAGAAGAACGGGTTTTCATCCACCGCCGCCCAGTCCCATTGATGACGATCGATCCGGTGCGGGCCCATCTGCACGAGGGCTCCGCGGATGGTGACGCCGGGCAGTAGCTTGCGGGCGACCGCGCCGGCGGCGACCCGCATCGCGGTTTCGCGCGCCGACGACCGGCCGCCGCCGCGATAGTCGCGGATGCCGTATTTCAGGTCGTACGTGATATCGGCGTGGCCCGGGCGGAAGGATCGCGCGATCTCCCCGTAATCCTTGCTGCGCTGGTCGACGTTTTCGATCTGGAGCGCGATCGGCGTGCCGGTGGTCTGGCCTTCGAACACACCCGACAGGATGCGGACCTGATCGGGCTCCTGGCGCTGGGTGGTGAATTTCGACTGGCCGGGACGCCGGCGGTCGAGCCAGGGCTGGATGTCCGCCTCACTCAGCGTTAGCAGTGGCGGGCAGCCGTCCACCACGCCGCCGATCGCGGGGCCATGGCTTTCGCCCCAGGTTGTCACCCGGAACAGATGGCCGAAGCTGTTGTGCGACATCAGTCCGACGCGACGTTGATGTCGGGAGCTTCGGGGTTTTTCATGCCGACGATGTGATAGCCGCTGTCGACATGGTGCACCTCGCCGGTCACGCCGGCCGATAGGTCGGAGATCAGATACAGCCCGGCCCCGCCGACCTGCTCCAACGTGACGTTGCGGACCAGCGGCGAGTTGTACTGGTTCCAGCGCAGGATATAGGAGAAGTCGCCGATCCCGCTGGCCGCCAGCGTCTTCATCGGCCCGGCGCTGATGGCGTTGACGCGAATGCCGTTCTTGCCGAGGTCGGCGGCGAGATAGCGCACCGAGGCCTCGAGCGCCGCCTTGGCGACACCCATCACGTTGTAATGTGGCATCACCCGCTCGGCCCCGAGGTAGGAGAGGGTGACCATTGAGCCGCCCGGCCGCATCATCGCACTCGCCCGCGCGGCGACCGCGGTGAAGCTGAAACAGCTGATGTCGAGCGCCTGCAGGAAAGCCGCGCGCGGCGTGTCGACGTAGCGGCCGCGCAGATACTGCTTATCGGCGAACCCGATGGCATGGACCAGGAAGTCGATCCCTTCCGGCCAATGTTCGGCGGTGGCGGCGAAGGCTGCGTCCATGCTGGCGTCATCCGCCACGTCACACGGCACCACGAGCTGCGATCCGAGGCTGGCCGCCAGCGGGCGAACCCGCTTTTCCAACGCCTCGCCCTGGAAGGTGAAACCGATCTCGGCCCCCTGTGCCGCGCATGCGGCGGCGATGCCCCAGGCGATCGATCGGGCGTTGGCGACACCCATGATCAGTCCGCGCTTGCCCGCCAGCAGCGTTCCGGTGGTCTTGGCTGGCCCGGCGGCCTTGACTGGTAGCGTCTCGCCGTCGCTCATCGGGCGTTGTCCTTCATCGATATGTCATTTTGGGCGCTCTCGTCGCATGGCGACACGGGGTGCGACAAGAGGCCCCGGAAATGCATCAATGCGGGAGCTTGGCGTAGGGGCTGCACAGGGGCACATAAGAATGGTATTTTGGAGAGCCGGCCATGCCCGATCCGTTCGCCCATTTTGCCACCTGGTTCACCGAGGCCGAGGCCAGTGA
Organism: Rhodospirillales bacterium; assembly: GCA_025352665.1. Taxonomy (GTDB): domain Bacteria; phylum Pseudomonadota; class Alphaproteobacteria; order Acetobacterales; family Acetobacteraceae; genus CAIQQQ01. Next base: position 41,548 of record JANXSM010000168.1, on the reverse strand, counting down.
GCCCAACGATCCGAATGCTATGACGGTGGCCACCAGCACCGCCACCGGCGTGCCTTCGGCACGCACCGTGCTACTGAAGGACTACGACAGCCGCGGGTTCGTCTTCTACACCAACAAGCAAAGCCGCAAGGGGTCGGAGCTGATCGCCAACCGCCACGCCGCACTGCTGTTCTATTGGAAGACCCTGCACCGCCAGGTGCGGGTCGAAGGCGTGGCCGAGGATGTTACCGAGGCGGAGGCGGACGCTTATTTCTCCAGCCGCGCCCGGGTATCCCGCCTGGGCGCCTGGGCCTCCCAGCAGTCCCGGCCGCTGCCCGACCGAGCCGAACTCGAGCGTCGCGTGGCTGAAGTGGACGCACGATATCCCGGCGAGGAGATCCCCCGCCCGCCGTACTGGTCGGGCTTTCGGGTCATCCCGGACCGCATCGAATTCTGGCAGGACATGCCTTACCGGCTGCACGACCGCACAATCTACACCTGCACCGATGGCGGGTGGGTAACGTCCAAACTCTATCCGTGACACATAATCTATGATTCCGGAGGAACAGCACGAAACCGTCGCCCTGCTGCAGGGGCTGGCAGGTCGGCCACCAATCGAGACCCATATATCGGCGGTGTTCGTCGGTGAGAACACCGTGTGGAAGCTGCGCAAGGCGGTGCACCTGCCGTTCGTCGACTTCACCAGGCTTGAGGAACGTCATCGCACCGCCAATCGGGAGCTCGAGCTCAACGCACCGCATGCCGAAGGCATGTATCGCGATGTGCTGCCTGTCACGCGCGGCGCCGAGGGTCTAAGGCTGGGCGGCGAAGGCACCGCACTCGACTGGGTGTTGCGCATGGCCCGCGTGCCGGCGAAGGACTTCCTGGACGAGATCGCGAAAACAGGACCGCTCTCGCCAAGGCTGCTCGACGAACTTGCCGACACCGTGGCCGACATGCACGCAACGCTCGCCCCGGTGGTGCGCCGCCAAGCCGATAACCTGCGTCGCATCGCAGATGGCAACGTGGCGTCCGCCCGAGCGGCGATGCTGGACCGTGCCGCGGTCGATCGCTGGCACACCGACATGGTGACCGCCATCGACCACACCGCCGGGTGGCTGGAAGCCCGCGCTGCCGACGGTTTCGTCCGTCGGGCGCATGGCGACCTGCATCTGGGCAATCTCTGCCTGTGGCGGGGCCATTTGGTGCCGTTCGACGCCTTGGAGTTCGACGAGGATCTCGCCACCATCGACCTCGGATACGATCTCGCGTTCCTGCTGATGGATCTCGAGCAGCGCTGCGGCCGCCCCGCCGCCAACCGCGTGCTTAACCGCTACGTCGCACGCACCGGCGATGCCGGCATGGTCAGGGGACTGCCGATCTTCCTGTCGATGCGGGCCATGGTGCGCGCCCATGTGGCTGCCAGCAGCGGCGGGGATGGCTCCGACTATCTTGCCCGAGCGCAGGACATGCTACACCCGCCGTCCGGCCGGGCGCTTGCCGTCGGCGGCCTGCCCGGCACCGGCAAATCGACCTTCGCGCGCGCCATCGCACCATGGCTTGGCCCAGCACCCGGCGCCCTGATCCTGCGCAGCGATGAAATCCGCAAGCGCCGCTTCGGCGTGGCTCCCGAGCAGCATCTGCCGCCTGCGGCCTATGCCGAGCCGGCCAGCCGCGCGGTGATGGACGAGCTGTTTCAGGCCTTTGGGGAGGTCGCCGCCGCCGGCCACAGCGTCATCGCTGACGCGACATTCATGGATCCCGCCGATCGTGCTGGCGTCACCCATGCGGCGGGACAGGTGCCCTTCCAGGGTCTGTGGCTGGAGGCGGACATCGAAACCCTGGCAGCGCGCATCCGCGGCCGCCACGGCGATGCGTCCGATGCCGACGAGGCATTCTTGCGCAAGGCGGCCCAGGCGGACTGCGGCCGGATCACCTGGATCCACCTCGACGCCGGCGCCGACCCGTCGGTGCCCGTCGCGGCGTTCAAGGCCTTGCCACCGGCCTGAACGTCGGCGTTTCGACCGTCTCGTGGCGGCTCGTGCAGGACATCACGCGGGCGTGCTAGAGTTGCGCCACAACACGCAAGGGGGTTCCGCTCATGGCCATTCGCAAGCTGCTGCTGCCCCTGACCGGGACCGCCGCCGGCGAAGCCGCTCTCGCCACCGCATTGATCACGGCCCGCATCTGGAACGCCCATGTCACCGCCCTGCACGTGCGCGTCGACAGCCGCGACGTGGCCCCGCTTGCGGGTGAAGGCCTGTCGGGCGCGATGATCGAGGAGATGATGTCAGCCACCGAAAAGGAGAGCACCGACCGTGCGCACGCCGTGCGCCAGATGTTCGAGCGGTTCGTGGCGGCGCATGACGTGACGGTGAGCGAACCGCGGCGGGGGGCGACCTCGGCCACCGCCAGCTTCGCTACCATCACAGGGCGCGAGGAGGATCTGGTGGCCCAGCAGGCGCGCATCGCTGACCTCACCATCGTGCCGCATCCCGAGGCCGGCGAGGACGTATCGTCGTCAGACGCGCTGCACGCCGTGCTGTTCGACAGTGGCAGGCCCGTGCTGATCGCACCTAGGGTGGCGCCCGCCAGCATCGGCACCCGCATCTGCATCGCCTGGAACGGCACCGCCGAATCGGCCTCCGCCGTGCTGGGGGCACTGCCCTGGATGCAGCGTGCCGCAGCCGTTCGCGTGCTCACCGCAGACGAATACCATCGCCGCGGGCCGCAGGCTGCCGACCTCGTGAGTTATCTTGGCCTGCACGGCATTTCCTGCGACATCGCCACCTTTCGCCCGCTCGATAAGGACGTCGGCGCCGGGCTGCTCGCAGCCACCCGTGAATTCGGCGCGGACCTCCTTGCTATGGGAGCCTATTCCCACTCGCGCCTGCGCCAGCTCATCCTCGGCGGCGTGACTCGCCACGTGCTGGAGAACGCCGCCATTCCCGTCATGATGAACCGCTGAGCCATGCACGGGGTCACCGACCCGAACGTTGAGACCGCGGTTGGCGCGTATGTGAAGCTGCTGCGGGCGGTGCGCGCCATAAGCAACCGGGTGGAACCGCGGCTGACAGGTCACGGCCTCACCGTCACCCAGCTCGGCGTGCTGGAAGCGCTGCTGCACAAGGGTCCGCTTACGCATCGCGACCTCGGCCGCCGCGTGCTCACCAGTGCTGCCAACATGACCGACGTGATCGACAAGCTGACCAGCCGCGGCCTGGTCACCCGGCTGCGCTGCCCGGCGGACCGAAGGCTGGTCCATGTCGGGCTGACCGATGCCGGCCGCTGCATGATCGAGGATCTATTCCCAAGGCACGCGGCCGACATCGCGGCCGCCATGGCAGGGCTCGACGCGGAACATCTGCAGCAGCTCGGGGATCTGCTGCGCACCCTGGGCATGGCCGCGGCCCAGCCTGCTGACGCCGTACCTCTTGCCAATTCCTGCGCGGGCAACCAGATAGCCTCCTGATCGTTCGATACCGAACAAGCAGGAGATTGCAATGATCCAGGTAGAGCCTTTCGACCGCCTCGGCCACTTCAGCAACGCCTGGCTGAACGCGCGCCATCACTTCAGCTTCGGCCAGCATCACGATCCCCAGCGGATGGGTGTCGGCGCCCTGCTGGTGTGGAACGATGACGAGATCGCGCCCGGCAAGGGCTTCGATCCGCATCCGCATCGCGAAATGGAGATCATCACTTATGTCCGCGAGGGCGCGATCACGCATCGCGACAACCTCGGCAACGAAGGCCGCACTGAGGCCGGCGACGTGCAGGTGATGCACGCGGGCACCGGCATCACCCACGCGGAGTACAATATGGAGGCCAAACCCACCCGCATCTTCCAGATCTGGATCACCCCCAACAAAAAGAGCATGGCACCTGGCTGGGGTGCCCGCAACTTCCCCAAGGACCGCGCCGACACGCTGTTGGTGCTGGCGGACGGGCGGGCCGATGCGGATGCCACGGCGCTGCCGCTGTATGCCGACGGCGCCGTTCTGGCCGGCACCATCCGAGCCGGGCAGACGGTGCAGCAGACCCTTGCACCCGGCCGGACCGCCTATCTGGTGCCGGCCACGGGCTCGGTCAGCGTGAATGGCACCAAGGTTTCGACGCGCGACGGTGCCACCATCAGCGGCGAGACCTTGCTCACCATTACCGCGGGCGAGGACAGCGAGATCGTACTGGTCGACGTCGCAGCCTGACCCGGTTCCGTCACAGGCGGTGGCGCCCCTCGGGCACCACCGCCTTTTTTTTAGGCAGGCTGCGCTGACGCAGGCAGTTGCAAGGGAGTGATGCACCAGACATCGCAAGGCCTGCAACCAACACCTACGGGATTCCAATGGCACGAATTTTGTAATCATCGTGCAATGCCGGCGATCGCAGCAGATCGAGCTGGTGCGTCAGAACGCCATCCAAGTGAAAACCGGAAGTCATTTCATGAAGTGTCTGAATCTTGCCATCGCCACCGCCCTGGCATTGCCGTTCGCAGCCTCTCTCGCAATGGCCGAAGACCCCAAGCCCGGCGACGCGCCGGCCGCCCCTGCCAAGTGGAGCGACACGATCAAGTTGGGCGCCCAGGTCGAGTTCGGCATCGCCGGCAATCCCTCAGGCCCCAGCGACAACCTCAACTACGGCAATCTGTTCACCGACCGCGCCAACGAGCCGGTGATGAACCAGGCGCTGCTGTCGATCACTCGCCCGATCGACCCCAAGGCCACCGACTATGATATCGGCTTCAAGCTACAAGGCATGTACGGCACCGACTCCCGCTACACCCATTTCGCCCGGCTGTGGGACAAAGTCACGCGCAGCCGCTACCAGCCAGATATCGTCGAGGCGAGCGTCACCGCTCACACGCCCTGGCTCACCACGGGTGGCGTCGATATCCAGGCCGGACTGTGGCCGTCCCCACTTGGCTTCGAGACGATCGACGCCTCGACCAACCCGTTCTATTCGCACAGCTATATTTTCAATTTTGGCTTGCCATTCAAGCATTCCGGCATCAACGCCGTGATCCACGCGACCGACCAGCTGGACGTGACGCTGGGTGTCACCGCCGGCAACCAAACCATCCCCGGCATGGACAACAACGGCTCCGCGGCGTTCCTCGGCGGCTTCAAATACACCATGCTGGGCGGCAATCTCAGCGTGATCGCGCTGACCCATATCGGCCCGGAGAACGCCTCGCGCGCCATCGCACCTCTCGATGCCGGCAAATACAACCGCGCCTACAACGATGTGGTGGTGGCCTGGAAAGCGACCGACGCGCTGACCTTTACGACCGAGCTCAATTACATCCGCGAAGACCTCGGCTCGATCCAGCCGAGCGGCATCAAGAACGCCGAAGGCTACGGCATCGCCCAATACGTAGCCTACGCATTGAACGACAAACTGACCCTGAACGGGCGCGCGGAAGCCTTCGCGGACACGCGCAGCTTCTTCGTCGCCGCCTTCCCGACCGCGCAGGGGCCGGCGCGCGCCCTGGAAGGTTACAGCTACCCGAGCGTGACCGGCACCGGCCACAATTTGTACGGAGCGCTCACAGCTGGTGTCACCTACAAACCCGCCCTGCCCGGCTGGGCAGACGGCGTGACCATGTTGGTGCGCCCGGAAGCGCGTGTCGATAATGTCATGAGCGGCAACGCCCGCTACAACGCCGGCAAGGACCGTACCGGCGTGACCCTGTCCGCGGACATCGTGCTGACCTACTGACGGGCTGAGCGGGCCGGCTCACGTCGGCCCGCCGATCTTTACGATACCGGACAACTCTGCCAGCCTCGCCGGATGGAAGATCCAATCGGTCAGGCTGCGGCACTCGAAGTTTGCGGCCTGCGCAAGGCCTTTGCCCGGCCGGCGGTAGACGGACTCGACCTCGTGGTGCATCCGGGCGAGCTGTTCGCCCTGCTGGGCCCGAATGGCGCCGGTAAGACCACTACCTTGCGCATGGTCGCAGGTCTGTTGCGCCCGGATGCCGGGCGGATCTCCATCTTCGGCATCGATGCCCTGGCGGATCCCGCGGCCGCGCGAGGCATCACGGCGTGGCTGCCGGATGAGCCGCTGCTGTACGACCGGCTGACACCGCTGGAATATCTCGAATTCGTCGCGGGCCTGTGGAGCGTAGAGCCGGCCCTCGCCCGCGCCCGGGCGCAGGAACTGCTGGAATTCCTTGGTCTGTGGCCGCACCGCGATGAGCGGTGCGAAGGCTTCTCGCGCGGCATGCGGCAAAAGACCATGCTGGCCGGCGCTTTGCTGCACGAACCCCGGCTGCTGATCCTGGACGAACCGCTCACCGGGCTCGACGCCGCCGCCGCCCGCGATGTGAAGACACTGCTGCAGGCCCGGGTGCGCGCCGGGGGCGCCATCATCCTTACCACGCATATCCTCGAAGTCGCCGAACGCATCGCCGACCGTATCGGCATCATCGACCAGGGGCGTCTGCGCGCGGTCGGCAGCTTCGCCGAATTGCAGGAACGCCACGGCGGCGGCAGCTGTACGCTTGAGGACATCTTCCTGGGCCTGACCGCCACCCAACCGGCATGACGCCAGGTTCCACCCTTTGGCTGCTGCGCCACGACCTTCAGCTGCTTTGGCGGCGCGGCAAGCAATCGGCGATCAACGACACGCTGCGCCTGCTGGGCTGGGCGAGCCTGGCCCAGCTCGTGGGGCTGGGGGCTGCCGCCTATCTAACCAGTTTGCCAACCGGCATGGCCGGCGAACCAGTCATAGCCACAGCGGCGCTCGTCTTCATCGCCTTGTTCACGCTGGCAACCGCGCTGCCGCTGGCGGTCGAGACGCTGTTCGAGCGACCGGATCTGGAATGGCTGCTCACTTCGCCACTGCCGTTCCATCGCGTTCTCGCGGCAAGGCTGATCGCGGTGTCGCTGCGGGCCGGACTGTTCTGGCTGTTGCTGCTGGCGGGTTTCGCCAACGCCATGGCGCTGTTCGGCCGCCCCGCGATGCTGGCGCTGTATCCGGTGGCGCTGAGTCTTTCGGTAATGGCGAGCTGTGTCGCCTTCGCCGTGGTCGTGCTGCTGGTGCCGCGCATCGGCCTGCGCCGCACCCGGGCGATCTCGGCAGCACTTAGGGTGTTGCTGGGTGCTGCCGGCGGTTTGATGGGTCAGTACAACACGCTGTTTTCGTCCGAGCAGCGCGAAGCCGTGTGGCAGGCGGTGGCGCCCGCGTGCTGTGCGGCGCCGACCGGCCTGTCATGGTGGCCGGCGCGCGCGGCGCTCGGCGAATTCTGGCCCGCGTTGACGCTGTCGTGCCTGGCGTTGGCGCTGGCGTGGTTCACCATCCATGCGCTGCACCGAAGCTTCGTCGCCGGCGCCGGCATCGGGGCTGAACGCCGGCCGGCGGAGTCGACCACTGCCGCGGGCCTGCACCGACGCTTCACTGGCGGCACCCGCCTGGTGCTCCTGCGCCATGAACTGCGCCTGCTGCGCCGCACCCCGAGCCTGCGCAGATACGCGTGCGGGCAGCTGATCTACCTCGTGCCGATCGCCGTGGCCCTGTGGCGGGGCGGATCGGGCATTCTCATCACGGCCATGTTGTTGCCCGTCTATATCAGCGGCGAACTCGCCATGCTGTTCGCGGCCACCGCAAGCGCGGGCGACGAGGCCTCCGAACTGGCGCGCTGCGCACCGATGCCGGGCGCCCGGCTGTACTGGGGCAGGCTGCAGGCCGCCGCCGCCGCCGTGCTGAGCATCGTGGCCGTGCCGGTGCTGGCCCTTGCGGCCTGGCGGCCGGCGGATGCGCCGCTTTTGCTGGCTGGGATCGCCAGCTTGATGGGAGTCGGCTTGATGGTGGGAAGCTGGTCCGGGTTGCCCGCCCGCAAATGCGATCTCGGCGCCGCCCGGCTCGCAACCCGCGGCCTCCATCTGAGCGGCTTTGTGATCAATCTTTCACTCACGGCCACCCTGTGGCTGGGCCATTCGGGAAATATCTGGGCCTTTGCTTCAGCAGGTGTTGCGGCCATCGCCATACTGCTGACCTGGCTCGGCGCTCCGTTCAGGCTGGCAAAACACGCCACAGCGTGACCCGTCGCGTGGCGTGGTCCTCCAGCTCCATGGAGGTCGCGACCTCGCGATGCCACATCTTCTCCAGACCCTCGTGCGGCAAATAGGCGCGGCCAGGGTCGGCGATCCACACCTCGCAATTCGTTGCCATGCGCCGCAGCCAGGGCAAGATCTGCCCGGTCATCGGCGCCTCATAGCAGACGTCGCCGCACAGGATCAGGTCCCAGCGACAGGCCTGTCCCACGACATCGCCAGAGCAGCGAACCGCGACGCCATTGAGAGCGGCGTTGAGCCCGGTCGCCGCAATCGCCAGCGGATCGATGTCGGCGGCCTCCACCCACGCAGCACCGGCTATGGCGCAGGCAATCGCGGCAAGCCCACCGCCCGCTGCGAAATCCAGCACGCGCCGACCGGCCACAAGTGCTCGATGATCGAGGATGTGGCGCGCCATCGCAGCACTGCCCGGCCAGGCGAAGGCCCAGAACGGTGGCTCGGTGCCAGTCGCGGCAAGCCAGGCCTCGGTGGCCTGCCAGATCGGCGTGATTTCGGTGGCCTGGTGGAGCGACACCTCGGGGACCAGGCTATGGCAGACAACCGCGGTATTGGCCTGGATGAACGCGTTGGGATCGATCATAGGCGGCCGAGCACGATCGCTGCGGCCACCAGCAGCCCGACGTCGCGATTAGATTGAAACAGCCTCAGGCAAAGCCGGGGATCGTCGACGTCGAGCGCCTTGATCTGGCGCATGAGCAGCAGAACAGCGCCCGCCATCGGCAGCAGCGCCCAAGCCGACAGCCCGGCACGCCAGCTTGCCGCGACCAGCAACACCGTGGTGGCGCTGTAGCAGACAAACAGGAACGGACGCGACCGAGTTGCAAACAAGCGTGCGGTGGAGCGCACGCCCACCAGCGCATCGTCCTCACGATCCTGATGGGCATAAATCGTATCATAGCCGAGAATCCACATAATCGCCGCGCCATAGAGCAGGGCCGTCGTGCCATCGAAGCGACCGGTCGCTGCCGCATACCCCATCGGCGCGCCCCAGCCGAAGGTGACGCCGAGCATGAGCTGAGGCCACCAGGTCACGCGCTTGGCCAGCGGATAGAGGGCGACCAGCCCAAGCGAGGCCACTCCCAGGATCTGCGCCAGCGGTCGCAGCTGCAGCAAAATAAGCAGGCTCACGGCCAGCAGCACCGCCAGAAACACACCGGCCTGGCGCATGCGCACCGCCCCCGACGCGAGCGGCCGTCCCGCGGTCCGGCTCACCAGACGGTCGAGGTCGCGGTCCCACATGTCGTTCACCACGCAGCCGGCACCGCGCATCAGGAAGCTGCCGATGAGGAACAGCGCAATCAACCAGACGGTCTCGACCCACGCCACACGCGCCAGCAGCACAGACCACAGCCCTGGCAGGAACAGCAACCATCCGCCGATCGGCCGGTCGAACCGCGCCAGCAGAGCATAGGGTTGCCAGCGCGTCGGCAGACGCGCGACCCATCCGTCGGAAGCGATATCGGTATGTGCTGACATGGGTGATAGGTTGCTTGCCAGCATGACCGGGTCAATCCGCCTTTTCGTCGATCACACGCTGAGCGAGGGCGCCGAGATCCCGGCGAGCCCGGCACAGGCGCATTACCTCGGCACGGTCATGCGCCGCGGCGTCGGCGAAGAGGTGTTGGTCTGCAACGGCACCGACGGCGAGTTTGCCGCCACCCTCGTAGCGATACGCAAAGATCAGGCCCGCTTCTGCGTCACCCGCCAGACTCGGCCGCAGGCCGCGGAGCCCGACCTCACCCTCGTGTTCGCCCCGGTGAAGCGTGACGCGACGGATCTCATCATCGAGAAAGCCACCGAGCTTGGCGTCTCACGCATATGTCCCGTGTTCACCGAGCGCACCAACACCGGCCGGCTGAACCTCGACCGATTCGCGGCCAACGCGCGCGAAGCGGCGGAGCAGTGCGAGCGGCTGAGCCTGCCGCGAATCGAAGCTCCCGTCCGGCTTTACGACTTGCTTGGCGCCTGGCCCAGGGAGCGTCGGCTGTCTGCCGCTTTGGAGCGCAGCAACGCGGCACCGCCTTCGGCATGGTCCGGGCCAGCGGCCCTGCTGGTGGGCCCAGAGGGCGGTTTCACACCAGCGGAGCTTGACGCGCTGCGTCGTCTCCCGTTTGTTGAACCGATCGGTCTGGGTCCGCGCATCCTGCGCGCGGAGACGGCCGCCATCGTTGGGCTGGCCCTGTTGCAACTGCGTTCGGACCGATAGACATTCCAAGCGCCGCCCGAAAATTCACGGAACCCAGATGTCAAACCCCGGAGACGCCGACGCCACGCCGATCGAATCGGTGCGGCAATTGGCCGAGTACCTCGCCTTCGGCTGCAAGCCTCAGGACCAATTCACCATTGGGACGGAGCATGAGAAATTCGGGTTCTCGCAGTCGGATTTCAGCTCTCCGCCCTATTCGCCCAACGGCATCCGCGCGATCTTGGAAACCATTCAGGCCCAGGGTTGGGAGCCCATCCTGGACCACGGCGACCCGATCGGGCTGAAGCGCGGGGCGGCTTCCGTCTCGCTTGAACCAGCCGGCCAGCTCGAACTGTCCGGTGGCATGCTGGGCACGTTGCACGAGACCTGGGCCGAGTTTGAGGACCATTACCGTGACGTGCGCGCGGCCGCAGCCCCGCTCGGCCTTGGCTTCGCGCCGCTCGGCTTTCACCCGACGCACAGCCGCGCGGAGATGCCGTGGATGCCGAAAAGCCGCTACGCGATCATGCGCCGCTACATGCCGACCGTGGGCAGCATGGGGCTCGACATGATGACCCGCACCTGCACCGTTCAGGTCAATCTCGACTACGCCTCCGAAGCGGACATGCGGCGCAAGCTGCGCACCAGCCTCGCGCTGCAGCCGATCGCCACCGCTCTGTTCGCCAATTCGCCGTTCACCGAGGGCCGGCCAAACGGCTTCCTCTCCTATCGGGCGCATGTCTGGACCGACACCGACAACCAGCGCAGCGGCATGCCGCAACTGATGTTCGACGACAATTTCAGCTTCGAGCGCTATGTCGACTGGGTGCTCGACGTGCCCATGTATTTCGTCATGCGCGATGGCGAAATGATCGATCTTGCCGGCCGTTCGTTCCGCCAGTTTATGAATGGTGGGCTTCACAACACGCCGGCTGGGACCGCCACGATGGGCGATTTCGCCGATCATCTGACCACTGTGTTCACCGACGTCAGGCTCAAGCGCTTCCTCGAGATGCGCGGCGCGGACGCCGGCAGCCTGGAGATGATGGTTGCGCAATCGGCCCTATGGGTGGGCATCCTCTATGACGATGCGGCGCTGGCCGCTGCGCACGCCCTGGCCCGACGACTCGATTGGCAGACCAGCGTCGACCTGCGACCGCTCGTCGCCCGGCAAGGACTGGATGCGCCGCTGGGAAGCGGAACGGTTCGTGATATCGCTCGCGAGATGGTCGACATCGCGACGGATGGGTTGCGAAATCGCGCGCGCCTGAACACCAGCGGCGCAGATGAGACCGGCTATCTGGGGCCACTTCACGAAATCGTGCACGGCAAACCGTCACAGGCAGAACACTGGCTGCAACGTTTTAACGGCGAATGGTCCGGGAACGTCACGGAAATTTTCAGGGAAGCTGCGATCTAGATAACGGTGCGCTGCGCAATGTCACGTATTGGCATGAAACGGTGAATAGCATTGTATGCCTGAGCTCTCGCACTGCCTTGCCAGTTCAACCTGTATCGGCGCAGCATTCATAAAATGAACGTCAGCAACCCACGACGCATGGTCTCGCAAACTTCACAGGGTCCTAACGCCGGGGGGATGTCGGCTGCGACCTCCATTTCGGGACAGCACACACCCAACGATCCAGTAATGGTCAGGCTGCGCCTCATCGGGCAGATGGAGGCCTGGACGCTTACATCCGAAAGCATCCTGCCGACCGGGCGCAAAACCCGCGCGTTGCTTGCCATCCTGGCCCTCTCGGCACCTCGTCCGGTGCTGCGCGGCAAGCTCGCGGAAATGCTGTGGAGCCGCCGGCCTGAGGAACAGGCACGCGCCTCGCTGCGCCAGGAGATCCATCGCCTGCTTGACGCGTTGGACCCGATGGGTAGCCAGATCCTGGCCATCAACCGCGACCATCTGATGCTGCGCCCTGGCACGGTGTGGGTGGATGTGGAGGAGGTGCTGCGCGCCAGCCCGTCCAAGCCCGCCGCCCTGTGCCTGCTCGATGGCGACCTGATGGAAGACCTGGACGGAGTCGATCCGGCCTTCGACAACTGGTTGGCTGCGGAGCGCGAACGGCTGCGCGATCGCGCCCGCACGCTCGCCGAAACCATGCTGCGCGAGCAATCGGACCCCGAGATGGTGATCCCGGCCGCCCAGCAGTTGCTCGGCATCGACCGCGCTCATGAAGGCGCCTGGCGCGCCCTTATGCGGGCCTACACCGTGCGCGGCGAACGCGGCATGGCGATCCAGGCCTATGAACGGTGCCGCACCGTGCTGGCCGATCTGCTCGACGCCCAACCTTCCGAGGAAACCCAGCGGCTGCTGGCCGAAATCCGCGCCAGCAACCCACCACCTCGCGCCGTGCAGTCCGCCGCAGCCACCCATCCCGGCGCCCGCGCCGAGCAGCCGCGCGACCTGCGCACCAGTGTGCGCCACGCCTTGCCGGAGGCGCGCGCCGATGCACGCACCGACCCACGCACCGAGGCGCGCCCACCCAACCCCCGCGGCGGTGCCCGGGTCGGCGTGCTGCCGTTGCAACTCGTCGGTGTTGGCGAGAACGAGGCGCACCTGTCGACCGGCCTGGCCGAGGAGATCACCTCAGCTCTCGCCCGGTTCCGTTGGATGTTCCTGGTCTCGTCCAGTTCGCTCGCTCGGTACGCCACACAGACACGCGACGAAACCGCGATTCGCCGCGCTTTCGGCATCGATTTCCTGCTCGACGGCACCATCCAGCGCGTGCCCGACCGGCTGCGTATCTCGCTGCGGCTGCTTGACCTTCGCAACGGCAACCAAATCGTCTGGTCGCGTCGCTTCGATCGCGACAGTCATGACCTATTGACCCTTCAGGACGAGATCGCCTCCGAGGTGGTCGCTCAGATCGACCCGGAAATTCTGCTCATCGAGGCGCAACGCGTGTCGGCCCGGCCCTCGCACGATCCCACTGCCTATGACCTGCTGCTCCGTTCGCTGCCGCTGATCAGCCGGCTCGAGAAGCCGCTGTTCATGCAGGCGGGCGATCTCTTACGCCAGGCGATGGCGCAGGAGCCGGACTATGCCGCCGCCCACACCTGGGCTGCCTACTGGCATATCTTCCTGGTCGGCCAGGGCTGGTCGCGCGATGCCGCGTCCAGCATGGCCGAGGCTGGCAGGCTCGCCGAGCGCGCCGTCTCGCTCGACCCGCAGGACGCCAAGGCGCTGACCATCGCAGGCCACATCCGCGCATATATGCACCACCGCCAGCGCGAGGCGATCGCGCTGCACGAGCGCGCGCTGATGCTGAACCCCAACCTCGCCATGGCCTGGTGCCTGTCCGGCGTGGCGCTCGCCTATCTTGGTGAGCTCGACGAGGCAGAGCGCCGTGTGCTGCGCTACAAGAAGCTCTCGCCGCTCGACCCACACGCCTTCTTCTTTGATACCTCGCTCATCATCGTGGCGCTTCTGCGCCACGACTACGAGGCCGCTGTGGTGACCGGGCGCGAGGTCAGTGAAATGAACCCGGGCTTCTCCGCGGCCTGCAAACCCTATCTCGCCGCCCTCGGCCATCTGGGCCAGCTGCAGGAAGCCGACATCGTCAAGCGGCGCCTGCTGGCGATCCAGCCCGACTTCACAATCTCGAGTTTCGTGGCCACCAGCCCGTTCGAACGCGCAGAGGATCTGGAACATTTTGTTGCCGGCCTGCGATTGGGCGGCATCGACGAGTAGCGACTGCTGGCTACCTTGCCTCGGTCAGCGTCCAGGCCAGCGTGCCCGGCTCGCACCAGAACGGCGTGGCGTTGGGGGTTCGCACATTCGCCTCCAACCCCATTTCGGCCCGAAGGGCGCGGAACAGGGCGCCATGAGCGACCACCAATACCGGCGCCTGCAAAGCGAGCGCGCGGTTGATGGCGGATCTAGCCCGCGCACGCAGGTCGACAAAAGGCTCCGCCTTGTCCGGCGTGCGATGGCCTGCCACCCAGTCGGCGAACCAGTCGGACATTGGCTGGCCTTCCTGCACACCGAACGAAACCTCGCGTAACGCCTCGTCCTCGCTGATCTGCAGTCCGAGTGCTGCAGCCACCACCTGCGCCGTGTCGCGCGCGCGCGACAGCGGCGAGGTGACGATGGTGGCGATGCCGCGGTTCTGCAGCCACACCGCCGCCTGATGCGCCTGAGCGATGCCCTTAGGGTTCAGCGGAATATCAACGTTGCCCTGGCTGAGGTTTTGCGCGTTCCAATCCGTCTCGCCGTGGCGCAGGAACCAGAATGGCGTGGCGGTCAGGCGCGTGTCCGACAAGGTCAAAGATCCAGGCCCTCCGCGGCGATGACCCGCTGCACGGCGGGACGGCCCTTCATGCGGGCGAAATGGGCCTCGCAACGAGGCGGCAACGGCACGTCGAGGCGCTTGCTCCAGACTTCCACGAAGAACAAAGCCGCATCCGCCACCGAGTAAGGCCCGAGCACCCATTCCTTGCTTCCGAGCCAGATGTCCTGCAGCGCGAATGCCACACCCAGAATCTCGCGGCCGCGGGCCTGCACAGCCTCCTTCTGCCCTTCGTCGGCGTTGAACGCGGTCGGGCGGAACAGGCGGGCGAAACCCTGCATGTGCATGGTGGCGCCGATGTAGTCCATCGCCTCGATTGCCCGCGCCTCGCCATCGGGATTGGTGGGGAGCAGTTCGGCGAAGGGATTGGTGCGCGCCAGCCAAAAGGCGATGGCGGGAAATTCGGTCAATACACTACCGTCGTCGCGTTGCAGCGCCGGCACCTTGGATTTTGGATTGACCGCGATGTATTCGGGTGTGTGGAGCGAACCGTCGCGGGTGCTCCGCAGCACTGCTTCGTATGGCTTGCCGATTTCCTCGAGGATGACGTGAATACCGACCGAACAGGCGCCGGGCGAATAGAACAGCTTCATTGCATGATCTCCCCTGATGTCATGGCACACCGCCTTGTTGTTGGCACACGAACGACATGTCAACGGCGGGCTGGCATCAGTCGAACAGCGAACTCACCGAACTCTCGTCGTTGATGCGACGCATCGCCTCGGCCAGCAACGGCGCGATGCTGAGCTGGCGGATATTGCTGGCAAGCTTCACCGCCTCGGTCGCCAGGATGCTGTCGGTGATGGTCAGCATTTCGATCGGCGAGGCGGCGATGCGTGCAACGGCGCCGCCGGACAGCACGCCGTGGGTGACATAGACACTCGCGGACCGCGCGCCGTTGGCGATCAGGGCTGCCGCCCCGTTGCACAACGTGCCACCGCTATCGACGATATCGTCGACGATGATGCAGTCGCGGCCTGCCACATCGCCGATCACGTTCATCACCTCGGACACGCCGGCCCGCTCGCGCCGCTTGTCGATGATGGCGAGGTCGCAGTTGAGCCGAGTGGCCACGCCGCGCGCGCGCAGCACACCGCCGATATCGGGCGAGACGATCATGATGTCGCGCCCGGCGTAACGCTCCTGGATGTCGCGGGTGAACAGCGGCTCGGTTAAGAGATTGTCGAGCGGGATATCGAAGAAGCCCTGAATCTGGCCTGCGTGCAGATCCAAGGTCAGCACCCGGTTGGCGCCGGCTTCGGTGATCAGATTGGCGACCAGCTTGGCCGAGATCGGCGTGCGCGAGCCGGATTTGCGATCCTGACGGGCATAGCCGAAATACGGGATGACCGCGGTGATGCGGCGTGCCGAGGCGCGGCGCAACGCGTCGCAGGCGATCAGCAGCTCCATCAGATTGTCGTTGGCCGGATAGGAGGTGGACTGCACGATGAACACGTCCTCGCCACGGATGTTCTCGTGAATTTCCACGAACACCTCCATATCTGCGAAGCGGCGTACAGAGGCACGGGTCAGCGACAGGTTGAGTGTCGCGGCCACGGCTTCGGCCAGCGGTCGGTTGCTGTTACAGGCAACGATCTTCATAGGGACGGGTCCAGACTGATGGGGGGCCAACTCGGGCGACACCCGCCGCCGCGCGCTTTTAGCAACCGAGGCCACCGGTGTCACTGACCCGTCGCAAAGAAATGCCGACGTCGCCGTGTTGGCATCTCACGGCTGGGCTGCAGGCCTGGTGGTTCGCCCGGTGTCACGGTCCAGCACGTCCTTCACCCCGGCAGCGGCTTCCGATGCGGCCGCCACAGCCACGTCGCCCCAGTAGCGATCCAGGCTGCCCGCCGGCACTTCGTTCAATTGCCAAAGCTTGCCGCGCTCGTCCGCTTGGGCGTTGCGCACCTGCCATTGGATCTCGATCTGAGTGGTTTTGGGGGTCTTGGATGTCGCCAGCACCGTGCCGGCCACGATGTAGTCGGCTCCCACCGGACTGTCCTGCACCTGCATGCCGAACTGAGCGAGTTGGTCACCCATGTTGCGGGTCAGCTGGCGGTTGCCGTCGCCCGGGGCGCCGGTGACGGCTGCGACCTGCACCTTGATCGGTCGGTTGACCAGGCTGTTAGGATCGTTGGCACGTCGCGCCGCCTCGATCCGCGTCATCAGCGAGGCGATGTTGGGCGCCGCCGCCTGGGCCGAGTCGCGCAAGGTGGCGGGGGACGCTGTCGACCAGGCCTCCGCCGAGACGGCGCGGCCCTGGGCGATGCCGACCTGATTGCCGATCGGGTCGAACACGGTGAACTCAGGCGTCACCTGGCCGAGGGTGGTCTCGGCGCTGACCGAAAGGCGCCAGTCGCCCGGCGACGGACGTGCGGCCACGGCCGGCATGTCCTGGCCCACCAGCGCCTCGGCCAGGGCCGCGCCATACGCGGCCGCGGCCTCGCTGGTCAGCAACGCCGCGTCTGGCCGCATCACGACCAGGCGCACCGGGGGCGGTTGCACGAGGCGGGTGGCATTGGCGCCCGGATAGCCTTCGAACGGCCGCGGCAGGCCGCCGCAGCCGGCGAGCAGCAGCAGGGTCAGGCAAACCGGCGCAAATCTGGGGAACACAGGAAACATCCTACAGCGTCACAATGGAGATCTGATGCCCGAGCGGCCCGCCCCCGGCCAGGGTACGGCGGCGATGGCTGAAGAAGCGCTCGGGGTCGGCCAGCGTGTCGGCCGCGACGATTTCGACGATCTGCGCGCCACCGGTGTGCAAGCGTTCGGCGCAGTAGCCGGCGAGGTCGAACTGCCAGTGGTCAGGGCAGGTGCCGTCGACGAAAAACCGCGCGGCCCCGGCACTGACCGCCAGCATGGCATCGCGCAGATCGGCGCCGACTTCGTAGGAGGGCTGGCGGATGCAGGGGCCGACGGCCGCGGTGATAGCGGTTGCTCCCAGCGCCCGCATCGCCTCCATCGTCGCCTCCAGCACGCCGGCTGCGGCTCCGCGCCAGCCGGCGTGGGCGGCGCCGACCACACCGGCCGCGGCATCGGCGAACAACACTGGGGCGCAATCAGCGGTGACGATGCCGAGCGCCTGGCCACGCACGGCCGTCACCAGAGCATCCGCGCGCGGGCCCGATCCAGGCTGGTATGGCGCGGTCACCACCGCGACTTCGATGCCATGAACCTGATGCAGGCCGGATAGGCAGGCGGGATCCGCCCCCAGGCTGCGTGCCGCGCGAGCACGGTTTTCCAGCACCGCCTCGCGCGCATCGGCGCTGGACAGGCTGCAGTTCAGGCTGGCGAACGGGCCTTCGGACACGCCCCCGCGGCGGGTGAAGAAGCCGTGCGGAACGGCAAGTCCTGCGTGCAGCGCTTCGGCAGTCATGCGGAGAATCCTGGCGGTTCGGGCAGGTCAGGGTGACAAAGAGCCAGCGCCTTGAACAGACGGCCCATGCCGTCGGGCTCGGCAAGGCGACGGGCCTGGGTCAGCAGGCGCTGTCCGGCCGCCGGCGGCTGCCCGCACGCGAGCGCATGACTGCGCTGGAACAGGCCGAGACGGGCGAGGAACATCCCCTGCGATTCCGGACCATAGCGGGTGCAGCCGGCAGCGGCGTGAGCGAATGCCTGGAAATCGACATGGGCGGTGAGATCAGCACTGCCGGAGGCTGCAAGCGGATCAGCCGGCTTTCCGTCCCGCAGGGCCTGCAGCGAATCACCTGGGGTCGACACCGCCGGGCCGTAGTCGAGAAACAGCGCGCCGCCACCCTGGCAGCCAAGGCGTTCGCCGAGATGGCGCGCAAGCTCGAGTGCGGGTTCGCACCGCTCGATGACGGCATCCTCCTCAAGGTCCGGCAGATCCTCACCCGACGGGTGTTCGACAAAGCTGCCAGCTTCCACGAAGCGCTCCGTCCAGCCGCCACGGCGGACGAACTGGCGGATCGGCAAGGCATCGAGGAACTCGTTGGCCAACAGGACCATCGGGCCATCTGGCAGATCTTGCACACGGTCATGCCAGGTAGCATCGAGCTTGGTCGCCTGCACCGCGCGCAAGGCGGGCGAATTTTCTACCAGATGCAGCTGCAGGGCAGCACGAAACGCCGGCACCAGCCTGGCTGCCCGCAACGCATCGACCATCAATGTGCCGCGGCCGGGGCCCGCCTCGGCCAGAATGAACGGGCTGGGGCAGCCCATCGACTGCCAGACCACGACCGCCCAAAGGCCCAGCAGTTCGCCGAACATTTGGCTGATCTCGGGCGAGGTGGTGAAATCGGCGAACGGATCGCGCGTGGCGTAATAGGTGGCGTTCGCCTGCGCCATGAATGCGTCGAGGCGGATGTTCAGGCCCTCCGTCGCGACCAGGCGATCATGCCAAGGCCAGCCAGCAGCATCGGGACCGACAGCAGCTGCCCCATGGTGGCGCCGGCAAACAGGAACCCCAGGAACGCATCCGGCTGGCGAAAGAACTCGCCGATGATGCGGGCCACCGCATAGCCGCACAGGAAGATGCCGGTCAGCAGGCCGAAGCGGGCGCGGATGCGCTCGCTGCGCGACAGGGCGAACATCAGGATGAACAGGATCAGCCCTTCCATCAGCGCCTGGTAGATCTGGCTGGGATGGCGCGGCGCGGGTCCCGCGTTGGGGAAGATCATCGCCCACGGCAGGCTCGGGTCCGCCTCACGGCCCCACAGCTCGCCGTTGATGAAGTTGGCGACCCGGCCAAGGCCGAGGCCGATCGGCGCGGCCACGGCGATGCGGTCCGCAAACCCCAGGACCGGCAGGCCGAGCTGGCGACAGTATAGAATGATCGCGAGCGCCACGCCGAGCATGCCGCCATGAAACGACATGCCGCCCTCCCACACCGCCAAAATGCGCCAGGGGGCGGCCAGAAACGCGGCCGGCTGGTAGAACAGCACGTAACCCGCGCGACCGCCGAGCACGACGCCGAGCGTGGCCCAGGTGAGGAAATCATCAGCCTGCAGCCGGGTCGCAACGGCGGGTGTCATTTCGACCCAAATGCGCACCAGCCGCCAGCCGAGCACCAGGGCTGCGATGTAGGCGAGCGCGTACCACCGGATCGCCAGCGGCCCAAGTGCGACCACCACAGGATCGAACTGCGGGAACATCAGCACCGGGATCATGTACAAAAGCCTTATTTTACCGCAGGGAGCACGATATAGAGGGCAACGCCGACCCGTGAAAGCCACAGCTTGGGTGAAAGACGGGGCAGGTGCTGAGGAGAATGACCCATGGCCGACCGTCCACGCTTCTTCGATGACCTCGCAGGTGTCGCCGGGGGTGCGATATCCGCGCTGACCGGGCTGCGCGACGAGGCGGAGGCGGTGGTCCGCGCCCGCGTCGACGAGACGATCCGCAAGCTTGACCTGGTCCGGCGCGAGGAGCTGGAGGCGGTGTCGGAGCTGGCCGCCAACGCGCGATCGGGTCAGGAAGCGGCCGAGGCGCTGTTGGCTGCGATGGAGGCCCGTATCGCGGGCCTTGAGGCGCGGATCGCAGCCGTGGAACCCAAGCCCGAGCCAGGACCTGGCATGATCGTCTGAGCTACCCAGTACTTCCCCTCAACACATGAAGTGATACATGAACTTCGCGTGGCAAATCGACCGCCTCTTGCGGCGCAGCAACGTCGCCCGGTAGGGTTGGCTTGTGGCCGTTCAGGACTCGGACCCCCAAATAGGGGAGCACTGGTCCGGCCCGCAGGCCTTCCTCCAGGACGGGAGCCCCTTCCATGTCAGCCCATATGAGCATCAGCCAGGAATCATCCATCAATCCGCTGGACGTGATGGAGCAGATCGTCAGCGCCAATGATTGGGCCTTCGACCGTCGCAACAACACCGAGATGGCGGCCGAGGCGCCGGGTAAATGGTGCGACTACGGGCTTTATTTCAGCTGGTCGTCCGAGATCAGCGCCATGCATTTCACCTGCGCCTTCGATCTCAAAGTGCCAGAAAAGAGCCGCGGCGCGTTGTTCGAACTGCTGGCACTGGCCAACGAACGTCTCTGGATCGGCCATTTCGGCATGGACACCGACGACGGCATGCCGGTGTTCCGCCATTCGGTGCTGCTGCGCGGCGCACCAGGCGCTTCGGCCGAAAGCCTGGAGGATATGATCGACATCGCGATCACCGAATGCGAGCGCTTCTACCCGGCGTTCCAGTTCGTGCTCTGGGGCGGCAAATCCCCGGCGGACGCCTTGCAGGCCGCCATGCTCGAATGCGTTGGCGAGGCGTGACCCAACCAATGCTACCACCCGTGCTGCTCGTCGGCATGGGCAAGATGGGGGGCGCGATGCTGGCGGGCTGGCGCGAACAGGGCCTGTCTGCATCCTTCGCCGTCGATCCATCGCTGCCGCTCAGTCCGGGGCCGGAGGTGACCGTGGTCGCCTCTGCAGCCGACCTGCCAGCGGATTTCAGGCCGGCCGCCGTGGTGCTGGCGGTGAAGCCGCAGAATGCGGCGCAGGCGCTGCCGCTGTATGCCGGGCATCGCCAGGCGGTGATGCTCTCCATCATGGCCGGCTGCAGCATCGCGTTCCTGCAAACCGCCCTCGCCGGTGCCAACGTGGTGCGCGCCATGCCCAACACGCCGGCAGCGATCCGGCAGGGGATCACCGTGGCCTGCGTGGGCCCCGGTGTCGGCGCCAAACAGAAGGCGCTTTGCCACGCGCTGCTAGCCGGCGTCGGCCTTGTCGAATGGGTCGAGGACGAGGCGTTGATCGATCCGGTCACCGCGGTCTCCGGCGGTGGTCCCGCCTATGTGTTCCTGTTGGCTGAACTGCTCGAACAGGCGGCGATCGAGCAGGGTATTCCACAACCGCTTGCCCGCACCCTGGCGCGCCAGACGGTCGCCGGCTCCGGCGCCCTGTTGGCGGCCAGTAACGAGGATGCCGCCCAATTGCGCCGCAACGTCACCAGTCCGAAGGGCACCACCGAGCGGGCGCTGGCGGTTCTGATGGATGACGCCGCCTGGCCGCGGGCGATGTCCCGGGCGATCGCGGCCGCGACCGCCAGGTCGCGCGAACTCGCCGGCTGACAAAATCGCGGCCGCTCCCTAGATATGGGTAATGGACAACATCGCATTCGACCGCTCCCTGGTGGCAAGCGCCTTCGAGCTAATCGCCCGATCCGGGTGGTCTCACCTCAGCGTAGCCGCCGCGGCCCGTGCCGCGGATCTTGCAATCGACCGCGCACGCCGGCGCTTTCCTTGCAAGCTTGTCGTGCTGCTGCGGTTCGCCACGCTGGCCGATGCGCAGGCACTGACCGGGATCCTTGAACAAAGCAGCCCGCGCGACAAACTTCTCGGGATCGTCATGAGCCGGATCGATGCGCTGCAGGCTCATCGCGCCGGTGTGATCGCCCTGCTGCGCGAATTGCCGAAGCACCCGGCTACCAGCCTCGCCCTGCTGCCGCCGAGCCTGTGCTCGATGCGATGGATGCTGGACGGCGCCGGCATCGATACCAGCGGCATCCGCGGCAAGCTGCGCATTCATGGCATGCACGCGGTGTGGCTGTACACGGTACGGGCCTGGCAAGGCGACGAAAGCGAAGACCTGTCAGCCACCATGGCAGCCCTGGACCGTGCGCTGGATCGTGCGGAGCAAGCGGAAGGCACGTTCGGCGGCAGAGGCAGCGCTGCCGCAGAACCCGGCATGACGCCGAGCCCTGGAGAGGAGGCGCCAGTTGCCGACCCAGAGGTTACCGCGTAGATCGGACCGTCGCCTGTCCCTTTGTTAAAGGAGCGCTTTAGATGGCTGAAACCACGCCTCTCAATCCTTTCGCCGCAGCCATGAACCAAGCCAAGTCGGCCGCCGAGGACCTTACCAAGATGTTCTCCGAGATGAAGATGCCTGGCATGCCCGACACCTCCGCCCTAATGGAAGCGCACAAGCGGAACCTCGAAGTCATGTCCGCCGCCAACCGGATCGCGCTGGAAGGTGCTCAGGCCGTGGCCAAGCGACACATGGAGATCATGCAGTCGACAATGTCCGAGCTGTCCGAGACGTTGAAGAGCATGACGAACGTGGGCTCGCCGCAGGACAAGGCGACCAAGCAGACCGAAATGCTAAAGCTTGCCTATGAGAAGGCAGTCGCCAACACCAAGGAACTGGCGGACATGATCCAGCACGCCAACGGCGAGGCACTGTCTCTGCTCAACAAGCGCTTCGTGGAAGCCATGGAAGAAGCCAAGACCCTGTTGGCGAAAACGCCACCAACGGTCTAAGACGCTTCCACCGGATGATCGCCGAAACGATACCGCGCGCGGCCTTGGTCACCGGGGCCGCGCGACGCATTGGGCGCGAGATCGCCCTGACCTTGGCGCAGGCCGGGTTTGACGTGGCACTCCACTGCCAGTCCAGCCTGGACGACGCCAAGGCCACCGCGGCAGAAATTCGTGAGCTTGGTCGTCGCTGCGTCGTGCTACCGGCGGATCTGGCTCAGGAGGGCGCGGTGCGTCGCATGGTATCCGATGCGACCGCAGCGCTCGGCCTGCTCGGCGTGCTCGTCAACAACGCCTCCAATTTCGAACGCGACGAATGGCGCGACACCAGCCGCGCCAGCTGGGACGCCCATCTGGAGCCCAACCTGCGCGCACCCTTCGTGCTCATGCAAGATTTCGCCGCTGGCTTGCCGGCCGAGGCGGAGGGATTGATCGTCAACATGCTCGATGAGCGCGTGTGGTCGCTCACCCCGCATTTCGTGTCTTACACAGTGTCGAAGGCGGCCCTGTGGACGCTGACACAGACCATGGCGCTGGCGCTGGCGCCGCGCATTCGCGTCAACGGCATCGGCCCCGGTCCGACCGTACCGAGCCCTCGCCAGAGCGAAGCCCAGTTCCAGGCACAATGCAGCTCTGTGCCGCTACGGCATGGCAGCAGCCCGGAAGAGATCGGCCGTGCCGTGTTGGCGATGCTAGAGCTGCCGTCAATGACAGGGCAGATGTTGGCGCTCGACGGCGGGCAGCATCTGCAATGGAGCCCCGCCGGTCACCGGGCGGCTCTGGAGGAGTGAGCGCTGCATTGGCAACGCGTGTGTCACTACGCAGAGCAGCTGTCCGTTGAAACAAAGACCAGCAGGGGGCTTCCTGCCCGCGAGGATGCACCGATGAACACGACAAGAATCGCTGACGCCGCCCTTGGCCTGCGCCACGTGTTCCTCCGCAACATGGTGCTGCACGCCTCGATCGGGGTCTACGCGCCCGAGCATGAGAACCGTCAGCGCGTACGCATCAATATCGACCTCGCGGTCGTCGACGAGGCCGCAGACACGTTACGCGTCGGCGCGGTCGGTCGGGACGATCTGGCCCGGGTGGTCAATTATGAGGCAGTCGCCGAAATTGCTCGCACGCAGGTCGCCAGCGGCCATGTGCATCTGGTCGAGACCCTTGCGGAGCGAATTGCTGCACAAGTCTTGGAAGATCAGCGCATTCGCAGCGTGCGCGTCAGGGTCGAGAAACTGGATGTGTTCGCGGATGCGGAAAGTGTCGGCGTAGAAATCGAACGCCGACAGAGCTAACGGTCGCCTGAAATAATCCACCACGACGGGACACTCGGTAACAGTATCAGTGAGATGGCGGTTTGTTTTAAGTTTGTGACACTTGATTTACGCAGGTTTACAACGAAAACAATGGGTTGCTTGCTCTGCTCGAAAAGTAAGCAAATTGTCATGTCACGCGGAAAACTGCGGCCGCGTGTCGTTCGCACGACGGTTTCCCACATGTTTATCCACAGGATCTGTGGATCGTTTTGCACGAACCCCCGCACGCGGTGCATTATCCCGCGCTTTTCCCGGATAAGCTCGATCAGGTAATTCAGCGCCATGGAACAGCCGATATCGCCCAGCGAACCATCTCCCTTGCAGCTGCGCGGCGTGGTGGTGATCGAGACCGCACTCGAGACCATGCCGCTGGCGCCTGGCGTCTACCGGATGCTCGATGCCAAGGGAGACGCGCTCTACGTTGGCAAGGCGCGCGCGCTGAAAAAGCGCGTGGCGGCGTATACCCAGATTGCCCGACTGCCCGAGCGGCTGCGGCGCATGGTGTCGGAAACCGTGACGATGGAGATTGTCACCACTCATACCGAGGCCGAGGCACTGCTGCTCGAGGCCAATCTCATCAAGCGCCTGAAGCCGCGCTACAACATCGTGCTGCGCGACGACAAATCATATCCATGGCTGGTGCTGACAGAGGACCACCCGTTCCCGCAGATCACCCGCAACCGGGGCGCGCGCACGCGCAAGGCGAGCCAGTGGGGGCCATTCGCGTCCGCCTGGGCGGTCAACCAGACCATTACGGCCATGCAGCGGGTGTTCCTGCTGCGCTCGTGTGCCGACACCGTCTATGCCAATCGCTCGCGTCCCTGCCTACTGCACCAGATCAAGCGCTGCTCGGCGCCCTGCGTGGGCCGCATCAGCGAGGACGACTACCAAAACCTGGTCGACCAAGCGAAGGCATTCCTGGGTGGCCGCGGGGCCACGGTGCAGCAATCCTTGGCGAAGGAAATGGAGGAAGCTGCGGAAAAGCTCGAATTCGAGCGCGCGGCGGCGTTGCGCGATCGCATCCGCGGGCTGACCTATGTGCAAGGCAGCGGCACGGTGAATCCGGCCAGCCTGACCGATGCCGACATCATCGCCGGCCATCAGATCGCAGGCAGCACATGCATTCAGGTGTTCTTCATCCGCGGTGGGCGCAACAACGGCAATCGCGCCTTCTACCCTACGCACACAAAAAGTGAAGAAGTGCCGGAGGTTCTGGCCGCCTTCATTGCCCAGTTCTATGACGACAAACCGCCGCCGCCGCTGATACTGCTAAGCCACGAACTGCCGGAGCAAGAGCTGATCGCGGAGGCGCTGAGCATCAAGCAGCAAAGCTTCGGCGCGAGCCGCGCCAAGGTCGAACTCGCCGTGCCCAAGCGCGGCGAAAAGCGCGAGGTAGTCGAACATGCCGCGACCAACGCACGCGAAGCTTTGGAGCGCAAGCTCGCCGAGAGCGCCGGCCAAGGCAAGCTGCTCGAAGCACTTGCCGTGCTGCTCGACCTGCCGACCCCGCCGCGGCGCATCGAGGTATATGACAACAGCCACATCATGGGCACCGCGGCCTATGGCGTGATGATCGTCGCCGGTCCGGAAGGGTTCGATAAATCGGCCTATCGCAAGTTCTCCATCAAGGGGCCGATCACCCCGGGCGACGATTTCGCCATGATGCGAGAGGTGCTGGAGCGCCGTTTCGGCCGCGCGCTGCGCGAGGGCACGTCGGAAGGGCCGGGCTGGCCGGATGTGGTACTGATCGACGGCGGCGCCGGCCAGCTGTCCGTGGTGCGCAAGGTGATGGAGGATCTCGGCGTCAACGACGTGAAACTGGTGGCGATCGCCAAGGGCCCGGACCGCGACGCCGGGCGGGAGTGGTTCCACACCGAGGCCAAACCCGCGTTCCAACTGCCGCCGCGCGACCCCACGCTGTATTTCCTGCAGCGCCTGCGTGATGAGGCACATCGCTTCGCCATCACCACTCACCGCGCCGGCCGGTCGAAGGCGCTGGTGAGCAGCGAACTCGATGAAATCCCTGGCATCGGCCCGGGCCGCAAGCGCGCGTTGCTCAACCATTTCGGCTCGGCGCGCGGCGTCAAGCAGGCGGGGCTGGCCGATCTGGAATCGGCACCCGGCATCTCGCGGGAGACGGCCAGGCGGGTCTACGCCTATTTCAATCCAGGCGTGCGGCTGGACGCAGCTGGCTGACCCAGGGGTGAAGCCCGGTTCCCGTCGGGCGCGAACCGCACTAGGGTGCTGCCCATGCTGACAGACCTGCCCAATATCCTGACGCTCAGCCGGATCGCCGCCATTCCCGTGCTGGTCGCCTGCGTGGCCTTCGGCACTGCGTGGGGCGATGTCGCAGCCTGTGCCGTGTTCGCCCTGGCCGCGATCACCGATTATTTCGACGGCAAGCTGGCCCGCGACCGGGCGCAGATCTCCGATCTAGGCCGCATGCTCGACCCGATCGCCGATAAGCTTTTGGTGGGCGCGAGCCTGATGATGCTGGCCGGCAGCGCCCGGCTCAGCGCCTGGGGCCTGTATCCCGCCATCGTCATCATGCTGCGCGAAATCCTGGTCAGCGGGCTGCGCGAGTATCTCGGCGCCATCCGCATCAGCCTGCCGGTCACCCAGCTCGCCAAATGGAAAACCGGCTTCCAGATGGGAGCACTCGGCACATTGCTCGCCGGCGACACCGGCGCCAGCGCGTTGGGCCTTGGGTTCCTTCCGGTCGGCCATATCGGGGAGGTGCTGCTATGGGGGGCTGCCTTGCTCACCATCGTCACAGGATGGGACTACCTGCTCGCCGGCCTACGCCACGCGGTTGTACGCCCTTGAGGGGAATGTGAAGATTTTGGGTCTGCTGGGCTGGTCCGGCAGCGGCAAGACCACGCTTCTGGTCGATCTCCTGCCGCGCTACGTCGCAGCGGGACTATCGGTCAGCACGCTCAAGCACGCCCACTCCGGCTTTGATCTGGATCAGCCCGGCAAGGACAGCTTCAGGCACCGCGAGGCCGGTGCCCGCGAAGTCCTGATTGCGAGTGGCACCCGTTGGGCACTGCTCCACGAGCTCGACGGCCCGGAACCGCCGCTGGAGGAACTGCTGACTCGACTGTCCCCAGTCGATCTCGTCCTGGTGGAAGGCTTTAAGGCGAGCCGCCACGCCAAGCTCGAGGTGTTTCGGCCCAGCGTCGGCAAGCCGCCATTTTGGCCCGAGCGCCCGGAGGTCGCGGCAGTGGCCAGCGATGAGCCCCTGCCCGGCTGCGACCGCCCAGTGCTGCCGCTTGCCGATCCAGGCGCGATCGTCGCGTGGACAATCGGTTTCCTCGGCCTGCGAACAGGGATATGATGCGCCGCACAACGGAACTGTCACGCCCCGGGCGAATGGGGAGACTATGTTTGAAATCTGGTGCTTGAGCCGGGTTTCGAGGACAGGCACATTGCCAAGGCGGGCGGTCGGGCTTAGGCCCGCCGAGTCGTTCCGATTTCGCGTGACAAGGAAGTTCGTATGCGCCGCATCCTTCTGCTGGGCCTCTGTCTCGCCGCCACCGGATGCGAGCGTTATGCGGGCAACCCTTTTGTCGGTTTCGGCGGCTTCGTCAGCGATACTCACAATGTTGTGCGCAATCCCAATCGTCCGGTTGGTAATAGCGAGAACATCCAGCGGGTTACCGGGCTGAACCTCGAGTCTGAGCCGCTGCTGCCCGAATCCGGCAATGTGTGGCCTGGTCCCGCCAAGCCCGATCCGACGCTGAACGACCTTATGCGCGACAATCCCAATGGCCAAATGATGCCCGGCACTGAAATGATGATGCCGCGCGGAAGTTCCACGCCACCGATGAATGTTCCGCCGCCCTCGCCCGGCTCGCCCAATTTTGGCCCACCTTCGGCTAACACGCCACAGGCGCCGCCGCCGAGCCGCTTTCTGCAGACCCCGCAGGGCCCGGCCGCCATCTCCGGCCCGCCGGGCGCGCAGACCTACACGCCGCCGACCGGCCTGCCCGGCCTGGTCGTGCCCAACGGCAACGGCACCAGCACGCTGGTTGCGCCAGACGGTACGGTCCAGACGGTGCCGACTCCGAAGTAGGACCTGCTCGTGAAAATCCTCTATTTCGCGTGGCTGCGCGAACGCGTCGGCCTCGGCGAGGAGGACGTGACCCCGCCAGCGGACATCGATACCGTTGCCAGACTGGTCGCCTGGCTCGGTGCGCGTAGTTCCGGCCATGCAGCCGCGTTCGCACCGACTCCGGATGGGCGCCGCCTGGTGCGATGCGCCGTCAACCAGGATTTTGCCCAGCCCAATAGTCCAGTAGCCCCCGGCGATGAAATCGCTTTCTTTCCCCCCGTGACGGGCGGCTGAGCATGGCCACAATCCACGTCCAACAGGCCGATTTCGATCTTGGTGCCGAGACCGCGGCACTGACCGGAGGGCGAACCGACATCGGTGGCATCGGCAGCTTCATCGGTGTCGTTCGTGGCACTGCCGGCGGCCGCGATATCAGCGATATGACTCTTGAACATTATCCGGGGATGACCGAGCGGGCGATGATGAGCATTGCCGAAACGGCCGAGCAGCGTTGGTTTCTGCAAGGTTGCACGCTCATTCATCGCGTGGGCCTGCTGCGACCCGGTGAGAACATCGTGCTTGTGCTGGCCGCCGCCCCGCATCGGCAAGCGGCACTCGAAGCGACCGCCTATCTTATCGACTGGCTCAAGACCCGCGCGCCGTTTTGGAAGAAGGAACGCTTTTCGTCCGGCGAGGCGCGCTGGGTGGATGCGCGAGAGGAAGACGATGCAGCCGCCGCGCGCTGGGGCGCACTCTGAGAAACCGCCCCTTGGGTTTACCTATGAGATCGCGCGCGTGAGGAAGTAGCCCGCCGTCGCCGCCACTGATGTCACCACCGTGCCCCAGATCATGTCAGCCACGGAAACCACCGCCGACCAGCCGACCAGTGTCGCCAGGTTGGTCAGGTCATACGTACCGTAGGCAACGAGGCCGAGCAGGGCGCCACTCCACGTTGCACGCACCCAGTCGCCTTGCTCCAGCGCGGGTACGATGCACAGTGCCACAACACCGATCATGTAAAGCAGGTAGAACCCCACCGCGACCGACAAATTGGGCTGGTCCATCAGCAACTGGCCGATACGCGGTTTGTAGAGGTACGGCAGGGCCGTGCTGATCCAAATGAAGTCCAGAACGAACAACACCACGGTGCTGCTTACATAGGCGATCAGGACGCTGCGCATCGGGTTCCTCCGGCGAATATATTTTGGGGAGCCAGAGCGAGATGATGTCTGACAGGCGACGTCATCTCACTCTAGCTCTCTGTTATATCGCGTGATTCAGACATTTCGGTGATGCCACTTTCGATCATCACGTTCTAACCCTGCCTGGCAATGCTTGTTCCCGCGACAGCCGTGCGGAGATACACTGCCAGCGCCGTGACGCAGGCGATTTCCCCCGGCAGCAAGGTCGGCGAATAGATGATCGAGGCGGCGAGCAAATAGATCCCATAATCGGAGAAGGCCAGCGAAACGCTGTCCTCAGGCTGGCTGTTTGCCTGGGAGATCACCAGCCCCGCCACCATGAGGGCTGCGATCGGCACCGCTCCGACCACGCCGGCCTCGAACACCACACCGAGCCAGCCGATGTCGGCGAGGAAGAACGCCGGATCGCGGAACATGTCGTTGATGGTGGTCGCCGCGTATTTGGTGGTGGAGCCCACCCCGAACAGCCAGCGCAGTGGCTCGTCGCTGATGTAGGCCCAGGCCTTGATTGCAGTGTCGATGCGGATTGACAGGGAGCCGCCGAGCTTATCGATAACGGTATCGGCGCCGAGCACGATCATGCCGAGCGTTCCGGCCACGGCTCCCAGGCAGGCGAGCAGAAGTACGGCGTTGAGCCTGCCGCGCATGAGCCTGGTGGTGACGGCGAGCAGCACGATCAGGCCCGAGAAGGCGATCGGGATACGTTCCTTGTAGATCATCGCCAACAGAACGTAGCAGACCAGGAGCTTCGCCAGGTCCATGATGCGGAAGCGGGCGGCGAAGTCGCGGCCGAGCTTGAACACCAGCAGAAGGCCGAAGAACATCGGCATCTGGATGCGATCGCCGCGCACCGCGTCGTCGGCGATGAAGACCGTGTCGATGCCGAATTCGCTGCGATACATGCCCTGCGGAACAACCACCCACAGGATCGCCATCATCGCGAAGGTGACGATGCCCAGGTTGGTGACGGCGCTGCGCAACTCCGCAGCGCTCGGTCGCAGCCAGGCGAGCATGAGCGAGAGAGAGAAGAAATAGCTGATCGGCAGATATTTGACCGTGATCAGCATGGCCTCGTCGAGCGAGCTGCCGAGATAGAACATTGCCATGAGCGGCGGTACGGAAACGAGATAGGCAAGCGTCACCGCATAAAGCGTTCGTGCAGGCAGGCGCAGCGCGAGATACCCGATCAGCGCCGCCGGCAGCAGCAGGAACGGCCAAGCCTTGGAGGCAATGTAGAACGGCAGTATGTCGCGTGTGTAGTGAAAGCTGCCTGCGAACAGCGGCAGCGTGGCGAGCAGCACGAACAGGCGGGCGCGGTGGCCAGTCTGTTCTACGGGCCGCAGCGTGCGGATCCTGGGGCGGTGGAGGGTGCTGCCCGACCTTACCGCCATTGGCCCCGTCTACTCTGGTCGGCCGACAGTTTCGGCGAAAGTCGGAAGCGGACGGCGATCACCAGCACCGGCAGCTGGTCGTCCACAAACCGCCGCCACAGCCGCCGCGGCTCCTGCAGCAGGCGGTACAGCCATTCCAACCCGATCACTTGGAAGAAACGCGGTGCCCGCCGCACCTGGCCGGTGAGAAACATCAGCGAGGCCCCGATCGCAAGGCCGGCCCCGGTTGCAATTCCACGCTCGGTCAAAAGCTTGCCCAGCAGTTCCGACTGTGGTGTGCCGCAGGCGAGAAACACAAAGCGGGCGGGATGCGCCTCGACAAATTCACAGGCCCGCACCATTTCGCGGGGGTCGTTGTAGAAGCCATAGGGTGGGTCGTAGAGCGACAGCCGGGTGAGACCGAGATCGCCACGCAGCCTCGCTTCCAGCACCGTATCGCCGCCGATCACCGTCACCGGTTCGTTGCGGTCGATCACCTGGACGAACATCTCGCGGGTAAGGTCGCTGCCCAGCACCAGCGGCAGGTCAAGGCCGAACAGCAGACGCGCCAGTCGGGCCAGCACCCGGCTGTCGCACGGCGTGACCCAGGCATTGTCGTGCGCAGCGATGGCGCCGGCGTTGCCGCGCTGGATTCGCACCACGTGCTGGGCGTTGGGCGTGGAAACGTACATGAACGGATCGCTGGGCGGCCGGCGCTTCAGAAGTGCGATCGCCTCCGCCATGCCGATACGGGAAAAGCGGACGCCGAGAAACCAGTCTGCCGGAACGTCAGCCCTCAGAACACCCCGCCGGTCGCGGGATTGCGGTTCACCGTGTAGGAGAACACCTTCTGGAACGGCAGGAAGCGATTGATGAACTGGTCGATCCACAGGTCAACCTCCGAAATCCGGTTGCGTGGCACAAACACGATGTCGCCGGGCATCAGCGGCAGGTCGCCATCGGCGGTGCCGAGGCTTGCGAAACTGCGCAGATCGACGGTGCGCAGCATCGGCTGATTGCGCGGGCTGCGGCGGATCAACACCACCTGGTCCATGCGCGCCTCGGGCGAGAAGCCGCCCGCGAGCAGCACGGCCTCCATAGGCCCACGCCTGCCATCGATCGCAAAGGCGCCTGGCCGCGACACCATGCCGCCGACGAATACCTTGGCGCCGGGGCTATCCACGAGCGATGCCGTCACGATCGGGTCGACCAGCGTGTGACGGGAGGATTTACGGATGGCCTCCTGCAGCTCGGTCGCCGACAGTCCGGCCGTCTGCACCTGGCCTGCGGCGCGCAGCCCGATCATGCCGTCGGGGGCGACAATCGCCTCCTCGCCCATTTCGGGGGTCAGCAGGAACTGAACCTTGACGCGGTCGCCCGCGGTGAAGCGGTATTCCGGCACCGCGTCGGTCCATTTGGCGAACCCCTGCGGATCGCTCTCGACCGGGGCGACCGACTGCGTCGTCGTGGAATTGCTGGTGCCCGCGGTGCAGCCGCCGGCAAGTACAAGCAGCATCAGGACAGGGGCGAGCCGCATCAGATCCATCGTTCCAGCAGCCTCGGGATGTAGGTTTTGCGGTCGGTGAAGACGAAACCGGCAAGCCTGGCCCCGGCCGACAGCAGGCTGTCGCGTAGCTCAGCGGCGGACTGGGCCAAGGTGCGCTCGGCCTCCACCACCATGACGGTGCAATCGGCGATCGAGGCGAATCGGCGAACGGCATAGTCGCGCGCACCGCCGGCCGCGCTGACCAGCACCATGTCGCAGCGCTCATGCAGACTTGGGTCGAAATCCCGCGTGCGGCTGCGCAACAGGGCGGGCACGCCGGTGGCCGCCAGCCAAAGGCCGGGCACGCCGCCCGGAACCGCTGCCACCCGCTCGCCATTGGGCGTCAGCGCCCATTCGGTGCCGGGCGCGGTCGCCGGCTTGCGCTGGGAGGCATCGGCGTCGGCATCGATGAACAAGGTGCGCAGTCCGTGCCGCTGGGCGAATTCGGCGGAGAGCGCCAACGCCAGGCTGGCCGCGGCGCGTGCATCGGTGCCGGTCACCTGGATCACCGTAAGGCCACGGTCGCGGGCACGCGGATGGGTCAGGGTGTCGTCGATCAGCAGGCTAGCGAGATTGCCGATCTCGCGGTGGGCGGCCGGCGTGTCGAAGCCGCCCGCGGCAGCCGGGAAATCGGCCAGCTCGGTCAGTTCCAGCCCCCGTTCCGCCTCGCGCGGCACAACAAACACTTGGCGCAGCCGCGCTGCGATCAGCCCACCGGACAGTCCGGCCATGACACCGGCGAACACCGCGGCAGCCAGATAACTGAACCCCATGTAGATACCGCTGAATGGCGCCGACGGCGGCTGCACGAGATTGACGTTGGCGTTGCGCGCCGCTGTCACGCTGTCCTGCACCCGCACATTGGCTTCGCGCAGCGAGATCTGCCGCTGCACGTTCTCCAGCACGTCTCGCTGGCGTTGCAGATCGTGCAGTTTGGCATCGGCCTCGCGCAACTGCACCGATCGGATCTGCGCCTCGGTAAACTGACGACCGAGCTCGGTCAGCTGGTTGGCGATCGCACTGTCCTCGCCGCGCAGTGCCGCCACGCGATTGACCAGCACGTCGGCCGAGGGATTGCGCACGTCGCGCTGCGTGTAGCTGCCGGGCGCCTGGGCCTGTGCCTTGAGTGCCCCCTGCACCGCCACGATCTTGCGGTCGAGCTCGATCAGAGCGGGATAGGTGGGCGCGTACTGCGTGGCCAGATGCGCGCGTTCCAGCTGCAGCTTGAGCAGGGTGTTGCGGGCTTCATCGTTCGGCGCCTGGTTGGTCAGCTCCCGACTGTCGAACACCCGCTCCGGCAGATGGCGCAGCGCGTCCGAGGTCGAGGCGAGCTCCGCCTGCACCGCCTGCTGGCGCTCGCGCAGGCCGTTCTCGCGCGCCACGACCGTGTCGAGCCGGGTTCCGGCGAGGGCAATGTCCTGGGTGATGTCGAGCACGTGGTAATCGGCCCGCACCTTCTGGATCTGCGCCTCGATGCCAGCCAGTTGGGTTGCTGTTTTGTCGAGTTCGGCCACCAGGAAGCTGCTGCCGGGGCTGCCATAGAGAGCGCGACGATGATCGAGGTAGGCTGCGACCAAGGCGCCCAGCGTGCGCACGGCCAGGTCCCGGTCGGGCAGGGTCAGCTGTACCCGCATGATGTTGGAGCCGTTGAACAGCGAATTGTTCGAGCTGTTCTGGCTGTCGGAGGCAAACAGGCGTCGCCGCAGCAGTTCGGCCGCGCGGGCCAGCTGCTGTTCCGGCGGCAGCGCCGGCCGCAGCCCGAACAGCCTGGGACCGGCAAGTTCGGGGAACACATTGGTGGGCCCCACCACCGTCAGCGCGCGTTCGATGACGTCGACGCTCTCGATGATCGAGATTTCCGACTGCAGCACCTTCAATCCGTCGATATTGACCGAACCGGGACCGATGCCCGGCACATCGGCAGGGCTCGCCGCCTCGCGGCCGATCAGCACGATCAGCAGCGTGTCGGCGGTGTATTGGGTGCGGCTCACCAGGGCGGCGGCACCACCGGCGAGAAGGCCGAGCGCCAGGCCGATGAACAGGAAGCGCCGATGGTAGAAGGCGATTGCCAGCACATCGCGCAGCGCCAAGGCGTGGCGCGGTGCCAGCGTATCCGCATCGTCGATCACCGGGCGGCCATGGATGATGCCTGCCGTGGGAACGGCTGCGGCGAGCGGCACGGTCGGGGGCGTCGGCTCGATGCTCATTGCTTCAACGCATACCATGAAGTCTGTGCGCTATCATAGTGTTTCACTTGTTTCCTCGCAAAGATCCTGAAGTCGCAACCTTTGCGTGCGGCGCCCCACTGAATGCGCTATGCCTAGCACCCAAACCGCCGCAGGAGCATCGCCTGATCCGCTCGCTGATCCGCCGCCTCCGCGGGGTGGGGCTTGGCCACTACGTGGGCTCTCTCGGCGTCCGCGCGCTGGAGGTTTTGGGCAAATTCGGCTTATACGTGGTGGCGGCAAGGGTACTTGGCGGCTACGACGCGGGGCTGCTGTTCTTCTGTCTCACCTGGGTCAACCTCGCCTCAGCTGCAGCCCGCATGGGGCTGGAACGGACGATGACGCGCCACATCGCAGCCGAACTCGCCATCGGGGCAGGCTCAAAGGCGCGGTGGACTCT
Organism: Rhodospirillales bacterium; assembly: GCA_025352665.1. Lineage (GTDB taxonomy): Bacteria > Pseudomonadota > Alphaproteobacteria > Acetobacterales > Acetobacteraceae > CAIQQQ01. Next base: position 6,678 of record JANXSM010000168.1, on the reverse strand, counting down.
GCTGACCGGCATGGAATGGACGGCAATCGGGTCCCTCGGCTGGGCGGCGGTGACGGGCGCCCTGGCAGGACCAGTGGCGGTTCATGTGTTCGGCCAGCCGGACCTCGCCTGGCCACTCGCCGTCTCGGCGATCGCCTTGATCCCACAGACGCTGGCGATCTCGCTCGGCTATGCGCTGACCGGGGTGAAGCGCGGGGCACTCGGCCAGCTCGTAAGCAGCGCCCTGCCACCGGTGCTGGTGCTGGTCGCCATGCTCCTCGGGGGCGTGCACCGGCTCGACCACGTGCTGCTCGCCTACGCCGGCGCTTTCGGGATCACTGCCATTAGCGCGGTGGTGGTGCTCTGGCACGACTGGCAGCGCATGACCGACCACCCTCCGCCGGCCGGACTGCAGGCGCCGCCGCTGCCCAGCCTACGCCGTACCGCCTTGCCGTTCCTGGCGGTGGAATTGGTTCAGGCCGCCATGATCTCGCTGCCGCTGCTATTGCTGGGCGCCTTCGCAGACCCCGTACAGGTCGGCGCCTTCAGCGTCGCCAGCCGGATGTCGACGCTGGTGTGGATGGTGATCATCAGCATCGGCGCCATCGCCGCGCCGCGTTTGGCCGAGCACTACCGGCGCCAGGAATGGACCCAGCTCGCCGCTGTCAACCGCCTGGGTCGCCGCATGGCACTGATGTGCTCGCTGCCGCCGGTCATTGCGATGCTGGTGGTGCCGGACACGCTGCTTTCCCTGGTCGGCCCGCATTTCGACGTCGGCGCCCGCTCCCTGGTCGTGCTTGCCTTGGGCCAATTGGTGAACGCCGCCCTGCCGCTTCAGGATGTGATGCTCGGCATGACCGGCCACGGCCGCACTTTGCGCCTGCTGAGCTTCGGCCAGCTCGGCGTTGGGATCGTGCTGGGCATAGCGCTCATCCCAGCCTTCGGCAGCCGGGGAGCTGCGATCACCACCTCGGCCTGCGTGGTGCTCGGCGCGGTTGGCACGACGATCGCCGCACGACGATTGGTGCGCCCCGCCCATGCATTTGCCCAGGCCTAGCCCATCTCCACGAATCCGCCGCAACGACACTGATAAAGGCCTGGCAATGTCCCCGACGCGAAACATGCTTCCACACGCCGGCAGCGTGCTGGGGATCGACATCGGGTTTTCCACGACCCGACGGTCCAGCGCTGTCTGTCGGCTGTCTTGGGATCAGCAGACGATCTGCTGGTCGGTTCAGCGTTTCAGAGCGATCCCCGACGAGCAGGTAGCCACCATTGCAGCCGTTGCGGGCAACGAACTGCTGCTGGCCGCAGCCTTTGATGGTCCGTTGCGTGCCGGCTTCGAGGTGATCGGACGCTACCGGACCGCAGAGCGCATGCTGACTCGGCGGCTGGGACGGTTGATCGGCAAACCCGGCCAGTCGAGTACTCCAGTAGGCAAGCAACTCAATGCAGCCGCGAACGCTTGCGTAAAATTTGCGTCACGGCGCTGCCTGATATCGCCTGCCGTCCATCTTGTATCAATCGATCGCATGGCCGTGGTGGAGGCCTTCCCCAGCAGTTTTTTGGGCGTCGCCCTGGATGACCCATCCGCGGTGACTGCGGTACGCGCGGACCGATCCGACACGTTCTTCAAATACCTCACCACAAACGGCACGTTACGGAGCCTGCTAGAATATTTCCTGCCTGGACGGGCGCTCAGTCTGCAAATCGACAGCTTGACCAACCACGACGACCGCGCCGCGTTCGTCTGCGCGCTCACAGCCTTGGCCGTCGCCGGCGGCGATTTTACCGCGGTCGGCGATGCCGACGGATGGATCATCTTGCCGCCGCGTCATTTCGTGCAGCCCTGGGCATGGACGCAACTCGAAGCCAACGACCGAGAAGAAGTTGCCACCGCGTTACATGTCACATCCAGAGCTTTCCAGCCCCAACAGTTGGGATGATCGCCACCGTCTGATCAGGCTCGCGCAGCCACGTCGAACGCAGCGTCCACGGTCAGCGCCAGCAACCCGACGAGCAGCGCGCCTTGCAGAACATAGGCAGTGTTGGCGGCACTCAGCCCGAGCAGGATTGGCAAGCCCAAGGTCTTCACCCCCACTGTCGAGGCGATCGCGGCAGTGCCGATGTTGATGATGACGGATACCCGCACGCCAGCCAGGATGACGGGTGTTGCGAGCGGCAGTTCGACCAGAGCCAACACGCGCAGAGGCCCGAAGCCCATGCCGCGCGCAGCTTCGCGCACCGGCGCAGACACGCCGGACAGCCCAGCGATGGTGTTCTGCAGCACCGGCAGCACACCGTAGATCACCAGGGCGATGACCGCAGGCATAGTGCCGAACCCCATCACCGGGACGGCGATCGCAAGCACTGCAACCGGCGGAAAGGTCTGCCCCATGGCGGCCAGGGTTTCGGCGATGCCGCGAAATGCCAGACCCGCGCGCCGCGTCACGAGAATGCCTATGCCGATTCCCACCACGATCGCGATCAGGCTGGACACGCCGACGAGCGCCAGATGGGCCAGCATCAGGGCGGCGAAACTGTCCTGCACATAGACAGGGCGGTCCAAGGCGGGAAACATCGCAGCGAATAGGGGGCGCGTCTGGGCCAGGCCGAATGTGGCCGCAACCAGCAGCACCATGAACACGACCAGGCGCTTCACGACCGCATCAAGCCGGCCAACGCCACGTGTCCCCGCACCTGGCCCGTGACATCGACCACCGTCAGCCGGTCCACGCTCAGTTCGATCATGCGAGAGAGGGCACTGCGACAATCGATATCGTCCGGAACTTCCGGTCCGTCGGCGCCCGGTTCCAGGCGCTCGGTGATCGCCAGCAGCGACAGCAGCTTCAGCCCGCGGTCGAGCCTGCCGACGAACGCGCCAACCCCTGCGTTGGCGGGATGGGCGAGCAAGTCGGCGGGGCTGGTGTCCTGCAGCACGCGCCCATCTTCCAGCACCACCACCTGGGTCGCCAGCTGCAGCGCCTCATCCATGTCGTGGGTAACGAACACGATCGTCTTGCGGGTTTCACGGTGGATGCGGGCGAGTTCGGCCTGCAGGGCGGCGCGGGTGATCGGGTCGAGCGCGCCAAACGGCTCGTCCATCAGCAACACGTCCGGGTCGGCGGCAAGTGCCCGGGCGACACCGACCCGTTGCGCCTGGCCGCCGGACAGTTCATGCGGCCGGGCGCGGCCCAGTGCGGGGTCAAGCCGCAGCAGCGTCATGAGTTCGGCCACTCGGGCTTGGGTCCGCGCGCGATCCCAGCCGAGCAACGCCGGGACGGCTGCGATGTTGCGCGCCACGCTCCAATGCGGGAACAGCCCGGCCGACTGAATCACATACCCCATGCGCCGCCGCAGCAGCGTGGGGTCGAGGTCCGCCACGTCCTGCCCGGCAAAGCGGATCCGCCCGGCATCGGGCTCGATCAGCCGGTTCATCATGCGCAGGATGGTGGATTTGCCGCTGCCGGAAGCGCCGATCAGGGCGCAGAAGGCGCCGTCGGCCACATGCAGGTTAAAATCCTGCACGACCGCGCGGCCGTCGAAAGCCTTCGCGACACCGTCGAAATCGATCATGCTGAGGCTGGAGCTGCAAGGCGCAGCAACAGGTCGACTGTCACAGCCATGGCGATCACCGGCAGCGCACCCAGCAAAGCAAGGTCGATGGCGCCCGCGAACAGGCCGTCGAACATGATGGCGCCCAGCCCACCGGCGCCGATCAACGCGGCCACGGCCGCGAGCCCGATCGCCTGGACCACCGTGATGCGAATACCGGCGAGCAGCACCGGAAAGGCCAGCGGGAGATCGACCCGCCAGAAGCGCTGGCGATCGTCCATGCCCATGCCAAGGGCCGCCTCGCGCACGGCCGGCGGCACCGAAGCCAAGCCAGAGGCGGTATTGCGGGTAATCGGCAACAACGAATACAGCACAAGCGCAATGACGGCGGGAGCGACACCAATGCCGCCGATCCCAGCACGTCCGAGGAACGGCACCAGAGCTGACAACCCAGAGAGAGGCGCCATCAGCAATCCGAACAAGGCGATCGACGGGATGGTCTGGATGAGCCCGAGCGTGGGCATCACCACCCGCGCCACGGCGTTGTTGCGGTGGCACACCAGGCCGAGGGGAATGCCGATCAAAAGCGTCGGCACCATCGCGGCAGCCACGAGACCAAGATGTCGCAGCACGGCGGGACCGAATATGTCGCGCCGGTTCGCGTATTCACGCAGCAAAGACAACGCATCGAGCCGGCCGCTCATCAGCAGAAAGGTCAGCGGCAATACAACGCCCAGCAAAGCTGCCAGCATCGCCCACGAGCCCAGCCTTCGGGCGGCCTCCGCAACGGCGAGCAACACGGCGGCTTGCATCACCCAGAACGCTGCACCCAGCGAGACGCGGGCAGAGGGCTGGCCGATGGTCACGACCGTCGCCTGATCGCCGGCCAGCCAAATCAACGCCATCGCCACGATCAGGCCACCGCCGAGTATCAATACCGATCCGCGCATGATCGCACCAACCAGCACCATCGCCATGCCAGATACCAGAACCCAGGTGGGTGCTGCCACGGCGAGATCGAGCAACGCCATCGGCTGACCGGCGACCAGGCGATTGCGCGCCACGGACAGAAAACTCAGCCACAGAGGTGTGGCCAGGACCAGCACCGCGAACGGTGTGAAAACCCGATCGGGTTTTTGGATCACTTCAGCAAGTTGTGCTGCTTCAGCCAGGCGGTTGCCACCTGCGGCACCGGCTGGCCGTCGACCTCAATCTTGCCGTTGAGATTGCGCAGGGTCGCCTCGTCAAGTGCTGCGAAGGCGGGGGCCAGCGCGTCGGCGATCTTGGGATAGGTCATCAGAACGGGGGTGCGCACCACCGGCGCGGGTTCATAGACCATCTGCACCGACTTGGGATCGGCCAGCACCACCAGACCCAGCGCATCGATCGCGCCGTCGGTGCCGAACACCATGGTGGCATTCACGCCGGACGTGCCCTCGGCGGCGGCTTTCTCGGAAGCCGAGGTTCCGCCCCCGGCCAGAACCAGCAACTGGTCCTGGCTCAGCTTAAACCCGTAAGCAGACTGGAATGCCGGGAGTGCTGCCGGGCTCTCGACAAACTCAGCCGAGCCGGCGAGGCGGATCTTGCCGCCGCCGTTGACGTATTTTGCCAGGTCTTCCAACGACTTGAGGTTGGCGCTCTTGGCCAGCTCAGCGCCGGCGGCGATGCCCCAAGTGTTGTTGGCAGGGGCCGCGGCCAACCACGTGAGCTTGTTGGCGGCGTCAAGCTCGCGCACCTTCGCAGCTCCGCCCGCGGCGTTCTTCCAAACCGGATCACTGTCGACGTTGAAGAAGAACGCGCCATTGCCGGTGTATTCCGGATACAGATCGATCTCGCCACCCAGCAAGGCCGCGCGCACAATGCGCGTGTTGCCTAGCCGCAGCTTGTTGACGGTGGGAATGCCAGCGGCTCCCAGCAACTGCAGGATGATCGTGCCCAGCAGTTCACCCTCGGAGTCGAATTTTGAGCTCACGCGCACCGGATCGGCTGCCCAGGCCTTGTGCGGCAAACGGGACGTGAGGGCGACCGCGGTCGCGGTTCCCAACAATCGGCGACGCGTGACGTTCAGCATGGCGATCTCCCAACAACCCGAGGGGAACCGAAACGCGCCCGGATGGTTCCGCGGCGTTCAGGTGGCATGGATAATTTCGCCGTGGCGCGCTTCAGAACCCTCACAGAGATCGACGATCTGCGGCGCCACATGGGACGGTGGCGGAACGCTGTTCGGGTCCTCGCCGGGCATCGCCTGGGCACGCATGGCGGTGCGGACGATACCGGGGTCGAACAGATTCACCCGCATCCTGCTGGTGCGCGTCTCGTCCGCCCAGGTGATCGCCAGATGCTCCATCGCGGCCTTGGTCGCGCCATAGGCGCCCCAATAGGCCTTGGGTCGCTGCACCCGGCCGGTGGTGACGAACACGGCTCGCCCCGCTGGCGCTGCCTGCAGCAAAGGTCCGGCGCTGCGGATCAGATGCCAGTTGGCCGTGACGTTGACGCCTAAGACCATCGCCCAATCCTTGGGCAGGATATGCGGCACCGGCGTCAGCGTGCCGAGCGCGCCGGCGTTGGAAATCAGTATGTCCAGCCGGCCGAAACGGGCGTGCAGGCTGGGCCCAATCGCATCGAGCTGCTCGCCGTCCAGCAGATCCATCGGCACCAGAGTCGCCTTGCCGCCGGTGGCGCGGATCGCGTCGTCGGTCGCTTCCAGCCCGCCCTGGGTGCGCGCGGTGATCACCACATGCGCACCACGGCGGGCAAGTTCGATTGCAACCGCTGCCCCGATGCCACGGCTCGCCCCGGTGACGAGCGCCACCAGACCCTCCAGACTGCCCATCGAAACTTAGCTCCGTTCGCTGAGCAGGCTCAGTTGCCGCCCGTCGTTGTCGACCATGTCGGGCAGCGAAATCGGATATTCGCCGGTGAAGCAGGCATCGCAGTATTGCGGCCTTGCGGCATCGCGGCCCTGGTGGTTCAGCGCCCGATACAAGCCGTCGATGCTGATGAAGGCCAGGCTGTCGGCGCCGATCAGTTCCGCCATCTCCTCCACGCTGTGGCGCGCGGCCAGGAGTTTGGAGCGTTCTGGCGTGTCGATGCCGTAGAAGCAGCTATGGGTGGTCGGCGGGCTGGAAATGCGCATATGCACCT
>JANXSM010000159.1 GCA_025352665.1 Rhodospirillales bacterium | reverse complement strand
AGGACGCCAATATGTCCGGCTGGGCGGTGAACAACGTGAACCTGTCGGGCCTGCGGCTGAACCGGGCCAACCTGGCGGGGGCCGCGATCAGCGCCTGCACGCTGGCCGGCATGACGATCGACGGCATTCAGGTGGCCGACCTGCTGGCGGCGTATCGCGGAACGCGGGCCGATGCCGGATAGGCTCTCGATGCCAGATGGCCTGGTCGCGCGCCTGCTGGCGATCGTGGGCCCGCGCGGGCTGCTGACGGAGCGTGTCGACACCGCGCCCTATGCCGAGGATTGGCGCGGGCTTTACCATGGCCGCACCCCAGCGGTGGTGCGGCCGATCGACACGGACCAGCTTTCCCGTGTGGTGAAGTGCTGCGCGGCTTCAGGGGTCGCGATGGTTCCGCAGGGGGGCAACACGTCGATGGTTGGCGGCGCCGTGCCGTCCGAGGATGGCAGCCAGATCGTCATCAGCCTGGCGCGGATGAACCGGGTGACCGCGGTGGACCCGGTCGATCTCACGCTGACGGTCGAGGCCGGCGCGACGTTGCAGGCCGCCCAGGACGCGGCGGAGGCGGCGGGGTGCCTGTTGCCGCTGTCGATCGGCTCGCAGGGTACGGCCCAGATCGGCGGCATCCTCTCCACCAACGCGGGCGGCAACAACACGGTGCGCTACGGCAACGCGCGCGACCTCGTGTTGGGGCTGGAGGTGGTGCTGGCGGACGGGCAGGTGTGGAACGGGTTGCGGCGGCTGCGCAAGGACAACACCGGCTACTGCCTGCGCCAGCTTTTCGTCGGCGCCGAGGGCACGCTGGGCATCATCGCCGCCGCGGTCCTGAAGCTGGTGCCGCGCCCGGTGGAGACGGAGGTGGCGCTGTGCGCCGTGGCTTCGGTGGAAGCGGCGCTCGATCTGTTCGCGCGGTTCCAACGTGCCGACGCCGCCGCGGTGCAGGCGTTCGAATACATGTCGGGCACGGGGATGGGGCTGGTGCTGACGCACATCCCAGGCGCCAAATTGCCGCTGCGGGCGCCGGCCGCACACTACGCGCTGGTGGAACTGGCGACCTCGCGGGTGGGCGGCGGATTGCGTGAGATGCTGGAGGCGGTGCTGTCGGACGCGCTCGATGCCGACCTGGTGAGCGACGCGGTGGTGGCCGGGAGCGAAACGCAGCGCGCGGCGATCTGGAAGCTGCGGGAGGAGCACTCCGAAGCGCAGAAGCGCGCGGGAGCCAGCGTGAAGAACGATGTGTCAGTGCCCGTGTCGCGTGTGCCGGAGCTGATCGACAGGGCGTCGGCGGCGTGCGCGGCGCTGATGCCGGGCATCCGCGTGGTGGCATTCGGCCACATGGGCGACGGCAACATCCACTTCAACCTGGAGCAGCCGGAGCACATGGACGCGGCGGCGTTCCTGGCGCGGGACCACGAGATCATGGATGCGGTGTGCGCCGTGGTGCGCGACCTCGATGGCAGCTTTTCGGCCGAGCATGGGGTGGGGCGGTTGAAGCCCTATCTGATGCCGCAATGGCGGGGGGGCGCGGAGCTGGACACGATGCGGCGGATCAAGGCGGCACTCGATCCGGGAGGCGTGATGAATCCGGGGAAGCTTCTGCCGTGATGGCCGGCGGCCCGCCTGGCGCGCAAAAACCATGGCGCCAGCCAGGCCGCGGATGGCGTTTCGTGATACGCCCCCATTTTTGTAGTGACCGCCCGTCCAACGCGTAGGAGACACTCTTGCGACGCAATCTCATCGCCCTCGCTTTTGCCTTGTTTCTCGCCTTCGCCCCCCGCGTGGCGGGCGCGGTCGATCCCGACGATGTCCTGCGCGCCACCTTGCCCAACGGCCTGCGCGTCGTCGTCGTGCGGGACCGGCTCGCCCCCGTTGTCACCACCGAGCTGAACTACCTCGTCGGCTCCAACGACTCGCCCGAGGGCTTCCCCGGCACCGCCCACGCGCTCGAACACATGATGTTCCGCGGCAGCGTGGGGCTCGACCGCGACCAATTGGCGGAGCTCGGCGCACTCCTCGGCGGCATCTACAACGCCTCCACCACCGAGACCGTCACCACCTACACCTATACCGTGCCCGCGACCGACCTCGGCCTCGCCCTGCGCAGCGAGGCGCTGCGGATGCGCGGGCTCACGCTTGCGGAAGCCGATTGGGAGCAGGAGCGCGGCGCCATCGAGCAGGAGGTGTCGCGCAACCTGTCCAGCCCGCTCTACACCTATGGTGCCCAGGCGCAGGCCGCGCTGTTCGCCGGCACGCCCTACGAGCATGATGCGTTGGGCACCCGCCCTTCGTTCGATCGCACCAACGCCGCCTTGCTGCGTACGTTCTACGATCGGTGGTACGCGCCCAACAACGCCATTCTGGTGATCGCCGGAGACATCGAGCCACGCCGCGCCATGGCCGAGGCGCAAGCCAATTTCGGCGATATCGCGCGCCGCGACATCCCCGAACACGCGCCCTTCACCCTGGCCCCGGTCCAGGCGCGCACGCTCGAATTGCCCACGGATTTCCCGGTGGGCCTGGTCACGCTGGCCTTCCGTATGCCAGGACTGAAATCCGCCGATTTCGCCGCCGCCGACATCCTGGGCGATACCCTGAGCAGCCAGCGTTACGCGCTGTACGGCCTCGTGCCGCAAGGCCGCGCGCTGATGGCGCAGTTCAGCTACCGCCCAAAGTCCGATGTCGGCTACGGCACCGCGCTGGCGGCCTTCCCCAAAGGCGCGGACCCCGCTCCGCTGCTGGCCGATCTGCGACGAATGCTCAAAAGCTGGCGAGGCAGAACAACAACTAGCCGACTTTAACTAGAATTTTTACGCCGAGCTTATTGCGGACAGCACCAAAGATCGCTGCCAAATTGTCCATGCTTGGATTGCCGTGCTCCGAAAGCATGCGATGCAAACTTTTGCTGGGTTTGGCCGTTGCTAGAGCGAGTTCCTCGAAACCGACGGTCGCGTTGACCAAGTCTCTCAATATCAATCGTGCCGTATCTGGCTCTCCGTTAAGAAAAAGCGTCGCAGCCTCATCAAGAAGCTTTTTGCCAAACGCCGGATCGCGCTGGACTCGATCAACGACCGTTCGTTTGAAATCACGAGTTAATGCCATCTAAGTCACCCATATCCTTTGGTCAGTTTTGTTGACCGTTTCTTGCCAGCCAGTGCAATTTTCTTGCGCAACTTGTATTCGTCATGGAGTACTTTCGCACGACCGATATCCAATCGCTGTTGCTTCTTGGTCCCTCCACCGAACAGAATCACCAGCGTTTCGCCGTCCTTGGCGAGATAAATTCGGTAGCCTGGTCCCCAATCGATTCGGTATTCACCTATGCCTTCGAACCATTTGACGTTTGATGTATTACCCAACTCCAAGCGCGCCAACGCGGTTGTCACCTTAACCGCAGCATGAACATCCAAGCCGTCAAACCATTTTCGGTATGGGCTCGACTCATCGTCACGGATGTACTCTTCTACTTGGATCCTTATTATTCACATAGTAACATAAATGACACCATTGAGAAGGCGCATCTCTTCCTTCCTTACGGGATCGCCATAGGAAATTCTTGCGGCGCTTGGTACTCAGTGTCCG
>JANXSM010000154.1 GCA_025352665.1 Rhodospirillales bacterium | reverse complement strand
TCTTCATTTTCTCGCGTGACTCAGACCTTTCGGCGATTCCACCTTCGGTCATCACGCTCTCGCGCACCGGCTCTACCATCTCCGCCGAGGTCATTGTTTTGGCGAGCGGTTTTTCCGGTCAGACCGAAGACATGCTGACTGATACCAGCCCGCCTTGATGCTGACTCTTGCAGCATGAAGGCGGGCGGGTATCGCGCGCCGGACTGGCCGGCGGCGGGGAGCAAAATATGACTCATGCCAAACCGCGCTAACGCCACTCATTCCGCCGCCGCATCCTTCGCAAGCGGCACACGCGTGATGAATTCCGCGGGAACGTCCTGGCCTGCGTCGGTGAAGGCCTTGCGCAGAGCGTCGACGTTGGGCCGCAGGATGGTCTGACGGCTGGTTTTCGCCCAGTCGTAGGACGTCGCCAATGTGTCCAGCGAACCCTGGAAACGTGGCGCGACATAACGGGCAAACAGTTCGTAGCTGCGCCACGTCTGCTCGCGGGTGGCCCAATCGTTGGCGCGAAACAGGAAACCGCCGAAGCCGCCTTCACTGAGCTCCACCAGGCGCTGGATGCCGCGGGCGACGGTGTCGGGTGATCCCACCAAAGTAGTGCCAGCCTTCACGCCATCGGTTAACGGGTCTTGCGAACGGCCGGGCGGCCGGCCCAGCACATCTTCGAAATAGGTGACGGTTTCCAACCGTTCGCCGATCTTCACGTCGCGCATCGCGGTCTCGTCGTCTTCGGCGACATGAACGTTCATGACCATGCGCCACTTGCCGCGGTCCATGGTTTTGCCGTGTTTGGCAGCCGTTTCCTCGGCAATCCGCCACTGTCCGAGCACCCCTTGCGGCCCGCCCGCAAGGCCCGCACCAAGCGAAAGCATGCCGAGCCCATGCTTGCCTGCGATGGTCGGCGCCGCAGGGGTGAAGGTGGAGGCGACGGAAATGGGAAAATGCGGGTCGCTGTAGGGCGCCAGGTGCAGGCGGGCGTCGCGCATCTCGAACCAGTCGGTCTTCATCGTCACTGGCTTGTCGCAGGCGAGCAAAGCCATGATGGCATCGAGGCTTTCGTCCATGCGGCGGCGCTGGGTGGCGGGGTCGATGCCGAGCATCCAGGCGTCCGACACCAGCGCGCCGGGGCCGCAGCCGAGCATGGCGCGGCCGCGGGTCATGTGGTCGAGCTGCACCCAGCGCTGCGCCACCAGGAAAGGGTGGTGATAGGGCAGCGAGGTTACGCCGGAGCCAAGATGAATATGCTTGGTACGCTCCGCCGCGGCTGCGATGATCAATTCGGGAGAGGCAATGATCTCCCACCCGCCGGAGTGATGTTCGCCGATCCAGGCTTCATCGTAGCCGAGCTGGTCAAGATGCTCGATCAAAGCCACGTCACGCGCCAGGGATAGCGTGGGATTGTCGCCGAGCCGGTGGAACGGGGCGAGAAAAATGCCAAATTTCATGCCGCGTCGTGCCATCGTGCCGCTCTTTCACTGAGAGCCCGCAGCCTAGGACCCTGCCCGAGTAATCGCTTAGGTAAGCAAACCGCGCAACATTGATTCGCAACCGAAGCGGCGCTGTTTCTTTTTAGAACCAGCCCGCCCCTCTGAAGCAAGCTTCTTTCGTTTTTCGTTACGGCTATGATTACTCAGGCAGGCTCCTAGGCTGGCGCAGGGCCCAGAACCAGATCCCGGATCCGCGCCGGGTCTGATTGTTCCATCACCTTGCGCGCGAGTGCCGCGCATTCTTCGAGATTGGCGGCCCGCACGGCCTGTTTCACGCGCGGAACGGCGGCCGCGTTCATGCTGAAGCTGCGCAGGCCCAGGCCGAGCAGCAGCGGCATCAGCTTGGGGTTGCCGCCCATTTCACCGCACACCGAGACAGGCAGTCGCATGCGCATCGCGGCTTCCGTGGTGAACTGCACGAGGCGCAGCACCGCGGGGTGCAGGGGGTCATAGAGATGGGCGACATCGGCATCGCCTCGGTCGACCGCGAGGGTATACATCGACAGGTCGTTGGTGCCGATGGCGAAGAACTCGGCAACGATGGCCAGCGCATCGGCGGAGAGCGCCGCGCCGGGGGTTTCGATCATGATGCCAAGCGGCGGCAGGCGGTCGGCAAGGCGCTCGCCGCGACGGCGCAGGCGGCGGCCAACACGTTCATAGATCTCGCGGGCGGCGCGGACTTCGGAGACGTTGGTGACCATCGGCAGCAGCACGCGGGTGGGCCCGGCGTTGGAGGCGCGCAGAATGGCGGCCAGCTGGGTTTCGAACAGCTCGGGCTGGCGCAGCAGCAGGCGGATGCCGCGCAGACCCAAGGCGGGATTCTCGTCGGTCACCTCAGGGACCAGGCCTTCGGCCTGCAGCGCCGCGATGTCCTTCTCGCCGCCCCAGTCGAGCACGCGGATGGTGACCTGGTCGCCACCCATCGCCTCGATCACACTGCGGTAGGTTTCGGTCTGCTCCTCCTCGTCCGGCAAGGTTTCGCGGTTCATGAACAGGAACTCGCTGCGCAACAATCCGATGCCGGCGGCACCGGACTGGGCGATCAGCGGTAGTTCGGCTGGGATTTCGAGGTTGGCCTGCAGCTCGATTTCGACATGGTCGGTGGTAACGGCGCGCAGCCGGCGCAGGCGGGCGAGCTTCTGCTGCCCGCGCGCGAAGGCCGTGACGGCGCGGCGGGCGGCGGCGAGCGTTTCGGGCGTGGGGTTCACCACCACGGTTCCGGCGGCGCCGTCGATCACGACGAGGTTGCCCGGGCGGCTCGCCTGGCTCAGGCCAGCGACTCCGAGCACAGCCGGCACGCCAAGTGCCCGAAGCATGATGGCGGTGTGACCATCCGATCCACCTTCATCGGTCGCCACTCCGGCCAGCCGTGACGGATCGAGCAGGGCGGCATCCGCCGGACGCAGGCCTTCGCATACCAGCACTGCGCCAGACGGCAGGGCGGCGAAACTGCGGAACGGGGTCTGGGTCAGATTGCGCACCAGGCGGCGGCCGATTTCGCGCACTTCATCGGCACGGCGACCGGCGCCGTCGGGGTCGGCTTCACTGGGCATCGCCGTCGCGATCGCCTCGGTCTCGTCGGCGACCGCAGTTTCGGCGGAGACCAGGGTCTCCGCGATGCGCCGGCGTAGGCCGCGCACCAGGCGGGACGGGCCGATCATTTGCAGATAGGCGTCGAGCAGCGGCGCGATCTCGGCCTGACTGTCCTCTGGCAAATTGCCCAGGCGGGCGCGCAGTTTGAGCAACTGCTTGCGGGATTGCAGGATCGCCATTTCAAGCCTGGCGGTCTCAGCCTGGATGTCGGCGGCCTGAATCTTGCGGCGCGTGAACGCCGCCGGCGCCTCGCTGGCACCGAACACAGGGCCGATTGCAACACCGGGCGAGACCGGAATGCCCACAAGCTTGCGTTCCGTCGTTTTCACGGTCGCAAGGGCCGACGACCTGGCGCCTGCGGGGCGGCGTGGCAGCCGGGGCTCAGTCGCGTTCATCGAAGCCGGCCTCAACCAAGGTGGACAGTGCTTCCAGCGCCTCTTTGGCATCCCATCCTTCAGCCCGCAGCTCGATTTCGCTGCCTTGGCCGGCGCCCAGCATCATGAGCCCCATGATGGAGCGGGCAGAAACATCCTGTCCGTCTTTCAAAACGTCCACTGAAGCGCCGAAACGTTCAGCCAAGGCTACGAACTTCGCAGCCGCCCGGGCATGCAGGCCGCGACGGTTGCAGATGGTGAGGGTCCGCCTGAGGGCGGCAGCGCCGGGCTCCGGCGCGTCGTCACTCATCCACACACGCCGTTGATCTTTTTGCCGACAGGAAGCTGGCAGCTGCTGCTGGTGAGGACATGGGAGGCGGCTGCGATGTATTTGCGCCCGGCGGCCTGCGCGCAATCCACCACTTCGGCGAGCGGCTGGGCAGAGCGGACCTTGGCCAGCTTGACTAGCATGGGAAGGTTGACGCCGGCGATCACCTCCACGCCCGGCCTGTCCATCTGGGAGATGGCGAGGTTGCTCGGGGTGCCGCCGAACATGTCGGTCAGCAGCACGACGCCGTCGCCGGTGTCGACCTGAACGATGCAGTTGTGGATTTCGGACCGGCGCCCTTCGATGTCGTCGTCAGGGCCGATACACACGGTGCACACATTCCGCTGAGGGCCGACAACGTGTTCCATAGCCAGGCGCAGCTCGTCGGCCAGATGGCCGTGGGTGACGAGTACGAGTCCGATCATGATGTGAGTCCGGCTTTCGAAAGAATGGTTCGGTGTTGCAGGCCCTCTCGGGCAAGTTCGCGATGGGTGATTGTCACGCGCCAGCCTGTACGGATGAGAGTCGCAGCCAGTCTCTCGATGATGTGAACGGACCTGTGGCGACCACCGGTGCATCCAACAGCAATCGTTGCATACTTCTTGCCCTCTTGTAAGAACCTCGGCAAGAGCAGGCCGATCAGCCCATCGAGCCGCATCAGGAATTCAGCAAAATCTGGATCTGCCTCGACATAGTCTCCGACGGCTGCGTCGAGACCAGTGAGAGGCTTCAACGTGGTATCGTAATGCGGGTTTCGCAGGAAGCGTGCATCGAATACCAGATCCGCTTCCCGCGGCAGGCCGGCGGGAAACGCGAATGAAATCAACGATACCGCCAGACCGGCATGGGGCATCTCGGCATTGCCGTCAGCGTAGCGCTCCTCGATCAGGCGGCGCAGCGCTGCCAACGGCAGGTCTGTGGTATCGACCAGCAGGTCGGCAGCCTCGGCCAGGGGTGCTGTGAGCGCCTGTTCGGCGGCGATGCCATCGACCACGCGGCCGTTGGGGGCAAGCGGATGCCGACGGCGGGTTTCGGTGAAGCGGCGCAGCAGCGCCTGCTCGTCGGCATGGGCGAACACCAGTTCGGCGCGCAGACCAGGGTTGGCACGCAGCCGGTCGAGGGTTGCGATCACCTGTTCCGCCACGAAACCGCGGGAGCGGGCGTCGACTCCGACGGCAATGCGGGTGAGCTCGGTGCGCGCGACCATTTCCTCGATGAAGGTGAGCGGTGGATTGTCGATCGCCTCGAAGCCGATGTCCTCCAGGGCGCGCAGGATGGAGGCCTTGCCGGCGCCGGAAAGGCCGCTGACCAGGACCACCCTCTGGCGGGTGTCACTCACCGGCTGCTCGTGGGTGCGAACGCGCCGGCGTGCTGGGTGGTGCGACCTTCGGCGCAATCGAGGGCGCAGCGGATGCGGGTGGCGGCGGAGGCGCCGCGGGGGTCGACCCAGATGTGCGGAACGCCGAGGCTGGGATGGTCGGCGGGTTCGGGCAGGCGCTGGGCTGGTCGTTCGAGGGTGACGGCGAGGGCAAGACAGGCGCTTGGCGCGTAATCGAGGCGGAGGATGCCGAGGCCACGCACCTCTAGCAGCCCAGCCAGCGCGTCTGGCGGGCGGGCTATCCCGTTTTCGATGTCTACCCTGTCGTCCGCCACCAGCACGAAGCCGCACTCCAGCAGTTGCAGTACCAGATCGGATTTTCCGCAGCCTGAAGGGCCCAGCAGAATCACGCCGGCGCCATCTCGGGAGACGCAACTCGCATGGATTTGCATAGAGTGTGAAGATGGTGTTTTGCGTCGCACAAGAAAAGAGGCAAGTTTATGGCGCATGATCCCCTCCCGCACCGATATCGAAACCGCCGCAGCCCTGCTTGAAGGACGCGTCCGCAGAACTCCGATCCTCCGGCTGACCCCGGATGAGCTGGGACTCGGCTTCGTCATCACGCTCAAGCTGGAGCTGCTGCAGCACGCCGGCAGCTTCAAGACGCGCGGCGCGTTCAACCGCATCCTGTCCGAGTCTGTGCTCCCGGATGCTGGCGTGATCGCAGCCTCCGGTGGCAACCATGGCGCGGCAGTCGCCTACGTCGCCCATGCCTTGGGGATCCGCGCCGAGATCTACGTGCCCGAGCTCACGCCGCAGGCGAAACGCGACCGGATCGCGGACTTCGGGGCGACACTGGTGGTCGGTGGGCCGACCTACAACGAGGCTTTGGCGGCGAGCCGCCTGCGCCAGGCGGAAACCGGCGCGCTCGAAGTACACGCCTACGACCATCCCGCCGTGCTGGCGGGCCAGGGCACGGTGGGCCTGGAGTTCGCAGCCGACGCACCGGAGCTGACCCATTTGCTGGTGGCCGTCGGCGGCGGCGGGCTGATCGGCGGCATCGCTGCCTGGTATGCCGGGCGCAGCGCCGTGATTGCGGTAGAGCCTGTAGGCTGCCCCTGTCTGCACGATGCGCTGGCGGCCGGGCAGCCGGTGCCGGCGGCGGTGGGAGGGCTCGCCGCCGATTCGCTGGGCGCACGCCAGGTGGGTGCGGTGACATTCCCTGTTGCCCAGGCTTTTGTTGCTGGATCGGTGCTGGTCAGCGACGCCGCCATCGCGTCGGCACAACGATTGCTTTGGCAACGGCTGCGGCTAGTGGCTGAACCGGGCGGTGCCGCAGCGCTGGCGGCGTTGCTGTCGGGCGCCTTTGTGCCGCCGGAGGGCGCGCATGTGGGTGTGGTTCTGTGCGGGTCGAATACCGATCCGAGCAGCGTGCATTGATGTTCCCAGACCAGATCCAAACTGCTCGGCTGACGTTGCGGCCCGTCGTGATGAGCGACGCACCCGTCATTTTTGAGAGCTATGCGAGAGACCCTGCGGTCACAATTTTCATGACCTGGCAACCGCATGCCAATATCGGCGTCACCGAGGCCTATATCGCGGATAATCTGAGCAAGGCGGGCGCGCGCAGCCACGCGCTGGTTCTGAACGCCACTGCAATCCTGCAGGGCGTGATCGAACTGCGTCGCACGGCACCGGGGCATATGAGCTTCGGCTATGTGCTCGCCCGTGCGGCCTGGGGCCAGGGACTGATGCCGGAAGCGCTGGGCGCCATGGCCGACTGGTCGCTCGCGCAGCCCGACCTCTGGCGGGTCGGGAGTGTCTGCGACGTCGAAAACCGACCCTCCGCGCGGGTGATGGAGAAAGCTGGAATGCAGCGCGAGGGCGTGCTGCGCCGGTGGCTAGTACATCCGAATGTCGGCGCCGAGCCGCGGGATTGCTACATGTACGCCCGCGTGAAGTAACCCAGCCGGCCCGCGATCAGGCCGCCCGTTTCAGGCCATTTGCATAGGCGGCGCAGGCAGCCCCGAACGCCTTGAAGATGGCGTGGCTGGTGGCATCGGTCTTGACGTGCCATTCGGGATGGAACTGCACGCCGAAGGCAAAGCTGGTCGCAGCAGCGACGCGGACCACCTCCACCGTGCCGTCGGCCGCAACGCCTTCGACGATCAGCCCGTCCGCCACGCGGTCGAGTGCCTGTTCGTGCAGGGAGTTCACCTCAATGTCGGACGCGCCGACGATGCGGCCGAAGTCGCCGCTGACCTGCACGGTGTGGCAGAAGCCGAATTTCTCGTCGATCGTGCCAGGGCCGGAGCGATGGTCGTGGCGGCCGTCGATCGTGTGAACCTGCTGGTGCAGACTGCCACCCATGGCGACATTGAGCTCCTGGATGCCGCGGCAGATGCACAGCACCGGCATGCCCCGGGCAATGGCAGCGCGCACCAGGGGGAGCGTGGTGGCGTCGCGGTCGGGATCGTGCTTGCCGGGCGTGAGATCTTCGGCACAGCCATAGAGCGACGGGTCCACGTTGCTCGGGCTGCCGTCGAGCAGCAAACCGTCGAGACGGTCGAGCATGGCGAGCAGGCCTTCGCCCACGGGTGGCAGCAGAATCGGCAGACAGCCGGCGGCGTGCATCAGGGCCTGGCCGTAGCGGGCCGGGGTGGCGTGTTGCAGTAGCTCGCCGATCTGCCTGGAACAGGCCGGAATGCCCACGATCAGTGCCATGTCGAAGCCTTTCTATTGCTTTATCAATATCCGCCGACGGCCCCGGTCTGCAAGCAGCGCGCCGATGGTGCCGATCAGCATGAGCGTCGCCAATGCGCGGGCGGTACCGTCGGCGAACACGCTGACCAGCACAGTGGCGAGGGCGCCCAGGCAGAACTGCACCGTACCCATCAGGGCGGAGGCGCTGCCGGCGTGGGATGCATGGCGCTGCAGGGCGCCGACCGTGGCAAGCGGCATCATGACGCCCTGGCAGAACAGACAGACCATGATCGGCGGCACGATCGCCCACCACACCGGCAATTGCAGATAGGCCACGATGACCAGTACCACGGCGGCGGCGAAGAACACCCACACCATCTTGCGCAGAACCTTGTCCGCGCCGAAGCGTCGCAGCGCGAAGGAGGTGACCTGCGAGCCGGCGATGTAGTTTATGGCGCAGGCGCTGAACACGACCGCGTAAAGGCCGGGACTGACGTGAAACGTGTCGATCAGCACGCCGGGAGAGCCGCCAATATAGGCGAACATGCCAAACATGCCGGCGCTGCCGATCAGCGTATGGGTGAGGAAGCTGCGCTCCGGCAGAATATCGCCGAAGCGCGCTATGGCGCTCATGAAATTCTGGCGCAGGCGATATTCCGGCGGCAGCGTGTCGGGCAGGAACAACGTCACCAGAATAAAGTTAAGGGCGCCGTAGATCGTGCAGATCCAGAAAATGGTGTGCCAGCCGGCGGCGGCCAGCACGATGCCGCCGAGCGACGGGGCCAGGATAGGGGCGATGCCCATGATCAGCACCAGCCGGCTCATCAGCCGCGCGGCGGCGTGGCCCTCGGCGAGGTCGCGCACGATGGCGCGCGGGATGACCATGCTGGCCGAACCGCCGACGGCTGCCAGAAAGCGCAGCAGCGAGAGTGTCAGAAGGTCAGGGGCGAGAGCGCAGCCGGCGTTGGCGACGGTGTAGATCAACACGCCGATCATCAGCGGTATGCGCCGGCCGAAGCGGTCCGCGAGCGGGCCCTGGCTGATCTGGCCGATCGCGAGGCCGAGGAACCAGGTGGCCAAGGTGATCTGCGCGGTGCCGGCGGCAAGCCCGAGTGAGGCCTCGATCGCCGGGAAGGCCGGCAAGTACATGTCGGTCGAGATCGGGCCGATCGCGGACAGAAATCCGAGTAGGATCGGCAGCCACGACGGGTATTTCATGCAGCGCGATGGTCCATGGGAAGGGAGTGTAGCGTCCCCCGCCCTGGATCAGCGCGTGGGTCGAGGCGGGGTCACGGTGTAGTCATAGAAGCCGCGGTTGGTTTTCCGGCCGTACCATCCGGCTTCCACGTATTTCACGAGCAGCGGACAGGGTCGATACTTGCTATCGGACAGACCGTCATGCAGGACCTGCATGATGGACAGGCAGGTGTCGAGGCCGATGAAGTCGGCAAGCTCCAGCGGGCCCATCGGGTGGTTGGCGCCGAGCCGGAGGCCGCAGTCGATCGAGGCGATGGTGCCGACGCCTTCGTACACCGCGTAGACGGCCTCGTTGATCATCGGCACCAGGATACGGTTGACGATGAAACCCGGAAAATCCTCCGCGACCGCGGTGGTTTTGCCCAGCTTCGCGGCAAGTTCCATGACGGCGTTGAAGGTCGCATCGTCGGTGGCGATGCCGCGGATGATCTCGACCAGCTTCATGACCGGCACCGGGTTCATGAAATGCATGCCGATGAAGCGCTCGGGGCGATCAGTGACGGCCGCCAGCCGGGTGATAGAGATGGACGAGGTGTTGGAGGCGACCATGGCGTGCGGCGCCAGATGCGGCACCAGCGCCTTGAAGATGCTGCGCTTCAGCTCCTCTTTCTCGGTGGCCGCCTCGATGACCAGATCGCAGTCGTGCAGGCTCGCATAGTCCGAACTGGTGGTGATGCGGGCGAGCGCCGCCGTCTTGGCTTCAGCCGAAAGCGTGCCCTTGGTCACCTGGCGGTCCATGTTCTTGCCAATCGTGGCCATGGCGCGAACGAGCGCGTCCGGCTTCACATCCAGCATCACGGCGTCGATGCCGCTGGCGGCACAGACATGGGCGATGCCGTTGCCCATCTGCCCGGCGCCGATGACGCCGACTTTCCGGATGGCGGTCATGTGCCCATAGCCTTTCTGACAGTTTTCACTTCGCGAGTTCGGCCTGCAGTTCCGGCAGCACCGCAAACAGATCCGCCACCAGGCCGTAATCGGCCACCTGGAAAATCGGCGCCTCCTCGTCCTTGTTGATGGCGACGATGACCTTGCTGTCCTTCATGCCGGCGAGATGCTGGATCGCGCCGGAGATGCCGATGGCGACATACAGATCCGGCGCCACGATCTTGCCGGTCTGGCCGACCTGATAGTCGTTGGGCACGAAACCCGCGTCCACGGCGGCGCGCGAAGCGCCGACCGCCGCACCCAGCAGGTCGGCGATTGGCTCCAGCAGCTTGAAGTTCTCGCCGTTCTGCATGCCACGGCCGCCGGAGACCACCACGCGGGCGGCGGTCAGTTCCGGGCGCTCGGACTTGGACAGCTCGGCGGAAACGAAGCGCGACAGGGCGGGCGATGCGACCGCAGGTGCGGCCTCGATGGTGGCTGTGCCGCCGGTGTCGGCGACCGGATCGAAGCTGGCGGCGCGGACCGTGATGACCTTCTTGGCATCGCTGCTGCGCACGGTGGCCAGCGCGTTGCCGGCATAGATCGGGCGGATGAAGGTGTCGGCATCGATCACGTCGGAGATGTCGCTGATCGGCTGCACGTCCAGCAGTGCCGCGGCGCGGGGCATCACGTTCTTGCCAATCGCCGTGCTGCCGGCGAGCAGATGCGTGTAGCCAGGCGCCAGGGCGACCAGCAAGGCGGCCAAGGGCTCGGCCAGCGCGTGATCGTAGGCGGGATCGGCCGCGGCAATCACCTTGGTGACACCCGGCAGGGCGGCCGCGGCGGTGACACCGGCCGGGTTGGTGCCGGCCACCAGCACGTGCACTTCACCCAGCTTTTGGGCGGCCGCCACGGCGGAGCGGGACGGCTGCTTGATGGTGCTGCCCTCATGGTCCAGCAGAACGAGAACGGTCATGCTTCAGATCACCTTCGCTTCGGTCTTGAGTTTTGCCACGAGTTCGGCCACCGATTTCACCTTCACGCCCGCCACGCGCTTGGGCGGCTCCGCCACGGTGACAAGTGTCAGCCGCGGTGCCGGGTCGACTCCGAGATCGGCCGGCCTGATCGTCTCGATCGGCTTCTTGCGGGCCTTCATGATGTTTGGCAGCGAGGCGTAGCGCGGCTCGTTGAGGCGCAGATCGGTGGTGACGATGGCGGGGAGCTGCAGGCTTACCGTCTCGAGCCCGCCGTCGACCTCGCGGGTGACGATCGCGTGGTCGCCTTCGATGACGAGCTTGCTGGCGAAGGTGCCCTGTGACCAGCCGAGCAGGGCTGCGAGCATCTGGCCGGTGGCGTTCATGTCGTCGTCGATCGCCTGCTTGCCCATCACGATCAGGCCCGGATTCTCCTTCGCCACGATCGCCTTCAGCAGCTTGGCGACGGCAAGCGGCTGCAGCTCGACATCGGTTTCCACCAGGATGCCGCGGTCCGCACCCATGGCGAGCGCGGTGCGGATGGTCTCGGCGCAGGCGGGGAGGCCCATGGACACGGCGATGATCTCGGTCGCAACGCCTTTTTCACGCAGGCGGACGGCTTCCTCGACGGCGATCTCGTCGAACGGGTTCATCGACATCTTGACGCCCTGAGTCTCGACGCCCGAGCCATCGGATTTCACGCGGACCTTGACGTTGTAGTCGACCACACGCTTGACGGGGACGAGGATTTTCATGGGAGCTGCCGTCGTTTCCTGTTGGGATTCGCTGCACGAATTTGCCGCGATTTACCTGAGCGCGCGGACCATATGGGTGCCGCGTTGCCTGAGTCAAACGATGGCAGGCTGGCCCGATGCCCCTTGGTCGGGGTAGGTTCGCCCGATCGCGACCACGGAGAACGCGCCATGAGCGTTAACACCGACCCTATGCCCGCCGGCCTGGATGTGGTGATCATTCCCCGATGGGTGCCCATTTGCTGCTGCTCGGCGGCGCCATCATGGACGGGCCGCGGCATCTGTTCTGGAATATCGTCGCCCCCTCGCATGAGCGGATCGAGCAGGCAAAGGCGGACTGGAAGGCCGGCCGTTTCGCCAAGGTGCCCGGTGCCGGTGACGAGGCGGAGTTCATCACGCTGCCAGAAGTCAGGGTCGCTGCGTCCACCACGCCGCAGGCAGTGGCCGCGGGGTCACCGACCAGCCAGCGCTCGGAACGCCCACTTTTAGCCATGATGACCAGCCAAGCCGGGCAGCGCACAGTCAGCTTTGGTTCTTCAAAAGATACAGCAACAGGGCAAACAGCGCGAGGCTGATGCCCTGGAGCAGAACACGCCATTGCATGAGCTTGTTGGAGCGGCGCGGGTCTGGGGTGGAACGGGTCAGGCCGAGCATGCCGGCGAACAAGGTGCCGAGAGTACCGAGCATGGCCAGGGCGACGAGGACGGTGAGGATTGTAATCATGCGCCAACATATGGGTCTGCGGCTTGGGTTGCATCCCCTGCGCCGGTTGAGCATCGCCATGCTGCTGATCGGCTGCAGCCTGCCGGCACTGGCCCAGGCTCCGCCACCCCCACGCCCGCCCGCCTTGGCCGCGCCAAAACCCGCCGAGGCGCGGGCCGCTTTGGATGTGCTGAAGAACGATGCGGCGCGCGCTCGGTTGATCGGCGTGCTGGAGACGATCGCCCAAGGCCAGGCGCAGGTGCCGCCCGCAGCACCGCCCGCTCCGGCCCCGGTTCCTAGCGCAATTCCTGGCGCGGTTCCCGACGCAGCCGCAATCGCAGCGCCGGCTGCGGGTCCGCCCGCGGTCGTGCTCCCCACTCCACTCAAGCCCGAAAGCGTGGGCGCCCAGGTGCTGCTCGACGCCTCCCAAAAACTTACCGCCTGGACCGACGATCTCGTCGGCATGGCCCGCGCCGTCACCGATTTCCCGCTGCTGTGGAACTGGGTGCGCCGCATCCTGACCGACCCTGCACTGCAGCTCGCCATGGTCGATGCCGCCTGGCGCCTGGCCCTGGTGCTCGGCCTGGGCCTGCTGGGCGAGCGGCTGGTGGCGTGCGCGTTGCGCCGGCCGATGCGAGCGCTCGCGACACGGGCGCCGGCCGGCCATGCGGACCTTGACGAAAGCGTCGCGGGGATCGCCGATGCTGAGGCCGGCCACACGGAATGGCTGCGACGGCGGGCGTCCGCCGTGGTTCTCGTTCGCCGCCTGCCCTATGCGGCCATCAGCCTGGTGCTCGACCTGCTGCCGCTGGTGGCGGTGGTGGCAATCGGCTACGCGCTGCTCGGGGCGGGGGTGGCCGGGCGGATCACCGCGCGGCTTGTGATCCTGGCGGTGCTGGACGGTTACGTGGTGTGGCGCATCATCGTCGCACTGTCGCGCATGGTGACGCAGCCAGACGCGCCCCGCCTGCGGTTGCTGCCGATCAACGCGGCGCACGCGCGCAACGTGGTCTATCAGGTCGGCCTGCTGGCGGCGGTGGCCATCGCCGGTTACGCGCTCGCCGAAGCCGCACTGCTGTTCGGCCTGTATCGCATTGCCTACGACGCGTTGCTGAAGCTGGACGCCTTGGTGGTCTATGCGCTGGTGGTCGGCATCGTGCTGCGCAACCGACGCGGACTGCGGGCCCTGCTGCGGGCGCGACCGGGCCAGCGTGGCTTCTTTGCCTCCATCCGCAACGGGCTGGCCGGGGCCTGGGACCGCATCTTGATATTCTATCTGCTGGCGCTGTGGCTGGTCTGGGCGCTGGAAATCCCCAACGGGTTCAACCGCCTGCTGCGCTACGTGCTGGCCGCCGTCATCATCGGCCTCGCCGCCCGGCTGGTGACGGCCGCCGCAGGTGCTGCCCTCAACCGCGGGCTGCTGGCGACCTCCGACCTCGCCGAGAAATACCCGGGCCTGGACACACGCATGGCCGGCTACCATCCGATCGCGCGCAGCCTCGTCAATGCGGCCATCGCGCTGACAGCGATCGTCGTGCTGTTCGAAACCTGGGGGCTGGAGGCATTCAACTGGTTCGGCACGGGCGCACTCGGCGGGCGGCTGATCGCGGCCGGCGGCACCATCGCACTGACCGTCGTGGCCGCCCTGGTGGTATGGGAACTGGTGAACGCCGCCATCCAGCGCCATCTCAACCGCTTGGCGCGCGATGCGCAGTTGGCGCGCTCGGCCCGGCTGCGCACCTTGCTGCCGATGTTTCGCACCACGCTGCTGGCGACGGTCTGCATCGTGGCGGGGCTGATGGTGCTGAGCGAGATCGGCATCAACATCGCGCCGTTGTTGGCCGGTGCCGGCGTGATCGGCATCGCCATCGGCTTCGGCAGCCAGAAGCTGGTGCAGGACATTATCACCGGGCTTTTCCTATTGCTGGAAAACGCCATGCAAGTGGGCGATGTCGTGAGCCTCGGCGGCATGACCGGCACGGTGGAGACTCTGTCGATCCGCACCATCCGGCTTCGCTCGCTAGACGGTGCCGTGCATATCGTGCCGTTCAGTGCCGTTACCACGGTGACCAACATGACACGGGACTTCGGCTTCGCCGTGGTCGATGTGAGCGTTGGGCTCAACGAGGAGTCGGACCGGGTGTCGGACATTCTGCGCGAGGTCGCATCCGAGATGCGGGCTGAAAGCGCATGGAAGGCCATGATGCTGGCCGATCTCGAGGTGCTCGGCGTGGAGAGGTTCATCAACACCGCCTGGGTGCTGCGCGTGCGTGTCAAAACGCTACCGTCCAGTCGCTGGGCGGTCGGGCGGGAGCTGAACCGGCGCATCAAATACCGGTTCGACGCGCTTGCCATCGAAAGCCCGATGACCAGCTATCGCGCTTTGGGGCTGGCCACGCCGCTGCCGCCGCCGGAGACTGCCGCATCATGAGGACAGTGCCATGGATGCCGTGACCCAACCGAGTGTCGATGCCGCCGGTGACCTGCGTCGCGGCGGCTTCTCCTTCGTCTCGAGCGACGGGTGCGCCACCTGGCTTGCCCATCACGGCGGGCTTGTCGATTGGCCGGCCTTCGCTGACAGCTGGAACGACATGGAGCACGACAGATACATGGCGGACGGCGGCCGTTACCGCAGGCGCCGCCATGCCGTGTTCTTGGCCGGGCCCAGCGGTATCGCCCGGCAGGCGCACCAGCCGCATTACCAGTCGCGCGCCTACAACCAACTGAACGGCGGCGTCGCCCGCTGGTTCGAGCCTTCGTCCGCCAGCGTGACCGCGGGCGCCAGCTTCCAGACCATTTTGGCCGCCTGCCACGATTTGTTCGCCAGCCTGATGCCTGGCCATAGCTGGTTCGTCGAGACCCACCAGTTCCGCATCGAGGCCAAGGTAGGCGAACTCGGCCAGCCGACCCCCGAGGGCCGGCACCGCGACGGCGTGGATTTCGTGCTGGTGCTGCTGATCCGCCGCGAGAACATCGAAAGCGGCGTCACCACCATCCATGCCCCCGACGGCCGAGACCTCGGCAGTTTCACCCTCGCCCATCCGCTTGAAGCAGCCTTGGTGGACGATCACCGCGTATTCCACGGCGTGACCGCGGTGCAGCCGCTGGACCCCGGGCTGCCAGCCTATCGCGACGTTCTGGTGGTGACGTTCCGCGCCATGCAACAGGCCTAGAGCGAGATGACGGCTGACAGGCGACGCAGTCCCGCTTTAGCTCTTTGTTTTATCGCGTGATTCAGACCTGTTAGCGATTCCACCTTCGGTATCACGCTCGAGAAGCGTTTCGAGCGGGCGAGATCGCCGACCCGGATGGCCAGGTGGTCGATGCCGGCGACGTCAACCACGTGTTTGCTCCCCGGCCGTTACATGGCGGCGGGGCTGGCCCCCATCGCCTTCTGCATGAACATGCGCTTCAGCCGCGGCATGCGATGGACCGAGGCGATGCCGATGTCGCGGGCGGCGCGGATCAGCGGGTTGTTGGTGCTGAACAGACGGTCGAGCCCGTCCGTCGCGGCCAGCATCAACATTGTGTCGGGCCGGCGTGCCGCCTGGTACCGGCGCAGTAGTGCGGAGTTGCCGGGGTCCTCGCCCAGCGTCACCGCCTCCACCAGCAGTTCGCTGAGCGCTGCGACATCGCGAAAGCCCAGGTTAAGCCCCTGCCCCGCAATCGGGTGGATGCCGTGGGCGGCATCGCCCACCAGCGCCAGGCGGGTGTCGATCCAGCGATGCGCGATCAAGGCGCCAAGCGGGTAGTGCCAGCGGCGGCCGAGCAGGCGGATCTGGCCCAGATGATCGCCCAGCCTGCGTGCGGCTTCGCGGGTGAAACCGGCATCATCCATCGCGACCAGCCGACGCGCCTGGACGTCACGTTCGGTCCACACAATAGCGGAGAGATGCGGCGCTCCTTCGGTCGGCGCCATCGGCAGCTGGGCGAACGGGCCGGCCGGCAGAAAATGCTCCAAAGCGGTGCCGTTATGCGGCAATTCATGGGCGATCGCACAGACGATGCCAGTCTGGCCATATGGCAACCGGGTGACACGGATGCCCGCCTGCTCGCGCAGGGCGGACTGGCGACCTTCGGCGGCGATCACCAGGCGCGCTGCAAATGTTTCGCCGCCGGCGATCCGCACCACGCAGCCCTCGGCGGTGCGGTTCACCTGCACATCCGCCGGCGCGTGCACCGACAGCTGCGGCAGTTCGGCCATTCGTGCATTCAGCGCCATGCGCAGGCTGCGTGCTTCCACCATCCAGCCGAACGCCTCGGCGTTCGCCTCAGCGCTGTCGAAATGCAGGAACAGGCGGGAGGCCGGCCGCCCCACCTTGCCATCGCTGACGCGGATGTCGCGGATCGGGCCTGCGGGGAACGGCAACCGCGCCCACAGACCGGCCGATTCCAGCACACGCCTGCTGCCGGCGGCGATGGCGTAGGCGCGGCCGTCGAAATCCGGATGCTCCATCGGCGGCAAAGCCGCCCGATCAACCACGGCGGTGGCGATTCCACGTTCGGCCAGCAAACAGGCAAGCGAGCCCCCAACCGGGCCGGCGCCCACCACGCAAACATCGACCTGACGCATATCGAACTCCCGTTAACGCCCTGGCCTGCCGCAGGAATGGGCAGCTTCTGGCAAATCTGTCGTCCATGCTCTCGCAGTGAGCTGCCTAAATTCTATGCAATCAGACGACAGCAACCAAACAGTTCCTGCAATAAACCGGTCTGCCTGCCGCGGCACGGTTCTTGATAGAGCCATCGCCATGCGGCCGTCACGTCGCCTGATATGGGCGGCGCCGGCGAGCCGCAAAGAGCCGCAACGGGAACAAGGCTGCGACATGAAACTGATCATGGCCATCATCAAGCCCTTCAAGCTCGACGACGTGCGTGAGGCGCTGACGCCCTTGGGCGTGCAGGGGCTCACCGTGTCCGAGGTGAAGGGCTTCGGCCGCCAGAAGGGCCAAACGGAAATCTACCGTGGGGCGGAATACCACGTGAACTTCCTGCCCAAGGTGAAGATCGAGTTGGCGGTGCCAGCCGACCTCGCCGACCAGGTGGTGGAGGCGATCACCAAGGCCGCCCACACCGGCAAAATCGGCGACGGCAAGATCTTCGTCCTCGACATGGAGCGCGCTGTCCGCATCCGCACCGGCGAGACCGACCACGAAGCGCTGTGACGGCGCCCCGCTCACAGAGGCTGCCCAAAATAAGGAAAGCGATTGATGAAGACCCTACTGCGCATCGCGATGTTCGCGCTGCTGCCACTGCTGATCGCAGCCCCCGCCTGGGCTGACGACCCTGCGCCGAAGCTGGACAGCGGTGACACCGCCTGGATGCTGACCAGCACTGCCCTGGTGCTGATGATGACCATCCCCGGCGTTGCCCTGTTCTACGCCGGCATGGTGCGCAAGAAGAACATTCTGGCCACGATGATGCAGTCCTTCGTCATCACGGCCCTTGTCACCGTCGTGTGGATGATCGCCGGCTACTCGCTCGCCTTCACCAACGGCTCCGCCTATATCGGCGACCTCAGCCGCTTTTTCCTGTTCGGCATCGCCGATAATTTCGACAAGCCGTTCACCCTCGGAGCCGGCACCGACGGCGCGTCTCTCAAGACGATCCCCGAGAGCCTGTTCATGATGTATCAAATGACGTTTGCGATCATCACCCCGGCCCTGATCTGTGGCGCGTTCGCAGATCGTATGAAATTCTCCGCCATGTGCGTGTTCATCGTGCTTTGGTCACTGCTGGTCTATTCTCCAATCGCCCATTGGGTGTGGGCGCCGACCGGCTGGCTGGCGCTTGGCCCGTTCGGCCTGCCTGCCCCGGCCGACTATGCCGGCGGCACGGTTGTGCATATCAACGCAGGCATTGCCGGCCTCGTCTCATGCCTGGTGCTCGGCAAGCGCGTTGGCTTTGACACCGAGAACATGGCGCCTTTCAACCTCGGTCTGGCCGTGATCGGCGCCGCCCTGCTGTGGGTAGGCTGGTTCGGCTTCAACGCCGGCTCCGCCGTGGCCGCCGACGGCCATGCCGCGATGGCCATGACGGTCACCCAGATCGCCACCGCCGCCGCAGCTTTGGCTTGGACGTTTGCGGAATGGGCCGCCAAAGGCAAGCCTTCCGTCCTCGGCGCCATCTCCGGCGCAGTGGCCGGCCTGGTTGCCATCACGCCCGCTGCGGGCTTCGTCACCCCTGGCCCGGCGCTGGTCATCGGCATCGCAGCCGGCGTGATCTGCTTCTGGTCAGCGACCAGCCTCAAACACATGCTCGGCTATGACGACAGCTTGGACGCGTTCGGCGTGCACGGCATCGGCGGCATCGTCGGCGCGCTGCTCACCGGCGTGTTCGCCTACGGCCCGTTCACTGCAACCAAGGATGCCCCACTCGGCGTCAACGTGGGCGGCCTGGCACAGTTCGAGTCGCAGTGCATCGCAGTGCTCAGCACGCTGATCTGGTCGGGCGTGATCAGTTTCGTCATCCTCAAGGTGGTAGATGTGGCGATCGGCCTGCGGGTCACCGCCGAAGAGGAACGCGAAGGGCTCGACGTGGTGTTGCACGGCGAACGCCTGGGCTGAACCTCGCCGCTCGGCTGAACGAAGGGGCGTGTCCGCACGGACCCGCCCCTTCCGCGTTCTTGGAACCTTGCTCACCGTCGACCGATCAGGACGGCAGACAATCGACGCTGCCAAAATCAGTGGCTTGTGGCATAAGGCTCAGAGGACGCACGAGAGCCAGGCATGTCAGCAACGATAGAATCCCGCCCGATCGCAGCCCCCGTCGCCCGCGGCGCCGTTCGCCGCCGGCTAGGCGAACTCGCCGGTTTGCTGCTGGCCTCGGCCGCGCTGGCCATCCTGGCGGCTTTGGTCAGCTACAACGCGCACGACCCCTCGCTGAACACCGCCACCGGCGACCGGCCACTCAATTTGGCGGGGCCGCCGGGCGCCGTGGTGGCGGATCTGCTGCTGCAGGGTTTTGGCGCGGCCGGCTGCCTGCCCGGTCTGGCCCTGTTGGGCTGGGCGTGGCGCATCGGCTCGCAGCGCGGCCTGTCGGTGCCGGCGTTGCGCATGGCGGCCCTGCTGGTCGCCATGCCGGTCATGGCGGGCGTGCTGGCGGGCATTCCGGGCCCGAGCGGGGGTATCATCCCCTGGCCGGCCAGTTCCGGGCTTGGCGGCGCCGCCGGCGTGGTTGTGGCGGGGATCGCCGGTGAAATCGGCCGCGACATGATGGGACCGCTGGGTGTCGGCGTCGTCTGGGCGCTGGGAACCGCGTTCGCCGGAGTGCTGGCGGTGCTGGCACTGGGGCTGACTGCGGGCGAATGGCGCGCCGCGGGGCGCGTGGCCGGGCGAGGTGCCATCGGCGGCGCCGGCCACGCTCGCCGGGCCGCAGGCCTCGCCGCCCGGATGTCCGCCACAGGTGCCCGCGGCGGCGCCTGGCTGCTGCGCACCATCAACGGCACCAAAACCGCCGAGCCACCGAATGTGATCGGCCAGGAGGAGGCGCCGGCGCGACGCAATCCGGTTGTCACCGCCAGGGCAACCGATCGGCTGGCCGAGCCCGCGGCCGTCGAGACGCCCCAGGCCAAGATCGGCGGCCGCATCGTCGCCCGCATCGCAGGCCCCGCAAAACCTGAAATAAAGCCTGTAGCCCCCAAGCCGGAAGGCTCCTGGAAACTGCCGCCGCTCGAACTGCTCACGCCAGCACCGCCACGCAGCACGCTGGGCGCGCCGACCGAAGAGCAGCTTCAGGCCAACGCGCGCCTGCTGGAGACCGTGCTGGCCGATTACGGCGTGCAGGGCCAGATCATGGCCATCCATCCCGGGCCGGTGGTGACACTGTACGAGCTGGAACCAGCGCCCGGCACCCGCGCCGCCCGTGTCATCGGCCTGGCTGACGACATTGCCCGCAGCATGTCCGTGCTGGCCGTGCGCGTGGCCGTGGTGCCCAGCCGCAGCGTGCTCGGCATTGAGGTACCAAACGCCAAGCGTGAGACGGTATACCTGTCCGAACTCATCGCGTCCGAGACCTGGGACAGGCAGCAGGCCAGGCTTGGGCTGGCTTTGGGCAAGGACATCAGCGGCGCACCGATCCTGACCGATCTGGCCCGCATGCCGCATCTGCTGGTCGCCGGCACCACCGGCTCGGGCAAGTCGGTGGGCATCAACGCCATGATCCTGTCGCTGCTCTACAAACTCTCGCCGCAGCAGTGCCGGCTGATCCTGATCGACCCCAAGATGCTGGAGTTGTCCGTCTATGACGGCATTCCCCATCTGATGGCGCCTGTCGTCACCGAGCCTGCCAAGGCGGTGAGTGCCTTGAAATGGACCGTTCGCGAGATGGAGCGCCGCTACCGCGCCATGAGCGGGCTCAACGTGCGCAACATTGGCGGCTACAACGACCGCGTATCAGATGCCCGCGCCCGCGGCGAAGTCGTCACCCGCCGGGTGCAGACCGGGTTCGACAGCGAAACCGGCAAGCCGATCTTCGAGGAACAGCCGCTGGCGCTGGAAACCCTGCCGTTCATCGTCGTCGTCATCGACGAAATGGCCGACCTCATGATGGTCGCCGGCAAGGAGATCGAGGCCGCGGTGCAGCGCCTCGCCCAGATGGCGCGTGCCGCCGGCATCCATGTGGTGATGGCCACCCAGCGGCCGTCGGTCGACGTCATCACCGGCACCATCAAGGCCAACTTCCCGACCCGTATCAGCTTTCAGGTGATCTCCAAGTTCGACAGTCGCACCATCCTCGGCGAGCAGGGCGCCGAGCAGCTACTCGGCCAGGGCGACATGCTGTTCCAGCAGAACGGCCGCATCACCCGCGTCCACGGCCCGTTCGTGTCGGACAAGGAGGTCGAGGACATCGTGGCCTTCCTGCGCGAACAAGGCGAGCCCGACTATCTCGAGGACATCACCGAACCGCCGGCCGAGCAGGAGGACGCGCTGTCCCAGTCCGGCATCGCCGGCGCCAGCAACGCGGAAAAGACGCTGTTCGACCAGGCTGTGGACGTCGTCACCCGCGAGGGTAAGGCCTCCACATCATTCATCCAGCGCCATCTGCAGATCGGCTACAACCGGGCCGCCAAGTTGATCGAGCAGATGGAGAAGGAAGGCATCGTCTCCGCCGCCAACCACGTCGGCAAGCGTGAGGTGCTGGCCCGGCGGACGCATCATGACGATGACTGATGACGGCACGCCGATCCGCTATGTCGACCGCACCCACGCCTGGTATGACGCGCTCGGCTACGGCAATCCCTATCGCTACGCGCAGCATGACGATGCGCCGTTCCGTGTGTTGGGCCGACCATTGGCTCAGTCCTGCCTGGTCCTGCTCACCACGGCGGCGCCGTTCCGGCCGGAGCAAGGACCACAGGATGCGAAAGCGGCCTATAACGCTGCGGCCAAGTTCTACACGGTGTATTCGGGCGAAACCGCCGTTGACCACGATCTCCGCGTCTCCCACGTCGCCGTCGATCGCGCCCATCTCAGCGACGATCAAAATTGCTGGTTCCCCCTGCCCGCCCTTCGGCGCGCCGCCGCTCGCAGACGCATCGGCGCGCTGAGCCGGCACTTCCTGGGCATTCCCACCAATCGCAGCCAGCGCCATACCATCGAGGTCGACGCACCGGAGGCTCTCGCTCGCTGCCGTGCAGAGGCAGCCGATGTCGCATTGCTGGTGCCGAACTGCCCGATCTGCCACCAGACGATGAGCCTGATAGCACGGCACCTTGAATCGAACGGGATTCCCACGATCGTGATGGGGGCGGCGAAGGACATCGTCGAACACTGCGGCGTGCCACGGTTTCTGTTCAGCGATGTGCCGCTCGGCAACGCCGCAGGGCTTCCTTACGATGTGGAGTCGCAAGACGACACGCTGGAATGGGCACTGAAGCTGCTCGAGTCGGCACCGGGTCCGCGCACCACGCTGCAAAACCCGCTCCACTGGCCCGGCCCGTGGCGCACCGACTACATGAACCTCGACGCCCTCTCGCCCGAGGATATCGCGCAGTTTCGAGCGGAGAACGACCAGCTCAAGCAGGTCGCCCACGCGGTGCGCAACGCAACGCTGGCGGCTACCTGATCAGACCGGCCAACGGGCTGGAAGGATCGGCCGAAAGCCGCCGCGGCATGCGGCCGGCGAGGTAGGCAAGTCGGCCACCCTGCACGGCGTGGTTCATCGCTTTGGCCATCACGATCGGGTCCTGCGCATGGGCAATCGCTGAGTTCATCAGCACCGCCGTGCAGCCGAGCTCCATGGCAAATGCAGCGTCAGACGCAGTGCCGACGCCGGCATCGACCAGCAGCGGCACCTTCGCCTGTTCGACCATCATGCGGATCATGGCGGGGTTCTGCACGCCAAGCCCGGAGCCGATCGGTGCCCCCAGCGGCATGATGGCAACACAGCCCATATCCTCCAGGCGCGAGGCCGCCAGCGGGTCGTCAGCGCAATACACCATCACCTCGAAGCCGTCCTTGATCAGCGCCTCCGCCGCTTCGAAGGTCGCGGGCATGTCGGGATACAGATGCGGGGGCGGGCCGAGCACCTCGAGCTTCACCAGGTTCCAGCCGCCGGCCTCGCGTGCCAGGCGCAGCGTGCGCACCGCGTCCTTCGCGGTGTGGCAACCGGCGGTGTTGGGCAGATAGGTATAAACCTTGGGGTCCACGAAATCCTGCAGCATCGGCGCATTGGCGTCGGAGAGGTTCACCCGCCGAACCGCCACGGTGACGATCTCGGCACCACTTGCAGCCAAGGCCGCCGCGGTCTCCTCCAGGCTCTTGTACTTACCGGTTCCGACGATCAACCTCGAGCTGAAACTCCGCCCGGCGACGATCCAGCGATCGTCATCGATGATGGTTGTCGCAGCGGGGAGCGTATCTGGCATGTCAGCCACCTCCTATGAAGTGCACGATCTCCAGCGCGTCGCCCGCGGCGAGCGAGGTCTGCGCATACAGCGAGCGCGGCACGATTTCCTCGTTGCGCTCGACCGCGACCTTGCGCGTGTCGAGCCCCAGCTCAGTGAGCAAGGTGGCAACCGTAAGGCCGGGGGCGAGTGCCAGCACCTCGCCATTCAGGGTGATCGTCATGGCGCGAATATGGGTGAGGCCTGGGGGAGCGGCAAGCAAGCCCCCCGCATTGCTGCTCCTTCTCCGCCGTGCTAGGCCGCGCCCATGTCCTCACCCGCCCAGAATCTGGTGGTCGTTCTGAACGGCCCCAACATGAATATGCTGGGACTGCGCCAGCCGCAGCTCTACGGCCGCGCCACGATCGACGACGTGGAAGCGCTGTGCGCCGAAACCGCCGAGCAGCTCGGCTTGTCCATCGACTTCCGCCAGACCAACAGTGAGGGCGAGTTGATCTCTTGGGTGCAGGAATGCCGCGGCCGCGCCGCCGGCATCGTC
This sequence comes from Rhodospirillales bacterium, assembly GCA_025352665.1. Classification (GTDB taxonomy): domain Bacteria; phylum Pseudomonadota; class Alphaproteobacteria; order Acetobacterales; family Acetobacteraceae; genus CAIQQQ01. The sequence goes on along the minus strand of JANXSM010000154.1, from coordinate 5,234 downwards.
ATCAACCCGGCCGGTTTCACCACCACCTCGATCGCATTGATGGACGCGCTGCTGTCGGTCGAGCTGCCGGTCATCGAGGTGCACATCACCAACATTCACCGCCGTGAGGAGTTCCGCCAGCACAGCTACGTCTCTAAGGTGGCGGTCGGCGTGATCGCTGGCCTCGGCGTCGGTGGCTACGCGCTGGCGCTGACCGCCATGGCGGACCTGCTGGAGGACCAGACATGAGCATGCCCTTCGACCCCGAGGCGGTGCGCCAGCTCGCCAACATCCTGACCGACACCGGGCTCACCGAAATCGAGATCGAGAGCAAGGAGGGCCGCATCCGCGTGGTCCGCGCGCCCCCCATCATCGTGGCCACCCCTGCCATGACGGTGCCCGTGATGGCCGCCGCCGCGCCGGCCCCCGTCGTCGCGGCCGAGGAACTCGGCAAGCATCCCGGCGCCGTGCTGAGCCCAATGGTCGGTGTGGTCTATCTGGCGCCGGAGCCAGGCGCGGCGCCGTTCATCACCGTCGGCCAGTCGGTCGCAGCCGGTCAGACGCTGTTGCTGATCGAGGCGATGAAGACCTTCAACCAGATCAAGGCCCCGCGCTCCGGTACCGTCACGCGGATCCTGGTCGCCCCGGGATCGCCCGTCGAATACGACGAGCCGCTGCTGATCCTCGAATAAGGGGCAGATGATGGCTCGCCTGTTCCAAAAGATCCTGATAGCCAACCGTGGCGAAATCGCACTGCGAATCCAGCGCGCCTGCCGCGAGCTCGACATCCCCACCGTCGCCGTGCATTCAACCGCCGACAGCCAGGCCATGCATGTGCGCCTGGCTGATGAGAGCGTGTGCATCGGACCGCCGTCAGCGCGCGACAGCTACCTCAACGTCGCCGCCATCCTGTCGGCCGCGGCGGTCACCGGGGCAGATGCGATCCACCCCGGCTACGGCTTCCTGTCCGAGAACGCCGGTTTCGCTGAAATGGTGGAGGCACACGGCCTGACCTTCATCGGCCCCTCCTCAGCCCATATCCGCATGATGGGCGACAAGATCGCCGCCAAAACCGCCATGGCCAGCATCGGCGTGCCGCTGGTGCCGGGCTCTGAGGGTGCACTCGTCGATCTCGATGCCGCCCGCGAGGTGGCCGGTCGCATCGGCTACCCGGTGTTGATCAAAGCCGCTGCCGGCGGTGGCGGGCGCGGCATGAAGGTCGCGATGGATGCCTCGGAGCTCGACGAGGCCTGGACCGTCGCCCGCACCGAAGCCCGCACCGCGTTTGGCAACGACGCCGTCTATCTCGAAAAATACCTCGATCGGCCGCGCCACATTGAGATGCAGGTCATGGCCGACAGCCACGGCTCCGTCGTCCATTTCGGCGAACGCGACTGCTCACTGCAGCGTCGCCACCAGAAACTGCTGGAAGAAGCTGGCTCCCCGGCCCTGACCGGCGAGGAGCGCGACGCGCTTGGCGCCGTGGTGTGCGAAGGCCTGCGCAACCTCGGCTACCGCAACGCCGGCACGCTGGAGTTCCTCTACCAAGATGGCCAGTTCTCCTTCATCGAGATGAACACCCGCCTGCAGGTCGAGCATCCGGTAACGGAAATGGTCTGTGGCGTGGATTTGGTGCGCGAACAGATCCGCATCGCCGCCGGTGAAAAGCTCGGCTACACCCAGGCGGATGTGCATTTCTCCGGTCATGCCATCGAATGCCGCATCACCGCCGAAGATCCGGTGACCTTTGCCCCCACACCCGGCAAGGTCAGCGTGTTCCACGCCCCGGGCGGCCTGGGCGTTCGCGTCGACAGCGCGTTGTATGCCGGCTACGTGGTGCCCCCCTATTACGACAGCCTGGTCGCCAAGCTCATCGTCCACGCCCCCACTCGGCCCGAAGCCATCGCGCGCATGCGGCGCGCCTTGGCGGAATTCGCGGTGGTCGGCATCAAAACCACCATCCCGCTGCACCAGCGTATCGTGGAAGACCCAGAATTCCAGGCCGGCGACTACACCATCCACTGGCTGGAACGCTTCGTGGACACCCATCGCGGCGATTGAGATGGATTGGCCGACGAAAAATTCCTGCCCGTCTGAGCGCCCAGCTCGATGTCGATCGCAACATCGCTCGAAACCACGACGCCACTTCCTCTTTCGGGGTCGTTCAATCCGCTGCAGATGGTCGCTATCCCGACCGTACGCCGCGATCCGGTGGTCGCAATAACCGCGGAGGACGAGGCCGCGTTCACGATCATTGCGGCCATCGCCGATGCAACCGCCTGCGGCGACCAATGATCCACTATGGTAGCTCTGACCAACCAAATCCGGCACACTCCTACGATGTCACGCCGCATGGTTGAGGTCACGCCGGATCTGATGCTGCGCGCATACCGCATCGGGATGTTCCCGATGGCCGACTCGCGCACCAGCACGAAGTTGTATTGGCTCGACCCCGAGCAGCGTGGCCACCTGCCACTTGACAGCTTTCACGTGCCCCGGCGCCTGCTGCGCACCGTCACCTCCGGCCCTTACACCGTCACCGTTGACCACGACTTCCCCGCAGCCATCGCCGGCTGCGCAGAACCCGCACCCGGGCGCGAGAACACCTGGATCAATCTCACCATCGAACGCCTGTTCACCGAACTCCACCATCTCGGCCACGCCCATTCCGTCGAGACCTGGCAGGACGGCGCCCTGGTCGGCGGGCTTTACGGCGTTGCCGTCGGCGGCGTGTTTTTCGGCGAAAGCATGTTTGCCCGCGCGCGGGATGCCTCCAAAGTCGCCCTGGTCCACCTGGTCGCCCGCCTGCGCCTCGCAGGCTTTGCCCTCCTAGACACGCAGTGGACGACACCCCATCTGGCACAGTTCGGCGCTGTTGAGGTGCCGCGGCTTAACTACAAGGCGATGATCGAAGCAGCCGTTGAGATCCCCACTCGGTTCGAGGCGGCGCCCGACCCCGCAATGCTCGCTGCCGAGTTCACCCGCATGGCAAAAGGTGACGCATGAAGACACTTCTCCTCGCGGCCCTTTTGGCACCCCAACTGGCATTCGCCGCTCCCTCGCCGCGCTATCTGCCGCAACACGACGCCATGATCACCTACCGCAGCACCGGCTCCGATCCACGGGTTCCGAGCAGCCTATCCGTCCGTTACTCCGCCGATCTCGGCCGCATCCGCATCGAGGGCGTGCCGCTCGGCTACCTCCTGGTCGACCAGCCGCAGGAGCGGGTAGAACTGGTCATGCCGCAAACTCGCCTGGTCATCCAGTTGCCGCCCGGCGGCGGGATCACCGACGGTTTCATCCTCGGGCCCGGCCTCAGCTTCACCGCCGCCGGCAACGACCGCGTGCTCGGCCGCAGCTGCACGCTATACGACGTCACCACCGCCCGGAACCGCGCCCAAGGCCGTGTCTGCCTGACGCCGGATGGCCTGCTGCTGCGCGGCGAGGGCCGCGGCCGGGACGGACGAACCGCAAGCATCGAGGCGGTGAGCGTGGCCGTCGCGGCCCAGCCAGTCGGGCTGTTTTCACCACCGGACGGCTATCGGATCATGGCCCTGCCGCAATGAAACACTGGGTGGTAGGCTTTTTGTTGATCGCAGTCCCGGCGCTTGCGCAGGAACGCCCGCTGCTGGTGCCCACCCGCGACGTTGACGTCATCTACCGTATCGCTGGCCCCGAAGGCCCGCTGGACCAGCGCCTGCGCTGGGGTGTGGGCGAGGGTAAGCTGCGGGTCGACCCGCCCTCACCCGGACTGTTCATGGTGATCGACACCCGTACGCACCGTATGGAAACCGTGCGCGAGCTAGATCACACCATCCTGCAGGTCGACACTGCCGCCACCGCCCTGCCCGGCCTGCCGACCACGAATATCTTCATTCGCCGCGGCGAAGCCGAGGTTTCCGGCCTGACCTGCACGCAATGGGCTACCAATGACAACGGCGGCCGCGCCACCCTCGCCTGCATCACGACCGACGGCGTGCTGCTGCGCGCGGCCGCCGACGGACGCGTGTTGGCGATCGCAACAGCCGTGCACTACGATCCCCAGCCAGAGGCGGTCTTCCGGGTTCCCGCGGATTACCGCAGGATCATCGCGCCGACCGTGAAACGATAATCGGCCTTCGCAAGACCAGAATGATTTCTGATAGGCGAAATCGTCCCAGTCTAGCTCTTTGTTTTTCTGTGTGACTCAGACCTTTCGGTAATTCCTCGTTCGATCATCACGCTCTGGTCTCCACGCTAATCCGGTGCAAGGCCTCGCCAATGTTCCTGCTCAACTCCGTAGCCTCGCTCGTAAAGGATCGCCGTGGCCGCTTTTCTCCGCTGCGGGCGGTAACGCTCGCGATCCTCTGCGCACCGATGCTGCAGGTGATGGTGCTGGCCGCCATCGGAGGCCTCGGTGGCCGGCCAGTGATGGAGGCGACGCACAAGACCGGCGACTGGGCGGTCTATTTCCTGCTGCTCTCGCTCGGCGTAACCCCGCTGCGTGCGGTGCTGGATTGGCAGCGCATCGTGCCGTTGCGCCGCATGATCGGCGTCGCCAGCGCCTGCTACGCGGGAGTGCATTTCCTCATCTACTGCCTCGACCAGCATTGGCACATGCTGACGGTGGCAAGCGAGATCGCGCTGCGCTTCTATCTTACCGTCGGCTTCGTGACCCTGTTGGGATTGCTTGCACTTGCCACCACCTCCACCGATCGCATGATCGCCCGCCTGGGCCGTCGCTGGAAGAAGCTGCACAAACTCGCCTATCCGCTCACCGTCCTGGCGCTGTTTCACTATTTCCTGCAGTCCAAGGCCGACGTCTCCGCAGCCGTGTTCGTCGCCGGCCTGTTCGCTTGGGAGATGCTATGGCGCGTCACCCCGCATGCGGCACGCCTGAACTGGTGGCCGGTGCCGCTGCTGGCGTTCGCCGCAGCCGTCACCACCGCCGCCGTCGAATTCGCCTGGTACGGCCTCGCCACCCGCATAGACCCGATGCGCGTGCTCTCAGCCAATCTTGACCTGTCCTACGGCCCCCGCCCAGCCGTAGCCATCCTGCTCGCAGGCCTCACCCTCGCCCTGATCGCCGGCATCCGCCGCCGGTGGCGCCAACGCGGCGGCGTCGCGATGGCGTAGGACGAGGCCCGATGTGCAGGGGTCCGGCTGCGCCGGAATGGCCTTCGGCCTGACCAGGGCATCCGCCCTGGACCCGGCAGAGGCGGTGCCTCTGCACTCCATTCGTTAAGGCATGTCACTGCCTGAGGAGGGGCTCATAC